>JBAXLG010000092.1:0-1503 GCA_037134935.1 Chlorobiaceae bacterium | reverse complement strand
CCATTTTCTGGCTTTAAAAGCAATAAAAAAACCAACACAAAAGGTTACTTAACTCCAAATTTCAAAAAGATTCCAATTGCACTTTCTTGAGATAGGCTCGGATAACGACCATGTTCATTTTCTGATCCAGTCCGTACCAATGATGCTTCCGACAAAAATTGTTCGAGTGGTGAAAAGTATCACGGCTCAAGAAATCTTTGGCCGAATACCAGGGGTTAAAAAGCAACTATGCGGTGGAGAATTTTGGTCAGACGGCTACTTCATGTCTACTGTAGGAAAAAATGGCACAGAAACAGCTATTCAACAATATGTAAAGAATCAAGGTATTCAACAAGAGTACAAACGGATCCATAAGGATCAGCTCAAACTCCTACTGTGATACCTCGCGGCTTGCCGCGGGGTAATTCATTTATCAATATCTATAGTTGCCGAAGCAATAATGTCGTCATCAAGAATTTTCATGACAACAATATAAAAACTTTACATTACTCTGTTGCAGTTATGCTTTAACAAGTTCTAAGTGCATAGCAAGTGCTACTTTGAAAAAAAAGAGCACAAGAAATGAAAATTGATGCATCTATCCTGCAGGGACTTTTTGCCAAACAACCGAATCTTGAAGAAATTGCTAGAGCCTGAGCTCAACATATGATTACCATGGCCATGGAAGCAGAGATCAAGGTTTTCATGGAGCGTTATGCGAGCATGATCAATACCGAAGGAAAAGTTGTTATGGTTTGTAATGGCTATCTGCCTGCACGGAAAATCACCAGCAGCACAGCTCCAGTAACGGTCAAAGGGCCACGAAGTAGAGCAACAATCGACTCACTCAAACCATTTTTCAGTGCCTTGATCCCGAGATACATGAGAAAATCCATACATATAGAAGAAGCTGTCCCGCTGTTTTACTTTGGAGGTCTTTCCAATAACGATTTCATTCCGGCTTTTGAAAAGCTGTTTGGTGAACTGCTGCCAGGATTTTTTTCAGCCTCAGTCACTCTGATGAAACAACTCTGGCTTGAAAAGTACAGATGCTGGAATAAACGAGACCTGAGTCTCTCTCGCAATTGCTATCTTGGGGCTGACGGGATACGCTTTAATCTGCGTCTTGATGAAGGACACGTCTCTGTGTGTTGGTACTTATCGGCGCTACTTCGGAAGGGAAATAAGAACTGGTGGCGGTATGGTGGTGGCAACAGGGAAAACTCAGAGTCAGGGCTTGAGGTACCTGCGTAGCTTCAAGGAACATAACATGCCATCAAAACTGTGTATTGGTAACGGAGTACTCGGATTCTGGAAAGCCATCCGTGAAGTCTATCCTGAAGCTAAAAAACAGAGCTACTGGGTTCACAAAACGGCCAATGTTCTGGATAACATACCAAAGAGCATACAGTCCAGCGCGAAGTCGCTTATCCATGATATCTATCGTGCCGAGACCAACAATTTTCTCGAGGGCACCTCTATTTATTCTTTGATGATATATCTTTATAAGATATAAAGGGTTAA
>JBAXLG010000091.1:0-1556 GCA_037134935.1 Chlorobiaceae bacterium | reverse complement strand
CTCGATCCGACCGCACACCGGATTAGGTCAGCTGACACCGGAAGAATTTCGGGCTGAGTAAACTGAATGTTTCCAAAAACAAGTGCTCTGTTAAACGGGGGCACGTCCACCGCATTGTCCTAGCAATTACCGGTACTGCCCATACTCTGAATCATTTTGTACTTTTCAAGCTTTTCCCTGAAGTCTTTACAGGTATATTGCGCTCCTCGATCGGAATGCATGATCAGCCCCGCTGCTGGTTTCCGATTCATGACTGCCATAGCCAAGGCAGGAAGGACTGTTGTTTCTGTCGTCAGAGCAAAATTGCATGCATAGCCGATGATTTCACAGCTGAACAACTCCAGCATTATAGTCAGGTATAACCATTCTGTTGCGGTTGATGTCCATACTTCATTGGGTTCATCGGCACAAGTCATGGTGCAGCGTTTGCTGATTGATATGTTATCTCTCAAAGAACACTCACTCAAAAAGGTGAGGGATCCGGTACCGCAACTCGCTTTATTTTAACCGGACACTACTGACTGCAGCTGAATCGTATGCAAATAACGTTTGTTGAGGACTCTCTGATGTGCCTATATTCTATTCAAAGGCTTGCATGAGTACTGCTATTTATTAAATGCCTTTAACTTCAAATACTATAATGCTGTGCGTTTTTTTCTTTTTTTTGCGCTTGATGAATAATGCAGGATATCAGCATAAATATAACTGTAGATAAACATGAAAAACATCATTGTCATAACCGGTGCTGGCAAAGGAATCGGTAGAGCGATTGCCTTGGACTTTGCAAAAGCTGCAGGAAAACAGAACAGTTTTGATCCAATCTTGATTCTCATATCAAGAACAGCTTCAGATCTTGAAGCAGTTGCTGCCGAGTGCTGTGCAAATGGCGTCACTGTTGATATTTTCCCAATAGACATCGCAGATAAATCTCAGACAGACCGGCTTGTTGATGCTACATTCAATCGCCATGGTAACATTGATTGCCTAGTTAATAATGCCGGCGTTGGAAGGTTCAAACCGCTGGATGAGTTGACTGAAAAGGATTTTGATTATACGATATCAACAAATCTAAGAGGGACTTTTTTTATTACACAGAAAGTTTTTTCAGCAATGGCAAAAAGAAAATCAGGCCATATTTTCTTTGTTACCTCTATAGCGGCCAAAACAACATTCAAAAATTCTGCAATTTATTCAATGTCGAAGTTTGGACAGAGAGGGCTGGTTGAAACGTTACGACTGTACGCAAAAGAATGCAATGTAAGGATTACGAATGTCATGCCTGGTGCTGTCTATACACCAATGTGGGGAGATATACCAAAAAGTATGAAATCCGTAATGATGATACCTGAAGACATTTCCGCTTCAGTGGTCAATGCGTATTTTCTCCCGCAAAGAACATCAATGGAAGAAATCGTGTTCAGGCCTGTTTGTGGCGATATCAATGAATAAATTTTACACACAGTGGTATTACCGATAATGAAATACTCCCCTATAATAGGACCGTTTTTTTAATAAACGAATGTGATTCATGCTGCTTCAGGGGTTTTCCGTTTCAT
>JBAXLG010000090.1:0-1944 GCA_037134935.1 Chlorobiaceae bacterium | reverse complement strand
AAAAGGTGAGGGAGCCGGTGCCGCAACTCGCTTTATTTTAACCGGACACTACTGAAGCCGTTCACGCTGGCGTAAATATGCTCTCAATTCAGCTATCTCTGTGGTTGGATGAAAACTTGCCCGTAAAAGGCAGAACTGACCACAGAGCCATTGCGTGGATCTCGCCAGTAAAGCTTTTAAATGTTTTGACTGGTTCATCAGTTCGATCAAGCGGTACTGCTGCGACGTGAAACCGAGAACCAATATCAACAACTGCCGCATTTGGATGAATGCTTGGCATTGAATGATGATCGTTTCTGAGCCATAGTTCCTCCAGTTAAATAACACTGAAGAGCGGGATTGCGGTAATATCACTTTCCTAAACGGGATCATCGTCACGATGTCACCACTGCTAAGTCCGCAGAGTACCCTGAACCATGTTTTTTAACGGGATTGAACCACCAATAAGCTCTCGGTTGCTCCCTTCAGGTTGGGTTGTGCTTAAATATGATTCGCAGTGATCTCCGAGTTTCTATATAACAGAGAGGGATGACATCCTTTGTATGTGTTTTAAGATATCTCGCTCCTCAGTCACTCTCCGAAGTTCGCGTTCCAGCTTACGACGATATTCTTCTTCTGGAGTTTTCAGATGCCCTTTCCCAGGGAAAGATGTTGCTTTGCTTGCGACATATTCTTTTTTCCAGCGGCCAAATAAATCAGCACTGATTCCTAAACTGGCTACCGTTTCCTTTATTGTGGTATTACTGCGCAACAGTAGTTCAACGGCATCAACCTTGAACTCTTTGCTATACTGTATCCGACTCTCGTTCACTTGCGCTGTCATGGCTCATATCTCCTTTTAGTTTAAGATACAGCTTTTCCACTCTGTCTCTTAAAATGTAGCAAGTCCACCTTTTTGTTTCTGGATTTGGGGGGCCACTTCAAAAAAACGTAACGATTTTGTTTAGAAAACAGCAAATACTTTCTGAAAAGTATCAGATATTGAGTAATAAAGCTATTATAGTTGACCAATTTCTGATTTACTATTTTATCTGTAATTCATGAAAAGGATTTTGTGTGTTATAACTATTGGTACCACACTTATATTTTGTTCTGGATGGAAGGTGTTTGCTGAATCGGCTAACAGCTGGTTCAATGAAGGTTTTGCATTACAACAGAAAGGTAATCTTACTGGTGCGATAAAATTGTATTCCAGAGCGATAGAAAGTAATCCGACGTTTGCTATGGCTTACCAAATGCGCGCTGTAGTACAGCAAAAACTAAAAAAATATCCACAGGCTATCAATGACTATTCAATGGTTATATTATACGGTAAAAAGGATTTAATGGCTGTTGGTTATTATAACAGGGGCATTGTAAAAAATATGACAGGAGATTTTGCCACTGCTATTACTGATTTTTCACAGGCCATTGAAATCGACAAAAAAATGGCAGCAGCATTCTTTCATAGGGGCATATCTAAAAGCAAAACCGATGACTTTATCGGGAAGCTGGAAGATTTCCGTCAAGCATCACGACTAGGCGACCTAAACGCTGAAAAATGGTTAAACACTTATTATCCAGAATGAAAGCAACCGCCATAAATGGACTTACTACCGTCATGTCATGCATAAATTGACGGATAAAAAATACAATAATTTGATTTTTGCTTTTTCTGTTGTGAATCGCCAACCGATAGTCGTTTTTTTTGTTTCGTGCTTTTTCCCATGTTGCCACTTGAGACCTAATTTATGTAATTGCATCAATCCTTCGATTGATGCACTAGTTCGACAAAACTCTTAAAGTGGGTTTGCTCTATTTTCGTAGACAGCGGAAGAAGCCGTACCTTTCTAAAAAGGAGGTATGCAAATGCCCGAAGCAACCTTGCGTCGGCAGTACAGCAAAGAGTGTAAAGAAGAAGCGGTCAAATTGGTGCTGAAGGGAGAAAAAACCTGCAGAGAGATA
>JBAXLG010000089.1:0-1971 GCA_037134935.1 Chlorobiaceae bacterium | reverse complement strand
ATACCTCCTTTTTAGAAAGGTACGGCTTCTCCTACTGTCTACGAAAATAGAGCAAACCCACCTAAAACCTGATTCTGCGTGTGTGCAGCTCAACAAAAAAGTCCCTGCCATCATGGGATAAGTACGCCCTCTTGTAAGCAAAATGGAGTATATTATGCTGATAACAGGCCAAAGAATAATGAGTACCAAATCAGAAAGGCCAAAATCATAGTCTTTGCTGTTTTGGTCGGTTGCTGTGATGGAGAACAAATCTATTTTTAGAGGTGCTCTTACGTGATTTCACTTTTTGTAGTGGTTACAACTAAGAGATAGTTGCATTTGACGCATTAATTTATTAAACTAAATTAAAATTTTTTAATGTTATATATGGATTTAACAATAGTTAACCATAATGGTTAGTGATAGCTTTTTTATTATTCCAATAATGATTTTATGTTAGTTACAACGTTCGTCGAGTTTGTTCCTATTCTTCAGACCGCTATTGGTCCAATGATTCTCATTTCAGGTCTTGGTCTTCTTCTGCTTACCATGACCAACAGGCTTGGTCGTATTATTGATCGTTCAAGGAATCTGCTGGGAAATATAGAATCTTCGTCACCATCCCGTAATGATATTATTCGCCAAGAAGTTACTATTCTCTGGAAAAGGGCACGATATCTCCGTTCAGCTATTCTTCTCGCAAGTATTACATGCCTTTGTGGATCGCTACTGATTATTTTGCTTTTTCTCAGTGCTCTTGTCCATATTGACCTGCCGGTGTTGTTATCGGCAATATTTATTTTCAGTATGCTCTGCCTGAATTTCTCCTTGATTTTTTTTGGTATTGACGTGAATCTTTCTCTTGAAGCATTGAAAGTAAATATGGAAAGTTATAAGTTGGTCTTATGATATAAGGCTCTTCGGGAAATTTAATCTCTGAGGGTAAATTCCCCGAAGCTCTGCTTCGAATGAAAAAATATTAGTTCTAAATGACTAAATACTTCAAAGCTTGCTTCGAGGATTCTTATTCGGTAGCTTTCGAAGCTCACGAAACCCTTGAGCAGTAGTATTTAGTAACTGAGTTTTGCTGTTCAAGCCTTCCGACATAGCGTTGCTGACTTTATGTTTGAAGTAATTGAAGATATTCTCCTTATGCTCAGAGGCTGCAGTCCTGACCTTGCTACAAGCTCACACCAGTATGCGAAAAACACCTCAGCCCTGAGTTTTGTCGCGGATTTCCAGAACTCTCGAAAGATATGCTTCAGTGCCCACGCTGAATATTCTGGGGAAAGTTTACCACCACGCAATTCAGTATGGATTTTATAAAAAAATATACAGAAAAACGCAGGCGTTCTTTCTTTTCAGTGTCTCCCCATCCAGTTCAATCCGATGCGCATTTGCAGCTAGTCGATCCATAAGACCATCAGCCAGAGTCGGGTCATTTATTACGTCATACCATTTTGAGACTGGTAACCGAGAGGTAATGGACATCAAGTATATTTACATTCACGGTGTCGGTCGGAACGCTTTACTGTTAACCATCCTTGATGTTTTTTCAAGAGGTGTGCTTGGTTACCGGTTACTTTGGAATATCAGAAAAGCTCAGGTTGTTGCATTGATAGAGGAAGTTCTTGCTCATTACCAACTACCGGAACAAGTCAGTCTGCGAACTGATAACGGCAGTCAGTTTGAATCCGGCAAAGTCAGAGAATACCTTAAAGAAATGGATGTCGATCATGAGTGCACCCATGTAGCAACACCGCAGGAGAACTGCTATATTGAGAGCTTTCACTCCATTGTGAGCTAAGTAACCTTTCGTGTTGGGGCCGCTTACCGGCAAGTATTATTTAAAAGGGCTTTGCGGTGTATTTTTGATACGATTAAAGAAAGAGCTGTTTAATTGGAAGAAAAAAACGTTGTCCTGCATGCGGTTCCAGCATGCAACGGTATGGCAAAACAAGTACTGGTAAGCAGCGTTGGCTGTGTGCTAAG
>JBAXLG010000088.1:0-1996 GCA_037134935.1 Chlorobiaceae bacterium | reverse complement strand
TCTCTCTGCAGGTTTTTTCTCCCTTCAGCACCAATTTGACCGTTTCTTCTTTACAACTCTTTGCTGTACTGCCGACGTAAGGTTGCTTCGGGCATCTGCATACCTCCTTTTTAGAAAGGTACGGCTTCTTCCGCTGTCTACGGAAATAGAGCAAGTCCACTCTATCAGTGTTTTAAAAAAACTCTGATAGAGTTCATGTTATCATTTTATAAATTTCATTGCGGAAACAGTAATTCAATTTTTATTTGTCTTTCTTTTTTAGTTGTACTTGCCCATAAAACCATTCTACACTATTAATTCACAGCAATTATGAATACGGAACTTACGAAAATCCTGCTGCCCGAAGACGAAATGCCCCGGTATTGGTATAATATTCAAGCAGATTTACCGTCACCGCTACCGCCTCCTGTAAGCCTAGATGGTACCCCAATTAGGCCGGATGCCCTAGAAAAAGTGTTTCCTATGAACCTTATTGAGCAGGAAATGAGCTCTGAGCGATGGATTGCTATTCCAGACGAGGTGCTGTCAATCCTGAAACTCTGGCGTCCCTCGCCGCTTTATCGCGCAAGAAGGCTCGAAAATGCGCTACAGACACCAGCAAAAATTTACTACAAAAATGAAGGGGTTTCTCCGGCAGGTAGCCACAAACCCAATTCCGCTGTTGCCCAAGCATGGTACAACAAGCAGTTCGGAATAAAACATCTTACTACTGAAACCGGAGCCGGACAGTGGGGAAGTGCACTTGCTATGAGCTGTAAACTCATCGGAATTGACTGTAAAGTCTTTATGGTGCGAATCAGCTTCGACCAGAAGCCATTCCGCAAAATCATGATGAGAACATGGGGCGCCGATTGTATAGCAAGCCCAAGCAACCAGACCACAATAGGCCGCAAAATATTGTCTGAAATGCCCGATACTCCGGGAAGCCTTGCCATAGCTATCAGCGAAGCCATCGAACAGGCTGTTGAACGTGATGATACGAGGTATGCTCTCGGTAGCGTTTTGAACCATGTAATGCTTCACCAGACCATTATTGGCCTCGAAGCTCGTAAACAGCTTGAAAAAGTAAACTTGTATCCCGATATCGTCATCGGTTGTGCTGGGGGTGGATCAAACTTTGCCGGCCTTAGTTTTCCCTTTCTCTGTGACAAGATTCACGGCAAGGAGATAGAGGTAATTGCAACTGAACCAGAAGCATGCCCAACGCTCACCAGAGGGCCATATATATACGATGCAGGAGATGTTGCAAAAATGACACCGCTGCTTCCTATGCACAGCCTTGGTCACGGATTTATTCCTGATGCCATTCATGCTGGGGGGCTACGCTATCACGGTATGGCGCCGTTAGTCAGCCATGTCAAACAGCTTGGGCTGATTGACGCTACAGCAATTCCCCAAACAGAATGTTACGAAGCTGCGCTTCTGTTTGCCCATACCGAAGGATTCATCCCCGCACCGGAAACATCGCATGCCATAGCACAAACGATCCGTGAAGCGAAAAAGGCAAAAGAGGAGGGCAAGAAGAAAGTAATTCTGATGAACTGGTCGGGTCATGGACTGATGGATCTTCAAGGGTATGATTCATTTCTTTCAGGTAAGCTCAGCGATTATCCTTTGCCGGAAGAGTGCCTGCAACGCTCACTTTCTGCCCTTAAAGATCATCCGGTGCCACCACAATTGTAACAGCGATCTCTCCGTTACTCAGGCTGTCTCGATAAGGAAACAGCATAGAGTAACGGGGAAAAATAGTACTGAAGTACTCCCCGAAAATAGGACGGCAAGCATAAGGGTACCTCTGCACCAGCCCGATTTTCAAGGTGAGCGATTGAAATCACTCCAATTCAGAAAGAAAAAGTTGCATAGAGCATTTGCATTGGGTCAAATTTGACTACTTGTTGTAGATATCTGTGGTTTTAAGCTGTTTTTTCTCCTTCATGAGCACACTTATCCCAGCCTAGATAGCAGTTGTTTGCGTACAGCCCACAGATTCGCCAAG
>JBAXLG010000087.1:0-2143 GCA_037134935.1 Chlorobiaceae bacterium | reverse complement strand
AATTTCGGGCTAAATGTTTCCAAAAACAAGTGCTCTGTTAAACCGGGGCACGTCCATTTCGAAAAGGAAGGTGATTGTTCAATCTTGACCCCATCCAAGAGGTCGGTTGGTGATGCATTAACAGAAGGTTAGAAAGCGTTTAACCGAATGCTGTCAGAACTGTGAGCTGTCGATGCACACCCATTTCGAGTTGTCAAGTGTGAATTTGGCTACAGGCAAGTTAGCTATCGTGGATTGAAGAAGAACAGCTTAAAACCACAGATATTTACAAAAAATAGTCAAATTTGACCCAATGCAAGTGCTCTATGCAACTTTTTCTTTCTAAATTGGAGTTATTTCAATCGCTAGCCTTGAACATAGGGCTGGTGCAGAGGTTTCTAAGGGGGCGGAATCATAACCTATGCAGGTTTGATCGGCTTCTGTGATGGAAAAAAATCTATTTTTACAGTTGTCCTATAGTTATTCGAATTGAACCATTACAATTTAACTCGAATGAAATATATTCGTTTACAAAACAGTGTACAATTACTTTTTATAATAATCTTAAAACTTCCGTACACATAGAAAAATTTTTACCCCAATTCTATGAATAAACTTTTAGGAAAACCAAAGAAAGTCTACGTTTCAAGAAAAATAGAATTCAATGCTGCTCATAGGTTATTTAATCCAAATCTAACTGAAAAAGAAAATTACGAAATTTATGGGCAATGCAGTAATAAAAACGGGCATGGACACAATTATTTACTAGAAATATCTCTTTGTGGTATTATTGACAGTGATACAGGATTCCTTTTTGACTTGAAAAAACTTAATACGATTCTTGAAGAGGAAATTATATCAAGGTTTGACCACAAACACCTTAACCATGATGTACTTGAACTACGAGAGTACGTTCCTACAACTGAAGTCCTTGCCATAGTGGTATGGAATATCCTTGAACGTCGTCTGAATAGTATAAATAGAAATAAACAGGAGATATCTCTCCACGAAGTCAAAATATATGAAACAGGAAAAAATGCTGTCCGCTATCTCGGTGAGTAACTCGCTTTCTTCCGGCTGTAATAATGATAATGATAGAGTTATGCAAATACGGGAAAACGACCCACAGATAATGGAAAATCTGTCTAATGCGGTATCAACTCTCCTTAAAGGAATCGGTGAAGACCCTATGCGCGAAGGTCTACTGAAAACCCCTGAACGAGTTGCTCGTTCACTCCGTTTTCTAACAAAAGGCTACAATCAGTGCCCTGACAAGATTCTTAAAACAGCAGTCTTTAACGAGTCTTATGATGAGATGCTTTTAGTGAAAGATATAGACCTCTTTTCGATGTGTGAGCATCACCTGCTTCCCTTTTTCGGCAAAGCGCATGTTGCTTATATTCCTGACGGAAAAATTGTAGGACTTTCAAAATTGGCAAGGGTAGTTGAGATTTTTGCCCGGCGCCTTCAGGTGCAGGAACGGCTTACCCAGCAGATACGCGATGCTATAAAACAGGTATTGAACCCGAAAGGAGTTGCTGTAGTAATTGAAGCTAAGCACATGTGTATGGTGATGCGAGGAGTGGAGAAGCTCAATTCGACCACAACCACGTCTGCTATGTCAGGACTTTTCATTACCTCTCAGTCAACAAGAAATGAGTTCCTTCGTTTGATCAAGCCTTGAGTGGACTTGCTACAATTTTGAAAAACCACATCAGTCATTAAGTTACAGGACACCTGATACAGTTTACCGGAAAGCCTGTGGAGAAGGAGTAAGAATAGTAGATAAGTATACAGTAGTGTCCGGTAATAAATAAATAAAGCTGGTCTGAAAAACACTTGAGAAACAGCCGTAACCCCCTATTGTTAGGACACGGAGTTCACAAGTTGTTTGTTAAAAGAGTTAGTAATGTTGTTCATCAATACCGTAGAGTCTATGAGATAAAGTGTTTAAATGGCTATAGTTTCCTATTATGTAAAAAGGAGCACAACTATGGCCAAAAAGAAAGAACAGACTCCCGACAGTCAAAAAGCACTTATCGACCAGCTCATCCGCGAAAGTGGCGGACCACAAGCCTTGTTTGACAAGGGCGGTTTGCTGGAAATCCTCAAAAAACGCTTTATCGAACAGGCCCTTGAAACGCACTGGAAGCGGCAGCAAAAC
>JBAXLG010000086.1:0-2154 GCA_037134935.1 Chlorobiaceae bacterium | reverse complement strand
AGAGCTACAACAGATGGGAAAGCTCTACCGTTGTTCCAGAACGGCACGGTTGATGTGTGAACTTGGACTTTCGAGTAAAAGCAGCTCCAAAGTGAAAAGGCTGGAAAGCACGAGATGATTCCAGTAGTGTCCGGTAAAAAAATAAAGCTGGTCTGAAAACACTTGAGAAACAGTGATATTAAAAGTGTGCAAACTTTTTCTATCACCAATTTTTACAAGGAGTTCCAGACCATGAAGCAAGTTACCACGTTGTTGGGTGAGTTGCTAAAGATTTTTCCGAGATACGAATTCGAGAAATTCGAAAAGCAGTACCAATGCCACCACTACACGAATATGTAAGCTCCGATTTATGCTATAGGAGGATGCGATGGATGGTCAGCGGCTGATAGAATTTCTGAAGCGGGTTAGTCAAGGATGTTGGCCATAAGGTTATCCTGATCCTTGATAATCTGCGAGAGCATCATTGCAAACCAGTCAAAGAATGGCTCGCAATGAACACCGATACCATTGAAGTCTTTTATTTACCCTCATATTCACCGGAACTGAACCCTGACGAGTACCTGAACAGTGATCTGCAAAGTGCAGTACATGGAAACAAGGGTGGTGTTTCTCGGACAAAAGATGCTCTTCGCAAAAAGACTGTTTCGCATGTGAGAAGGCTACAAAAAATGCCTGGAAAAGTTGAGAAACTTTTCGATCATCTTAATGTCCGGTATGCAAAAAATTAATACCTTTAATTGCAGGAGTAATAAGATTAGAATCTCGATTACTAATACATGTAACACCAGTGATAACAAAAAAGATTATCGCAATGAATTGCAATAAGGCTTATTTATGAGCTTTACTCTAAAAAAAAAGGTACTGGCCATTGATTATGGAACAAAACGCATTGGGGTCGCTTGTAGCGACCCTTTCGGTCTTTTCGCTCAGCCAGTCGGTACTTTTGGAAGGTTGGAATTGTTCAAGAAGCTTGAAGCAATATGCCTGTGCGATAATATTGAAAAAATCATTGTAGGATACCCTTTAAGTGAAACCGGCCAAAGAGGCACTATGATTGAAGTTATTGACCGCTTTATTGAAGAACTGCAAAAAGCCTTTCCCGCATTTGTCGTTGAAACTTTTGATGAACACTATTCATCAAGGGATGCTGGACATATCCTTATTGCATCAGGTAAGTCCAGAAAGGAGCGACGACAGAAAGGACGACTCGACAGCACTGCAGCATGCATTATACTCAGAGAGTATCTTGAATCTCATACTGAAAAATAGAACGCAGAATTATTAATGATAGTCTGTTCGCGGAAGAAAGTTTTTGAGTCTGTAAGCTAAAGTGTGTAAACGGTCATAGTTTTCTATCATTCAAAAAGGAGAAAAACTATGGCCAAAAAGAAAGAAAAGATTCCGGACATTCAGGGAGAACTGATTGAGCAGCTTATCCGTGAAAGTGGTGGACCGCAAGCATTATTTAACAAAGGTGGTCTACTTGATATGCTCAAGAAGCGTTTGATCGAAAAATGCCCTAACCCCCTATTGTTAGGACACGGAGTCCACAAGTTGTTTGTTAAAAGAGTTAGTAATGTTGTTCATCAATACCGTATTTCCGAACAGCTGACAAATGAACTTGCAATAATAAAATGGACACCCTAAAAAGCTGCAGCTTGTAATTGTTGTTTATACCGTTAAAAACTCAACAGGTGATTGATACCCTAAAGTTGAGTGCTTTTGTTTCCGGTTGTAAAAGACTTCAATGTATTCAAACAGACAGTGTCGGGCATCTTCTTGCGTGCGATAGTACTCATCATAAACCAATTCAGTTTTCAGTGTTTTGAAAAAGGATTCTGTGACACTGTTGTCATAACAATTACCTTTGCCGCTCATACTCTGAATCAGGCCATATTTTTCAAGCTTCTTTCGAAAGGACACACTCGCATATTGAATGCCTCGATCCGAATGAATAACCACATCTGGAGCAGGTTTCCGATGCATAAGTGCCATATCCAGAGCAGGGTTCACTGTTGTTTCAGCCGTCATTCGCTTGCTGAATGAGTGACCAATAATTTCACGATTGTACAGATCCATAATAACGG
The DNA here is from genome assembly GCA_037134935.1 of Chlorobiaceae bacterium. Classification (GTDB taxonomy): domain Bacteria; phylum Bacteroidota; class Chlorobiia; order Chlorobiales; family Chlorobiaceae; genus Chlorobium. The sequence continues at coordinate 67 of JBAXLG010000086.1, read as the reverse complement.
TCAGATAAAGCCAGCCGCTGACAGAAACATCCAGAACACGACACATGGTTCTGATCGCATACATATT
>JBAXLG010000085.1:0-2239 GCA_037134935.1 Chlorobiaceae bacterium | reverse complement strand
CTATGCCTTTCAGCTTGTTTCAGTGATGGAGCAAAAATCTATTTTTAGAGGTGCCTTCGAGTAATTTCATCAAATTGGGTATAATGTCGTAAAACATCTGGAACCCTAACATTACCTTCGGGAGTCTGGTAATGTTCAAGCAAGGAAACCATAAGACGGGATGTCGCAAGGCCTGAACCGTTGAGAGTATGGACAAACTCCGGTTTAGACTTGCTACAAGGCTTAAAACGGATGTTGGCGCGTCTTGCTTGGTAATCTTCAAAGTTTGAGCAACTTGAAACCTCAAGGTATTTCTGTTCTGCTGGAGACCAGACTTCAATATCGTAGCACTTTGTAGCATTGGCACTGATATCTGCGCTACACAGAAGGATAACTCTATAGGAAATTCTCAGGGCTTTGAGAATGGCTTCAGCGTTCTGACGAATTTCTTCAAGTGCGGCATATGACTGCTCAGGCAGGGTAAACTTTACCATTTCAACTTTATTGAACTGATGTACTCTAAGAAATCCCCGTGTATCCTTTCCATAGCTACCTGCTTCGCGACGAAAACAGGCTGAGTAAGCTACATAGGAGATTGGTAGTGCCTGTGTATCCAGCATTTCACCTCGATGCAGGTTGGTTATTGGTACTTCTGCAGTTGGTATGGCGTAAAGGTTGTCTTCTTGGATATGGTAGACCTGATCAGCGAATTTCGGCCATTGTCCGGTTCCCTTGAGCGACTCCTTATTAACAAGAAAAGGTGGAAATACTTCAGTATAACCATGATGTTCTGTATGAAAATCAAGCATGAAATTAATCAGTGCACGTTCAAGGCGGGCCCCCTTTCCAATATAGATAGGAAATCCCGCTCCGCTTATCTTTGCGCCACGTTCAAAATCAAGAATACAAAGTGATTTTCCCAGTTCCAAGTGATTTTTTACGGGAAAGTCAAGATTATGAGTGAAAACAACCGGTTCCATGCATATCTGATTATCAATTGCTGAACGCCCGACAGGAACTGATGAATGCAGTTTGTTGGGCAGAGCAAGTAAAATATTCTCAATATCTTTTTCAAGTTGACCAAGTCTCATATCCATGTAGGCAATTTCCTCTGAAACTGACGTCATAAGGAGTCTCAGTTCTTCAGTTAAGCGCTGTCCACTTTTTTTTATCTTAGCAACCTCTTTTGAAACCTTGTTACGCAATGCTTTTTGTTTGTCCGAATTTTGAACAAGCAGCTTACGTTCTTTATCCAGTTCAAGAAGATGGTGAAGTTTAGGTTCTTCCAAAGCAAGTTGGCGATTGTGCAACATTGCAATTACTTCATCGGGATCTTGACAAATAACTTTAATATCGAGCATTATAATAAAAAGAATAGGTTATGCCGAGAGTAGGGATTTTACAAATAACTGAACCTTATTGCCATCTGCTTTTCCTTTGAGTGCTTTCATAGATTCACTCATGACCCGGCCAATATCTTTAATGGATGATGCTCCCATTTTTGCGACAATATCTTCAATAACTGCCTTTATTGCAAAATCGGAAACGGGTTCAGGCAGGTACTTCTCAATAACCTTGAGTTCCAATAACTCTTTTTCGGCCAGATCGGGACGATTTCCTGCTGTAAACTGTTCAATAGCGTCTCTGCATTTTTTTGCCAAGCTTGACAATACTTCTATTTCCTGACCTTCAGTCAGGACAGCTTTACCTGCTACTCGGATAGCAACCTCTTTTTCCAGCATTGCAGCCCGGATAGAACGTATGGCGTTCAGTCGGGTTTTTTCACCACTTTTCAAAGACTCCTTAAGATCCAAGTCTATATTTTCTTTCAGGCTCATGGTATTTGTAATTTTCAAAAGTTTTTTCTCCTTAAGTTAAAACTTAAAATACAGGAAATAAGGCGGTTTTCCCTCAAAAGCTTTTGAGAGTTTCAAAAAGCTTATGTCTCTTCGCGGAATTTAATGGAAACTAATTTTGATTTTAACTTTACCCGTTAGGGTACCTCTGCACAAGCCCGATTTTCAAGGCTAGCGATTGAAATCACTCCAATTCAGAAAGGATAAAATTGCCTAGCAGGCTATCGGAATTGACATAAACACCAAGACAGACCTTCTGGTGCCACTGTCTTTTTCGAGTGACTTTTTTGTAACTTCTCGTGACTTAAAGAGATCATTTGCCTTTATGCATTGAGGCTCTATTGCTATTCTGGTCATTCGTAGCCACAAGTCACATTGGTATTCGGCTCAAAACATGGAGGCGC
>JBAXLG010000084.1:0-2267 GCA_037134935.1 Chlorobiaceae bacterium | reverse complement strand
CGGCATGCTTTTCAGCTGTTCGGAAATACCGTATTGATGAACAACATTACTAACTCTTTTAATAAACAACTTGTGGACTCCGTGTCCTAACAATAGGGGGTTAGGGAAATTTATCAAAAAAACTGTCCTATATTTGGGGAGTACTTCACTTCATAACTCCAATTAGGATTACGCGATGTCAACATCCCTTGAACCATACCGCATCATACCAATTCAAAACGATGATCAGTTCGAGGACTTTTGCTGCGAAGTAGCGAGGAACTTTTTTGGTGATTTTGCTGCACAACGCTATGGACGCGATGGACAATGGCAAGGAGGAATTGACATAAAGGCTACCAATTATAGAAGCGATCGCAAAAAAGTTGTTATCCAGTGTAAGTATAAAAACGATCCAAAGAATTTTAAACAATCTGCAGCTAAAAAAGAAATAAAGGAAACCCTGGATTTTGCAATAAAATCACATGAATTTGAGGTATTTATCTATGCCTCTACTTTGGAAAGGGATACTATATTGCAGGACTATGCCGTCTACTTAAGCAGTATTTACAAAAAACAGGTAGTAATCTGGTTTTGGAACGACCTCAAAGGAGCTGTGAGATTCTACCCACGACTTCAGCGAATCTATGCTGAGGGCAGTTTCAATAGCGGTGTCCAACTCCTCCAACCCGACTTCTTAAAAAGTCTGGAAAGCAGACAGGCAGATCCTTTCCACTTCTATACCGCAAAGGTTTACGGTGACCAGCAGTGGCTTGGTGTATTCAAGGGCTTGGCAGCTCAACGAAATTGCATGCAAGCTATAGATGCAATGCTCGATACGCTGTTTGCAAAGCCTTTTTTGGAAAAAAAATAGCTGCTGTACTCTATGGCGAAGGCGGTAGTGGCAAATCTACCTTGCTGCGCCAGATAGCCCTTGATCGTGCCAAGAAGGGTTATATCTGCTGGTGGGTGGAAAACATGGATAGCTTTATCAACCACGACGCAAGCTCTATCAGTGAAAACAGTCATCTGCGCCATCTCGTCTTCGTGGAAGATTGGTATCGCAACATGAAAGATAACTCCGGCACGGCATTCTTCACTTGGCTGAAAGACCAGCGCAACGTGCTTGTACTTATTGGCGATCGTAGTTTTCAGTCTTCCGTCTATGGTAGTTACTGCTACAACGGTTCACAATACCAACTACTGCCAAGTGAAAATCGGGTCGTCCTCGAACATATTGCCACAGCATCCCAGGAGTACCGTACCATGCTCAACGAAATGGGCGAACTGAAATCACTCCTCGACAAGGCACCCCTTTTCATGATTCTCTTTGTGGCTGCCACTCTCTTAAAAGACAGGGACAAGCACACCGATATTGACCTTAACGATGGAGTATTGACTGCATTCCAAAAGATTATTGCCAATAAAATATTGGTTTTAGAAAAAGATGAACATCATCATGGACTTGGCAAAGCAATATACCTGCTGGCCAAAATTTATGCTTCAGAGAAAATGAGCTATACACTATTTCCAGAAGATTTTTTCCTTAAAACCGCGTCTATTATGGGGGAAAATGAATACCTGGTAGAACGCATAGAAATGGAAGGATATCCAGATGAGGTCAATGCACTCATAAGCAAAAAGACAGTGAGTTTAAAAAAGAATGTTGATTTGAATGTTATCCAATTTAACCATGACGTTATAGCAGAACAAGGAATAGTATATGCCAATTTTCATAAAAAAGAATTGTCAAAGGCACTGAGTTTTGACAAATACGGCTTAAAAAAACTTTTTGATGCCATCGCAGTCAACACATCTCCTATCGGCGTCATCATGCTTTGGCTATGGCTTCATACTGAATGGGAATTGGCCATGGGTGAAAATGCCATAGAACAACTACTTAAAGTGTTGCAAATTGGGGCTCCCAATGTAACTGGTGGAGTGTTCAACGCAATTCTTCTCGCTTTGCCAACGCAAGACTTGAGAAAAAGGGTTTGTCAGTTCATATTGGAACAACAGGATTATTACACACTGCAACCAGGAATTGTCTCCACGGCACTTATCAACGCGGGAACGAAGGAGGCAAAAAAAGCGGCTGAAACAATCCTGAGTCAAACCGACTTTTTAACACTACCACAAGGGATCGTCTCCACGGCACTTAAAAAGGCAAACGCAGAGACAGCAACAACAGCAGCGGAAACAATCCTGAGTCAAACCAATTTTTTCACATTACCACAAGGGATCGTCTCCGCGGCACTTAAAAAGGCAAACGCAGAGACAGCAACAACAGC
>JBAXLG010000083.1:0-2276 GCA_037134935.1 Chlorobiaceae bacterium | reverse complement strand
TCGGAAAAATCTTTAGTAACTCACCCAACAACGTGGTAACTTGTTTCATGGTCTGGAACTCCTTATGAATAGGGCAGATAGAAAAAGTTTTGGCTCTTTTAATATCGCTGTTTCTTAAGTGGTTTTCAGACCAGCTTTATTTTTTACCGGACACTACTGCAACAGGATACCAGTGAGTCTATTCGTAAGCGGTTACGGGACTTGGCTGATGAACGAAGACGATGGGGTTATCGCCGACTGCATAATAGTTTAAGACGTGAAGGGTTTGAAGTAGACAGCTCAATCAATGGCAAAAGGGTCTGCCGGGTGTTGGATCGCATTGTATGGTCGAAAGGAATACTGGAAATGAACACCGTAGATAATGGGCCTGAATTTATTAGCAATGCGCTTGATGCCTGGGCATTTCAGCATGATAGTCAAGTTGGTTTTCAATAAACCTGGAACACCTGTGGATAATACCTTTATTGAAAGCTTTAACTGACGAGTTCGTGATAAATGCCTGAATATGAGCTGGTTTCTGAGTCTGGATCATGCACGAGTGGTCATTGAACTATGGAAAGAGGATTAAAATACGCCCCCGACCGCATAGTGCTTTGGGCGGCTTAACACCAGAAGAATTTTTGGCTCAACAAACAGAATATTTGAGCTAAGTAACCTTTCGTGTTGGGGCCGCTTACCGGCAAGTATTATTTAAAAGGGCTTTGCGGTGTATTTTTGATACGATTAAAGAAAGAGCTGTTTAATCGGAAGAAAAAAATGTTGTCCTGCATGCGGTTCCAGCATCCAACGGTATGGCAAAACCAGCGCAGGCAAACACCGATGGATGTGTGCCGAATGCAAGGTTCAGTTCGGTACGCAAATGCAGTGCTGTTCAGATCAGGCACCTTTGGGATCGTTTCATTGGATGGCTCACCGGTACAGGTTGTCTTGCTGATATAGCCAATGAAATGAGCTTGTCACGGAAGCAACTCAGCAAGCTGTTTGAGCCGTTTTGGAAGGAGCTTCTTCCATCGCCGCAGAGTAGACAAAACGATATTGTACTGATTTTTGACGGGGTGTATCTGTCGGGAAGAAGCAATGCCGTGTTGATTGCTCGAACCATGCAAAACGTCCTGTCATGGCATTTTGCGGAAAGAGAAAGTTTCGAGGCATGGGACGTGTTCCTTAAGCAGCTCTCCCCTCCGGCCGTCGTAGTGATCGATGGCCAGAAAGGTTTACTCCAAGCCGTTTTACGACGATTTCCCCAGACACGAATTCAACGTTGCCTTGTCCATGTGGAACGCTTCGTAAGAATGTGCCTTTCAAGAAATCCTAAAACGGAAGCAGGTCGGCAGTTATGGGCATTGGTTCGCTCATTGAGGAACATTCAGTCCCGGCTTGAAGCAGAAACCTGGGCACAACAACTGAGCTCATGGGAGGCAGCATTCGCGGTATTTCTGATGGAGCGAAGCCGATCTACTGAAACAGTCCGATGGTGGTACACGCATCGAAAATTGAGGGCTGCCCGATCACATCTCAAGCAGTCGTTGCCTCATCTTTTTACCTTCACAGAAGTCTCTGGTGTGTCACGGACAACCAACCATGTAGAGGGTGGCGTGAATGCTCGGCTGAAAGAATTGGTTCGACGACATCGAGGTCTATCAACGGAAAACAAGCAAGTGCTTACAGCCCATTTTTGGCCTTAAAAGCAACTCAAAAACCAACACGAAAGGTTACTTATTGCTCCGGAAACTATAAGTATTGATAAAAAGACACTATGGCCTTTATTTCCCAAGCGTTTTAAGAACTACGGATAAACACTTTTAATTGCCGGAGCAATAACTCAGAATTTCAAAAGCAGGAATCCAGTAAACCCCGGTTGATTCCATGGTAATGGTATCAATACGACAGGATTTGAAACACAGGGCCATTGAGTGGATCTCGCCAGTAAAGCTTTTAAATGTTTTGACTGGTTCATCAGTTCGATCAAGCGGTACTGCTGCCACGTGAAACCGAGAACCAATATCAACAACTGCCGCATTTGGATGAATGCTTGGCTCTGAGCCATAGTTCCTACAGTTAAATAAAACTGAAGGGCGGGATTGCGGTAATATCACTTTCCTAAATGGGATCATCGTCACGATGTTACCACTGCTAAGTCCGCAGAGTACCCTGAACCATGTTTTTTAACGGCATTGAACCACCAATAAGCTCTCGGTTGCTACCTTCAGGTTGGGTTGTGCTTAAGGGCACCTCTAAAAATAGATTTTTGCTCCATCACTGAAACAAGCTGAAAG
>JBAXLG010000082.1:0-2389 GCA_037134935.1 Chlorobiaceae bacterium | reverse complement strand
GATGCACGAATAAAATTGAAGAGGCTTTATCCGTCAGTTTAATCTTGACATGACAATAGTTTGCTTGCGTGTTTACCCACTAAATTTTATGAAGAACCTTTCAAAGCAAAGCTTCGGAAAATTAGAGCCTTAGAGATTAAACAAAAAGGCCGCATCATAATTTGACTTATGAAACGGCCTCCAAGGAAATAGTAATTACTCAAAAGCTTACTAGTAGTGATCTCTTCTTGCTGGCCTTTCTTCGCGAGGCCTTGCTTCATTTACCTTTATAGTGCGTCCTTTCAAATCTTTGTCATTCATTGATTCAATAGCTTCACGAGCTTCACTCTCATTAGGCATATCAACAAATCCAAACCCTTTCGAACGGCCTGAAAACTTATCGGTAATAATGTTTGCGCTATCGACCTGCCCGAACTGGGAGAACGCATCACGAAGATCATCTTCAGAAACAGTATAAGGCAAATTGCCAATGTAAATATTCATTGTTTGTCTCAGTATACATGTGCATTGATAAAAAGAAACGCCTACGAGTAACCAAAACACAAATTTCTCGCATAGCGATCAGCCAACCATTGGCTGATTTTTAAATATAACCTAAGTTAATTAATATATATGTTTAACAAAATATAATTATAAGGAATTATAAGATTATTTTTCTATACGTTAAGTGTTACAAACAATAAAGCAAAAATGCTGCCTTTGCTGCTCGCTTGTTTGCTTTATGTAACTACCATTTTGAGAACACTTCTTTGTCTTTGAACAGCCTATGATTTCAAAATTTCCCTGAGTTCAGAAATGGTGCTACTCAATAATTCCTGCACGCACTTGCTCCCGTGTAATCATAACTCGTCCAGATGCATCTTTCACCATCTGACTGATTATAGATAGAAAGCCATCAATTTTTTCCGCAGAGTCGATAATCTCAATAACCATAGGTAAATTAGTGCCGAACTCCATTATTTTAGAGGTTTTGATCAGCATATCATGTCCGTAGGACAACACGCCTCTCAGTGCTGTAGCACCAGCTAATCCGTAGTGGCGGGCTTCACGAACAATTTCTTCATAGAGTGGAGAGTGCCCAAACCGTACCTGTTCCCCGACAAAAATTCTCAACAATTCTGAAGTTTGTAGTTGCATAATTTACTCCTTTATGACCAGATTTTTGCAAAAAGCATTCCGGTGTACAACGCAATTATTCCGCCGATGATACTTCCTGCAAGGTAGAAAGTAGCATAAACAATCTGACCATCTTTCATTAGTGATACATGCTCAAACATATAGGCAGAAAATGTAGTAAACCCTCCACAGAAGCCAGTTACTAGAAAAAGTCTTGTTTCAGGCGAAACAATTGTCGTTGATACCGCCAATTCACTTAAAAAACCCATTAAGAAACTACCAAGAATATTGACAGCAAATGTGGTAAAGGGAAACACAAATGCTATGGGATTAAAGATAAGCGCAACAGCGTAACGGGATACAGAACCGAGAAATCCCCCAGTACCGACCAGCGTCACCGCTAAAACAGGTTTCATTGTTTCATAATCGTGTTTTCCGGAATAACAAAGGCATTTATGGCATAAAAATCAATGATCATGACCTTTCTGTCTTCCCTCAATGCGTTTATGTGCGCAACACATTTCATCAAGAATACCAATCAGGGTATTAAAAATACCCAGACAGATAATTGTTGGTGCCCATAATCCTATAAAAATTGCAATCAACTCATGATTTATTCCACTACCGAAAATAAAAATGTAAATGGAAAACAATATCGAAAGCGTTGCACCTATAAAATAATAGGCAGGCTTCATACTATAATATTTTTTAACTTATTTATCATATTACTTAAATGTAATAATAATATCTTTGACGATGAAAAAATCTCATCAAGATAGTTTTTATCTGATTCCAGTTTGAAATCAAATTGATTTTAATCTCTGAGGGTCAATTCCGCAAAGCTCTGCTTCGAATGAAAAATATTAGTATTCTAAATGAGTAAATACCTCGAAGTTTGCTTCGAGGATTCTTTGTTATCCAATCCCATCTGACATGAGTCCGAAAAACTGTACCACTTAGAATGAGCATTTCGGCATAATACTCAACCCAGTAGGTATAAAACATGAAAACCAATTGATTCACAACAGAGCAACTTATCGGAGTCTTGGAAAAAGCTGAATCAGGGATGCCGCAAGTACGGCATGAACGATGCTACCCTGTAGAATTGGAAATCCAAATATGGTGGTATGACAATCAGTGAAGCCCGAAGATTAAAAGATTTTGAAGGAGAAAAACGGTATCTGAAAAAACGGGTTGCTGATCAGGCTCTTATTGGGCTTGCTCTATTTTCGTAGACAGTAGGAGAAGCCGTACCTTTCTAAAAAGGAGGTAT
>JBAXLG010000081.1:0-2523 GCA_037134935.1 Chlorobiaceae bacterium | reverse complement strand
CTGTTTCTCAAGTGGTTTTCAGACCAGCTTTATTTTTTACCGGACACTACTGAGTTTCCCTGTTAGCAGGTAATTGGGGGGTAAGAGATATTATCGGGGAACTGCTAGCACCGCATTGTTGTCTATGTTATGATAAAAATAACAGATTATCTTGTAAATAACCCCGAAAATAGCGGGCTTATTCGGGCTTTTTTTGATGCTCTGCAGAAACTGAGAATCGTTTCTTTCCTTTTTCAGGATAACCGAACCATGTCATTCTCAGTTGCCTTTTCTCATCAATCAAATTATGGACTCATTTTCTGGCTGGTAGTCACTTCAAACTTTTCCGAGCATCAGCATATATCGCAGGCTTAAAACGTAAACCACAAGACTCGAATTTCCGGATTTTCCAGAGGCTATAAAAAGGGGATTCAGCCTAATATAGGGCCATAATTCTAAATCATGAAAAATGCCGTTTGAAGTGGACCGAACAAAAGAATAAAAAAGGTGAACTGGAAAATGCGCTTCGAATTGAACTAGATGGGGGGATACTGAGAAGAAAGAAATCCTGAGTTTTTTCTGTATATTTTTCAATGAATTTCATCGCAAGGAAAAGAGAGATACCTGAAGCACCCGACCAATCAGTTCAGGCTACGGATAGACGCTGATGCGGCAAATATTTTGGCCAGTGCTGACTTCGGTGTTATCCAGAGAATAGAAACGTTGAGGAAATGGACCTAAAAGAGCTGAATACAAGAGGATGGATGATAGTTAACGGCATCTCATCAAAGGCGGACTTGCTAGAGCTTGGTAAGGCATTAGGCTCCCCTGTGAGGACGCCTAATGGGGAGCTGGTGAAAGAAATACGACGAATACCGAGAGATGAAGCCCCGCTTGGAAGTCAAAGTGCACTTTATGGTGCCGGTCCTTTTCCACTTCACACCGACACAGTGTTTTGGCCATTACCTGTGAGATATGTTCTACTTCGCGGTTATGGTGATACTCGCAGGCCGACCACAGTCAAACGATTTTCTGAACTTGTGAGAAACTGCACTCCCCAATTTCATCTCTGTGCCCGGAGCTCTGTCTGGCTCGTTCATGCCGGTTCTAAAAGCTTTTATTGCTCTCTGCAATTCCGCCACGGCAATTCAAATGGCTGGCGGTATGACGCAGATCTTATGGTTCCTGTGAATAGTGCCGCCGTTCACGTTGACAGTGTCCTTCGTCCACTGGTCACCGACGAGGTTATTGAATCCATAACTTGGTCAGGCGATAAGGCTGTTGTTTTTTCCAATTGGTCTACTCTCCATGGCAGAGGACCGCAACCGCCCGATGAGGGTATTCGTGTTATAGAACGACTATATGTGAGGTAATACTATGAGTTGGGAACGTGACCCACTTTTTACAAAGGCGCGCCTTTTTTTTCAGAATGCGTTTAATACGCACCGTGATGATTCTTCATTCGGGCTCTGGTGTTCACTCGGTCTGGAACTACTAGCGCGAGCTACACTGGCACCCGTGAGCCCCACTCTGCTAGCTCAGCCGGACCAAGCACAAAAATACCTTCTTCATGTAGTTCATAAGGAATCGGAGCTTCAGTTTCCCAAGTCAATCATCGCGAGCCAAGTATTTGAACTGTGCAATCGGATATTTCCTGAGTTTTCCGAAGAAGATCGGAAAGTTGCAGTGGCTTTACTAAATGTACGCAATGCAGAGTTGCATTCAGGGGCCGCAGCATTTAAAGAGTATAACTCAAGCAAATGGCTGGCAGGATTCTATCACGCGTGTAGATCCCTTGCTAATGCGCTCGAAGAATCCTTGGAAGACCTGTTTGGTGAACAAGAAGCCAAGTTTGCACAAGATCTGCTGGCTGAGAACCGAGATAATGTTAAGAAAGAAGTCTTGGGTGCCATTAATAAGCACAAGAGTCTGTTCGAAACAAAACCACAAAGTGACAAGGAAACAGCGAAGCTTGAGGCAGAGAAACTTGGTCAAGAACTGTCAACAAAGAGGCATCACCGAGTCACATGTCCCGCCTGTGGATGTACTGCAACTGTAAAAGGTCGACCCTTTGGGAAGGAACATGTGACGCATGATGAAAGCTATGAAATTATTGTGAAGCAGGCGGTATCACCGACTGAATTTTCATGTCCCGCCTGTAGCTTGAAGCTTACTACCTATGCACAGTTGGAAACTGCAGGTTGTGGTGACCCCTATACTCGTAAGAATACATACTCGGCGGCAGAATATTATGGACTTATCGAAACGGATGATCTTGATTCATATCTCGCTGAATATCTTGCGTCTCAAGCTGAGGATTTTAGGGAATACGATAACGAATAGATGCGGGTAAAAAAGTAATACAGCCGATATCGCTACGCTCCAACTGATTTTTTAGCACGGTCATGACTTGAGGTACAGTCAACTCATTCCATATTGCAATCAAGTAAGCCTTCATATCGATTTCCAGCCAGTCAGTGAATGAAGGAACGCCGGATTATCCTGCATTGCCTTCAATCCTCTCGCCGCTTGGGCAATGACAGC
>JBAXLG010000080.1:0-2760 GCA_037134935.1 Chlorobiaceae bacterium | reverse complement strand
ACGAAATATCACCTTCAGCTCATGATGTTAACCCTTTATATCTTATAAAGATATAGCATCAAAGAATAAATAGAGGTGCCCTTTGGATGCTTTGTTTTGTTGCAAATTCACCTCGCTCTCTAATGACGTAGTTTACTTGCGTTTCTACCCACTAAATTTTACGAAAAACCAAATACTATAACCTACGGGGGAACTCTATTTATCGGTTAGCAAAAACTTTGTAAGTAGATTTGCAACATCATCACAAATTGATCCGGTGTAAATAATGGTGGTAAAATTTGTTTATTATTGCTCAACACCTATCTTTTTCAAAATTTAAGTTTTAACTTTCTTACCCTGGAACTGATAAATGGCTTCAAAAGCATCAACACTTTCTGCCCGTAATAGTACACTGATTGTTGTCGAATCGCCCTCTAAAGCAAAAACAATCAACAAATATCTTGGAGACAAGTATACTGTTTTTGCATCGGTAGGCCATATCAAGGACCTACCGAAAAAAGAAATTGGTCTTGATTTTGAGAACCTTTACAAGCCACGGTATGTAATTATTCCCGGTAAAGAAAATGTTGTACGGCAGCTAAAAAAGCTGGCAGCTGAAGCTGATGAAATTCTTATTGCTACTGATCCTGACCGCGAAGGTGAGGCAATTGCATGGCATATCTCGAATGAAATAGGTGTAACAAACAAACCGGTTTTCAGGGTTCTTTTCAACGAGATTACCAAAAATGCCATCATTGCTGCTATCAAAAAACCAAGACAGATTGACTACCGACTTGTGCAATCCCAACAAACCCGACAGGGGCTTGACAAAATTGTGGGGTACAAAATCAGTCCCTTTCTTTGGAATGTCGTGTTACGAGGTCTTTCCGCTGGCAGGGTACAATCTGTGGCTTTAAAGCTAATTTGTGAGCGTGAAGACGAAATAAACCGGTTTAAAATTCAAGAATATTGGACGATTACTGCTGAATTTCTTACTCTGGGGAAGGAGTCTTTTAGAGCAAGACTGGTAAGGCTTGATGGCTACAAGCCGGAGATAATCAATCAAGATAAGGCTGAGGCCATTGTTGCACTTGTCGGTGAAGGAAAGTTTTCTGTCAAAGAAATTGTGCCGCGTGTGCAGCTACGCAATCCACCATTACCATTCACAACATCACTTCTTCAACAGGCAGCATCAAACCAGCTTGGTTTCGGATCTCAGAAAACCATGCGGTTAGCTCAGCAGCTTTATGAGGGGATTGATCTCGGCTCGGAAGGTGCTGCAGGCCTTATAACATATATGCGAACCGATTCAATTCGTATTGGCTCGGAGGCAATCAACCAGGCAAAAGATTATATCAACAGGCAGTTCGGCAAAGACTATATCGGTTTTGGTGGTGCTGCAAAGTCTGGCAAAAATTCTCAAGATGCTCACGAGGCTGTACGGCCAACATCTATTTTAAAAAAACCGGAACAGGTCAAACAATTTCTTTCCACAGATCAGTTTAAATTGTATGAACTGATCTGGAATCGTTTTTTGGCTGCAATGATGGCGCCAGCGAAAATCGAGCAAACAAGAGTTGATGTAAAGGATAAGAGTGGAAAATTCCAGCTTAGAGCAACAGGCAGCAAAGTATTGTTTGCTGGGTTTATGCGGGTTTATGATGACCAAAAAGAACTTGCTTACGAAGCCCAGATATCAACGAAAGACGATGTGGAGACAGAACCGACTGTTCAACTGCCTGACCGTCTTTCGGTAAACGAGCCACTTACTCTTGAAAAAGTTGACCGGAAACAGAGTTTTACTCGTCCTCCAGCACGTTACAGTGAAGCTACTTTGGTAAAGGATCTTGACAATTATGGTATAGGAAGACCGTCAACTTATGCATCCATTTTTTCGACCCTGCAGGACCGTCGTTATGTGGAATTGGAGAAAAAGAAAATTATTCCCACAGAACTCGGAATTGATGTTTCGTTAATCCTCGTCGCAAATTTTCCTGACTTTTTCAATGTAGGCTTTACTGCTTTCATGGAAAATGAACTTGACAAAGTGGCAAGTGGAGACGATGAATATGCAAAAGTGCTTGACAGTTTCTATAAACCACTTGAAACCGTTTTAAGTCTTCGCGAAAAAGATCCACTTATACCACAAAACAGTGGAACTGTGACCTGTGAAAAATGCGGATTGGGGCAAATGATTGTCAAATGGACTACCAGCGGAAAATTTCTCGGCTGTTCATATTACCCGAAGTGCAAAAACATAAAAGCAATTAACACAAAAAAGGAAACGCCAAAAGATACAGGAATCCTTTGTCCCTCATGTAAGGAAGGGCACATGCTCCTTCGCAAAGGGAGGCTGGGTACATTTCTTGCATGTTCAAGTTATCCAAAGTGCAATACGCAGCTTAGTCTCAATAAACAGCGTCATATAGAACCCATTAAAACTCCGCCTCTTCAGACAAACATTCTTTGTACGAAATGTGGTGCTCCGCTTTACCTTAGGAGTGGGAAAAGAGGATTATGGCTCGGATGCTCAAAATTTCCAAGATGTAGGGGACGGCTCGCTTGGAACACGCTGGACGAGAGTGCCCACAAGTACTGGGAAACAGTCATGGCAGATCACCAGAAAGCTCATCCGGCAGTAGCACTAACCATGATGAACGGTAAACCTGTTCCGATGGCCATTGCTATAGACGATATCATCCTGAGATCGGAAGAATCCATACTAGTGTCATGTCAAGATTAAACTGACGGATAAAGCCTCTTCAATTTTATTCGTGCATC
>JBAXLG010000079.1:0-2949 GCA_037134935.1 Chlorobiaceae bacterium | reverse complement strand
AAAATAAATTGTAGCAATCGCGTTAGCGTCCTGTTTGCGATTCTCAAGCACGGCATCAAGACGGCGCAATACAATCATGGGTAAAATCACGTCGCGGTATTTCCCGCGGACGTACAAGTCGCGGAGCACATCATCAGCAATCCCCCAGATAAACGATATGATTTTGTTGTGAGTAGCTTGATCCATGGCGATTATCCGAAAGCGGCTGATAGTGTGTGAGGCATAAATATATTGAAATCAATTATACTGAAAAATTCCAATACATATCCATTCGCGCAAACAATGCCAGCTGATCTGTCTGGATGAAATCAACAGGTTGTCTGTTTGTAGAATCAGAACAGAGCTTGTAACGAAATACAGAGATATTTTAGTAATATACCAGTGAAAACAGATATCGAAAACAAAGCGGAAAAACAATCGAAAAATATGAACGGAGAAAAATAATGATAAAACTATTCGTGGTCCTACTTTTCGCAGGAATGGTGGGCATAAGTAACGCGCAAGCTGCTGAATTTACCTTGAAAAGCAAAGAGTTGGATGGACAGTTGACCCAAAACCAGGTATTTTCGGGAATGGGGTGTACAGGCAAGAACATCTCTCCATCGCTTAACTGGGATAATGCTCCTAAAAACACGAAAAGCTTTGCCGTAACAGTTTATGACCCCGATGCACCGACAGGCAGCGGATGGTGGCACTGGATCATTTTCAACATCCCGTCGAAAACAAGTGAACTGAAAACTGATGCCGGTAATACACAAAAAATGTCAGCTCCTGAAGGCAGTATCCAGAGTATAACAGATTTCGGAAAACCAGGATTCGGCGGCGCCTGCCCCCCTGAAGGCGACAAACCTCACCGCTATATTTTTACTGTGTACGCGCTTGATGTTGCAAAGCTGGAACTGGACGAAAAAACACCTCCGGCGATGGTAGGATTCAATTTGAATCATCACGCAATTGCAAAAGCATCAATTATTGCCTATTACGGCCGATAAAACATGCAAAGAGGAATCAGAGGGCCGGAGCTGAGCAAGGCAGTTGCCAAGCAGCTCCGCCTCTGCTTCAAAGAATTCATGTGCACCATAATTCCCTTGCCTTTATTTATCACGTCCTTCAATCATTCACAACACATATTAGATTTATAGCAATACCCAGAATTATCAGCCGTCCGAAACGGTTATAACTATCAGTACCAATCCACAATTCCCGTAGCGGAGGCATCATGCGAAACATCGTATTTACAGGTAAAGGCGGCGTGGGCAAAACGTCAATTGCTGCGGCAACAGCCGTTAAAGCTGCATTAATGGGCTTTAAAACCCTTGTCATATCAACAGACCCTGCCCACAGCCTTGGGGATTCGTTCGACATTGAACTCGGGCCATCCCCCGTAAAGATAACCGATAACCTCTACGGTCAAGAGGTCAGCGTATACGGTGACCTGGATATGAACTGGAATATCGTGAGGGAACATTTCGCACACCTGATGGAAGTTCAGGGAATCAAAGGAATCTATGTTGAAGAGATGGGCGTGCTGCCTGGTATGGAGGAGCTCTTTTCGCTCTCCTATATCAAACGGTACAACGAATCAAACGAGTACGACCTTCTCGTCGTGGACTGCGCCCCGACCGGTGAAACCCTCAGGCTGCTTTCACTGCCCGAAACTTTCGGCTGGATACTGAAGCTGATGAGAAACCTCGAAAAATATGTTGTCAAACCGATTATACGTCCTATTTCAAAACGGGTTGGTCGTCTCCATGATCTTGTTCCTGATAGCGATGTGTACGATCAGGTCGAACATCTCTTCTCTTCAATGGAGGGCATCATTGAACTGCTGTCGGATGCGTCAAAAACTACGGTAAGGCTTGTGATGAACCCTGAAAAGATGGTGGTAAAGGAATCCATGCGGGCACTCACGTATCTGAATCTTTACGGCATTACCGTTGATCAGGTAGTGATCAACAGGGTTTTCATGGATGAAGTGGATGGGGAATATTTCAAGGAATGGAAAGCCATTCAGCAAAAGTATATCAACCAGATCGAAACATCATTTGCGCCTATCCCTATCATAAAGGTTCCTCTTTTCCGTAAAGAAGTGCTCGGACTTGAGATGCTGAAGCAAGTCGGGGAGGTGGTTTATGGCAATACTAACCCCCTTGATATTTTCTATCACGAGGAGCATACCGCCATTACCAAAGTAAGCGAAGGGCACTATATCATGAAGCTCCGCCTGCCATTTGTTTTTGACAACCGGATGGAAGCCAATGTTGTGCAAACGGGCGATTTACTCACTGTCAGAATCGGCAATTACCAGAAAGGGGTTATTCTGCCTGTTTTCCTTGCCGGAATGCGGGTAGCTGAAGCCGGATATGAACAAAAGTGGCTGAAAATCGACTTCCGAAAAAAAGAAGCCACCTCCACCAGCTGATGTCAAGGAGGTTATCTGAACAACGTTGCAAATAGTTCTATAGATCGCCTTTTGGAAGGTCATAATTTACTTGGAATTTGAAAAAATCTGCTGCATTCAAAATTCAGTATTCCTTTTCAAATCAGTACGTTAAATGGCTTTTTATTGCAACTGCCACAGTCGCACAGTATATTACTTTAACAGGCAAAAGCTAATAGTGACGTGTCATTATGTCGTTGTATAAAGGTTGTTCGGCTTTTCCTTTGTTAAACGGTAATTTCAGATATTACGCGTTTAATGTGATTGTTTTCTTCTCCTTCACCAACAATGTTCTCTCTATGCAGTACAATCTCGCTATTGATCCCCTGCTCAATATTTCAGCATCTGAATTCGTTGCAGCGTGGAACAGCAGTGGCTATGCCGAACAAGCTGAAGCCAGCGTTCAATCTTCGCCCGCCTCATTATTTCTTACGCCGAACATGACCGAGATTCTGCTTACTGCGGCATTGAGCATTCCGGCAACCGTGATTGCAACCTTTATAACTGAT
>JBAXLG010000078.1:0-2954 GCA_037134935.1 Chlorobiaceae bacterium | reverse complement strand
AGAGGCGACATAAAGGTTTGGAGGGAGAGGTACCAAGGGCTGTTTATGAGACAATAAAACGGAAAACCCCTGAAGCAGCATGAATCACATTCGGGCACCTCTAAAAAGTGAGTTTTGCACTATGATTGGAATTGACACTCCCCGTATAGATCATAAAGCTTCAACTATGGATCCAATGAAATCAGTTTATTGTCCTGTTATAAGCGAAAAACGCTTCGTTTTGCTTACAACAGGTCGTACTTATCCCATGATGGCATAAACTTTTTTGTTCAGCTGTACACATCGCATCATGTTGTAGGTCAAATTCATCAGCCCGATTTTGGCTGCAGCTCTTGTAATACCGATGGTACGAACATAGAGAGCTTTCATGCTGTTGGTCATGAAACCGAAGATATGCTCAACACGAGCCCTGACCCTTGATTTGACGGTATTACTGGCTTTTTGTACATCTGTCAAGGGATGGTTTCTGGCACCTTTTTCATGGATTTCGTTTGTCATCTTGCACGGAGCTATATTTTCATCCTGTCCGACATAGGCACAGTCGCCAGAGAGTTGCTGACCGGCATCATCATCCTTGCTGATCAGGGTATCAAGTTCCTGAGAGTCATGAACCGAAGCATCCGTAACAGTATACGCACTGATCAGTTTCGTTCCGTTATCAGCTTTGACATGGTTCTTATACCCATAAAAGTTCATCTTGTTCTTTTTCGCCCATCGGGCATCACGATCTTTCTGACGAAGCTTATTCGGTTGAGCCATCCAGGCTTCAGGTGTTTTGCCTGCTTTGATTGCTTGGTTTTCTTCTCTGGTGTTTCGCTGTCGAGGGACTTCAACAAAACTGGCATCAACGATTTGGCCTGTTTTGGCAAAGAGACACTGATCGTCAAGAGCTTGGTTAAAACGTAAAAATAATGCTTCGATAACGTTTTCCTTGATCAGCGTTTCTCGGAAATTCCATATCGTCTTGCTGTCCGGTACTTTGTCACTTGCTTTCAGGTCAAGAAAACGCTTGAAACTCAAACGATCCGTAATTTGGTATTCCATTTGATCATCCGAAACAGTATACAGACTTTGTAGAATGAGAATCTTGAACATCAGGACACGATCGAACGGTGGTCTGCCGGCATTGCTTCTGTTCTCGAGCTTATTGAAAACGACATCAAGTATCGGAACAAAAATCTTCCAGTCTATATGTGCTTCAAGTTTGACAAGGGGGTCTTTGAGCTTGGTGAGTCTTTCAAGCAGAAAATGTTCGTCAAACAGACCTAACGGGTTGATGTTTTTCATAATGATGGGTTTCATGAGAAACATTTCATGAAAATACGAAATATTACCCTCATGGCATGATGCTAACTTATTATATCTTATCTTGATAGAGCATATAAAAATAAATAAAGATGCCCATTCGTTTATCAAAAAAACGTCCTATTACTGGGAAGTCTATCCAATGTAGCAAGTCCAATACAGAACATCTCGAAAAATGAACTATGCCGCTCAAAGATTGGGCTGTAGGTATTAAACCAATTTTAGATTAGCTTATTCATTTCGTGAAACAGATCTTATTCGTAATATCAATTCAATATCCAAGTTAAGAACAATTAATAAAAGTAGTTTTACCAACTATTATTTCCCTTGAGAACTGTTTTTTTCTGATCGGACAGATATTATTGCTCCGGCAACTATAGGTATTGATAAAAAGACACTATGGCCTTTATTCCCCAAGCGTTTTAAGAACTATGGATAAACACTTTTAATTGCTGGAGCAATAAATCAAAAAAAATATTGTCAAACTCATAATTATTTACGAATAAGCCTTTATTCAAGCGAACGTAGGTGTTGTTGGTAAAAAGCAATTTCTATGGCGTATTCGATCATAGAAACCTTTCATTGTTGTGAATTACATGCTCTTGGGATTGACTTTACAAAAAAATTCTGGTAACTATTCCGTTGGAGTTGTTTAGGAAAGCTTATGTTGTTTATTGAAAAGGTTGATGTGTGGCTATTCCAGACACTAAACCTTCATCTGGTTCATCCGATAGTTGATGATTTTATGGTATTTTTGACCAGCGGAAAGCTGTCTGGGCATATTTTATGGCTTGCAGCTATTTTTATTGTTTTACGCAGGGGAAAAAAGGGGTTTCTTGTGATTATTTTTACTCTTCTTGCAGTAGCCTTTGCTGATTTTGTCGCATCAGGTCTTCTCAAACCACTTGTCCAGCGTGTTCGTCCTTGTTTTGCACTTGAGCACTTCCGTCTGCTTATCATTCAGGTGAAAAGTTATTCTTTTGCATCTTCGCATGCAGCAAATTCTGCTGCTGTTGCGGTACTAACTTGGATTTTTTTTAACAAAGGCGCGGTGATTGATAAATTATTTAATTTATTAATGATTATGTATGCTTTGCTCATTGCTTATTCTCGGGTTTATGTCGGTGTTCACTACCCTAGCGATGTTATTTCAGGTAGCTTTATTGGGTGTTGTAGTGGTTTGCTGGTTTATCTTTTTTTTTCTTGGGTAATGAAGAATGTGGTTCATCTTCACTTCATGCGTCAAGAATATCTCGTCGGGTGATTGATTTATGAAGTACTCCCCAGTAATAGGACGTTTTTTTAATAAACGAATGTGATTCATGCTGCTTCAGGGGTTTTCCGTTTCATTGTCTCATAAACAGCCCTTGGTACCTCTCCCTCCAAACCTTTATGTCGCCTCTCGGTATGGTATTCATCAAACCATCGTTTCAAACCCCGATAGAGCTCAAGACCACCTGATGGCTACTCCAGGTGAAGATATTCATATTTCACACTTCGCTGGTAAATTGGCTTCCCTGATCGGTATTGATGATCTCCGGCTTGCCATGTTTGCCAACTGCTTCACGAAAGACTGCCGCACACCATGGCGCTTATCTCAAATCTGTTATCCAGACATGATTGCTGTGTGTTATCGGTAAGTTTCTCAG
>JBAXLG010000077.1:0-3096 GCA_037134935.1 Chlorobiaceae bacterium | reverse complement strand
GAGAAACTTACCGATAACACACAGCAATCATGTCTGGATAACAGATTTGAGATAAAACAAGGTTCTTTATACTTTATGTTTATGGCTATTATTGATCTGAAGAGCCGCTCTGTGCTCAACTGGTCAGTTTCGAACAGCATGGATGCGCCATGGTGTGCGGCAGTCTTTCGTGAAGCAGTTGGCAAACATGGCAAGCCGGAGATCATCAATACCGATCAGGGAAGCCAATTTACCAGCGAAGTGTGAAATATGAATATCTTCACCTGGAGTAGCCATCAGGTGGTCTTGAGCTCTATCGGGGTTTGAAACGATGGTTTGATGAATACCATACCGAGAGGCGACATAAAGGTTTGGAGGGAGAGGTACCAAGGGCTGTTTATGAGACAATGAAACGGAAAACCCCTGAAGCAGCATGAATCACGTGCGTTTAATGAATTACCCCGTGGCAAGCCGCGAGGTATCACAGTAGGAGTTTGAGCTGATCCTTATGTATCCGTTTGTACTCTTGTTGAATACCTTGAATTCTTTACATATTGTTGAATAGCTGTTTCTGTGCCATTTTTTCCTACAGTAGACATGAAGTAGCCGTCTGACCAAAATTCTCCACCGCATAGTTGCTTTTTAACCCCTGGTATTCGGCCAAAGATTTCTTGAGCCGTGATACTTTTCACCACTCGAACAATTTTTGTCGGAAGCATCATTGGTACGGACTGGATCAGAAAATGAACATGGTCGTTATCCGAGCCTATCTCAAGAAAGTGCAATTGGAATCTTTTTGAAATTTCCAAGCTAGTTTCCTTGAGCAGATGGTCTACTTATTCAGTGATTATAACCTTGCGATACTTGGTTGGACATACAAGGTGATAAATCAATACGCTAACATTATGGCGTTTGTGTATATATATGCTCATACATTTATATACACCATTTCGCGGCAAGCCGCGAGGAATTATACCCTAAAACAGATTAAAAAAACTGTCCTATTATGGGGGAGTACTTCACTACAACTTTATACCATCATCCCACTAAGATACGCGAAGAGCCTTTGCCATAAACCGACCTCTTTTACAATATCGTTTAAGCAAAAAGCATAATAGTTACTTTTTTTATCATTAATTAATAACTTTATTTATATTAATATTATTAATAATTAAGGTTTAAGCAATTTTATATAATCTGGTTATGAGGCAAAGACTTTTAACCGTTATGCTGTTTCTGCTTGTAGCCTCGTTGGTTCACGGTACAGTTATGGCCAGCGAAGCTGTATTTACCGATAGTGGAACAACATCGTGGATGCTGACGTCGACAGCTCTTGTATTGCTCATGGTTCCAGGTCTTGCTATGTTCTATGGAGGCCTTGTACGAACAAAAAACGTGATAGGAGCTATGATGCATAGTTTTGCAGCAATGGTAATTATAGGGGTTCTCTGGCCACTGGCTGGGTACTCATTGAGTTTTGGTCCGAGTATTCTTGGTGGTTTTGTGGGATGGGATAATAAGTACTTTATGCTTCAGGGTATTGACGAAACGATCATGTCTACTCATATTCCTGAGTACTTGTTTGCTATGTTCCAAGGAAAGTTTGCTATCATTACACCCGCATTGATTGCCGGAGCCTTTGCAGAGAGGGTCAATTTCAAAGGGTATGCAGTATTCATTGCTCTTTGGAGCATTCTTGTATATAGCCCGATTTGTCATTGGGTCTGGGCTTCTGATGGCTTTCTTTTTAATCTTGGTGCTGCAGGTGCTATTGATTTTGCTGGTGGTACTGTTGTTCATATTTCTTCTGGTATTACGGCACTTGTTGCTGCACTCTATCTTGGTAAGCGTCGGGGCTACCCGAAAAATGTTATGCATCCTAATAACCTTGTTATGACCCTTATTGGAGCAGGTTTGCTCTGGGTTGGATGGTTTGGGTTTAATGCCGGAAGTGCTATTGCGAGCAATCTTGCTACCGCTAGGGCTCTTACTGTTACACAACTTGCTGCCGCAGCTGGAGCCTTTACTTGGATGATTATTGAAATGTTTCAGCACGGCAAAGCAACAAGTCTCGGTGTTGCATCAGGAATTCTTGCTGGTCTTGTTGCAATAACGCCTGCGGCTGGAGTTGTACAGCCTTTAGGAGCGTTTTCTCTTGGTGCTCTTGCCGCAACAATTTGCTATTGTGCAATTCTACTCAAGACCAAACTGGGATATGATGATAGTCTTGATGCGTTCGGTGTTCATGGGGTTGGCGGTATCGTTGGAGCTATAGCATTAGTGTTTTTTATCCGTCCGGCATGGATGGCAGAGGCTGCAGCCAAAACAGTTGACAAAACTTGGACAATCTGGCAGCAGCTTGGTGTGCAGGTCACTGCTGTAAGTGTTACTGTGGTTTATGCAGCCTTAATTTCTTTTATTCTTTTGTTTTTTGTTGAAAAAACAATCGGCCTGCGTATTAATGAAGATGATGAAATGTCTGGGCTTGATCACAGCATGCATGGAGAGCATGGCTATGGTCTTATAAACCTTAATTAATGCTTTTACATGAAACTGATCACTGCAATCATTAAACCGGATAGGCTTGATCATGTTCGGGAAGCCCTTATACAGGCTGATATAACAAGAATTACTGTAAGTCGGGTTACTGGACATGGTCGACAGGAGGATATTGATATTTATCGAGGTCAGAAAATAGCACCCAATCTGATTCCAAAAATTAGGCTTGATATTGCAGTCAACGATGAGTTTGTCGATATCACTGTGGATACAATAATTAATGCGGCAAGTCGTGGAGAAGGAGAAATAGGTGCCGGAAAAATTTTTATTTCTCCCTTAGAGGAGTGCATTCGTATCAGGACAAAGGAACGTGGCGGGAAAGCGATATAAAATCGAACTGCATCAAAAAGAGATACTTCTACCGAAAACTGGACATATTTGCATATGTAGGGTCTACAGAATAATCATCAAAATTTTATTTTATAATAAGTTACAAGTGATATTTAGTGTGTTATGTGTAAGGAAAACACCTAAAAATAGTTAAGGGCACTGAAGTAGTTCCTCATAATAGTACCGTTTTTTTAATAAACGCACGTGATTCATGCTGCTTCAGGGGTT
>JBAXLG010000076.1:0-3313 GCA_037134935.1 Chlorobiaceae bacterium | reverse complement strand
AGATAAAATCAACCATACAGTATCGAGTCACCGGACAGCATAACCCGATAACAAATAAGCAGGTGACACAAGACGAGAAAATTGAGTTGCTCATTGACAAAACAAGAGCTAAATACCCGAAAACGCTACGTCTGGTCTGTTATACTGACCCGGAAACCGGAACGTCCTATGAGTTCATCACCACCAACATGAAACTAGCGGCTACGACCATTGCAGCCATCTACAAGTCACGCTGGCAGATTGAACTCTTTTTCAAATGGATTAAGCAAAACCTGAAAATCAAGTCATTCCTTGGAACGAGCAAGAATGCTGTCTTGACGCAGATCTGGGTAGCCATGTGCTACTATCTCCTGCTATCCTACATCAAATTTCAGACGAAATACCGTTACTCATTACAGGAATTGACCAGAATGATTGCTGCTGTTGTCATGGAGCATCGTTTGTTGATTGATATGTTATCTCTCAAAGAACAATCTCTCAAAAAAGTGAGGGATCCGGTCTCTCAGCTGGTGTTATTTTAACCGGACACTACTGTGCTCAGGAGGAAACACTTCTGGCAAGAGCACTTGAATTGGGTCAAATTTGACTGTTTGTTGTAGATACCTGTGGTTTTAAGCTGTTTTTTCTCCTTCATGAGCGCACTTACCCCAGCTGGACTTGCAACAAAAAAATAAACACATCAAGAAGCCATGCGTAATGATTGTTGATAACGGTTAAGAAAATCAACTGGCGACAAGTATCCTAACGTTGAATGCCTGCGTTTCCGGTTGTAAAACATTGCAATGTATTTAAAGATGCCCCGCCTTGCATCTGCATGATTCTGGAACTTTTTGCCCATAAATCCATTCGGTTTTCAGACTCTTGAAAAAGGTTTCGGTCACCGCATTGTCATAACAATTACCGGTACTACTCATACTCTGAATCATCTTGTGCTTTTCCAGCTTTTCCCTGAAATCGTTACAGGCGTATTGAATACCTCGATCGGAATGCATGATCAACCCTGCTGCCGGTTTTCGATTCATGACTGCCATAGCCAGTGCAGGAAGTACTGTTGTTTCTGTCGTCAGAGCAGAACTGCATGCATATCCGATGATTTCACGGTTGAACAGATCCAGCATGACGGTCAGGTATAACCATCCTGTTGCCGTTCTGACAGAGGTAATATCCGATGTCCAGACTTCATTGGGTTCATCGGTATTTGCCCCAACAGGTTTGGTGCAACAGGATCGTTGTGCTTCGAGTCTGTTGTCCGATAAAACTTCCGGGCTGCTTTTGCTCGCAGTCTCAGTTCACCCATCAACCGTGCCGTTCTGGAGCGACTGCAGGGAATCCCCATTTGCTGCAGCTCTGCCGTGATTAGGGGACTCCCATAAATCGCATGACTCTTGCTGAAAAGCTTCTTGATCTGTTCTTTCAATTCCCTGTTTTGTTTGCGTCGCTTACTTTCCGGACACTGTGTCCACCGATAATACCCGCTGGCAGAAACTCCGAACACGCGGCACATCGTGCTGACAGCAAAGATATGGTGATGACCCTTCATGAACCGGTAGGTCACTGAGGGTTTCTGGAGAACACAGTCATCGCTTTTTTTAAGATTGCCAGCTCCTCCTTTACACTCTTTGCTGTACTGCCGACGCAAGGTTGCTTCGGGCATCTGCATACCTCCTTTTTAGAAAGGTACGGCTTCTCCTACTGTCTACAAAAATATAGCAAGTCCAATCCCATCATTCCACTAAATTACGCGAAGAGTCTTAATTATTATATATACTATCCGCCAGCATTGAGCTCTCTTTTCAGTGCCTCCCGCTCAATTTCAAGACGGCGTATCTCGCGATTTACCCTATCCAGTTCTTCGGGACTGCTGTCTATTTCCAATCTGAGACGTGAAGAAGCCTCATCAATTAGGTCAATAGCCTTGTCCGGCAAAAAACGATCCGAAATATAACGGTTTGAAAGTTCAGCGGCAGCAACGAGAGCCGCATCCTTGATACGGACACCATGATGAATCTCATATTTCTCTTTAAGTCCCCGCAAGATTGAAACAGTATCCTCCACATTTGGCTGCTCAACCATAACTGTTTGGAAACGGCGTTCAAGAGCAGCGTCCTTTTCAATATGCTTGCGGTACTCATCAAACGTGGTAGCGCCAATGCAACGCAATTCACCTCTGGCAAGTGCTGGCTTAAGAATATTGGCAGCATCCATTGAACCTTCAGCAGAACCTGCGCCAACAAGCAGATGAATCTCATCAATAAAAAGAATAATGTCACCTTCAGATGATTGAACTTCCCGTATAACGGCTTTCAAACGCTCTTCAAACTCACCACGAAACTTGGCTCCAGCAACAAGCTGGGCAATATCAAGCGCAGCTATCTGCTTACTCTTCAAGTTTTCAGGTACATCACCACCAACTATTCGTTGCGCAATTCCCTCAACCAATGCCGTTTTGCCAACCCCCGGGTCACCGATCAAAACTGGATTATTCTTGGTTCGACGGCTGAGAATCTGAAGCACTCTGCGAATCTCCTCATCACGACCGATAACCGGATCAAGTTTCCCCTTCCGTGCTTGATCATTTAGATTACGCGAATATTTTTTAATCGAATTATAGGTCTCCTCAGCACTCTGACTAGTTACCCTCTGCGCCCCCCTGATAGTGCTAAGTACCTTGAGAATTGCGTTACGATTGATTCGTGCATCCTGAAGTATGCGCGACACATTAAGTGAAGCTTCACTCATTGCAATGAGCAAATGCTCCGAGCTGATATAGTCATCTTTAAGATTCTCAGCTTCTTTAAGAGCCTCATCAAATACCTTTGTAAGATTCTGTGAAAGATACTGCCCAGTAACCGAGGCTCCGGTTACCCTCGGGATTCGCTCAATTTCCCTGTATAGAGCGGCAAAAAGGTTTTCGACCGGAATCTCAAGCTTTTGCGCTATCTGTATAGCAATACTACTCTTATCATTAAGCATGGAATACAGCAAATGTTCAGGCTCTATCTGCTGATTTTGGTAAGTGCTAGCAAGCGCCCTTGCTGCCTGCACTGCCTCCTGAGCCTTCAGTGTGAATTTATTCAGATCAAACTGCATGATATTCTGATTATTTTTTTGTGTTCAGTTCATTCCATCCAGTCACTTTCTCCAGAAGCAACTTGCTTCGAGTCATTAGGAACCACCTATAACAATGAAAAAGCAAAAAAAGTTAACGATACAAACCTTATTATTCCATTTTTCAACCAAGAACACTGTAATTCCAATTTCTTGCTGTATCATGTTCCATCATTCTTAACGAAGCCTCCAAGTGATCTTCAAG
>JBAXLG010000075.1:0-3631 GCA_037134935.1 Chlorobiaceae bacterium | reverse complement strand
CGCTGTTTCTTAAGTGGTTTTCAGACCAGCTTTATTTTTTACCGGACACTACTGAATGCGATTCAATATTCTTAGCACCGCAATAAATGGTGGTGAAAATTGGCCATTGCCATCAGCCTATGTTTATGCGTGGGAGTCAGGTGTTTATCCTCTTTTCCATGAGCACGCAAACTGGCATTTGCCATTTGAAGATCAGTTTCGTATTTCAAAAGCAGATGTTGAAGAACTTTCTAAATATATAGATGAATGTTGGTTGAAAAAGAAAGTGGTTACATTTTATGAGTTAGAGCAGAAGTACGATGTTCAGGGAATTTATGGATCATCATCCAATTGGGAACGCTCGACGCTAATATATGCCTGTAGGTATATGTACCTTGCTGATTTGTTTGACAAACCGTTTTGGAATTCACTACTTCAAAATGGGGAATGCCCCAGTGAGGCACTTGATGTGGCTAGGCCTATGAAGATTAGTGACATCTATCTTGTCTGAATGTTGCTGATTTTGCAAGTTTAATAACCCTTTTTATGTTAAGCCACCCTTTTTGAAAGGTCAAGTAAAGTATCCAAGCGGAAAGAGTTCAGAAATATAGGGTCGGTTTACGCAAGGCGGGCAAGCGCCCTGCGCAAATTTGTGTTCCTGGTACATGATCAACAGCCACTATATAGGTGACCACCATCCGATTTTTTTCGCTTTGGTTTTTCTGTTTATTGAGATTTGTATTTCGTTGTCGGTACGTTGAAATCGAAGTATCACTTCTTTGGAATCAATACAGTTTTTTGGAGCAGTGCGTATGTAACCGGCACTCAATAATGATTCTAAATCAAAACTGTAATACCCTATCAGGGTTGGGGAAGAGTTAGCATTTTGTTTCCAATGTAATTCGAGATTCAGAGGGTATTCGTTTCGGTTAACTCGCGCAAAATAGTGTTGACGTATTGAATCATTTCCTATCCATTTCCTCCATTTTCCCGAAGATTTATCGGGAAGCTTTTCTATACCGTCTATCATACGTATTGATGATTTTTGATGTTGTTAAACAGACAAAATGATGATCGAACAAACGCAATGCACCACATGACAGAAGCTTGTTGACTTGTTATGACCCCTTTTCATACAACGGTGTTTCACTTGGAATGAGAGTTTTGCATTCATTTCAGTATACCTCCCACTGCACCAGGTAAAATAGAAATTTCCGGTATGTGTTGTTGCCATGAAACCGTGATGTTCTGGTAATTCCCTCCGCTTTATCCAGCCACTATCTTTTTTAGCAACTTTTAAGCAAGGACTTAGAATCCTTAAAGGGTTCAGGGTGTACCTTATTTGTAAGTAATTGAGCTGTTCAATAAAACAGCGGCTGTAAACCGAACTTTTCATATCTCAACGTTGACCAATACAATACAATGAAAAACGATACAACATCATCAGCGACTCCTCTTACAATCGGTGTAATTATTATTTCTCTCCTGACCGTTTTGATGATTGTTCTTCATATCGCAATTGGCCTCTCTCCAGCTGCCTTGGTTGGCTTGAGCAGCCTCTTCATCATTGCCGTCATGGTTCATACCACCGTCAACTGGAAACAGTTGACCTGATACTGTTTTGCACAAGATCGGGGTGAATTTATTCTTGATAAGGGTTTTGATATAAAGATTGGATAAATGAGAAAACTGAGCCTCAGCAACCAGTGTTGAGGCTCAGTAAATTTCTCAATTTGAAAATAGGCGATACTTGTCTTAAGTTACCATTCGTAATACCAACCGAATAAGCTCTGTTAAGACCTCGACAAGCTCTATCAAGAGCCTGAGTTTTAATAGCAACATAGCGCCCTCGCTCTGTTAAGGTTTATTTGGATACTGAGCAACAGATACACTCGAACTGTATCTGTTGCTTTTTTTGTCAGATAAATATATTGAATATATGCGTACTTATATATTTCATGTCTGAACAGATAGAGGTCGTATCAAACTGACAGTACAGAAAGCAGAAGGCTTAACTTATTATTATAAATATAAATAAAAGGGAGAGTCTTTTTATTGATTTACACCAGTTTCTCTACTTTTTACTGTGAACGTAATTTTTGTGTGGTGAAAAAAACACCGTAAAAAGTGCTGGATGATCTGGCGGAAGATAATCACGCTCGGGCAGATACCTTTATCGACTCTCTTGACTTAAAAATCACAGAGTTCAGAATTTCCGCTTATATCCTGCCTAAGCCATTGACCAGATCAGCATTTTAAGCCGTGGTCAGAAACGACAGTCAGTTTAACACCGAGGGCATGAAGAACGGTTTTAATGGTTTCAAACCGAGGGTGCGATCCAACCTTTAATGTTTTATAGAGGCTTTCCCTGCCTAAACCGGTTTCTTTGGCTATTTGAGCCATACCGCGTGCTTTTGCCACGTCACCAATGGCAGCGATGAAAACATCAGTGTCAGGGTCTTCAGCAGCGGCAGAAAGGTATTCCGCTATGACCGTGTCATTATCGAGATAATCCGCCACATCAAAGGGCGCATAAGTGGTTTTTATTTGTTGCCCTCCTTTAGTTCTTGAGTCGGAAGACCTTTCAAAAGTGTTCTGCATATTCCTGTATTGTATCTAATTGGATACTGTTTTGCAACTTGTACAATCAGTATCCGCACTTTTTGTGGTCACTAAAAAGGGTAAAGGTTATGTCAAGGGTTGAAGATCACTCCCTGCATTTCTGGATCCCATAAAATTAAATATTGTCGTGATAATGCCGGTCATTTCTTGTATTATACGGTATCAATTAAACCGATTTACCTATGGCTGCACAAGAAACGAAAAACGCGAAGTTAGATATACGCTTAACTTTTACTGAAAAGGATACACTGAGCAGAGCTGCCAAGGGATGCACACATAGCACGTTAACTCATTTTGTGCTTCAAAGCGCGATGTCCCGGGCTGAGGAACTGCTTGCTGATCGTCGTTTATTTGGTCTTGATGCTCAGCAATGGGCAGCTTTCCATGCAGCGCTTGATGCCCCATGCCACGAGTTACCAGGAGTCAAAAAGCTTTTTCAGGAAAAAAGTATTTTCGAAGTCGAATAACGACCAATGTCACCCCGTTTCTCTATTGAAAAGCTAAACGGTTCTCATGCTGTCGATGATTTTGATTGCGGCAGCGAAGAACTTAACCGGTTTCTTATTCGCCATGCTCTTGCCAATCAACAGCCTCATTCAGCTACCACCTATGCAGGGCTTGCTGATATGGCTGTTATTGGATTCTATATCCTTGTCGTCGGTCATGTTGAATATCATGATGCTCCAGAGCGCCTGACGAAAGGCTTCGCACAACACCCGGTACCGATCATGTTACTGGCCGCGTTTAGCAGTGAACAAAAATCTGCAAGGGCAAGAGATCGGTTCTGCCCTGTTGAAAGACGCGATGAAACGAACCCTGCAGGCCGCCGATATTGCTGGTATCCGAGCCCTTGTCGCTCACGCAAAAAATGAGGATGCTCGGAAATTTTATGCGAAATTTGGAATTAAGTAACCTTTTGTGTTGGTTTTTTGAGTTGCTTTTAAGGCAAAAAACTGGGCTGTAAGCACTTGCTTGTTTTCCGGTGCAAGGCCGCGATGTCGTCGAACCAATTCTTTCAGTCGAGCATTCA
>JBAXLG010000074.1:0-3874 GCA_037134935.1 Chlorobiaceae bacterium | reverse complement strand
GTTATATAGTGCTTATATTATTACTATATAATGTCTTAAAGATTATTCAGCAAACACTATGTAGCCGTTTCTCGGATTTATTGCTCCGGCAATTAAAAGTGTTTATCCGTAGTTCTTAAAACGCTTGGGGAATAAAGGCCATAGTGTTTTTATCAATACCTATAGTTGCCGGAGCAATAAATCAGTCTTGGGTTTCCGGCAGTTCATGCTTAGAGGCAGAGCGAGTGTCAGTGGTGAATGGAATCTTGTCAGTATTGCGTGGAATCTGAAGCGCCTCCATGTTTTGAGCCGAATACCAATGTGACTTGTGGCTACGAATGACCAGTATAGCAATAGAGCCTCAATGCATAAAGGCAAATGATCTCTTTAAGTCACGAGAAGTTACAAAAAAGTCACTCGAAAAAGACAGTGGCACCAGAAGGTCTGTCTTGGTGTTTATGTCAATTCCGACAGCCTGCTAGGCAATTTTATTCTTTCTGAATTGGAGTGATTTCAATCGCTAGCCTTGAAAATCGAGCTTGTGCAGAGGTACCCTAACGGGTATCAATCACCTGTTGAGTTTTTACGTTATAAACAACAATCAAAAGCTACAGCTTTTTAGGCTGTCAAATTTATTGTTGCAAGTTCACGAACCCGGCTGGTCATGCTGGACAACTTTGGCCTTCAGCCGCTCAACGCCACCGTGCACATTGCACTCTTGCATATCCTTGCAAATCGATACGGGAAACAGGCAATCATCGTTACCTCTCGGTTACCAGTCTCAAAATGGTATGACGTAATAAAGGACCCGACTCTGACTGATGTTCTTATGGATCGACTAACTGCAAATGCGCATCGGATTGAACTGGATGGGGAGACACTGAAAAGAAAGAAAGCCTGCGTTTTTCTGTATTTTTTTTTATAAAATCCATACTGAATTGCGTGGTGGTACACTTTCCCCAGAATATTCAGCGTGGGCACTGAAGCATATCTTTCGAGAGTTCTGGAAATCCGCGACAAAACTCAGGGCTGAGGTGTTTTTCGCATACTGGTGTGAGCTTGTAGCAAGGTCAGGACTGAAGCCTCTGATAAAAGTGAAAGAGTTGATGGAACAGCATAAGGAGAATATCTTCAATTACTTCAAACATAAAGTCAGCAACGCTGTGTCGGAAGGCTTGAACAGCAAAATTCAGTTACTAAAGACTAAAGACTACTGCTCAAGGGTTTCGTGGCTTCGAAAGCTACCGGATAAGAATCCTTTTTTATTGTGGAAAGCTCGATATGAAAATATAGTAGTGCCGTCATATGAGATCTGATTTCTCATTAAATTCCGCGAAGAGACATTTATCAACATTCTCTTATTGCTCTGGCAACTATAGGTATTGATAAAAAGACACTATGGCCTTTATTCCCAAAGCGTTTTAAGAGCTCGGATAAACACTTTTAATTGCCGGAGCAATAACGAATTTGGTGTTTTATAAAATAACAGAACAAATACCGTTATATTTGCTTTAGGAATATTCGATGTGTTTTTAAATGCTAACAATCTCAGTCTGCCTAATGCGAATCCATGACTTGGACCCGGAAAACAGGCCCAGAGAAAGGTTTATTTCCACCGGACCTGCCTCACTCAGCTCTGCTGAGCTTCTTGCAATTATACTTCAATCCGGAACAAAAAATGCCAATATTATTGATACTTGCAATCAAATCATTGCTACATATGGACTTGAAAAACTGGCTAATATCACAATTGAGGAGCTTCAGAAAATCAAGGGAATCGGAGAGGCCAAGGCAATGCAGATTATTGCTATCTTCGAATTGAACAAACGCCTCCATTTTATCCGCAATTCAAATAAAAAAATTCAGGCCGCCCGAGACGTTTTTGAATACATGAAAGGCCGTATCCCAGATGAGAAAAAAGAGCATTTGTTCGTTCTACACCTGAACACAAAAAACCAGATTATAAAAAACGAGCTTGTTTCTGTAGGAACATTGAACGCATCCCTTATTCATCCAAGAGAGGTATTCAGAGCTGCCATAAGGGAAAGTGCCCATGCGATTATATTAGTGCACAACCACCCTTCAGGTGATGTTGAACCAAGCAATGCCGACAAAAATGTAACGTCTCTTCTAAAAAAAGCAAGTGCTCTGATCCAGATAGAACTATTAGACCACATCATCATAGGAAGTTCAAACTGGTTCAGTTTCAGGGAAAACTCTCTGCTTTCATGATATCAACCATTGCATTAGAGAAAGGAGAATAGCAAGTTTCAAAACCATCCCTCTATGTTTTAAAGAATAGAATCAAAATCAAATTGATTTTAATATGCATTCCCATCCAGTCAAAGATTGAAGCCGGTAAGGATTATCTTCCATTTGTTTCAGCCCTCTCACAGCTTGTGCAATAACAGCGCCAAGAGTCTTAAATACCCGATTAGCAAATTCTTTCTCTCGCAATGCATCCCAAAGGAGCTCAACTAGGTTTAGCTCCGGTAAATACGACGGAAGCTTTACCAGTACCATGTTCTTTGGGATCCTTAAATGTTTTGCACAGTGCGAAGCCGCTCCATCCAGAACCATCATGACAAATTTTTCAGGATGTTTATTTGAGACCAGCCTGAGAAATTCACCCATGCTTATCGTGTCCATTTTGCCACCCAACATCCAGTCAATGACACCATCTTGCGGAGATACGGTCGAATAGGCATAAACATACTCTCGCACAAGAGCTAATGTCACCACAGGGCCAAGAGATACTGGATCCAAGCATTTTCGAGGCGCAAGGTCTGGTTTGTAACACGTTCAAAATCAACCATACGATACCGAATCATCGGACAGCATCAACCGATAACAAATAAGCAGGTGACACAAGACGAGAAAATTGAGTTGCTCATTGACAAAACAAGAGCTAAATACCCGAAAACGCTACGTCTGGTCTGTTATACTGACCCGGAAACCGGAACGTCCTATGAGTTCATCACCAACAACATGAAGCTTGCTGCCTCGACCATAGCAGGGATTTACAAGTCACGCTGGCAAATTGAACTCTTTTTCAAGTGGATCAAACAGAACCTGAAAATCAAGTCGTTTCTTGGAACGAGCAAGAATGCCGTCTTGACGCAGATATGGATAGCTATGTGCTACTATTTACTGTTATCCTACATCAAATTTCAGACGAAATACCGTTACTCATTACAGGAATTGACCAGAATGATTGCTGCAGTTGTCATGGAGCAGCGTTTGCTGATTGATATGTTATCTCTCAAAGAACACTCACTCAAAAAGGTGAGGGAGCCGGTGCCGCAACTCGCTTTATTTTAACCGGACACTACTGTTTTAAACTCCTGTTGTGCTTCAACATCGCATTTTGGATGACACGTATCTGGCTCAACTTTATGCCAACCATGACGAGCCAACATTCGGTAAACCGTGGATGCCGCGATTGCTTTTCCCAATCGTTTTTCCAAGGCAGCATGAATTGGAGGAACAACCAGTACGCCGTCTTCTTTGGCTTTCTCTATCCCTTCTGCAAGAAACTGAGCTTCTTCTTGGATACTAAGATTTTGCCTTCTTCGCCCTCCCCAGCGACCCTTATCAATTACCTTGCTTTCTGCTTGATTGCTAATATTTCGATGGTTACGCACTACGGTAGCCACACCAATACCAAGAAGTTTTGCAGTTTCGGAATACGTAATATCACCGCTTTTCGGGATCAGTATACTCAGACCAACTCTCAGTTCTTGAGCGGTATTTACGATTAAAGAAAGAGCTGTTTAATCGGAAGAAAAAAATGTTGTCTTGCATGCGGTTCCAGCATGCAACGGTATGGCAAAATCAGCGTAGTGTCATGTCAAGATTAAACTGACGGATAAAGCCTCTTCAATTTTATTCGTGC
>JBAXLG010000073.1:0-4133 GCA_037134935.1 Chlorobiaceae bacterium | reverse complement strand
ACAACAATTACAAGCTGCAGCTTTTTAGGGTGTCCATTTTATTATTGCAAGTTCAACCCAAAAAGATTCAAATCATATCACAAAACTCTTTTTTTTAGATACGCCATATTATATATCAATAGAGACTGCTGGATTAAGGATTTTTGCAGTTTGTGCCAATGACAAGAGGCCAACAATATTAGTACCGTGATTTGGTTCAATATGTACATCTCCCCTATACTCGGTACCCTTTTCGAGCGATTGTTCAAGTGCATTTATTTTCCCAAGCAGACTGTATGCTGCCGATTGCGGTGTTGAGCAGGATACCGGCGGGTTCTGTTGTCCATGCAGATAGTATCCGTTTGGAAGCATCTCTAAAGGAGGATAATCATGCCAGTGGGTCATGGATGTACCAAAACTGGTAAGATGAGAGGGAAATATTGATCCCGGTTTCAGCGTTTTCAAAATACTTGCACTGAAAGCATTGCCGAGTGCATGAGCTATAATTGTCAATGTATCGAAAGATGGCTTGGCACTATTGCCAGAAGAAACCACTTCAGGAGTTTTCAGATAAATCCGGCCTTCGGAAAGTCCGATTTCCACAAGATCAACCTCAGGATCGATATGATGTTTTTTACATCCCGACCGGGTTGTAATAATTCTCACTTTTGGAACCGTAACGAGAAAACTTTTCTCCTGCAACCGGATCCAAACACTGCCCCTTTTATGTTTTCGATTTTTCTCGATTTGGCAGTCGCAGCAACTATCTTCTACAATCGCAGGCTGGACAGCAACAGGAAGTTGACGGGCAAAAAATCCATAACTCATTCCACTACGTTGGTCCAGATAGCGGGTAACAATTCGTTTGTAAAAGTCACTTCGGTACTCAAGTCCTGTTGTCGAAGTATGCGTTAACAGGCAACTATTATCGCTCCACAAAGCGCTACATTGCAAAAAATCATCGGCAATAGACTGAAACCAAGTAGTATCGGTACGAAGTGCTCCGTATTCTATATCAAGATCTTTAGACCGAGGCGGTACAACTTGTGCAGTAAGCTTCGGTATTAGAGTGAAACGGATATCTTCAGGGGATGGATACGGAGTGTTGAACGTTACTACCCCTCCGTTCATGGTACAGATAGACCATGACTGATCAGTGATAAAAATGAGAATATGAACCATATCACGGGCTAGCCGCCTGACTATGGTGTCAAGGCGTTGTTGCGGCAGGGCTTCAGAAGTAAGTGGTGCCGGCTCGTCATAAATACCGACAATGATGTTATTATAGAGTGTCGATACCCTGTTTATGGCAAGTAGGTTGTCGGGAAAATAACCGGGTGCAAAAATAACTGTTCCGGGCGCAAAACGTCCGTCATCTCCAGAAGCATCTTTTTCCGATAAAACGGTTATTCTCAGTAACTGCATACCTGAAACAAGGGCATCACAAAACTGTTTTAGACGAATAGAAAGA
Source organism: Chlorobiaceae bacterium (assembly GCA_037134935.1). Taxonomy (GTDB): domain Bacteria; phylum Bacteroidota; class Chlorobiia; order Chlorobiales; family Chlorobiaceae; genus Chlorobium. The sequence continues at coordinate 2,683 of JBAXLG010000073.1, read as the reverse complement.
ACCGGTGCAGGGTAGATGAGTGGCTTGATTTTTTTGCACATTCCATCAATACTCAAAGGAGTATCCACAGGAATACCGAGAAGGTGATGGAGTGAACTGGAACTGATACTGTTAATCATTAATATGTTTTAAACCTATCCGGTAAAAGGATTGACTGGTTATTGCCCAAAATTATGCTCTCTACCCCAGAGCAGTTTTGTCCGTAAAATTTCACAGTAATCGCGATTTTCATTGGCAACAAGATTAATTAGTTCCGTAGATTTTTTTACGGTGACCACTTCTTCAGGAACAAGCATTTTCCATAAGTGTCCATCACAGTTAAGTGGAAAATGTCCGTCAGGAGCATTGACTGAAATCTCGATAATTTTCTCATCACTGATGACTATAGGTCGAACTGTCAACATATGTGGACATATCGGAGTAATTACAAATACGTTTGATTTCGGCGCTATGATTGGACCTCCTGCAGACATGGAGTATGCCGTCGACCCAGTTGACGTGGCGATAATAATACCATCTGCTCGGTACGAACTGAGCAGCTCCCCATCCAACGTTATAACAAAGGTTGGAATCCTCGGATATGTACCTTTTTCAATAACCACATCATTTAGTGCCTTGAACAGATAAAACTTGCTGTCAACATGTATCGAAGCTTGAAGCTGCGAACGATTATGTATTGAGTAGTTTCCTTTCAGAACGTTTTCGATTGCTCGGAACATTTCATCCTGCGTAAACTCAGTCAAAAAGCCGAGATACCCGACATTGATACCTATAACCGGTTTCGTCATGGCATAATGTGAAGTGAAAAGTAAAGTGCCATCACCGCCAAGTGAAATAAATGCGTCACACTGCTGGTTGAGTTTTTCAATCGAAGTTGATTTTCCTATCTGCAGTTTTTCAGCTGATCGGGCTTCAAAAACATATTCGACACTTCGGTCAGTCAGCCACTTGGCAAGCTGACGGGCAAGATCAAGCGCCTGTTCCCTTAAAACATTGACAACAATCGCAAATTTCATAACGGATTTGTCCTTTTAAGGCTTTTATAAAGTCGGTTTGCTTCCTCGAAATGCGATTCAAGCTGTTCAAATTTGAGTTGCCGAACTTCTCGTGAAAGCCGCTCAAGTTCGGCTGAAAAATGATCCAGCGTATCTGCAATGTTATCACTGTTTGTTGCGATGATATCCCGCCATATTTGCCATGAACTCCCTGCAAGCCGAACAAACGTCGAAAAACCCGGCCCGGATTTGTCGATTGAATCCCCGCAATAAGTCAGTAAAAGCGTTGATAGCAACTGAGGTAGGTGGCTTGTTTTGGCTATAATACGGTCGTGTTCATCTGTGTTCATACACAGTGTTATGCATCCTGCCGATTCAAGAAGTTTGAGAAGGAAAACTCCTTTCGCACCAGCAAGTAGCCCGTCATTGTCGCAAAGAATGACACGCTGATCATGAAGTAACGTCTCGTGACTTTCACGATACCCATGTTGCTCTTTGCCTGTCATTGGATGCATACCAATAAAGGGAAGGTCAAGTTCCTTAGCTTTTTGTACAATGAGTGACTTCGTACTTGATACATCACTAACAAGCGTTGAAGGCGGAGCAAAGCGCTTGATTTCCCCAAGCAGAGCAATGTTTATCTTAACTGGTGCGGAAAGAATAATCAGATCAGCGTTATATAATGTGATTTTATCATCGGTAAAGCAGTCTAGCCCAAGCTTTTCAACACACTGGCGATCAATATCAGTAAAATTTGGATCAAACCCCTGAAAAAGGATATTGCTTCTCTGGGACAGTACGGAATACTTCAATGCTCGTAACAGCGACATGCCGATCAACCCAAGACCGATAAATGAAATACTTTTTATTGGAGGTTGCTCGGCCATACCGTTCAACTTTGCTTGTTTGTCCTGCTTCCAAGAATCTCAATCGGCACCCCCTTTTTACAGAAAGGGCACTCCTCAGGAATATAGCTTAATGCTTCCATTGAAAGTACTGAAAATTGGTTATCAGCAAGTCTGACTCGACCGTTACTACGATCAACAACTGAGCCAACTCCTACAAGAGATGCTCCAGCACTCTTGATGAGCTCAATTAACTCGGCTACAGAACCTCCAGTAGTGATCACATCTTCAATCACCAGTACCCGTTGATTGCTGTTGATAATGAACCCCCTGCGGATCATCATCTTGCCATACGTTCGTTCTGCAAAAATTGTTTTTAGACCGAGTTGACGTCCAACTTCCGTTCCTACTACTATACCGCCAATAGCTGGTGAGATAACAATTTCAATATCTTGATTACTGAAATGCTCAGCGATCTTTCTGCATATTGCAACCAGATGTTCTGGATACTGCAGTACCTTTGCGCATTGAAAATAGGTATTGCTGTGCCGACCGGAAGTCAGTTTGAAGTGGCCTTCAAGCAACGCGCCTGTTGATTTAAAAAGGTCGAAGAATGAAGAAGTACTCATAAATGGAAATAATGAAAAACATTGAATGATGTCAGCATTATCAATCAAGCTTAAAATAAAGAAGGTGTTATGAAAAGCTAAATAAAAACTTGGGTCTGTTCAGAAAACTGTGTAAACGGTCATTTGAACTTGCTACATTTTAAGAGACAGAGCGGAAAACTGTCTCTTAAACTACAAGGAGATATGAGCAATGACAGATCAAGTGAACGAGAGT
>JBAXLG010000072.1:0-4168 GCA_037134935.1 Chlorobiaceae bacterium | reverse complement strand
CCTTGTTGGTTAAGGTATGACTTCTTACCCTGTCCTCGAAAATGTAGCAAGTTCAAAAAGACAAAAAAGGGCAGAGTTCTGCTTTCCACAATAAAACACTATTCTGGTTCGTTAGCTCTTTAAGCTGTTAACTACCCCTTTCTGAGGCTTTGTAAAGTTGAATCTTGCTGTTCAAGCCTTCGGAGGCAGTATTGGTTATTTGAGGCTTGAAATAGTTCAGGCTGTTGTCTTTATGGCGTACCAGCATATTCTTTACCATGATCACTGGTTTTAGTTTTGACTTCTCTACGGCTCAACAGGTGATTTTTTAGTTGTTAACTCTCCCAACCCAACGTGAATCGCACGTCGGGATACGCCAGTAGCTAAGGTATCTTTTGTCACACCACCACAACCCAATGTAGAAGCTTCCGCTGCGGCCAACAAGCGCCTCATGCGTTCATCAAGAGCCCACGGCGCAAGCTTCTCAAACCTTGCGCGTATGTGCTTAATGTCGTCATCAAGAATTTTCATGACAACAATATAAAAACTTTACATTACTCTGTTACAGTTATGCTTTAACAAACCCTAATCGGGTATTTACGACTCTTGGTGCTGTTATTGCAGACGCTGTGAGAGGACTGAAACAAATGGAAGATAATCCTTACCAGCTTCAATCTTTGACTGGATAAGATTTAATTTGATTGCAAATTGGAATTATAACCGGACACTAGTGAATCGGACTCTGTAAAATGTCAAGTAATGCCTCCAGAGAAAAAGTTTTCTGCTCAGAAGTAATCAGATTTTTCAATGAGTATAGCCCTGTCATAACTTCAGTCTTACCGATAAAAAGAGCATAAGAAGATTTTATTCTATTGGCCTCTCTCATTTGAGCTTTCACGCTCCTTTTGGCGAGATCAATTTCCGTCGTGATACCGGCCTTGCGCAATTGCCATGCAACCTGCATAGCATAACATTCTAAATCAGGTTGCTGCAAAACGACATACACAAGTGTATTTTTAGAATTAAGTGTAGCAAAAAGTCTCTGTTTTTCCATAGTTATCAGAAGCCGCTCCATACCCACAGCAAAACCTACTGCCGGTACATCAAAGGAGCTACCAATTTCCTTAGCAAGACCATCGTATCTCCCCCCCCCTCCTATAGCATCTTGAGCGCCAAGTTCCGCACTAGTCACTTCAAACGCCGTATGGCAATAATAATCAAGACCTCGGACAAGACGATGATCAATTTGATATGTTATTCCTAGTTCAGTAAGATAGTAAAGAACTTCTTCAAAGTCCTGAATTGAAGAAGCACTGAGGTAGTCATACAACTTCGGAGCTTCAGTAATAACCTCTTGGATTGATAAATTTTTTGAATCAAGAATTCTGAGCGGATTGCTTTTACAACGTTCTCTTAAAGAGTCATCAAAAATGCCATAAAATGGTACAAAATAGGCTTTCAGTGCTTCTCTATAACGGCACCGATCGTCCATATCACCAAGCGAATTAACCCTAAGTTTTAAGCCATTAATACCAAGCGATTCAAAAACCTGCATCATCAGCGAGATAACCTCAGCAACTGCCACCGTTGACGAAACACCGAGCAGTTCAGCCCCAAACTGCGAAAACTGACGCTGCCGACCAGCTTGGGGCCTTTCTTTGCGAAACAATTCGGAAATATAATAAAACTTATGAACAGGAGCTGACGAGAGTAAGTTCTTTTGTAACACAGCTCTCATTACTCCGGCAGTCATCTCTGGACGAAGTGTAATTGAACGGCCTTTTGGATCCGATCGAAAAGAAAACATCTCTTTTCCTACAATGTCTGTTGTTCTGCCAATACCTCTCTGGAAGAGCTCGGTATACTCAAAAATCGGAATTCTTATTTCCTGAAACCCAGAAAATGAAGCAAGCTTATGAATAACTCCTTCAACATATTTCCATTTAGCCAACTCCTCAGGAAAAATATCTTTTACACCCCTTACTGCCTGATATTGCGCCATGGCTACTATGACCCTTGGATACTAAAACAGTTACCGTACACTATCAAATACATAGTAGTGTAAAAAATTGGATAGCCTATCCATCCTAAGCAACAATAACACAAAAACATTTTTTTTCGGACCTTCACCCACCACGTTAATATCCTCTTAAATTTGCGGAAAATTCTTTTCCTCATCTCTGAAAATTTCAAGCACCTCTCCAGGCGATACTGCAAGAACAAGCATCTTGCGTATTTCCTCACGGCCGACAATCCTAGTGATACGTCCGAGCAACTTCAAGTGTTCCGCAAGCATCTCCTCTGGAGTTGCAAGAAAAAAAATAATCTTAACATGATCATTATCAATCGAATCGAAATTAATCTCATTTTTAAGCGTTGCAAAAGCCAAAACCGGTTGTTTTACAGCATTGGTCTTAGCATGAGGAATAGCTATTTGCTTACCGATACCAGTTGACATTTCTTGTTCGCGCCTCACAACATCCTTCTTTAGCCTATTAATATCTTTTACTCCTTTATGATTGGCAACAATGGCAAGCATTTTTTCAATCAATTGGTGTTTTGTCGCTATCTCAAGATTCAAAACAATATATTCTTCAGAAAGAAGACGTTCAATTTTCATTATATGATAATCTTGATAATCTCTTCTAATTAACACTACAGCTTTTTAAAATCCCCTTTTATTCAAAAAAAGGATATAATTACAATATAAAAAAACATTAAGAAACCTGTGCACAGTCAGCGAGCATTTGGATCAATTGTCACGGATATAGCACTACGCATAGGCTTGATAAAATCGATGAAGCAATTAAGCCAGGCATAAACAGGTTTTCAGCAGAAAGCGGGGAAACATATCCGCAAAATGAAGTTTTTGTGTGAGATGAACATAGTTATCTGTTGTTACTGAAGTAATAATGATATTTTTTGAAGTAAAGGTAATCCTAAAGTACCAAGGACAACTATTTATATATATGTAATTGCCTGTTCTCATTACTCTGTCTTTATAATTGTTAATATTTTATTAAATAATAAGAAAAAAAATGTATGCAGGGACATATTGTTATTACTGGCGCTACTGGTGTAATTGGTGTTGAACTTGCAACGAATTTGATTCGGCGGGGGGAGCTGGTAGTTGTATTTGCTCGTTCACCTGAAGTTGCTGCACGTAAAATTCTTGGTGCTGCAAGGTATGTCAAGTGGGATTCTGACATGGAAAACGGTGAATGGACGGCGTTTATCAGTGGCGCAAAGGGCATAATTAATTTTGCAGGAAAGCCGCTTCTTGAAAGCCGCTGGAGTGAAGAACACAAGGCGGATTGCTATGATTCAAGAATTTTTGGTACCAGACACATTGTTTCGGCGATTGTTGCAGCTGAAGAAAAACCTTTGGTATTTATTTCTGCTTCAGCTATCGGTTATTATGGCTCGTTTGAGAGTTGTGCTGATACCTCTGATCTTTTCGAATCAGCTTCTCAGGGCAGTGATTTTCTTGCAAAAATCTGCATCGATTGGGAAATGGAGGCTCTTGCAGCTATAAAGATAGGTGTGCGTCTTGTACGGGTGAGAACCGGCATAGTACTGTCGACAAAGGGGGGAATGTTGCAGAAAATGATCACTTCTTTTAATCTTTTTCTTGGAGGTTCTATTGGTTCTGGTAACCAGTGTATTTCTTGGATTCATATTGATGATGAAATCAATTGCATTCTTGAAGCGCTCGATAATCCTGCATACACGGGCGTAATCAACGCTGTTAGCCCGAATCCTGTTTCCATGAAAAATTTTGCAGCTGAGCTTGGTAAAGTTCTCGGTAAACCTTGCCTGCTATCAGTACCAAAGTTTGTAGTTCAATTACTGCTTGGTGAGGGAGGTGAATACGCAGTGAAAGGCCAGAAAGTAAAGCCGGGTTTTTTGCAGTCACAGAAATTCTTGTTCAAGTACACAAAACTTACCGATGCGCTTAAAGAGCTTGTCGACAATAAAAAGTAAACTGGCTAATGAAAAAAATGCGTGTAAAAGTGTAGAGTTATTGTATTTTTGCTTTAAGTTGCAACTGTTGCTCTTCGAAGAATTTCATGGAATGGCGGAAGAAAAGTGAAGTGCTTCCCGAAAATAGGACAGCAAGCATAAAAGGGAAAAAACCAATAAATTGCTGTTACTATGAAACCAAACACATTCAGTGCAGACTTCAAGA
>JBAXLG010000071.1:0-4201 GCA_037134935.1 Chlorobiaceae bacterium | reverse complement strand
ATGCCTTTCAGCTTGTTTCAGTGATGGAGCAAAAATCTATTTTTAGAGGTGCCCTGCAATGTTTTACAACCGGAAGCGCAGGCATTCTACTTTAGGATACTTGTCTCCGGTCGAGTTTCTTAACCGTTATCAACAATCACTAAGGATGGCTTCTTGATGTGTCTATTTTTTGTTGCAAGTCCACTTGAACGCAGTGTCAGAAGCTATCAACACCAAAATTCAGTTGATAAAAGCAAGTACAAGAGGGGTTCGGAGTTTCAAAAGCTACCGGGTAGTAATATAACGCATTATTATATAATAATGCGTTATATTCTTCAGGCACTGATTAGATGTAACCTAAATTTGCTGCACATGCAGCTATTCCACGAACCCAATTCTTTATCAGTGCCCAATTTTGCTTACAAGTGATTTAGGTTTCCAATATCAGGTGCCGAGAAAGGATTTTTGTACAGCGCTGACACCAGCCCCAATTTCGAAATTAAAGTTTATCTCTTGCAGTGCACGCTCCAGTCCGCCTATTACTGTCAGCATGTCAAGTTCATCGTAGTAACCAAGATGGGAAATACGAAAAATTTTTCCTTTAAAATCATCCTGACCTGCTGCAACTGTAATGCCGTTATTAATTTTTAAGGCTTTGTTAAACGGTGACCATTCTACCCTTTCTGGAAGCCAAACAGGAGTTACTGCAAACGACGGAGAGTTGCTGAATAGTTTCATACCAAGAGCGTTGCAGCCCTCACGGCAGGCTCTTGCAAGACTCTCGTGGCGTTTCCAGATATTTTCAATACCTTCCGATTTTATCATCTGCAGGGCTTCATCCAGGCCTATCACCAGAGAAACCGCAGGAGTGAAAGGAGTATCATCGCCTGAATGGGCCTTCAATGCTTTTTTTAGGCTCAGATAAAATTGAGGCAATGCTTTTTGAGTGTTAATAATATCCTGTGCTTTTTCAGAAATAGCTACCAGTGCAAGTCCCGGAGGCATCATAAGTCCTTTTTGTGAACCAGTTATACAGATATCAACACCCCAATCATCAAAATGGAACTCGTGAGCACCCACAGCAGTAATGCCGTCAACCAGCACAAGGGCATCAGAATGTTCGCGGACTAGCCTGGTGAGCGTCTTGATATCTGTAGCAGTACCTGTTGATGTTTCAGAATGGGTAAGACAGATTCCTTTAACATCAGGATGCTCTTTAAGAAGTTGCGCAAGTCGTTCAGGTTGAATTGCTGAACCCCAAGCTACTTTTTCTTCGATGCAGTTGCCAGTGAAAATACGTACCAAAGAACCCCAGCGTTCGCCGAACTTTCCTCCATTGATGGTAATGACCTTCTCTCCCTGCTTAAAAAGGCTTGAGATGGCAGCTTCCATCCCCCCAGTTCCAGAACAACTAAGAACAACAACTGGCTGCGTGGTTCTAAAAAGATACTTGAGATCATTATGAACCCTTGCCAATATCTCCATAAATTCAGGGTTCCTATGATGGATAATAGGAGCCGCCATGCGAAGCATGACATTTTCAGGTACAGGTGTTGGTCCCGGAGTAAATAATCTTTTTTTCATCTCTTCATAAAATGGTTTTGTAGTTAAAGAGATACAGTATTGTCATAATTTTTTTGAATGATCCATCAACGCGGTAAACTGTTGAAATAGGTAGTGTGAATCATGAGGTCCTGGCGCTGCTTCCGGATGATACTGCACTGAAAAGCAGGGAAGCTTCTTGTGTCTCACTCCTTCAACGGTATGATCGTAAAGATTGAGATGGGTCATTTCAACATCTTTGGGAAGCGACTCCTTATTGACAGCAAAACCGTGGTTCTGCGATGTAATCTCTATCTGACTGTTTACAAGGTTTTTAACCGGGTGGTTACTGCCATGATGACCAAATTTTAATTTATAAGTTTCAGCTCCAAAAGCCAACGAAAGAAGTTGATGACCAAGGCAGATACCAAAAATCGGTAGCGGTTTTGTTGTGTCATTGTACTCAACAAGCTGCCGGATGGTTTCAATTGCATAAGTGATGGCTGATGGATCTCCTGGTCCGTTTGAGAGAAAAACTCCGTCGGGGTTAAGCTTAATAACTTCTTTTGCCGGTGTTTCAGCGTTAAGCACAGTTACTTTGCATCCTGAATTCTGTAGCATACAAAGAATATTGGTTTTGATACCGTAATCGAATGCTACGACATGGTATCGGGCATAAGTATTTTCAAGAGTATAGCTTTCACTGGCGGTAACGGTTTTGACAAGATCGCGTCCGCTCATTTCAGGGATCTGCATAGCTTTTTCGTGGAGACTTGTATCATTAGTCTCCCGAGAGGAAATTATACCCCTCATTGCACCTTTTTCACGGATTTCGCGAACAAGCTTACGAGTATCGATGTCTGCAAGTCCCATAACCCCGGCTTTCTTAAGTAAAGAGTCAAGAGTCTCTGTAGCTTCGAAGTTGCTAGTGATATTCGATACTTCACGTACAATTAAAGCAGATGACCATATTTTTGATGATTCATTATCAGTGGGATTGATGCCATAATTTCCTATCAAAGGATAAGTCATCAACACCATCTGGCCTGCATATGAAGGATCAGTAAGAATTTCCTGATATCCTGTCAGAGATGTATTAAAAACTACTTCTCCTGTTGTTTCTCCGATTTGACCGAATGCTGTCCCATTATAGACCGATCCGTTTTCCAGTACCAATTTTGCTGGCGTTGGCTGCATTATTCTCGTTATTCTTTGGTCGTGAGTTTATCGCCCGAATCCTGTTTTTCAATATTTGCAATAGATGTACGTTCAAACTTGATTTTTGTATTGTCGCTGACCTGCACTAGAACGGTCTTTTTTTCCATATCAATTCCAGCAACAGTGCCGTGAACACCGCCTATAGTGATAATTTTATCCCCTCGCTTCAAACTGTCGAGAACTTTTTCCTTATCCTTTTGTTTTTTCTGCTGTGGTCGAATCATGAAAAAGTAAAAAACAATAAATATAAGTACCAGAGGAGCAAGTTGTATTAATGGGTTTGGTGTTTGGTTCCCGGTCGGAGCTGCAAAAAGAAGCAGTAAAGAAATAGGACTGAGCATAGTATAGATGTAGTATTTAATAGAAAAATGTAACCGTTTTTTTATGAACAATAATGTAATGTATTTCTAGTCTTTACTATATACTTTACAATTAAATTACATTATTGTTATCACAAAAGAGCTTACAATGGTATACTATATTTCACAAATTTACAAAAAAACGGTTTATTTCCTGAGGGGCCTCTAAGGAACCTCTGCATAAGTCCGAAATTCCAGATAAGTGACTCCGTAATTCATTGATTTATAAAGATCGTAATTGTGGTTAAATGACTTGTGCAGAGGCTCCCTAAATAAGGGGAACTGCCCTAACCCCCTGTTTTTAGAACACGGGGTCCACAAGTTGTTTGTTAATATACTTAGGGTATACTGAATAACGTAATAAAACGTTCACAAGCATTCACCAAGCAACAGGCACTCTAGTCAGTTCCATATTGCCGTCATAGCTTGAGTAAAACAACAAAAAATGAACGAAGAGCAACTACTCAAGGTTCATGACCAGAAAGATAACTGAACCAATGGTCTTACTGCTTCGGGCAAGTCTTGACATGATTCGCTTCAAACCGAACTGCCGTTTTCCTTGACCGAATTTACCCTCCACGACATTCCTGATTCCTTCATCTTCACGAATCTGCTGGCTCCTTGTCCTGTTGCGTTCTGGATTTTTTTGTGGTCGGCCAAGCGGAACACCGCTCAGCCTGATCCCTTGTTCCTTACTCCATTAGCGGTTGGCTACTGTCCGATAAATTTTATCAGCATGTACCGATTCAGCATAATAGCCATAACGCTTATGATAGTTGTTCCATGACATCTTCTCAACCGTGCTCTATCCTGCAACAACACTGATCGAGAGTTTCATACCGAACTCGGTCTTTGCTGATACTTTACCTCGAACCAATGGCCGAACATGTGGCTGGCTAATGCTGACAATGCTCTCACTAATACTTTTTCTGTCGCTTCGGTTCCTCTCAAGCTATTGGCGATACAGTTCCGAAATCACCAGCAGGTTCCGATGCCAGTTCTGTTACAGCACTGTCAGGGAGATAATTGCAGACAACTTCCCAATACTCAGTAGTGTCCGGTAAAAAATAAAACTGGTCTGAAAACCACTTGAGAAACAACGA
>JBAXLG010000070.1:0-4259 GCA_037134935.1 Chlorobiaceae bacterium | reverse complement strand
TTAAGCAAAAGGATTTTTACCAAGAAGAAGTGGTCTTATAAACGGGGGCACGTCCGATCCCCAGGAAAACCTGTATCTGCAATATTTCATCGGGTTGTAACACTATTAACATGAATCCCTATTCGACAGCTTGTTGCTGACTCATTTTCATAAACGCTTCAAGCATCCCGATCTTGCTACTCTGCAGGAGCAGCTTCTGTTGCTAGGGCAGGAAAGGCCAGCAAAAGAAAACGGATGATAATGGATGATAATGACCCTGCAGGTCTGTCAAAGAAAGGAATACTAATTGTTGACGCGACCTGTGTGCGGCCGATAGCGCTTACCCGACAGATCTTGAACTGCTCAACGATGCACGAGAAAAAAGTGAAACCCTCATTGACCAGCTCTACGTCCATGCTCCAGAAGGGGTGAAGAAAAAAGGCGAGAAAAAGCTTCCGCCATCGCCGCCCCAGAGTAAACAAAACGATATTGTACTCATTTTTGACGGGGTGTATCTGTCGGGAAGAAGCAATGCCGTGTTGATTGCTCGAACCATGCAAAACGTCCTGTCATGGCATTTTGCGGAAAGAGAAAGTTTCGAGGCATGGGACGTGTTCCTTAAGCAGCTCTCCCCTCCGGCCGTCGTAGTGATCGATGGCCAGAAAGGTTTACTCCAAGCCGTTTTACGACGATTTCCCCAGACACGAATTCAACGTTGCCTTGTCCATGTGGAACGCTTCGTAAGAATGTGCCTTTCAAGAAATCCTAAAACGGAAGCAGGTCGGCAGTTATGGGCATTGGTTCGCTCATTGAGGAACATTCAGTCCCGGCTTGAAGCAGAAACCTGGGCACAACAACTGAGCTCATGGGAGGCAGCATTCGCGGTATTTCTGATGGAGCGAAGCCGATCTACTGAAACAGTCCGATGGTGGTACACGCATCGAAAATTGAGGGCTGCCCGATCACATCTCAAGCAGTCGTTGCCTCATCTTTTTACCTTCACAGAAGTCTCTGGTGTGTCACGGACAACCAACCATGTAGAGGGTGGCGTGAATGCTCGGCTGAAAGAATTGGTTCGACGACATCGAGGTCTATCAACGGAAAACAAGCAAGTGCTTACAGCCCAGTTTTTTGCCTTAAAAGCAACTCAAAAACCAACACGAACGGTTACTTAACTCATAATTTTATTATGGGTTACCTTACTATGTTGGCGATAAGAACCCTGCGTCGTGTTCTGGATGTTTCTGTCAGCGGCTCTTACCATTGGACACTACGACCCGAAAGCAACCGTAGTAAAAAAAACAGGGGAATGCAGGAAGTCATCAAAACAACACAACCTTGTGGTTATTTCTTTTCAAACCTAAACGTTTCTAGAAAACTGGTATCAAATTTTCCGCTCTGAAAAACCGGAGAGTGCATTACTTGTTTATGAAACGGTATCGTGGTTTGGACTCCTACAACAATAAATTCATCAAGAGCTCTTGACATTCTAGCGATTGCTTCATCTCGAGTATGCGCAGTAACAATCAGCTTAGCAATCATTGAGTCGTAGTTTGATGGTACAACATAACTCGCATAGGCATGAGAATCGACTCTGATACCATGCCCTCCGGGAGTATGGAAAACTTGAAGCTGTCCAGGAGATGGGCGGAACATGTGTTCAGGATCCTCAGCATTGATACGGCACTCGATGGAATGGCCTTTCGGGATAAAGGTACGGCCATTTATGGACTCCCCTGCAGCAATTTGAACTTGTTCCCTGACAATGTCAACATCATACCGCTCTTCGGTCACTGGGTGCTCAACTTGGATACGTGTATTCATTTCCATGAAGTAAAAATCATGGTTTCTGTCAAGTAAAAACTCAATAGTACCAGCGCCTTCATAATTGATTGCTCTTGCGGCTGCAACAGCAGCATCTCCCATTCTTTTTCTAAGAGCATCATCAACAACTGGTGAAGGGGTTTCTTCTATAAGCTTTTGGTGGCGTCTTTGAACAGTGCAGTCGCGTTCTCCAAGATGTATAGTGTTACCATGCTGATCGGAAAGAATCTGGATTTCAACATGCCGAGGATTTTCAAGATACTTCTCGATATAAACGCCACTGTTCCCAAAAGATTGTTCGGCTTCGTTGCGTGCTGTATTAAGTGCTTTCTCAAGCTGACTTTCCTCAGTAACTACCCGCATGCCTTTTCCTCCACCACCAGCAGTTGGTTTTATAATTACCGGATAGCCCATTTTTTTTGCAGTTTCAATTGCCTCCGTTAAATCAGTAACCAGCCCTAGACTTCCGGGAACAACAGGAACTCCTGCGGCAATCATAGTTGCTTTTGCCGTATTTTTATCACCCATCTGATTGATCATTTTTGCAGTAGGGCCAATAAATTTAATATTGGACAAATCACACACTTCCGCAAAATCGGCGTTTTCTGCAAGAAATCCATACCCAGGATGAATAGCATCAGCATTGGTTACCCCTGCAGCGGCAATAATACGAGGTATGTTTAGGTAACTCTCTTTTGATAAAGCCGGTCCAATACAGACAGCTTCATCGGCGTATTTGACATGAATTGATTCTGCATCAACTGTTGAATAAACAGCTACAGTATTGATTCCCATTTCGCGGCAGGTTTGCATAATACGCAATGCAATTTCCCCTCGATTTGCTACAAGTATTTTCTTGAACAAGGCTTCTTTTGGTATAAAGATTATGGTTTAACCCGGAATAGAGGCTGATCATACTCAACCGCTTGTCCGTTTTCAACAAGAATTTCAACAATAGTACCGGAAACTTCTGCCTCGATTTCGTTCATCAGTTTCATGGCTTCAATAATACAAAGAACATCTCCTTTTTTTATAATGTCGTTAACAGCTATAAATGCAGGAGAATCTGGAGAAGAAGACTGATAGAATGTTCCGACAATAGGTGAACAGATATCAATAATATCCGGCTCAGTATTGTTTCTCAAAGCGATAGACTCAACAGTTAAGGCTTGTAAAGGCGGCAAAGCCGTAGACGTTTGTAAAATATTAGCTTTAACTGGTAACGGAGTTGGCGATTGAATTGTTGCTGAAGAAAAACGTTTAATGGTGATTTTAAAATCACCTTTTTCAATTATGGCTTTTTGAAGATCCGAATTATTAATGATCTCAATTAGCTGCTTGATTTCGTTAAAGTTCATGATTGATTTCTTTCCAGATAAAGCGTATAAAGATATTTATTTTTTGACTCTTTCAATATAATCACCAGTACGTGTATCAACGCGAATAATATTTCCAGTCTGTATAAACATAGGTACATTTACTTCTAAGCCTGTTTCAATAATTGCAGGTTTTGTGCCGCTGGTTGCCCTGTCATCTTTTAACGCTGGGCTGGTTTCAGTGACTTCAACTTCAACAAATGTAGGAAGTTCAACGCTGAGAATATTACCGTCATCTGAAAAGACAATAGTTACATTGAGTCCATCTTTAAGAAAACTAGCTGAAGCGCCTATTGTGATTTCCGAAACATTTATCTGGTCAAAGGTATTATTGTTCATCATGACAAAATCGCTTTTGTCATGATAGAGATACTGGTACTGTTGTCGTTCAGTTACGATTAGATCAACAGATTCACTTGCGCTGAAACGGAATTCTACATTTCGACCAGTTTTTAGGTTTCTCATGTTTGCCTGGTAAAATGCTCGCAGGTTCCCTGGAGTACGATGAACCAGGCTCTCTATACTATGAGGTTCTCCTTTGAAACGAATAATAGAACCTTTTGGTACATTACTAATTGAAATCATAACCCGAATAAAAAAATGTCTTGCTGGATTAAGGCTTATTTAGTCAATGATATTAAATATAACACAGTGTAGCTTGATTACAAACTACAGTCACAGCAATGCCCCTTAAAGGTAAAATGACTTGTAAAGTTTACAGTTTAAACTTATACAGCTGGGTGTTAAGTGCTCCTCCCCAATCATAGGAAAAATTTTCATACAACAGCAACTTGTCAGACGGCTCATACCGCCTCCAGCTGATCGCGTTATTAGTTTACAGAAAAGCCAAATTTTTTTTGGCTATTCTCAATCCCGTGACTAAGCGTTCAGCAACAAGTCATTCGGTAATCCTTTCCGAAACCAGCCAATATTTTGCAGACATCTTCTTCAAGTGTTTGGGCATTTCTCGTTTTAAATCCCATCAATTCATACTTCAGGGCATCTTTATTTATTTTTAGATGCTTTATCAAGATAAGATATAATAAGTTAGCATCATGCCATGAGGGTAATATTTCGTAT
>JBAXLG010000069.1:0-4565 GCA_037134935.1 Chlorobiaceae bacterium | reverse complement strand
GAATCATGCAGATGCAAGGCGGGGCATCTTTAAATACATTGTAATGTTTTACAACAGGAAACACAGGCATTCAACGTTAGAATACTTGTCGCCAGTCGATTTTCTTAACCGTTATCAACAATCATTACGCATGGCTTCTTGATGTGTCTATTTTTTTGTTGCAAGTCCAAAATAAAGTTGGGTATTAATATCAACAGTAAGAAGTTATTGCTCATCCAACTAATGCTTACCAATAAAGAGAATTCATGATTCATTTTTACCGAGGCGAAGTACAACCTCTCCAAGGCTGTCTTTGATTTCTGCCGTGTTACCTGCTGTTGGAATAACAAATCCTGAAACTGTATCTGATAATGAGGCAAAGCCGACTTTCAGACGAATTTCACTGTCCTGAAGATCAAGTCCTTTAAGTCTGGTACGTAAATTTCCATAAAAATCATCAAGGAGAGTAGAAACTCTTTCTGGAGAAACAAAAGCAATTTTGTTATTGCTTTTCATCTGCTCCATCAGTGATTTGTTTTCGGTTTCAAGCCTGGATACCTTATCATCAAGAATAAGCTTTGTTTGTTGAGCCTCTGCAACGGTCTTTGCAACAGCGGCTTCAACGGCAGAAGTAATTGATGCATTAGCTTCTTTTGCTTTGGCAGCAAAAGAGTTACTGTCTGCACTTACCATTTCTAATTGTTCATGTAGCAGTCTGTTCTCTTCTACCAGGCGTCCAATCTGATTGTTAAGCTTATCCGTTGCTTCATTTTTCGCTTGCTCTTCTATTAACTGTTTTTCCAGTGAACTCATTTTTTCAAGTTGTTGACGGGCATCAAGGATTGTTTCAAAAAGCACCTTGATGACGGGAACAGGTTTTTGCTCAATATTGGCAAGAGCAGGAAGTGTTGGACGAAGGGCTCCAAGTGCCGCAATAAAAAGGTCATCTGATTTCCGATACTCTACTAAGGCCCCATCAGTTTCTTTTAAGCGAAGATCAAGTTTTTCGCAGGCTGCTCTCATGGATTCCTTTTCACCCTGCAACTCCTTTAAGGTTTTTTGCAGTTGAGTGATCTGGGCAAGCGCATTGATTTGAGCGTTTTGCTCTCTTTTAATGACATGATCAAGTTCGGTCCGCAACGATATTATTGTGGCTGCTTGTTCGTTCTCTTTTTTTGCGGCCAACAGCAACAGCTCTTTATTGCGTTTGGATTCTGTTATGAGTTCTTTAAGTTTGACCGTAGCGGTTGCAAGAGCTGTTTTTGCTTTTGTTAGTTCAGCACTTATGCGCTTGTTTTCTCTTTGCAGTTTTGCTATGGTCTGCGTGTCCTCAACAAGAGAGCCCGCTGAAAGAGTTTTTTTTGGGTCAGATGGCATTGATTATCTCGTTTATTTCTTGTCTTCAACTGTTATGGTGCGCACCGTTCTGGATTTGCTATCAGTTACTCTTACAGTCCAAAGATTTATCCCTTCTGCATAGTTGGCATCATAATTAAGCGTTCCCAAAATATCTTTTATCCTTGCAAGATCAGCTCGTTCTGCAACAGCTTTAATCACTTCATCTTTTGTTTGGACTGGTGCCGTGGCATTATTTTCGTTGCGTGAAGCAACATACCGAACGGTAATTGTGGACAGTGCCTCTGGGATAATGTTTCCTTTTGTTGATGTTGCTGCTGAAATAGGCTCAATCATGAGGTTGTTTCCTTCATAACGTACTCCTACCTTTACTGCAAGTTCAGCATCAGCAATGAGCATGCTTGCATTCATTCCTTCAGGTAATCCGATTTCTTTTTGGGCATTACCAAAAGATTTCCCTGCAACTTCAAGAAAATCATTGAAGATAACTTCCTGTGTACTCATGAATTCTCCTATGAAAAATGAACGTAACGAATGTTATTTATGGCATTCGTTACGTTACCAGTTATATGGTATCAGTTGTGCGAACTGGATCAATTCGTAGTGGCATCGGAACCGGAACAAGGGTTGCTGTTACTTTTGATGTAACACTGAGATCCCTATTAAGCTTGCGTTCAAAACGAATACCAGCAGTATCGGCGAGTAACGCAAAACCTTTTTTTGTTCCTGACTCTGTTGTCGCTTCAGTAATCTTAAGATCCATCTGAATTTCAATCACCGTTTGCGCAAACTGATAAAATGTCGGCATCATTCCCAAGTCCAGTAACGATACTTTCCGGGGAGCGCCGTGTTCATAGACAACATCACCGTCTTTAGAAATCGTTTCCTTGATACTTGGAATGATTTCAACCGAAGTTTCAGCAAGCTCCTTAAGCATTCCCGCTGATGACCGATCAAGAGCAGCTTGTGCATCCGCTACGCTTTCAGCAACAAGTCTGATAAGATCAGCAAAGGAGGCCTGTTCGGTTTCTTTAACCTGAATTGCCGGCGAAAACAGCGGTTCTTTAATAGGTAACAATGGTCATCTCCTTGAGTTCATGGTTATGCTGCCGGCTTAGTCCTTGTGTCGGTTACAATGAGTACAGGTGCAATCCGGGCAGGTGGTGGAACTGGAACCATTTTTGTTATCAAATGACTTGTACCGCGGACTTCTTTGCCGAATTTACGGTTATGGGATACCTCAGTATTGACTGAAGCGCTCCAGCAAGCAAAACCAACTGAAGCTTTTGCACTTACTTTGATATTTGTTTCGGTTGACATAGTTGTCTTTATGTCCATGGTCACTTCGATTGTTGCCTCAGAGAATTGATAAAATGTTGGCAACAGACCAATCTGCAGAAGTGAAACTTTAACCGGCGTTGTTGATGTGAAAGTTACTCCGGTATCTGTTATTTCCTGACTGATGCCAAGTACAAGATCAACAGTTGTATCCGCAAGCATTTTTGCTGTCTCAACAGAATTCTCATCAAGTGCCCTTTGCGCTTCAGCAATACCCAAGCCAAGCTTCATTACCATTTCCGGTAATGGCACATCCAGTAATTCACGTCCAACACTTGCCATAACGTCATCTCCTTTTTTTTGTGCTGCCGTTATGCAACGACAACGGATTCAGTAATAGATCACAAAGCAAGAAACTTGAATGGAAACAAAATATTTGTACACTAATAATTACATATGGTACTTCGGCTTATTCCGATACAGATAGCTTATCATCAATATCGGAAGCATCGGTTGCTCCTAAAGAGAGAAGAAGGTTTTTATAGTGATTAATATCCATGTGAATACCGCCAACCATAGCAATGGATTGTTCTTTTTGCATCGCCAGTGCGTCAGTAAGTGTTAAGCGGGCAATAATACTTTTGCTTTGATTCAGACGTAAAACCACCTCACCGCCATAAGCATTGATCAGGTTTGTTGGATCACCGATTTTGGAAACAACAAGAAAGAGACCGCCGGGTCCAGCTTGGTATTGAACGGTAGCTCCAAACTGATTGTAAATATCCGAGTTCATAGTCCTTCCTCATTATCTAAGATTTACAAGAATATAAGGTAAGAAAACTACTACAAATTGGTTAGGGAACCTCTGCACAATTCATTTAGCCACAATTACGATCTTTATAATTCAATGAATTTAAGAAGTTATTTATCTGGAAATGCATACTTATGCAAAAAATACTTAATGTAAGTAAAATAAAAAAAGATAACTTTTAAAATTTTTTTTAAAAAATCTGGGTAATTCGCGGAATGTAATGGGAACTAAATTTTATTTTCCTTTAAAGCGTTAGATTTGCATTTTAAGCTTTACACAGTAAAAGAGTATTCTTATCCGGTAGCTTTCGAAACTCCTAAACCCTCTCGAACTTGCTTTTAAAAGCTGAATCTTGCTGTGTATTGCCTCCGACACGGTGTTCGAGACTTTGTTTTTGAAGTAGTTGAGGATGTTGCCTGCGTGACAAACCATTAATTCTTTTACCTTGATCATCTGCTTTAGGCCAGACTTCTCAACAAGCTCACTTCGGGTATTACCACTTTTTTGAGTTGATCTCCTTAAGCATCTGGATATCGAGTGCATAGTCAGCAACCAGCTTCTTCAACCGTCGGTTCTCATCTTCAAGCTCCTTGAGGCGTTGTGCCTCGCTGACCGACATGTTGCCATACTTCGTTTTCCAGTTGTAAATCGTTTCATCGCTGATACCTTACTTTCGGCAAAGCTCTTTTAAGGCCACGCCGGCTTCGCCTTCCTTCAAGATGCCAATGATCTGTTCTGTGCTGTAACGCTTGGGTTTCATCCTGTTAACCTCCTTGATTGTGTTTGTTTAAAACACTACAACCAAGTGCTCCATTTTTTCGGGCTCACGTCCCGAGCTATAAGGATTGTTTCAAACTACATATTATCAAGATGTCTCCACCGTTGTTCCGGGGCACTATCATACAATGAACCACCATCTCCACACTCTTGGCATACTACGTCATTGCCTATAAATTTGATGCGAATCTCTATCTTAAGTCCAGAACCTGAGAGGTTAACATCATCAACCTTCCAGACGGATGTAAATCCTAAGAGTTGTTGGTAAGGTTTGGCATGTTTTTAGGTGAGATTCAAATACTATATTCTTTATAGTGGACCCGGATTTTTAGACACTGGATTAAGTTGGTAACTTGCCCAAAAC
>JBAXLG010000068.1:0-5306 GCA_037134935.1 Chlorobiaceae bacterium | reverse complement strand
TACCTCCTTTTTAGAAAGGTACGGCTTCTCCTACTGTCTACGAAAATAGAGCAAGTCCAGCTGTTTGCCTTGGCGAATTTGTTGGCAGTACGCAAACGACTACTATCTATGCTGGGATAAGTGCGCTCATAAAAGAGAAAAAACAGCTTAAAACCACAGATATCTACAACAAACAATCAAATTTGACTCAGTTCAAGTGCTCTATGCAACTTCTTCTTTCTGAATTGGAGTGATTTCAATCGCTAACCTTGAAAATCGGGCTGGTGCAGAGGTACCCTAAGGCTATTGAGTATACCCACACTATCTTCCATCAAGAAAATCCCTGACCATGCGACTAACTTTTTCGACATCAATAAGAAAAGCATCATGACCGTATGGCTCGTCAAGGTAGAGAATCCTTGATTTCGGCATAAGCCTAGCTAGCTCTTCCTGCTCTTCTTTAGGATAAAGAACATCAGAATTTATTGAAAGGATTTCAATAGGGATATGCATGGAACCAAGAACTTCTTCATAGGCGCCTCTACCCCTCCCAATGTCATGCATATCCATCGCTTTCGTAAGAGCGATATAGGTGTTGGCATCAAAACGTTCAACTAACTTTTTCCCTTGATGCCGCAGATAACTTTCAGCCTTGAAGGTTTTGCCATATTGAAACTCACGACCAAACCGAGCCTGGAAGTTTTCGAAACTACGATAAGTACACATAGCCATCATCCTTGCAGCAGCAAGACCTCCTGCTGGTGGTTGTTCCTTGATATACCACCCATCATTCCAGTTACGATCAGCATAAATTGCCTGTCGTTGCGCTTCGCTCTGTGCGATACACCATGCAGAATGACGTCCGGAAGCACCCATGGGCATCAGCGACTGAACCACATCAGGATATAGAAACCCCCACTCAAGTACCTGCATACCACCAAGAGACGCTCCAACGACTAATTTAATCCGATCAATACCCAGCCCATCAAGAAGCATGCGCTGTACATTCACCATATCCCTGATAGTAATGAAAGGAAAATCAGGTCCATAGTGTTTGCCTGTAAGAGGATTAAACGAAACAGGGCCTGTTGTACCATAACAACTTCCAAGTACATTGCTGCAGATTATGAAATATCTGGTTTCATCAAATGCGCGGCCTTTGGAAAACAGGCCTTTCCACCATGCATCAGCATCGGCTGAACCTGTCAATGCATGACAAATAAGAATTACATTGTTCTTTTGCGCATTCAAAGAGCCCCATGTCCTATATGCTATACGTAAAGAGTGAAGTAAATCTCCGAACTCTGTCGTATATGGTTCGATTATATCAAAAAATTGCGTGTTTCCAGAAATAATCTCTGTGTATGCTCTCATTCGTTTCATGTCAATTTTGCAAAGGCCTGTTCAAAATCAGCCTTGATATCATCCATATGCTCTATTCCCGGAGAAACCCGTACCATATCAGTAAAAACTCCGGTAGATTCCTTTTCGGCCACCGTAAGCTGCTGATTAGTAGTAGATGCAGGGTGAATTACAAGCGTTTTGGCATCCCCCACTTTGGATAGATGACTTACTAACTGAACATTGTCAATAAATCTGACAGCTTGTTCATATCCTCCCTTAATACCAAAAGCCAAAACACAACTGAAACCATTTTTTAGGTATTTTTTAGCCCGAGCGTAAGCAGGATGGCTTTTAAGGCCTGGATAATTTACCCACTGAACGACAGTGTGCGCATCAAGCCATAAAGCAAGCTCCATAGTATTTTCGGCATGGCGCTGAACCCTAAGCGAAAGTGCCTGCAACAGCATAAAGGAATTGAACGGACTGATTGCTGTCTCAATATCGCGTAACCCTTCAACTCTAGCTTTGATAATAAAAGCCAGATTTCCAAAGGTTTCATAAAATTTCATACCATGATAACCATCAGATGGTTCGCCGAGTAAGGGAAATTTGCCATTTCCCCAATTGCAAGTTCCTGCATCAACAATAATGCCGCCCATGGATGTGCCGTGCTCTCCAATCCATTTGGTAGCTGATTCAACTACAATTGAGGCTACATGATCAAGAGGACTGCAAAGGTAGCCAGCGCATCCAAAAGTGTTATCAATGATCAACGGTATTCCGTTTTCAGCAGCAATAGCTGCGATAACCTCAAAATCTGGAATATGCAAAGCGGGGTTACCAATCGATTCCAAGTAAATGGCCTTGGTATTTTCGTCAATAGCTTTCCTAAAAGCCTCAGCATTACAACCTTCGACAAACTGCACACCGATACCAAGACGGCGAAAGGATACCTTGAACTGGCTATAAGTGCCACCATAAAAAGAAGTAGAAGAAACTATATTGTCACCAGCTTCGCAGAACGAAGATATGTCAATAAACTGTGCCGAATGTCCCCTTGCAACAGCAAGAGCCGCTTTTCCCCCTTCAAGTGCGGCAATGCGCTGCTTGAGGACATCAGTTGTCGGGTTCATAAGCCTCGTATAGATAATTGCCAAACTCCTTCAAAGCAAAAAGATCAGAACCATTCCTTGCACTGTCAAAAATATAGGAAGTGGTCTGATAAATAGGTACATCGCGAGTTCTTGTCGAGGGATCTGGCCTCTTGACCTGCATGAACCTGCAACGTCTCAAATTTGTATTGCGGTTTTCTCTCAGTCATAAATGAATTACGTGTTGAAAAAATACCGCTAACACCCTTACGTATAAGAAGATTAACCCTTATAAGCAAATATTTGTGGGAAATGACTTAAGAGAGGTATGAGCTTGTAATAAGGCATGCATACCACCATCTTTCCCAACCTGTATACCGGGATGGAATTGGGCACCATTAATTGTCGGTTGCCAAGGCTTCTCAGGGCCAGCCGCTCCACCTTTCTGGATGACAGCGTCAAATTCGTAAAAAAAACATTTACATTTCTTAATCTACAATAGTGAATAGTATTTTACAAGTTAGCCGCAGGAATTACAATGCACTAAAACAGTTACTATGATTACAAGCCGAGAAGTGGCTCTGAATGTTTTACAGGCAATTGAAACCGGAAAACACAAATCTGACCATATCCTGCATCGAACACTCAAGGAGACTGCACTTAACCACGTTGACCGCGCACTTACTACTGCTATAGTCAATGGAGTAATTCGATACCGGCTTCAACTTGATTTTCTTATCAATAGATACTATCACCATAAACTAGAAAAAGTCTCTTCTATCCTGAAAAACATTCTACGTCTTGGAACCTATCAGATTGTTCTACTCGACAAAGTACCCGACTGGGCAGCAGTAAATGAATGCGTAAAACTTGCAAGGAAATATAAAGGCGAATGCATGTCAAAACTGGTCAATGGCGTTCTGAGAAAAATTGCCACACAAAACATTACCTTGGATGACTGGCTTAAAAATGAACGACCGGAAAAGCAGCTTGCAGTGAAATACTCCCACCCCCAATGGATTGTTGAGCGCTGGATTAAAATTTACGGTCTTACAAAAACCGAAGATATTCTTACCTATAACAACCAGTTTCCTGTTTTTGGATTCAGAATAAACCAATTAAAAAATTCTTATAACCAGTTCTTTGCTGATCCCGTGTTTGCCGCCACTCCGCATAAAGAAAGCGGTATTGAAAATTTCTTTCTTGCCAAAGATTTTAGCATTTTTGAACCAGCAGTAAAAGACGGAAGACTTACTGTTCAGAATCCAACACAAAGCTTTGCATGCCTTTTGCTTAACCCATCTCCGAATAGTAGTGTTCTTGATTTGTGCGCTGCCCCCGGCGGAAAATCCACCTTCATGGCCGAACTAATGCAGGATATTGGAACCATTACTGCTATCGATCGCTATGATCAGAAACTTCTGAAAACAAATATTCATGCAAAGGCTCTTGGTATTACCATCATCTCGACAATTACAGCCGATGCACGAAACTTTGTAACAAAAAATGCTCCAGATTTGATACTTCTCGACGCACCCTGTTCAGGAACCGGTGTGCTTGGTCGACGCGCTGAATTGCGCTGGAAACTGACTCCCGAAACTTTACATGAACTAATCGATTTGCAAAAGGAACTGCTTGATCATACAGCGAAACTACTTGATGAAAACGGTACTCTTGTCTACGCTACATGTTCAATTGAACCAGAAGAAAATACCCTGCAGATAAAAGCATTTCTTCAAAGACATCCCGATTTTATTATTGATTATGATAGCGGTCAAGTACCAAAACAATTTTGGGGAAGCAAAAAGTTTGAGGGCGCCATACTCACCTTGCCTGGTAATTTCCCTGGTTTTGATGGGGGTTTCTGCCAACGGCTTCGTAAAATCGGAAAGAAGGGAAATGAGCATACTGCATGACTATTACCGAAAAGAACTTGAGAGCTTCCTGAACTATATGTTGATCGAACGCAATTTTTCAGAAAACACAAGGGTATCCTACGGCAACGATCTTGAACGCTACCTCCTCTTTATGCAACAAAACTCAAGATCGCTGGAAAGCATCACAGCCAATCATATCCAAGAGTTTATCAACGAACTCTACAAAAAAGGACTTGAAGCAAGCTCGATGACACAAAATATTTCAGCCATTCGTTCCTTTCATAAATTCCACGTAACTGAGCACACCCTCGTCATAAACCCAGCGGAAAATCTTCATCATCCAAAACAGGTACGATACCTTCCAACTATACTGACAGTTGATGAAATCACGCGACTTTTGGATGCACCACTTCTGAAAAGTCAGCAAAGCAAATGTTTTCTACGCGATAAAACGATATTGGAACTTCTTTACGCTACTGGTGTCAGAGTAACCGAACTTATCAATATCCAGCAACAAAATCTTTATCTCGAAGATGGTTTTGTAAGAATTTTCGGTAAAGGTTCCAAAGAAAGACTTGTACCTGTGGGAAGTTCCGCTATAGAATGGATCACACGCTACCAGCAAGAACTTAGGATGCAACTTTCTTGTCGGAACTCTGAAGATTATCTCTTTCTCAATACAAACGGATTAAAGCTTTCACGTATGACTATCTTTACCATGGTAAGGAAATACGCCATCTATGCTCGAATTGAAAAACAAATCAGCCCTCATACCTTTCGCCATACATTCGCGACACATCTTCTTGAAGGAGGCGCTGATCTTCGGGCTGTACAAGAAATGCTAGGCCATAGTTCGATTGTAACTACACAAATTTATACACACATCGATCGTTCTTTCATCAAAGAAGTACATAAAACCTTTCACCCTCGGGGTTAATCCAGAATGGCCTTTTGCCCTATTGTCATGTCAAGACACTAGTGTCGTATAAGAATCTTATATTTTCTTCATGATCAA
>JBAXLG010000067.1:0-5676 GCA_037134935.1 Chlorobiaceae bacterium | reverse complement strand
TTGTTCGACTCTTTATGCAGCAATCAATCTGCTTGTTAAATCCGACAGACGGCTATGTAAAATCTTTATCAACTCACCCAACAGGGAGGTAACTTGCTTCATAGTCTGAAACTTCTTGTAAAAATTGGTTATAGAAAAAGTTTGCACACTTTTAATATTGCGGTTTCTCAAGTGGTTTTTAGACCAGCTTTATTTTTTACCGGACACGACTGCTCCTCAGTCACTCTTCGAAGTTCGCGTTCCAGCTTACGACGCTGTTCTTCTTCTGGAGTTTTCAGATGTCCTTTTCCAGGGAAATATGTTGCTTTGCTATCGACATATTCTTTTCTCCAGCGGCCAAGTAAATCAGCACTGATTCCTAAACTGGCTACCGTTTCCTTTATTGCGGTATTACTGCGTAGCAGTAGTTCAAAGGCGTCAACCTTGAACTCTTTGCTATACAGCCTCCGATTCTTGTTCACTTGCGCTGTCATTGCTCATATCTTCATACAGTTGTCCGTGCTCTCTCTTAAAATGTAGCAAGCCCAAAACCCTTTTTATTATTTTACTGGAAACTAATGTTCAGAGGTGAAGAATCAGCGAATATTGCCGAGAATCAGATAACACTTCAATAGCCTTTTTCACCGCTGGATCCTGATTGAGTTCTTTCATTTGCGCAAGATGTTTGTCATAACGACGAAGAATTTCCACTTCCAGTGCCTGAAAAACGCATTCTGACTCTTTGGCAATTTCTTTTTCCTTCAGACGTTTAACTGTTTTCTGCAACTCGTCAGGAATTTTTGGCTTAACACCAATTTTTTCTGTCGGATCAGTACTCAAACTCTCCTTCAACTCATTCATTATTTGTTCAGAAGCTGATAAATAGATGAACTTTTTGTCGCGAAGAAAATGACCAAAGGACATCATAAGTGTTTGATTATTCAGTGACTGAGCAACAACGGAATTCGATGCACTGTAACTAGAAGAAAAAAGAAAGAGCATACCTTTTTTGCGAAGCTCCATAAGATAAGGGGAATCATTTGATTCAAAAAGCTCAATATCTGGGGTAATGCCCCCTCCCCCATAAACTTTCCGCTTCTTTTTAGTATAGAATACGTTTGATATCTGATCAGGCTCGTCGGCGGAAAGTGCCTTTCGTTGCTTTCGTATTAAACCACTTTCTTTCTGGATCAAGCGTCCCGATGGTGTATAATATTTAGCTGTTGTAAGCTTCAGTGTATTATCGTAAGAAAGCGATATCACTGATTGCACGAGACCTTTGCCATAAGAGTGTTCACCGATAATAACAGCGCGATCAAGATCCTGAAAAGCACCGGATACAATTTCGGCTGCAGAAGCACTCTGTTTATTAATCAGAACAACTAGTGGAATGGATACATTAATCGGTGGTGTAAGTGTTACATAGGATTTTGTGGCTTCCGGCAAACGCCCAGAAACAGAAACCACATCACTTCCTTTACGAACAAACAGCGAAACTACATCAACAGCAGCATTGAGAAGTCCACCGGGATTGTTTCTGAGGTCAAGTATAACTCCGTTCAAGGTCAAATGTTTCTCCGTAGCTTGACGCATAATCCCATGAAAGGCTTCACGCATTTCATCAAGTGAATGGATACCGAAGCTATTTAGTTTGATATAGCCGGTATTGCCGATAATTCCCGAATAGCTCACGTTATTTACCCGAATCTCTTCCCGTATGATGCTAACGGTGAAAGTTGATTGGCCATCACGCTCTATTGTGAGCGAAAGTTCTCCTCCCAGAGGTCCTTTGAGTAACTCCTTGACCTCATCAATCGACTTTTTATCTATGTTAATACTATTAATAGCAGTAATGCTGTCGCCCGTTTTGATGCCAGCTTTTGCCGCGGCATAACCATCAACAACGGAAGTAATAAAAATGGTTCCGTCAATGGCCGCAATAGTAATACCTATACCCGCGTATTGTCCGCTAGTTAGTTCGTCAAGTTCTTCTGTTGCATCTTTATCAAGAAAAACAGTATAGGGATCAAGAAAGTGAAGCATACCGTCAATGCCAGCATACATAAGCTTGCTGACATTGAGCGAGTCAACATAGTTTACAGAAACTTGACGATAAACCTCCCCTAAAAGGTCGATACTTTTGACAATATCGAAATACTGTTTGTTGAAAGAGGATACACAATAGAGGGGGGGGGATGGAACAAAATAGAAAAATAACCAAGCAACAAGGAAGTCTGATACCTGTCGTTTTAGTTTAACTCGCCGAGTGTAGCGTTCCTTACGATGTTCGTTTTGCTGCATGGTTCAACGGAGTGCTTCTTCAAGTGCCGTTGCGCTGTCAGTCCGAGCATCACGGTATTTGATGATAATCGGAGTGTAGATGGAAAGGCCATGTTCCGTTGCGAAATTCCCTTTAATACTTCGAGATCCGGCAACAACAACAGCTCCAGCAGGAATGACCAGCGGGTGTTCAATAGTTTTCCTGTAAATGGTATTCAGTGCAATATCGTAAACCGGTGTTGATCCATTCAGGATAACTCCTGTACCAATAACTGCTCTTTCTTGAACAATAGTGCCTTCATAAATACCACAATTGCCCCCGACAATAACCTCATTTTCGATAATGACTGGCATGGCTCCGACCGGTTCAAGTACTCCGCCAATTTGTACTCCAGCAGAAAGGTGAACCTTTTTACCGATCTGTGCACAGCTCCCAACAAGAACATGGGAATCAATCATGGTTCCTTCATCAATATAGGTACCAGCATTGACATAAGCAGGGGGCATAATGACTACAGAAGGAGCTAAATATGAACCGTCTCGAACCGCTGATCCTCCGAGAACAATGCGGATATTGTTTTCAAGCTTAAATGTTTTAAGTGGATAAGTATCCTTGTCAATAAAGGTAAAACCCGTGCCTTTTTCTTTAAGTGCAACAGTCACTGCTTGAAGTTTTCCGAGCCGCATACCAAGCAAAATGCCTTCTTTGACCCAAGAGTGGACTATCCAATTGCCGCTTGATTTTTCCGCAGCTCTTATAAGGCCATCATTGAGCTGTTGCTTAAAGTCTTCGAATACACTTCGCGCTTTAGGAATTTCCCAGAGCGTAGCACTTCCAAATGATGCAAAGCTTAAAATATCCTGTTTCAATGCCTCATAATGTTCCATTAATAATAACTTTGTAGTTTTATATATCACCGTATTCAGCGGTAATATCCTTGTTGTTGTTTCTACTGTAAAATCTGAAATCGTCACTTCTCAGGCTTTCATCCGGTTTTACTTGAATTAATAACAAATGTTGGAGAAACCATTTCAATTCAGTTGTCATATCACTGTTCTGTAGTGGCTCGACAACCGTTGGGCTAACATAGAGATCAAGCCGCTTAAACTTCATTGTATTCTGAAGAGCATACTTTCTCAGCCACCTTTCAATTTGGTTGATGGTAGTAAACCTTGCCTGTACCACACCAGTACCGCCGCATGCCGGGCATTGATCGCCCATTCGTTGCATGAGACTGGGGCGAATTCTTTCACGGGTAATCTGCATAATTCCAAAATCGGACATGGGCAAAATATTTGATTTTGCCCTATCATTACGCAATTCTATCTTCACGGAATCATAAACTTTTTTAGAATTTTTCTGATCAAGCATATCAATAAAGTCAACAACAATAATGCCACCAATATCACGAAGGCGTAGCTGTCGAACAATCTCTTTTGCTGCTTCAAGGTTGGTTTTCAGAGAGTTTTCTTCTTGCTCGCGCTTTGCTGCATACCTGCCGCTATTAACATCAATAACAACCATAGCTTCTGTATGTTCTATAATAATATAGCCTCCAGACTTAAGCCATACCTTACGTGAAAAGATCGATTCTACATCCTTGGCTATACCGTACCCTTCGAATAGAGGTAGCTTTCCTTGATAGAGAGTGACATTTTTCACCATTTCAGGTGCAGCCCAAAGTATATAGCTAAGAGTTTCTTTGTAAATAACAGCTGAATTGGCAACAATTTCAGTAACGTCAGAAGTAAGGGAGTCACGCAAAACACTTGAAATAATAGTATCTTCCTTGAAAATAAGCTGTGGAGGCTCAGCGTGCTGAAGTCTTTCCTCAATCTGAGTCCATTTGGCAAGAAGCTTCTCAAGATCCTGCTTTAGAAGGGTCTCCTCTTGATCTTCGGCAACAGTACGAATGATCGCGCCAAATCCTTCCGGCAACATGGAGCGCACAAGTTTTTTTAACCTTACCCGTTCCTTGCGGACAACAACCCGTCGGGAAACAGCCACCTGACCTCCGCCAAAAGGAAGCAAAACCATGAATCGCCCAGCAATAGTAATATCAGAAGTAAGTCGGGAGCCCTTACTGCTGATTGGTTCTTTAATAACCTGTACCAGAATGGAGTCATTGGGTTTGAGTTTTCCTGCGATCATTTGGGTATAGGATTGCCTATTTTCAGCACTTTCCTGCTCATCACCGGCGGGCCTCTTACTACCACTTCTAGAGGAAGATTTAACGCTGTGCTCCGATCCTGTTGCTACATCGGTCACTGTATTATCAGTGTTAGAATCCCCTGTGTCAACAATATCATCATCATCTTCATCCTCAATAAGTGCACGATAATCCTCATTGGTTGTGCCTACATCGGAAAAATGCAGAAATCCGTCGGACTTCTGACCAATATCAACAAATGCAGCTTTCAGTCCCTCAACTACTTTATGAACTCTGCCGAGATAAATATCGCCAATACTTCGTCTGCTTTCAGGACGCTCAATAATCAATTCGGCCAGCCGACTCTCCTCAACAAGCGCCACCTGTATCTCATCACCGGTTTTGTTCATCAATAATTGCTTGTTCAAACTCTTCTTCATTCGTCAACTTTTTTTTAAATGGTATAAACATCGGCCTTTTCTATACCTGTAACTTTCTATAAATACTTTTACAACTTTCTCAAATATATAACATAAAAGAATAAGGCTTTTCATTCGAGCACGAAATAAAAAGTCTGTTTCGTTTTCGGGAATCCATAAGCAACATAAATCTCTGATGACTGCTAAGTGTTATTCATTAGAAACAAAAAACTCATAGTAAAAAATTGCTTTAAGTCGTTAGCTAAGATAATAAATTTATAATAAGCAAGCAGCAAACTCCTGATTGGTATGAGAAGATATAACGCTGACGAAGCGAAATTTTCCTGAGAAACACTCATCTACAGCATAAGGCCATCTGGTTTTAGTTGCAGGGTAAATCAAAGGCATCTACTCTTCTGCGTAGATGCTCAAGAACACGAACCTTGTATTTCTCATCGGAATAACTGGCCCCGGGGTCAATGTACTCCATGCCATATCTGACCGTATTATAAAAGATGGTGGCGATTTTTCGTGCTGTGGCTGTAATGGCAACGGACTTACCATATCGTGCGGATAATCTTCGGTAAAAGGCACCTAATTCCATATTGCAATCAGTAAGCCTTCATATTCATTTCCAGCCAGTCAGTGAATGAAGAGACGCCGGATTATCCTGCATTGCCTTCAATCCTCTCGCCGCTTGGGCAATGACAGCACCAAGAGTATCAAAGACGCGATTGGCAAATGCTTTCTCACGCAATTCATCCCATAAGTGCTCCACTGGATTCAGTTCCGGTCAGTAGTGTCCGGTTAAAATAAAGCGAGTTGCGGCACCGGCTCCCTCACCTTTT
>JBAXLG010000066.1:0-6144 GCA_037134935.1 Chlorobiaceae bacterium | reverse complement strand
GTCAGGATACTAACTTAAACTCGGCCCCTTTTTGTCTCGTGCTTGGGGTCCACTTAACTGTCTGATCAGTTGATGTGATGGAGAATAAAATCTATTCTTAGAGGTTTCCTTAAAAGTTTTTCGAAATACCTGTATAGAGAAGATTTTCAGTTGTTTCGGTACCGCTCAAAGTTGTCGCTGATTGTTTTGTAACAGATATTTTTAAGTTCTTCGACATTGTTGAACTGCGAGGGTTGGATGGGATTGTTTATAATAATCGTAATTTTTCCTTTGTTTATTTTAAGGCTTTTTTTTTGTGTGATTAAATGACTACCGATGATTGTTATAGGTAGTATCGGAGCACCTCCCTTCTGGGCAATAAAAAAAGCCCCCCGTTTGAAAGGGAGAAGTTCACCATTGAATGAACGAGTGCCTTCCGGAAATATATGAACGGAACGTCCATTTCTAAGCACATTGATTGCAGCAAGAAGGCTTTTCAGTGTTTCCCGGCTTTGCCCCCTTTTGATCATTATATATCCAGCCTGTTTGAGTGACCATCCAAATATAGGTATTTTACCGAGTTCTTCTTTTGCTAAAAATCTCAGGTTGAGGTTCATTGTACCAAGAATCAGAGGAATATCGGCGATGCTGGCATGATTGCTTATTACTAGGTAATTTTGTTCAGGGTTGTAGTTTTCCCTCCCATTCACCTCAATAGAAATACCGAAAAGTTTAGCGCTGAAACGCCCCCACCATGCAGCCAGTTTATAAAAACGATCTCCTTTTTTATCGAAAAGGTTGATAAAAAGAAAAATCGTCATCATGACAAACATGATTGGCACAAGAATGAAAAAAAAAATAAGTGTTCTAATGTTCAATTGACCATTTATTATAGTTATCGGTCTAGCGCTTTGAGATAAGACGCGAATTCCCGGTAGTCGGCACTGATCGTGACCGACATTTTTTTTTTATTGAGCACCTCCTTCAGGCGTGATGGGATTTCAATTTCTTTGTCCAGAATATTGCAAATCGCTTCAAAAAATTTTGCAGGATGAGCTGTTGAAAGAACAATGCCTAGTGTCACTGCATGTTTCCCTGAATTTCTATACCGTTCGAGAGCCCGAAATGCTACAGCAGTATGAGGATCAATAATGTAACCGAATTGCTCAAATACTGATCGGATTGATGAAAGGGTTTCTTCATCCGATACGGAAATTCCGATGATATCCTTACCCATAGCGACAGGGTTATTGTTGTAAAAATATCTCAATCGGTTAAAATTGCTTGGATTTCCAACATCCATTGCTGTTGAAATGGTAGCAATGGTCGGACGAGGGGTGTAGCGTCCCTCATCAAGATAGCGTATTACGCTATCATTTGCATTTGATGCTGCAATAAACTGACCAATCGGGAAACCCATTTTTTTTGCCAGTACACCAGCGGTGAGGTTGCCATAATTGCCACTCGGAACGGAAAAAAGGGGTTCGATACGACCATACTGCTCCCTGAGTTGCATCGTTGCCCATGCGTAATAGAATGACTGGGGGATCAGTCTTGAAATATTGATTGAATTTGCTGAAGTGAGTGTCAACCTTTTATTCAAGCTTGGATCCACAAAGGCTTGCTTTACCAAGCGCTGGCAATCATCAAAATCGCCCTTCACTTCAAGAGCATGTATGTTGTTTCCTGCGGTTGTTAGTTGCTGTTCCTGAAGTTTGCTTACTTTTCCAGAGGGATAAAGCAATACAACCCTTGTATTTGTAATTCCGTTGAAACTGTAAGCTACAGCGCTTCCTGTGTCGCCTGAAGTTGCTACAAGCACGGTAATCAGCTTGTTATCTTCTGTTGCAAAAAAACCGATCAGCTGCGCCAGAAACCTTGCACCGTAATCTTTGAAAGCCAGTGTTGGTCCGAAGAAAAGCTCCTCAATAAAAGTATTGTTGTCAAGCTTGACAAGCGGAGTTTCAAAAGTATAGCAACGTTCAATCATATCGCTGAGTTGATCTGGCGGGATTTCACCACCGATAAACTTTTTTGCTATAGTAAAGGCAATACTGTTAAAGCTTGCTCCTTGTAGCAATGTTATCTCTTGAGGTGAAAGATGCGGGATTTCGGACGGAATGTAAAGACCTCCATCGGTAGCAAGGCCTTCAAGTGTGGCTTTTTTGATAGAAACGGGTATAGATGTTTTATTTGTACTAAAATAAATCATAACCGTGGTGTTTTTCTATTGAATGTGTTAAAGTATTCTAGCACCCTGTTTGCAGATAGGAGATATCCACATATCGGATTGTAGACTCCCTTTCGAGCGAAAAAACGCTTCTTTCATAGCCAAGCCTACTTCAAGTGCTATTTTTTCTGATGAAGAAAATGCAAAGAGAGAAGGCCCTGAACCAGCGATGCTGCATCCAAGAGCACCGGCATCAATTGCTGCTTGCTTGACGTTAAAAAAGCCCGGTATCAGTGGCGCGCGTTTGGGTTCAGCGACAACATCAACAAGAGCTCTCCCGATAAGATCATAGTCTGAAGTTAGTAGCCCATTTACAAGGGCTCCTACGTTACCCCATTGCTGAATTGCCAACTTGATAGGTATTTCTGTAGGCAACACCGATCGAGAATATGATGTGCGTAGTTCGGTATGCGGATGTACAAGCGAACAGTAGAGCTGTTCTGGGGAGGGAATCGTAATAAGATCAAGTGGTGTATAACTTCGTATCAAAACGAAATTGCCGAGAATGGCCGGAGCCGCGTTGTCGGCATGAGCTGATCCGCAGGCAACTCGTTCCCCTTCAATAGCGAAATGCACCAATTCCATTTTTGAACAAGGATTTCCCAATAATTCATTAGCAGCAATAAGGGCTGCTGCTGCGCTTGCAGCACTGCTGCCCATACCACTGCTGAGTGGCAGGTTTTTTTTTAGTTCGAGAAAGATATGGCCTGTAAAATCAATCTGTTTATGGGTACGGATATATTCCAGGAACTTCAGAACAACAAAGCTCGCAGTATTTTTTTTCGGGTCAAGAGGCAGAGTACCTCCATCTCCCGTTATAGTCATTATTGATACTGGTGAATCAATTTTTTTTTCTTCGTCCAGCGTCAAAATCACTTCATCACCTGGCTCGGTAATTGCAAATCCAAGTACATCAAAACCGCAGGCAACATTTCCAACGGTTGCAGAAGCGAATCCTTTGATAGTTTTCATATCGTTTTCTGCGAAGAAAATTTCTAAATGTTAGTTGTTGGATATAGTCACTCCAATTATAACAAAGCTGTTTCAAATGAAACATGAGATTTACATATTTGAATAACTAAAAGCTTTTCATTAAATTCAAGTTTAATTCTTCTATTGGAATAGCACTACACTCACATAAATATCAAAGTAAGGTAATCAGAATCTTTCTCTTTTCTTAACAAATAACCAAGTGGAATAAGATATGTCTACAACAGTCAGGCCTGATGAGGTTTCATCCATACTTCGCAAACAGCTTGCCGGTTTTGAGTCTGAAGCAGAAGTTTATGATGTAGGAACCGTGCTACAGGTTGGTGACGGTATTGCTCGAGTGTATGGTTTATCGCGGGCAGCAGCAGGCGAGCTTCTTGAGTTTCCCAATAATGTTATGGGTATGGCTTTGAATCTTGAGGAAGATAACGTCGGCGCTGTATTGTTTGGTGAGTCAACATTGGTAAAAGAAGGTGATACTGTTAAAAGAACCAACATTCTTGCTTCAATTCCGGTGGGCGAGGCTATGCTTGGCAGAGTTATCAATCCTCTCGGTGAACCGATTGATGGCAAAGGTGCTATTGAAACCAAGCTTCGTCTTCCCCTTGAGCGCAGAGCGCCAGGTGTTATTTACCGTAAATCAGTTCATGAACCGCTGCAAACAGGTCTAAAGGCTATTGATTCGATGATTCCGATTGGTCGCGGTCAGCGTGAGCTTATTATTGGTGATCGTCAGACTGGAAAGACTGCTGTTGCGCTTGATACTATAATTAACCAGAAAGGAAAAGGAGTTTTCTGTATTTATGTGGCTATAGGTCTGAAAGGTTCTACGGTTGCACAGGTGGTAAATACATTGGAAAAATATGGCGCAATGGAGTACACCACGGTTATTTCAGCAACAGCATCTGACCCGGCACCACTTCAGTTTATTGCTCCTTTTGCTGGTGCAACTCTTGGTGAATATTTCCGTGATACAGGTCGCCATGCACTTGTTGTCTACGATGATCTTTCAAAACAGGCAGTAGCCTATCGTCAGCTTTCCCTGCTTCTTCGTCGCCCACCTGGGCGTGAAGCTTATCCTGGTGATGTTTTTTACTTACATTCTCGTTTGCTTGAAAGAGCAGCAAAAATAACCGATGATATCGAAGTTGCAAGGAGAATGAACGATCTTCCAGATGCACTTAAACCGATTATTAAAGGTGGGGGAAGCCTTACTGCTTTGCCGGTTATCGAAACTCAGGCTGGTGACGTTTCTGCATATATTCCTACTAATGTGATTTCCATTACTGATGGCCAGATTTTTCTTGAGTCAAATTTATTTAACTCTGGCCAGCGACCAGCTATCAATGTAGGTATCTCAGTTTCCCGTGTTGGTGGTGCTGCCCAGATTAAGGCGATGAAAAAAGTTGCAGGAACCTTACGTCTTGATCTGGCCCAGTTCCGTGAACTTGAAGCTTTTTCAAAATTTGGTTCGGATCTTGACAAAACTACCAAAGCACAACTTGACAGGGGTGCAAGGCTTGTTGAAATTCTCAAGCAGGGTCAGTATATACCAATGCCTGTTGAAAAACAGGTTGCTATAATTTTTCTTGGTACTCAAGGATTGCTTGATTCTGTTGATTTGCGCTTTATCCGCAAGTTTGAGGAGGAATTCCTTACAGCGCTTGAACTCAAGCAGAACGATATCCTGAAATCTATTGCTACAAGTGGTGCTATAGAAACCGATACATCAAAAAAGCTTAAGGATTTTTCTTTGAAATTTGTAGAAACCTTTAAAGAAAAAAATAAGGCATAAAAGAATATCTATCGAGTTTTTAAGAAATTTCATAACAGTTCCATAATTTCATGGCTACATTAAAGGATATTCGTGTACGAATTAAAGGGGTAAAGTCTACACAGCAGGTTACCAAGGCAATGAAGATGGTGGCTGCGGCAAAGCTCAGAAGAGCCCAAGACCGCGCCATAATGGCTCGCCCTTATGCTTCGAATCTGAAGGATATGCTCGCATCTCTGTCTTCAAAAGTAGACACAACGCCTAGTCCTCTGCTTTCAGGACGTTCGGAGATTAGTAAGTTAATTGTGATTCTTATTACTTCAGATAGGGGTCTCTGTGGTGCGTTCAATACAAATATCATCAAACTTGCCTATAAAACTATTCATGAGGACTACGCTCCTGTTCACAGCAAGGGCGGAGTCAGAATGATGTGTGCAGGTACCCGGGGATTAGATTTTTTCCGGAAAAGAGACTACAGCATTATTAAAGGCTATCCATCTGTTTTTCAAAATCTTGATTTTAAAATCGCAAAAGAGATTGCTGATACAGCTTCTGATCTTTACTTACGCGGTGAGGTTGACAGGGTAATTGTTGTCTACAATGAGTTCAAATCCGTGCTTGCACCAAATCTGAAAACCGAAATTCTACTTCCTATTGAACCTATGGTTTTCAGCAAGGAAAGTGGCAGTGATTATATTTACGACCCGTCCCCGTCTGCGATTATTGATGTGCTGATACCGCGGCATCTCAATACTCAGGTATGGAGGATGTTACTTGAATCAAATGCTGCAGAACATGCGGCTCGTATGGCGGCTATGGATTCCGCGACAGAAAATGCGAAGGATCTTCTCCGTACTCTCAATATTAGTTATAATCGAGCTCGACAGGCTGCGATAACTACTGAGCTGAGTGAAATTGTTGCTGGTGCCGATGCACTAAACAGCTGATACTGAACTTTAGCTGATTGATGATCTCAAGTAAAGGTTACTATGTTAATTAGAGCTTATTCGTAAATAAATTTCAATGTTACTTGGGTTCTTCGTAAAAATTAGTGAATAGACACGCAAGGAAATTACGCCATTATATCGCAAGGTTCTGTTTGATCCACCTGAAAAACAGTAGTGTCCGGTAAAAAATAAAACTGGTCTGAAAACCACTTGAGAAACAACGA
>JBAXLG010000065.1:0-6633 GCA_037134935.1 Chlorobiaceae bacterium | reverse complement strand
AATTCGTATCTCGGAAAAATCTTTAGCAACTCACCCAACAGCGAGGTAACTTGCTTCATGGTCTGAAACTTCTTGAAAAAATTGTTGATAGGAAAAGTTTTGACTCTTTTAATATCGATGTTTCTCAAGTGGTTTTCAGACCAGTTTTATTTTTTACCGTACACTACTGTACCGGAATACCTAGTTTACTCTAGCTACTTCTTCGGATGAGAAGAAGAATGATGCTTCAATTGCAGCGCTTTCGACAGAGTCTGAGCCATGAATAATGTTTTCGCCCTTACTATCGGCATAGAGTTTACGCACAGTTCCCTCTTTAGCTTGAGCAGGATCAGTTGCACCAATTACTGCTCGGAATTCAGCAACAGCACTTTCTTTTTCCAGGATCATTGGTATACAGGGACCTGACGCCATAAATTCTACCAGTTCTGCATAAAAAGGTCGTTCACGGTGTACTGCATAAAATGCTCCAGCAGTTTCTTTTGTGAGTTTGGTTTTTTTTATGGCTACAACCCGAAAACCTGCTCGTTCAATTTTATCGATAACTGCTCCAATCAATTGTTTGCGAACGCAGTCAGGTTTCAGTATGCTGAGAGTTCTTTCCATGTGGTGTTTGCGTTTACATCGATAAAAAACAAAAATTTTGTATAAAAATACATAAACTCTTAGTATTATTGAAGCTTATGACGGGGATTTTAGATTTTTTATCTGAACAATTGAATATGGGCGCTACTCACCAATCATAGGGCAGATATATTCATTCAAAATACGTGGTACAGTTGAGTCATGTTGCCTCAGGTTGATCGTTTCAATGTTTACCTGCAAGATAAACTGTTGCCAGATATTCTCCCCATCCAATGATCGGTGCCAGTTGTGGGTGTGTTGTATTCAGTGAACCATGTTTTCAGTCAGCGAAAGAGTTCCAGATCATCTGATGCAGGATTACAGATACACATGTTCATACTTCATGGTTCACCAGAACCGTTCGATAAAGATGTTGTATCGGTTACCCTGCCTTTTCCATCCATTGAGAATCTCTTTGCTTATCATGCGGCTCAATCGCTTCACGAAAAACGCTTACACACCAGTCAGAATCTATAATATATGAAATTGATATAACGGACTTTTAATAGCAATGATAGCCGTGAAGTAAAGAAACCCATGATTCATAGGGATATAGGTTATGTCTTCCAGTCAATATGTGCTTCAAGTTTGACAAGGGAATCCTTGAGCTTAGTAAGTCTTTCGAGCAGAAAATGCTCCTCAAACAGGCCTATTGGGTTTATGTTTTTCATGATGACGGAATGAATCAAAATTATTTCATAAAAACATGAAATATTGTCCTCATTGCCTGATGCTAAAACATTATATCTTATGTTGATATATCACTCTATAATAAATAGAGGTGCCCTTAAGATGAAGGTCAAGGCTACAACAGCTTCATTTTTGAAAAAAACAGACTTTGACAGATATCAGCAAAAACGATAAATCCTTTGAGATTGATTTTGATGCCTACCTCAACGGCGGCGTGGACAGTGGCGATGGTGAGAAGTTTCTGGATATCAAAGGAGTGATGACCAAGCTGAAAGCAAAAAAAGTGCTACTGGGCTATACCAAGCTTTGGACGGAGATTGATCTCAAGCCATTCAACAACTCTGAAATCACGATGCTGGAGGAGCACATCAAGCGCAAGTGGGCAGATATTTCTGCCGAAACTGCCGGAGCACAGTACACGCCTGACGATGTCATTGCCCTGATTGCTGAAATCATTGCGTCAAAGATTGAAGAATCCGATACTCTGCTCACAATCTACGACTGTGCCTGCGGTGGAGGTAACTTGTTATTTGGTGTTGAGGATCGGATCAATCAGAAGTTCAGCCGACTTACCCAAACGTTCTGGCAGGACTGCAATGATACGCTTTACGCACGGGCCAAAATTGAAAGCCGGTTCCGGCCTGATTCAAAGATTGAGCATGGCAATACATTGGTTGACGACAAATACTATAACGAAGAGTTTTATGTGGTGGCAATCCTCCTTACGGCGTGAGCTGATCGGGTTACCACAAAGACATTACCAACGATAAAACAGGGCGGTTCAACTATCTTCCATCCATTTCAGATGGGCAGTTGCTTTTCATGTAGCATCTGATCTCAAAGCTTGACAGCGTCGGCATGGGTGTCATTATCCATAATGGTTCGACCCTGTTCAGCGGTGATGCCGGATCATCTGAAAGCAACATCAGGAAATGGATGCTGGACGGTGATATTGTGGAGTCAGTGATTCAACTGCCAACCGATGAATTCTTTTCAACACCGGTATCTACACCTACCTCTGGGTGCTCAACAAGAAGGAGCTGGCTCATCACAAAGGGAGAGTGATGCTGATCAATGCCAGCGATAAATTCAAGCCGCTGAAAAGAGCAAGGGATCCAAGCGTAATGAAGTACTCCCCAATTATAGGACAGTTTTTTTGATAAACGAACATGTTTCATGCGGCTTCAGGGGTTTTGCGTTTCATTGCCTCATAAACAATACTTGGTAGTTCACCCTCCAAAGCTTTATGCCGCCTCTCGGTATTATATTCATCAAACCATCGTTTCAATCCTTGATAAAGTTCAAGACCATCTGATGGCTGCTCCAAGTAAAGATATTCATATTTGGAGCTAAGTAACCTTTTGTGTTGGTAATTTTTGCCAGAACTTATTACTCAAAAATGATTTATGAGAATTTTTTTATCCGATTAAACAGGTCTTTCTTTAATCGTATCAAAAATACACCGCAAATCCCTTTTAAATAATGCTTTCCGGTAAGCGGCCCCAACACGAAAGGTTACTTAGCTCCAAAATCACACGTCATGATTTTCATGGTGAATGGAACTACAGAATGTACCCGAACGCCATCTGAATGAGTTATAGTTATTTTTTAACGGGTACTAAGGGGGTAATAAATGCATTTTTGATTTAGAATTGGAATAACATCTGAAGAATTTGTGGCTCAACAAGAAGAGACATTCCAATTGTAGACTTTACAGTAAAGGGGGGCAGGTCAAATAGAGTATTTCCCGACAGATAAAAAAACGTCTTTGGTTTGTCATTAAAATCGTTTTTTGCTCTTGAAGTGGGGTATCAGATTTTAAAAAAACAGGAATTTTCTTTCATGTATTCGTTACGGTGTTCAGATTCATACTCACTGATTTTACGATAGGCGCCAATAGCGATCATAAGATTACTTGTTGTCAGTAGACTTTCAGCCAGTCCGTGAAGCCTGTCGTCATGCGACAAGGTAGGGAAACCTCTGACCACGGTAGCCAAGTACATGCAGACAATAGTCACCGATATGAAAACCAGCACAAACCAGAATCCCGCCACCGTAAGACCAGAGAAAATGGTTCTGTCACGCCTATGCACAATCAACAGAAGTACCAGAAAAGAAATATAGACCAGACTTGAAAGCTGTAAAATGGCATCAAAAATATCCGTTCCAAGGTAGGATTGTGGTTT
This sequence comes from Chlorobiaceae bacterium, assembly GCA_037134935.1. Classification (GTDB taxonomy): domain Bacteria; phylum Bacteroidota; class Chlorobiia; order Chlorobiales; family Chlorobiaceae; genus Chlorobium. The sequence goes on along the minus strand of JBAXLG010000065.1, from coordinate 3,136 downwards.
TCCAGAAAGTATGATTGTTCCAAAAACTACAGCATAGCTGATTGTCTGAACTGTTTTCTTCGATTTAAGTAAGTTCAGAGTTGCAAAAAGTAAGGATGTGCTTCCGAAGAGATTTATAATTTCCGACAGGTCAAGCAATAGTGGAATGGAATCAACGAAAGCATGATAACCAAGTACAAAAAAACTGCCAAACCAGTGCGGCAGCATTGATAGAGCGAAAATCTTAATACTACGTCGTCCGGTCAATTTTCCATAACGAAACAAGAGGAGTGCGGCAACTCCCCATTCAAAAGCAGAAGAAATGTGGATAATCCAGTTCGGAAAAGAAAGTAGCATTCAGGAACCCTTGATTAAATGATAAATATTTTTGCCAAAAATTTTTATTTGGGTTGACCACGGAGCTGGAACCATTTTTTTATAGAGATAGGAGTCAAAAGTTATTTGCTGCACGTCATTATCGGCGCATATGGCGACAAAACTTTCTCTCAACCGATCATTACGATAATAGACCGCCTGTAGCATTTCCAGACCGAAAAAAATCGGAGCATAGAGCTTGCGGAACTCCTGCTCGTAACTTTGCAGTGGCACACCGTTTTTTAACTCTGCAATCATGGCCTTTGCACCAAGCTTGCCGGAGCGCATGGCAAAGAAAATTCCTTCGCCATTTGCAGGTGTTACCAACCCAGCAGCATCACCGACCAGAATGGCCTTTTTCTGGGTAAACGATTTACGAGGTTTCATCGGAATTTTTGCGGCCTCGTCAAGATAGGGCTTATCCGTAATGCCGATTTTTTCTACAAAGCGTTTCTGCAACGCCTTCAGATTATGATGATTATCCTCTGTTCCTGTACCAATAGCCAAATGGTCAGCCTTAGGAAAAATCCAACCATAAAAATCAGGCGACACCTCACCATCAAACCATATTTCAACTATATCACTGAACTTTTCTATAGCGGCGGTATATTTAAAGCGCTGTTGCATAGCAATCACCTTCAGTTCATTCGCCGGAAAGTGTAGTTCATCAGCGGTTTTTGAATTTGCTCCATCAGCTCCGATAATTCTGTGAGCACTAATAGTCGGTAACTTGTCGTTAAGAGTATTGATCACAAAACCATCCGCAACATGCGAAATTGATGTTACCAACCCTTCAACAACAACAGCCCCGGCCTGCTCGGCTATTGAACGCAGATGACGGTCAAATTTTTCACGTCGAACCATCCCCACATAACCGTTTGGCATATGCATTTCAATGATCCTGCCTTTCGGAGAACGTGCTCTCATACGTGACAGCCGCTTTTCAACCAGTCCAGCAGGAATTGTAAACTCTTCGATAAGTCCAAGAGGAATGGCGCCTCCACATGGCTTGACATTCTCAAGATTTCGTTCAATAAGAACTGTTGACAGACCTGCTTTTGCAATTTCAGCTGCAGCAACAGCTCCTGAAGGGCCACCCCCTATGACAGCAACATCATAACGCATCGTATAAAATGTAAATAAATGTAAATTATTAAACGAGGCTTGCTTTAAGAAACTCCCTGATTCTTGAAATACCAACCCTTTCCTGTGCTGCAGAGTCACGGTAGCGCACAGTCACCGAATGCTCTTCCAGCGACTGATGGTCAAACGTAATACAGAAAGGAGTACCGATCTCGTCCTGACGGCGATACCGTTTACCGATAGAGCCGGCATCATCATATTGCACTAAGAATGCTTTGGAAAGATCATCACGCAATAGTAAAGCACCTTCAGCCATTCCCCCTTTTTTCATCAGCGGCAGTACTGCAGCTTTTACCGGAGCTACTTTTGGTGACAGCTTTAGCACGACACGCACCTCACCATCTACGATATCCTCACGGTAAGCATCAGCAAGAAGCGCAAGAAAAAGTCGGTCACACCCTGCGGATGTTTCAACCACATAGGGAATGTAGCGTTCATTGGTGAGCTGATCAATATACTCCATATTTTTACCCGAATACTCCTGATGTTGTTTCAAGTCAAAATCGGTTCTTGAGTGAATCCCCTCGATTTCCTCTATGCCGAACGGAAACTCATACTTAATATCGTAGGCCAAATCAGCATAATGTGCCAGTTTGTCATGTTTATACCAATGAAGCTTTTCCTTTCGCAGACCAAGCATTGTAGTATACCAAGCAAAACGCTCCTCTCTCCACTCTTCAAAAACCTTCTTCTGGGTACCTGGTTTTACAAAATACTGCATTTCCATTTGTTCAAACTCGACCATACGGAAAATGAAGTTTCCTTTGACAATTTCGTTGCGAAAGGCCTTGCCAATCTGAGCAATGCCAAATGGCACCTTCATCCGCAATGAATCACGAACATTGTGAAAATTCACAAAAATGCCCTGTGCGGTCTCTGGACGTAAGTAAACAATACTTGATTTATCAGCAACAGCTCCCATATTGCACTGAAACATGAGGTTGAACTGGCGAACCTCTGTCCAGTCTCCCGAGCCGGTATCTGCAGCCTTGATTTTTTCAGCAATAATCAACTCATAAAGTGCACGATTTGGCTGCGCCGCTCCAGCAACCCCTTCATAAACAGCCTGTACCCTAAGCGCCTCATCATCCTTTCCGTCACGGCGCAGTTTCTCGATATGATTCTCAATAAGATGGTCTGCGCGGTATCGTCTTTTCGTTGTTTTGTCATCAATCATCGGATCGTTAAAACTGGCCACATGGCCTGAAGCTTCCCAAACTTTCGGATTCATCAATATTGAAGCATCAACGCCAACAATGTTCCGATGGCGGGTCATCGTGCTCCACCACAGCTCCCTGATATTTTTTTTCAGCTCACAACCAAGCGGTCCATAATCAAAACATGAGGAGAGGCCTTCGTAAATCTCCGATGACGGGTAAACAAACCCGCGGCGTTTGGCCAGTGAAACAAGTTTATGCATCACCTTATCGGGCGGCAGATTCATACTCTGTACCCGTATATGTTCAGAATTGCTCATCATTCGTTCAAAATATTGTGGTCAAGAGCCTCCGGTATTTCCGTACACCAAGAGAGAGGGCTGAATATAACCCGAATTAAGTGATTCTAAAAAATGACTCGTTCTCAACTGGACTTGCAACAAAAAACTATACACATCAAGAAGCCATACGGAATGATTGTT
>JBAXLG010000064.1:0-7082 GCA_037134935.1 Chlorobiaceae bacterium | reverse complement strand
CTGAGTCAAACCAATTTTTTCACATTACCACAAGGGATCGTCTCCACGGCACTTAAAAAGGCCTACGCAGAAACAGCAACAACAGCGGCGGAAACAATCCTGAGTCAAACCGACTTTTTAACACTACCAAATGAGATCGTCTCCACGGCATTACAAATTTTGGAGTGTGATAAATCTGCATTACAAGCAGCAAAGACTATTGTAAATAACTTAAAACAGACCAATACCTTTTTAGTGTTTCAAGCGATAAAAACACTTTTGCAGTCCAATAAAGAAGATGTGAGGGTATTAATTCGCAAAGTTGTAGATGAAATCAACCTTGATTTCAGAAGCGAGAATAGAGGTTTCATGAGGCTGTACTATGATCTGCTCTATCTTCCCCTTTTCGATATACCAACTCACAGGGCGAAAGTACAGTTGGTCTTCAGCAGTTATCGACCAACTGCTCAAAAATATGCCAAACATAACACCTATAAGGTATTAAACTGCTATAACGAATACCCTAGGATCTCCTTCTTTCAAAAAGAGATGGAAGCACTGTGCAGACGTATCTTGTCAGGTTGTATCGCAGATATCGAATATCAGCGCAAAGAGCACTCTCAAGAGCAGACGTTTGGCCATATTGGTTATGCACTCCGGCATCCTGCACTGATAGCTGAAGCAGCTCAGGCAAAGGAGCATATACTGGCATATGGCCTGCAGCAGCCTTATTTCCAGCAAAGTACATTATATAAGGAGATAGCTGAAATAGCTGCTAATTAACTGATCATTTCATGAACGTTTCGTCGAGTTTGAGCGAATTCGCCATCGTTACGAGAAAGCCTCTTTCTTTAGCCGCCTAAAAAACTGGACAAGAAAGTCTGACTTATCGCGGGATGATTGTCACTTATGAAACAATTCGCCAATGGTCACTCAAGTTTGGGGAAGATTATGCTAACACAATTCGTAGTCTGCAACCAAAACGAGAAGATAAATGGCATCTGGATGAGGTGGTGCTCACCATCAAGGGTCAACACCTCAGAGGTGAGGTGTTTTTTGAATACTGGTGTGAGCTTGTAGAAAGGTCTGGACTACAACAGATGATAAAGATCAAAGAGCTTATGGTTCGTCACGCAAGCAATATGCTCAACTCCTTCAAACACAAAGTCTCGAACGCAGTGTCAGAAGCTATCAACCGCAAGATTCAGTTGCTAAAAGCGAGTGCAAGAGGGTTTCGAAGCTTCGAAAGCTACCGGATAAGAATCCTGTTTTATTGTAGAAAGCTGGAAATGCATTCCGCAAATAGCCGAAAAAAGAAACAATCCAGATTAGATTTATTCGCACAAGAATTAAATTATAAGCAAGCTATTTCGATTTCAAAAAGCTCACCGATAACTACGAGTCATTATTTACAAATTCCTATTATTTGCTTTCAGAAAAATTTGATTTAATTTTAAAAAATTAAAATGAAAATTTCAATTATCATTTGAAAGATGACAGCAAGCTTTTAGATCAGCTAATGAGAATCGTACAGAAATGCACATAAACATAAAAACGAATCGATAAAATAGTTAACATATCACCATTTATAATTACAGTCTACACAAAATTTCATCATAACTTTTATGGAAAGAGATGTACGTGATATCATCATTATGGGCACTGGCCCTGCAGGTTGTACAGCTGCCATTTACACCGGTCGTGCAAATCTTAAACCAATTATCATCGAAGGATTTCAACCAGGAGGGCAACTTATGATTACCACGGAAATTGAGAATTTCCCTGGTTTTCCAGAAGGCATTCGCGGTCCTGAACTCATGACTAAAATGCGCGAGCAAGCACTCAAATTTGGTGCTGAGTTTATGCAAGGAAGCGTTACTGAGGTTGATCTTTCAAAAAGTCCTTTCTCTCTACTTTTTGAAAACGGTCATGAACTTTATACACATGCACTCATTGTCGCTACCGGAGCAAATGCTAAATGGCTTGGTATAGAATCGGAAGACCGCTACCGAGGTAAGGGAGTATCAGCTTGTGCAACCTGCGATGGATTTTTCTTTCGGGATAGTAAAGTTTTTGTTGTTGGGGGGGGTGATACAGCCATGGAGGAAGCTCTCTACCTTACAAAATTTGCTTCCCATGTTACCCTCGTACATCGTCGCGAAGAGTTTAGATCCTCAAAAATCATGAGCCTTAGGGTTAAAAAAAATCCGAAAATCAGTTTAATGACTAACCAACTTGTGGATGAAATTCTTGGTAACGATCTTCATGTTACTGGTATAAGATTGAAAAATGCTCTAACCAACGAACTTGTTGAACATCCTTGCGACGGGGTTTTTATAGCTATCGGTCATGCTCCGAATTCAGGGTTATTCAAGGAACAACTTGACCTTGATGATTATGGTTATATAAAAACAAAAAAGTCATCTACTGATACCAGCGTTTTAGGAGTATTTGCCGCCGGAGATGTTCAGGATTTTGTATACCGCCAAGCGGTTACAGCAGTTGGAACGGGATGTATGGCGGCTATTGACGCCGAACATTTTCTTGAAACCATTCGCTGATTTTTTTTCGAAATAGTTTGACAATTAATTTGATTTTTTCAAATCATACAATAAAACTCTTTTTTTAGATGGCACTCTTTACTCAAAACAATTTATTCCTTGGACATACTTTATCATTTCCTTCATTATAAGCTACTTTTACAGGCTTCGCCCTTATTAGTCAAGGAACTATATTTCTTAGTAATACTGGCGAAGTAATTAAAGGATCTTTAAACATAGTTGATCTTTTGGACTCGTTGGAGTAGTTTTTTGGGATTATGACTGAAAAATCGGGATTCTTGAATTTTTCTTGATCTTCATGAGTGTTAAGGAACTCTGAGCAGTCTTGTATTTGACAAAGCTATTTCTATAAATAACAATAGAATAGATAGTAAAAGTAAAAATGGAAATAACTCTGAATGGTACTTTATAACTGGCAACACACGTAGATTTGTTTCTAAACGGCTAATACTTTTGATTGCTTTATCAAGTGCAGAAGGATCTTCAGCAATAAAGTACCCACCACTGGTTATTCGGGCAACTTCCCGTAACGACTCTTCATCTATGGCGGCACGACGATCCCTTTCTCCGGAAAAATCCTTACCCCTTCTTACAGTTTTAAAGCCCACATTCACAACGTAAATCCTAATACCGTTCTGTACAGCAATGGATGCTGCGGTAGTCGGCCAGATTTCTCCTGTATTGTTCTCTCCGTCCGTGATAAGAATGATAACCTTGTTCAAGGATGACGACGCCTTAAGGCGGTTAATTGCAATGAGAATTGCACTGCCTATAGCAGTACCATCATCCTGTAATATCAATCGTGGGGAAAAAATATGATCCAGCAACATGGCAAGAACTTCATGATCAGTGGTAAGCGGGCACTGCGTATACGCCTTGCCTCGAAAAACAACAAGGCCAATCTGATCATTGGAACGACGAAGTACAAAACTTCGGGCAACATTTGTGGCTGCATAAAGACGACTGTTAACCACATTATCCTTCTGCAGCATTGACTCCGAAATGTCAAGTGCCAGCATAACATCAAGACCCCGAACCTCAGCTTCAGTTTGGTGAATAAAAACACGAGGCCCTGTGAGAGCAAAAACACAAAGCAGAAGAGCGCTCCACCTCAACCATTGAGGAAGATGACTAAACATCTTGTTCGCTTCAAGTCCTAAATTCCTAACCGTTCCAAGACAGGGGAACATAAGTGTAAGATTCTTCCCTTGCCGATCCAGCTTACTCCTGAGCCAGAGCATCAAACCAAGCATTGGCAACAGCAGTAACCAATATGGCGCCAATAACTCAAGGCTTGGTATACGAGAAAACCACTCCTGCATAGGTGCTTTCTTTTACCTTAAAAATGCACAATTCCAATCTAAATTCCCTTCACTATATCCTCTTCCCTAATCATAGCGAGGAAATTGGTATTTCTGATATTGATTATTATTATTATGAGTATCTTATTAATAAATAAGAATTAGATAGTAAATTCAAACTTATGATCAGATCAGTGACATCATACTACACACAGAGTTATTCTGTAACAGCTTCACAAGCTCAATTGTTATGCTAACAATATCGTTGATTTTTCTGGAAAGGAAAGCAGGAGACTGTCCAGAAACAACAAAAACTTTATGCTACTTTTAAAGAAAAAATTGAAAAAGCTCATTATTAAAATTTCCGATAACAATTTTTTTATAGAGTCAATTACGCAACATCAAACCTTATATCATGAGTAGTTCCTCGTTCAATGCTGAAGAACACAAAAAAATGCTCCGTTCATATTTCAATGGCCATGGCTTTCAGCGATGGGCATCAATATACGGGGACGACAAACTTTCATCTATTCGTAATACCGTCCGTCAAGGCCATGCTGTAATGATGGACAAAGCATTTGACTGGCTTCAAAAGTTGAACCTTCCAAAAGGTGCAACAGTGCTGGACGCAGGATGCGGTACTGGACTTTTCAGTATCAGACTTGCAAAAGCAGGATATAAGGTAAAGTCAGTGGATATTGCTTCACAGATGATTAACAAGGCAAAAATCGAAGCAATGAAACAGGGATGTCAGGAAAACATCGAATTTGAAGTAAATACCATTGAGGCAGTAAAAGGAACCTATGATGCTGTGGTCTGTTTTGATGTGTTAATTCATTACCCTGCTGCAGGGTTTTCTCAGGCCTACAGAAACTTGAGTTGTTTGACAAAAGGATCTGTTATTTTCACTTATGCGCCTTATAACAAGATACTGGCTTTCCAGCACTGGATTGGAGGATATTTCCCAAAGAAGGAACGGCGAACAACCATACAGATGATTCGGGATGAGGAAATGCAAAAAGCAGTAGGTGCTGCAGGCATGCAAATGAAAAACCGTGAAAAAATCAGCTGGGGTTTTTATCACACCATGCTTATGCATACGTCCCATAAGTGATCAGAAATTTCAGTAAAAAAACTATTTAAGATTTTCCAAAAAAAATTGTAAAATGAAAATCAAAAGATTTTTTATAGGCAGATAGGAATAATCATTGCTTTGCAAAGGAAATTCTATTTTGTAAAAAGTAATATATGGAGGATAGATACTAATGAAAATACTGATGGTTCAGCCAAATTATCATTCAGGTGGAGCCGAAATTGCTGGTAACTGGACACCAAGTTGGGTAGCCTATATCGGCGGAGCACTGAAACAGGCAGGATTCGATCAGGTGCGTTTTGTTGATGCCATGGCTGACAATTTTGCAGATGACCAGATTGAAGAGCTCATCAGAAAAAATAAACCTGATGTGGTGATGACTACGAATATCACACCCTCCATCTTCAAAGCACAGGATATAATGAAGTTGGCTAAAAAGGTTGATCCGAATATCAGAACTATCATGGGCGGTATTCATTCGACCTTTATGTACCCACAGGTACTGAGCGAAGCACCGGAAACAGATTACGTTGTCCGCGGTGAAGGTGAAGAGGTTACAGTAAACCTCATCAGAGAGATCGCTGCAGGTACCGACAGACAGAATCGGGCAAACATTACCGGTATTGCCTATATTGATGACGACGGTAAGGTGTTCGCTACCGCAGCACATCCCGTCATTGAAGATCTTGATACACTTACTCCCGACTGGAGCCTTTACGACTGGGATAAATATATTTACACTCCGCTCAACTGCAGACTTGCCGTTCCAAACTTTGCAAGAGGGTGTCCTTTTACCTGTACCTTTTGCTCTCAGTGGCAATTTTGGCGTAGATACCGGGCCCGAAGTCCAAAACTTTTTGTTGATGAAATCGAAGTTCTTGTAAAACAATATAAGGTAGGTTTTTTTATTCTTGCTGATGAAGAACCTACTATCAACAAGCAAAAATTCGTTTCGCTCTGTCAAGAACTCATTGACCGTAAACTTGACGTTACTTGGGGTATAAATACTCGAGTAACTGATATTATGCGCGATGCAGACCTTCTGCCTTTTTTCCGTAAAGCCGGTCTTGTACATGTCTCACTAGGAACTGAAGCTGCCAGCCAGATGAACTTGAACCGTTTCCGAAAAGAAACAACTATTGAGGAGAATAAATATGCAATTAAACTATTGCAGAAAAACGGTATCGTAGCGGAAGCCCAGTTTGTTATGGGACTTGAGCACGAAACTCCTGAAACTATCGAAGAAACTTATCAGCTCTGCAAGGATTGGGATCCTGATATGGCGAACTGGACGATATACACACCTTGGCCATTCTCTGATCTCTTTAAAGAGCTTGGCGACAGGGTGGAAGTCCGTGACTATTCCCGATATAACTTTGTTACCCCTATCATCAAACCAGACAACATGGAACGTGAGGACGTTCTCAAAGGAGTTCTAAAATCATATGCCAAGTTTTACGCACGTAAAACCTTTTTCAGCTACCCATGGATTAAGGATCCTTATGTTCGTAAGTACATGCTTGGCTGCCTGAAAGCTTTTGCCCAGACAACTATTACAAAAAGATTTTACGACATTGATAGGGTCAAAACAAAAAACAATAAGATTGAAATTGATCTTGGGTTCGATAAATCAAGGATTCTGACTCAGGATGAAGTTAAAAACCTCAAGGAAATGCGACCAGAAATGGTTGCTGACATGAGTTTTGGCCTTAAAGAAGCAGGTTACCAAAGAGAACATGATGAGCATAACTGGGACGAATTCGACGAGACGACAATCAAAGATCGTACTTCTTCAACCATACGAAACTGCTGATTTATTAGATTTCTTATGTTAAAAAACAAAAACCCTCTTCTTATTAGAGGGTTTTTGTTTTTGGAACTAATAGGATCCTCTTATTCCCATTCTAAAACAACAATGCATTCATGATCCATGGCTAAGCGACGATGGAATGCATTGTTGTTTTAGAATGGGAATAAGATAGTACTGAGACTTTTTAGATTGATTTAACTTATCGTGAGCAACACAAAAATTAAATTGAAAACCATAACTCAAACTTCATGACCAGAGAGATGATCAACACCACACTTTAGCTACTCAGTAGTGTCCGGTAAAAAATAAAGCTGGTCTGAAAACCACTTGAGAAACAG
>JBAXLG010000063.1:0-7194 GCA_037134935.1 Chlorobiaceae bacterium | reverse complement strand
TATGCCTTTCAGCTTGTTTCAGTGATGGAGCAAAAATCTATTTTTAGAGGTGCCCACCAATTTTAAATCACAAACAACACGATTAACTCATTTAGTATAAACGACTAAACCCTAACTACGTTTTATTCCAGCTTTTTATATGGATCAGCATAAAAACGTTTCTTCTTTCCTTGGGGAAACACCACCCTTATTCAAGCAGTGTTCCCAAGCAAAGAAATAAAGTAGGCAGAAAAAAAAGAAAAGAAATGATTTACTCGCTGTGCACCTGCCCTTCGCCTGCACGAACGGGAACTATCCCATCAACAAAGCGTAGTTCATTCTCGGCTTCATCAAAAGCAATCCTGATAATGCTACCCTCCGAAAAACGACCCTTCAGCATTTCTTCCGCAAGCGGATCTTCCACATATTTCTGCAAAGCTCTTTTCAGAGGACGGGCACCGTACTTCTGATCATACCCCTTGCCAACAAGAAACTCCTTCGCTTTTTCATCAATCTCCACATCTATACCCATCTCATGAAGCCGTTTGAAAAGCTTACCTGCAATAATATCAATGATTTTGAAAATATGCTGCTTTTCCAGTGGATGAAAGACAATAATATCATCAATTCGGTTCAGGAATTCGGGATTGAAGACCCGCTTGAGGGCATCTTCAATTGTTGACTTCATCGCCTTGTAACTTCCTGTTGAATCATCCGGTGCGGTAAAACCCATTCCTGATCCTGCACCAAAATTTTTGATATCTTTAGCACCGATATTGGAAGTCATAATAATGATGGTATTGCGAAAATCAACCTTCCGTCCAAGTCCGTCGGTTAGAATTCCTTCATCCAGAACCTGAAGAAGGATGTTGAATACGTCAGGATGCGCTTTTTCAATTTCGTCTATAAGAATAACAGAGTATGGCTTGCGACGGACCTTTTCTGTCAGTTGACCGCCCTCTTCATAACCAACATATCCAGGAGGTGCACCAACAAGACGACTCACCGAGAACTTTTCCATGTACTCACTCATATCAGCCCTGATCATTGCATCTTCAGTATCGAAAATATAGCGAGTCAATGCCTTTGCAAGCTCAGTTTTACCCACACCTGTAGGCCCGAGAAAAATGAAGGAACCGATCGGCCGGGAAGGATCTTTCAGGCCTGCACGAGTCCGCTGTATAGCTTTTGTGATTTTTTTAATAGCCTCATCCTGCCCTATCACCTCTTTAGTAAGGTCAGCCTCCATTGAGAGTAATCGCTTCGATTCAGACTGTGCAACCCGGACCACCGGAATACCCGTCATCATGGCAATTACGGAGGTAATATCCGCTTCGGTAACATCATACACGCTTTCGGATGCTCTATCTTCCCATTCCTGCTTGGCATGATCAAGCGCCTCAAGCAGGTTTTTCTCTTTATCGCGAAGTTTCGCAGCCTCTTCGAAGTTCTGCATCTTTACCACCTGATTCTTCTCGACCTTGATCTCTTCAATCGATTTTTCAAGTTCCAGTATCTTATTAGGAACATGAATATTGCATAAATGAACTCGAGCGCCAGCTTCATCCATAACATCAATGGCTTTATCCGGAAGAAAACGATCGGTGATATATCGTTCTGAAAGTTTTACCGCTTTCTCAATCGAATCCTCCAAATAGTGCACATGATGATGCGACTCATATTTAGACTTGATATTGTTGAGAATCTGTATGGTCTCATCAACAGAGGTTGGCTCAACCATAATTTTCTGAAACCTACGATCAAGAGCGCCATCTTTTTCTATATACTGACGATACTCATCAAGTGTAGTAGCTCCAATGCACTGCAACTCACCACGGGCAAGAGCAGGCTTGAATATATTGCTGGCATCAAGCGAACCTGAAGCTCCGCCTGCACCTATGATTGTATGCAACTCATCGATAAACAGAATCACATCACGTGACCGTTCCAGCTCGTTCATAAGCGCCTTCATCCTCTCTTCAAACTGCCCCCTGTATTTTGTACCGGCAACAAGTGCAGCCAGATCAAGCGCAACAACCTTCTTGTCATACAGCACTCTTGATACCTTTCGCTGAACAATTTTGAGCGCAAGACCTTCAGCAATGGCAGTCTTGCCAACACCAGGTTCACCAATCAGTACAGGATTATTCTTTTTACGGCGGCTCAGAACCTGTGCAACACGCTCTATCTCCTTTTCACGACCAATAATAGGATCAAGCTTGTCTTCAAGAGCAAGACGGGTAATATCACGACCGAAGTTATCCAGTACAGGAGTTTTTGTTCTTTCCGATTTTCGTAATTCCGGTTTTTTTTGCTGACGTTCAGTACCACCAGACGAATAAGAGCCCTCCATAGAAAGCTCATCCTGCTCACCCTTACTACTTGTGATATCAACCAGTTCATCTCTTACAAGATCGTAGGTTATGCCAAACTGCTTGAGAATCTGGGCGGCAATATTGTCATCTCCTTTTAGAATGGACAGCAAAAGATGCTCTGTCCCAATAATATTCGACTTGAAAATTTTTGCTTCCAAGTAAGTAATTTTAAGTGCCTTCTCAGCCTGTTTTGTTAACGGAACATTACCCAGAAGTGTTGCCGGAACCTTTGGATGCGTACTTTCCTCAATTTTCTGTTTGAGACTGAACAAATCTATTTTGAGGTTCTTCAGTATTCTAGCACCTATACCTTCCCCTTCTTTTATGAGGCCAAGAAGAAGATGCTCTGTCCCGATATAGTCATGACCTAACCGCAAGGCTTCTTCTCGGCTAAAACGGATAACATCCTGAACTCTATTTGAAAAATTTCCTTCCATTCTGTATTTATCGGTAAAATTTATTATGAGTAGCAGGCTTAATCTTTTCCGTATCTAAACACATTAATAAAATGACTTATTAATTATTAAGGTTAATTATATAAAGATAGAAAGTTAAAAGCAATGTCCTAAAGTAGGAAACACTATCATTTGGTTAAAGGTTCTCCGTATCCCTGATCAAAAACCATGAATCTTCAGCATATACTTATTGACGACAATAATCCCGCACACCGTGAACTGTCCATTTATCGTATTGGTAGTATAAACAGGATATATCTTCAGGATAAAACATATAAGACATACAGTACCATCAAAATAGATGCACACGATTATGCCGCTTTTTTTCATTACGGAATTACTGAATCATTAAACACTCTTCCGTTCCTATCGGAAAGCGGGAACGGACTTGATAGCTGGGATGAAGCATTCCTCCATAACAGCAGTATAGTATCAATGAACAAGATTATCAGTGAATGCCGCACAACTATCAATCCAGAAAAAAATGATATAATCCTGCTTGGTTGGCAGAATCAACCTATTGGTATAGCCTACCAGCGAAAGATTGAATCAAAAAGATTTCTTGACTTCCTTGACACTCTTGAACAATTTGTTTCAGAATCAGCAGTACGAGGATACGATCTTGAGTTTATATTATAAAAGCCACCATCGAATAATGGACTTGCTACATTTTAAGAGACAGAGCGGAAAAGCTGTATCTTAAACTAAAAGGAGATATGAGCCATGACAGCGCAAGTGAACGAGAGTCGAAGACTGTATAGCAAAGAGTTCAAGGTTGATGCCGTTGAACTATGGAACGAGGATTACAATACGAGCCGGCACTCATAGTGCTTTGGACGATTTAACAACTAAAAAATTTGTGGCTCAACAAGAAGAGAAATTCCAATTGCCGGTGTTACATGTAAAGGTGGGCAGGTGATCATTCCACTAAATTCCGCGAATAGCCATTTTGGGAAACTGAACCTCGATCTATAATGACGTAGTTTGCTTGCTTGTCTATCCACTAAATTTTACGAAGAACCATTATTAATTATTGGAAGTTAAAAAAGAGGGAATTACTTTTGATAACATAAAAAGTTAATATACTGTTCTTTTCCATCACAATAATTCCGATACGAACACTATGTTCCGATATTCTTCAATTACTCAAAAAGTGCTTATGGCACTTGCTGGGCTTTTTTTGGTTACATTTTTATGCGTGCATCTTGGTATAAACCTAATGCTACTAAAAAAGGATGGCGGTATTATGTTTACTAAAGCAGCAACATTTATGGGCACTAATCCTTTTATAAAAGTTTTCGAGATAGTACTTTTTGCTGGATTTCTGATTCATATTTTTTTTGGTATGATGGTCTCTGGCCAGAATCGAGCAGCTCGATCGTCCCGCTACGTAAGCCGCAATTGTTCTGAAACATCGTTCATGGCAAAATATCTGTTCCATACAGGCATTCTTATATTCATTTTTCTTGTTCTTCATTTTTGTGATTTCTACTTTATCAAGCTTGGACTTGTGGCTCCTCCACCCGGCATAGAACCTTATGATTTCTATAATCGTACGTTTTTGCTATTTGCCACTCCTTGGTACTCAATGCTATACATTATCAGTTTTATTTTTATGGGTATTCACCTTAATCATGCCATTCAATCAGCATTTCAGACCCTCGGCTTGAACCACAGTAAGTATATGGCTACAGTAAAGCTTATTAGCTCAGTCTACTCTGTTTGCATTACAGCAGGCTTCAGCTTTGTAACTATTTATATTTTTTTTAATCAGATAAGCAAGTAATAGCAGAAGACCGTGTTATTCAACGAAAACAACATTTACGATACGCTTCAATGACACGCCTACACGCGAGAATCCCTGAAGGGCCAGTGGAAGGAAAATGGTCTGCCTACAAATCTGGATGCAAACTGGTAAACCCCAGCAACAAAAGGAAACTTGATATTATTGTTGTTGGTACTGGCCTTGCCGGCGCCTCGGCAGCAGCATCACTTGGAGAACTTGGTTACAATGTCAAGGTATTTTGTTATCAGGATACCCCTCGACGTGCTCATAGTATTGCTGCACAGGGGGGAATTAACGCAGCTAAAAATTATCCAAACGATGGCGACAGTGTTTACCGACTGTTTTATGATACGGTTAAAGGTGGCGATTATCGTGCACGTGAAGCCAATGTATATCGTCTTGCCGAAGTTAGCAATCAAATTATTGATCTTTGTGTAGCGCAGGGGGTTCCGTTTGCCCGTGAGTACGGCGGTCTTTTGACAAATCGTTCATTCGGAGGAGCTCAGGTATCAAGAACCTTTTATGCAAGGGGCCAGACCGGCCAACAGTTGCTTCTTGGTGCATATAGTTCGTTAAGTCGCCAAATAGCGACCGGTTCGGTTAAGCTTTATAACAGAAGGGATATGCTTGATCTCGTACTTGTGGATGGAAAAGCTCGAGGGATAATCACCAGAAACCTAGTTACCGGCCAGATAGAACGTCATGCTGCACATGCTGTGGTTTTAGCAACCGGTGGATATGGCAATGTTTTTTATCTTTCTACCAACGCAATGGGCTCAAATGTAACTCCGGTCTGGAGTGCTTACAAAAAAGGGGCGTTTTTTGCCAATCCCGCTTTTACACAGATTCATCCGACATGTATTCCTGTACATGGCGATTTTCAGTCAAAGCTTACCTTGATGAGTGAAAGCTTGCGTAACGATGGAAGAATTTGGGTACCGGCAAAATTAAAGGATGCCCAGAGATTGAGGCATAAAGAGATCAAACCTACCGAGATTCCAGAAGCCGATCGCGATTATTATTTGGAACGTCGCTACCCTGCTTTTGGTAATCTTGTGCCCAGAGATGTTGCTTCACGAGCAGCAAAAGAACGCTGTGATGCAGGTTATGGTACAGGTAAATCCGGTATGGCAGTCTTTCTCGACTTTTCCGATGCAATCAAACGCAAAGGGCGTGATACCATTGACTCTCTTTACGGCAATCTTTTTCAGATGTATGAGCAGATTGTTGCACAATCTCCATATGAAGTGCCGATGATGATCTATCCGGCTGTGCATTACACTATGGGGGGACTCTGGGTTGATTATGAACTTATGACGGCTATACCAGGCCTCTATGCAATCGGAGAGTGCAATTTTTCAGACCATGGTGCCAACCGTCTCGGTGCTTCTGCTCTTATGCAGGGGCTTGCCGATG
The DNA here is from genome assembly GCA_037134935.1 of Chlorobiaceae bacterium. Classification (GTDB taxonomy): domain Bacteria; phylum Bacteroidota; class Chlorobiia; order Chlorobiales; family Chlorobiaceae; genus Chlorobium. Next base: position 1,183 of record JBAXLG010000063.1, on the reverse strand, counting down.
GTTATTTTGTTTTGCCCTATACAATAGGCAACTATTTGGCGACAGAAATTCATACACCGCGTTTTGACTCAGATTCTTCCGAATTTACCATTGCAGCTGAGGCGGTAACCGACCGTTTGAAAAACATCAAAAACAGCGGCGGGAAAAAATCGGTTGATCATTTCCATCGACGTCTTGGCAAGATCATGTGGGAGTACTGCGGCATGGCTCGGAATGAGACAGGCCTTAACAAAGCACTTTCTTTTATTAACGAGCTAAGTCAAGAATACGTCCGTAATGTGAGAGTATCGGGTGAATTAAATGAGTACAATCCCGAACTCGAAAAAGCCTGCCGAGTCGCTGACTTTATTGAACTTGGCAAACTTATGGCGTATGATGCTTTGCTACGCAAAGAGTCGTGTGGAGGGCATTTCAGGGAAGAGTATCAGACCGGCGAGGGTGAAGCATTGCGTAATGATACAGAGTTTGCTTTTGTTAGTGTATGGGAATATTCAGGAAGTGAAGCTATGCCTGTAATGCACCGCGAAAAACTTCAATTTAATGACATAAAGCTCTCCCAGCGGAGCTATAAGTAGGGCTTACTGAATGACGGTTAAGACATTATAAGGATGTAATATAAGTACTATATTTCGTATATTATGTGCAAGTGAAACCCCTGAAAACATCCAAAAAACTTGCACTTGGAAATCCGCACTCATGCATCAGCCGAAGTTTCACCAGCTCTCATTTGAGAACTTTCATCTTCCGTTCGGTGGCAAGCGTTATGGTAAGAATCAATAGATCAGGATGGCCGAAGCCATACCGTGGCATGAAGCTGAACGGCTTTATGTCAGAAAGTTTCCTTCGAAAACAGGAACTCCGGCCTTGACCGTTCGCATGATGCTTGGCTCACTCTGGACTTGCAACAAAAAAGAGCTAAGTAACCTTTCGCGTTGGGGCCGCTTACCGGCAAGTATTATTTAAAAGGGCTTTGCGGTGTATTTTTGATACGATTAAAGAAAGAGCTGTTTAATTGGAAGAAAAAAACGTTGTCCTGCATGCGGTTCCAGCATGCAACGGTATGGCAAAATCAGCGCAGGCGTCTGTGTGCCGAATGCAAGGTTCAGTTCGGTACGCAAACGCAGTGCTGTATAGTGGACCCGGATTTTTAGACACTGGATTAAGTTGGTAACTTGCCCAAAAC
>JBAXLG010000062.1:0-7812 GCA_037134935.1 Chlorobiaceae bacterium | reverse complement strand
ATTTTAATCATTTTTCCACAACCAAGTGGCCCCGTTTTACGGGCTCACGTCCGATCTGCTCAAACGTTTCCTGGTGACTCAGACCAAGCTTCTCCTTGATGATGAGTGAGGCGAGCGTCATGCGAACGGTCAAGGCCGGAGTTCCTGTTTTCGAGGGAAACCTCTTGGTATAAAGCCGTTCAGCTTCATGCCAAGGTATGGCTTCGGTCATTCTGATCCATTGATTTTTACCATCACGCTTGCCACCGAACGGAAGATGAAAGTTCTCAAATGAGAGTTGGTAAAACTTCGGCTGATGCATGAATGCGGATTTCCAAGTGCAAGGTTTTTGGATGTTTTCAGGGGTTTCACTTGCACATGATATACGAAATATAGTACTTATATTATATCCTTATAATGTCTTAACCATTATTCAGTAAGCCCTAACTACCTGTTACATATTTTCTGATATGATTACTAAACGCCTCTGCATCAATAACACCAATAACTCTACTATCCGATATCTCTTTTCCAGAGACATCAAAAAAAATGATTCCGGGAGGGCCAAACAATCCAAAACGTTTCATTAATGCTTTATCAGCTGCATTATTAGCTGATACGTCAACCTGTAGCAACGTCAATTTATGGAGCTGAGCAATTACATTAGGATCATGAAAAGTGAACTGATCCATCTCCTTGCAAGCCACGCACCAGTTTGCATAAAAATCAAGCATAATTGGTTTTTTTGCCGATTTGAGTGCCAGATCAAGCTCTTCAACTGAGTGAATACGAGTAAAACCAGACTTGGGCTCTTTTACTAATTCAGTACTCACTGCGCTACGAATCTGGGCAAGCGGTTCAAAAACATTGGTGCTACCAGAAGCCGCTCCAACAAGTTCAAGTACTCCTATAATAAAGAGTACAAAACCTAATGTTTTACCAAACTTAATAGCAATTGTGCTGTTTTCTGGCATTTTATCGAAAATCCCCAGAAAAACAGAACATAAAATCGTAAAAGCTCCCCATAAAACCATTACTATCTCAATAGGAAGAACAGGAGAAACCATCCATATCGCAACAGCAATTAACAGAAGCCCAAAAAAATATTTAACACCAATCATCCATGCACCAGCACGAGGCAAGAGACTACCTGCAGATAAACCTACAAGCAGAAGAGGAACACTCATTCCAGATGCCATTGAAAAAAGAGCCAAACCACCAATAACCACATCACGTGTCTGGCTGATATAAACAAGAGTACCCGCCAACGGAGCTGCAACACAAGGGCCAACAATCAGAGCCGATAAAGCTCCCATAAAAAACACACCGACAAAACTCCCCCCCTTTAACTTACCTGAAGTTTTGTTGAGTTTTGTTTGTAACGCTGCTGGCATTTGTAACTGATAGACATCAAACATTGACAAAGAAAGCACTACAAGCAACAGAGCAAACAAAGCAAGAACCCAAGGTTTCTGCAAAGCACCAGCCAAACCCTCGCCAGCTAAACCTGCAGCAACACCAAGAGATGTATAAACTAAAGCCATTCCGAGACAGTATGCCAGAGCCATTAAAAAACTGCGCCGACGCGAAACATCACCCTCACCCACAATAATTGAAGAAAGAATAGGAATCATGGGCAACACGCAAGGAGTAAACGACAAAAGCAATCCAAATAGAAGAAATTTAAGGCCTGTGACCCACAAATTTCGCCCTTCAAGGGTTTCTTTCACCCCAGAAAAATCGTTATTAACTTTCTTCGCTTGAGCTTGATTACTTGAACTTGGTGACGTCAGTGTCTTAACAAGTTGCGGATCTCCTGCAGTTAACGGTAACAGCACCCCAAGTTTACTCGGATCAACCTTAAAGTTCTGGGTTATCGGGGGATAACAGAGACCATCTTCGGCACATCCCTGATACTCGACATTCAACTTAAAAACCCCATCAGCATTCCTAATAGGCACATTCACTAACAAATTGTCATGATAGATTTCAAGCTTTTCATTTGTAGATGGGTCAACAAACACAATACCTTTCGGCAAAACCGGAAATTTTAACTGGGTGGTTCCACCATCAGCACTAATCTTAACTCTATCACGATATAACTTGTAGCCTTTGGCAATTTTCCAATGCAGAACAATCGTCCGATTATTACTCAAATCAGCTTTCAGTTTGAAAGCCTGATCTGGATTAAGAAAATCGTTACCAAAAACGGAGCTTACAGAAAAAAAAAGTGTTATGAAAACACAGAGGATCGAGGCTAAGCGCCTGTAAAAAAAAAGCTTCATTATCATTTTTACATTTACAAAATGTTTTTAAAATAAATAAGCAACATTTACACTACACAGTCTTTAAATCATTTGATTAATTAAACGCAAAAAGATTCCTTTCATCGACATCTATAGTGTAAGTTATCTACAAATGTAAAAGATTAAAGATATGCCCAGATGTTAACCAAACACTAAGTGGTTTTATAAAGGTAATAAAGAATTCAATTTATGATTGATTATTCACTAAGCAGAGTTTTGATGGATTAAACCCTTAGAGATTAAAGAATAAATTTTTGATTAACATTTACCCACTCAAAGAGTCCCCCATTTAAATCTGTTATAACAGCAATTATAGCAAACAAATGACTAAAATGTTCTTAATGAAAACTTAATTTTTCCTAAAAAAACTATTTTTTCGTTTGTTGCCACAATACATCAAGTTCTGCTGATGTGTACTTCTCCCAACCAAGACCTGATTCCTGTACTTTTTGTTCCATCATACGGAACTGAACCATAAATTTGTTGGTGGCTTTTCGGAGAGAATCTTCAGGGTTCACACCAATAAAACGACTATAATTAACTATAATGAACAGTAAATTACCGAACTCTTCTTCCTGCGCCTCTTTGTTGGCAATCTTTTTAAGTTTTTCGATGTCTTCAGCAAGTTTATCAAGTACGTTTTCACAACTGGACCAGTCAAAGCCAATGTTTGACACCTTTTTCTGTACTCGGTATGCGCGTAAAAGTTCTGACATAGCATTTGGTACTCCATCGAGCAAGCTTTGGCGACCCTCTTTGAGTTTCAGGTGTTCCCAGTTTTTCAATACATTTCGTTTCCTGTCAACCGAAATATCATCAAAAATGTGGGGATGGCGATTAATAAGCTTTTGACAGAGTGCTTCGAAAACATCAGCAAATGAAAATTTCCCGTGCTCCTCACCAAGCATTACCTGAAAACAAAGATGCAGAAAAAGATCACCAAGTTCTTTTTTCAATTCAACTTCATTTTGCTGATCAATAGCATGAACCAATTCATAGCTTTCCTCAAGTAGCAAGTGAGCCAGCGACTGTGCTGTTTGCTTTCTGTCCCACGGACATTCCTGTCGCAAAACTTTTACAAGGCTCAGTACCCGTTCGAATTGCTCTGACTGGGTACGTTCTTTTTGCAAAATAATATCTGCTTTTAGTTGCTCTATTGTTTTTTTTTCAGGCATGAACCATGGCATTTATTTTCCACCTCAAACTGCCGCTAAAATTACTATTTTCAGCCGGTATTACTTATAATTTCAAGAAGAAATTGTCGTAAACCTTACCGCACAGCTGTACTTTGGACTCAAAAGATCTAATACTCCCATAAAGGTGGTATAATGTTTTTGTTAATCACACTCGCCAGCCCTTACTTATCCCCTTAGACTGCAATAATGCCATTATAAACATTTCATACCTGACAACATGTTTACTCTCTCCTCATGTCCCAAACCAAATATGCCAATAGCTGCAATTGCAACACCTGTAGGTATCGGAGCACTTGCTGTTATTCGTATAAGTGGCGAAGGAGTTTTCGATATTGCACATCAAATATTCCGCAAAAAAAACAACCCGAAGTTTCAATTTACTCAATCAAAAGGGTTTACTGCTCATTTTGGTACAGTACATGATCATGAGGGGTTGATTGATGAGGTAGTAGCTATCGTGTTCCGCTCACCAAACTCTTTTACCATGGAAGATATGGTTGAGTTCAGCTGTCATGGCGGACCTGTTGTAGTTAAATATCTTCTGAAAGTGTTACTTGATAAGGGGTGTCGTCTTGCCGAACCAGGAGAATTTACCTACAGGGCTTTTCTTAACGGTCGCATTGATCTACTACAAGCTGAGGCTATTGGTGACATGATCCATGCCCGATCGGAATCAGCCTTTAGAGCTGCTGTAACTCAGATGCAAGGAACTTTTTCGATGAAGCTCAATGCCATGCGCGAACAACTTTTACACTTATGCTCCATTATGGAGGTTGAGCTTGATTTCAGCGAAGAAGATATTGAAGTCCAGAGTCGTAGCCAACTTCGTGAAAAGCTTGAAGATTTACAGAAAGAGCTTCGTTATTTGATTGATTCCTATCAGCATGGAAGAATTCTGAAAGAAGGTATAGCAACAGTAATTGTTGGCATACCAAATGCAGGCAAATCAACCTTGCTTAATAAACTGCTGGGCGAGGAACGTTCTATTGTAAACCATATGCCAGGCACTACACGTGATTACATCGAAGAATGCTTTTTCTATAATAACAAAATGTTTCGGTTGACTGATACGGCTGGACTTCGGGAGGTAGCAGAGGAAATTGAGTACGAGGGGGTGCAACGTAGCTACAAAAAAATTTCCGAATCCGACCTTATCGTCTACCTTGTTGACCTTACGCTTGATGAGTACAAAGAGGAGATCACTCGAATTTGTAACTTTCTCAACGAGTATCCTCATGCCCAATTGATTGTGGCGGCCAACAAAATTGACATAGCATCTGAAAGCTCAAAAAAAATACAGCGGCTTTACAACGCAACCGGTTGCGAAGTGTGCGGTATTTCGGCACTAAAAGGCGAAGGATTGGAAACACTAAAATATATGATAAGCAATATAGTTGAAGGGCTTGACCAGCTCCATGAGGCAAGCGTACTAGTAACCAGCCTCCGTCACTATGAAGCACTCAGTAATGCGTCGGGAGGCATCAAACATGCCTGTGAGTTGATAAATAGCCAGTCCGATACGGAGCTTATTGCCTTTGAATTGCGCTCTGCTCTTTACTATATTGGAGAGATTACCGGTAAAGTGATAAATGATGATATACTGAAAAAGATTTTTGAACAGTTTTGCATAGGAAAGTAACCGCACAAAACGACCGAATACCAAACGAACAAAAAACCACGAAAATCCCTGTAATATCGGGCTTTTTTCATGCTTATAAGTATAGGTTTCTTTTGTGTTATTACTTGTTTATTTATAGAAAACTTGTACCTTATTTGTACCTTAAAGCAGTTGAGGTACAAATAACAGGGTTAGCCCCCTTTATTTTTTGCGCTTATTTGCACTTAAATATGCGCAACATACATTAAAGGATATAAAATGAGCTCGAAAATTGAGGTACAACGTATTTGCCAGCAATGCGGTAATGAGTTCACAGCTCGAACCACAGTAACCCGCTTTTGTTCCAACAGGTGTGCAAGTGTAGCGCATAAACAGAAGATGAGGGTTGGTAAGGTTGAGGGGTGTAATAAGGAGACCCTGCGGATCAGAACCCAGCCTATTGAGGAACTGAAAGCAAAGGAGTTTTTGACTGTCCGTGAAGTTGCCCGCTTGCTTAACTGTTCGCTGCGTTCAGCATATCACTCCATTGAAGGCGGCACTATCAAAGCGGTGAATTTTGGCCAAAGAATTACAAGGGTTAAGCGTTCCGAAATCGACAGACTCTTTGAGCTGTCCCAGCCTGTAATGCCTCAACCTGAACAACAGCAATGTGATATTTCAGACTGTTACAACCTTACCGAAGTGCAGGATAAATACGGCATTTCACAAACAACCCTACAAAACCTCATTAAGCGACACAGCATACCCAAAATAAAAAGAGGCTGGTTTGCATACGTTCCAAAAACGGTAATTGATGACATATTGAGTTGAACAGCAAAGCATAAAATACAATGGCAATAAAAGTGAAGTTAAGGCACAAGGATATTTCTGGGAACAGGCAAAGCTTGTATCTGGATTTTTACCCGGCTATTCCGCACCCTGAAACGGGCGAACCAACCAGAAGGGAGTTTTTAGGATTGTACCTTTTTGATAAGGCAAAGAACCCTATTGACAAACAGCATAACAAAGAAACATTACTGCTCGCCGAGCAGATAAGGCAGAAACGGGAAAACCACCTAAACAAACCCGAAATTTACACTGGGTACGAAAAGGAACAGCTAAAAATCAAAGAACTGGGCGAACAACACTTTGTTGCCTATTTTAAAAGCCTTGCCGATAAACGAAAAGCCAGTAACCACGACAACTGGGTTTCAGCTTACCATTACCTTGAAACATTCACAAAGGGAAACTTGAAGTTTGCCGATCTCAACGAAAAGTTCTGTAATGAGTTCAAAGAGTATTTGCTCTCTACCAAAAGTAATAAGAGGAGCAAAACAACCCTTGCCCAGAATTCGGCTGTTTCCTATTTCAACAAGTTGAAAGCAACCCTGAAACAGGCTTTTAAAGACGGCTATTTATCCAGCGACCTGAACGCAAAGATTGAACCCATCAAGCAGACAGAAACCCGAAAAAACTTTTTAACCATTGAGGAACTGAACAGTCTGGCAAAAACGGAATGCAATAACCCTTTGCTGAAACGTGCCGCACTCTTTTCAGCCCTCACGGGGCTGAGGTTTTCAGATATTAAAAACCTTGTCTGGAGCGAACTGGAATACATTGAGGGCAACGGATACTTTATTCAATTCAAACAGCAAAAAACAAAAGGTATTGAAATGATGCCTATTTCCGAACAGGCTTACCGTTTGCTGGGTGAACGCAAAGAACCGACGGGTAAAGTATTTGAGGGGCTTACCTATTCAGCATACGAAAATAAGCACCTGTACCAGTGGATTGGAGCTGCAGGGATCACAAAGGATATAACCTTTCACTGTTTCAGGCATACGTTTGCCACTTTGCAACTATCAAAGGGAACAGATATTTACACCGTCTCAAAGATGCTGGGGCACCGTGAACTGAAAACCACACAGATTTATGCAAAGATTATAGACCAGACCAAACGTGAAGCCGCCGATAAAATAAAACTGGACTTATAAAACTGTCAAGCAGAAAAAAGACATGAATACAGTAACATTTACACCAAAAACAGATATTGAAGAATACCTGAACAATGATTTCGATATTGAAATATTTGATGACCTCAACGAAGACGGGAAATGGGCGGGAACATTTGAACCCCTTGAATTTTTGAATCTTTTGTACGAACAATTTGAAATTGTAAAAGCCAATAAAGAAAAGCCGCTTTCTGTTAAAAACCACTTATTGACACTGGGGTTAGAAAAAAATCAACTTTTCTTTCTTCTCTTGTACCTGAAACATCTTATTTATTTTGAAGCTGATATACAAATCGGGGGTACATCTCAAGACAATTCTCTTTCAATTTGCCATGATTTCATAGAAAAGGAATATAATAAACTTGACTATGAACTATTTCCTGCGGACGAAAACGAACCTGAAAAGCCAGTCAATAAATACGATTTTGACCGGGTGAAAAACACATTGACACGTTGCCCGATGCAACAGCAAAAATCAAATGAGTCTATGAGATAAAGTGTGTAAATGGCTATAGTTTCCTATCATGTAAAAAAGAGCACAACTATGGCCAAAAAGAAAGAACAGACTCCCGACAGTCAAAAAGCACTTATCGACCAGCTCATTCGCGAAAGTGGCGGACCACAAGCCTTGTTTGACAAGGGCAGTTTGCTGGAAATCCTCAAAAAACGAGTTAAGTAACCTTTTGTGTTGGTTTTTTTATTGCTTTTAAAGCCAGAAAATG
>JBAXLG010000061.1:0-7815 GCA_037134935.1 Chlorobiaceae bacterium | reverse complement strand
TATAGTGCTTATATTATTACTATATAATGTCTTAAAGATTATTCAGCAAACCCTAAATACATTGCAATGTTTTACAACCGGAAACGCAGGCATTCAATGTTAGGATACTTGTCGCCAGTCGATTTTCTTAACCGTTATCAACAATCATTACGCATGGCTTCTTGATGTGTCTATTTTTTTGTTGCAAATCCACTTGAACGCAGTGTCAGAAGCTATCAATACCAAAATTCAGTTGCTAAAAGCGAGTGCAAGAGGGTTTCGGAGTTTCGAAAGCTACCGGATAAGAATTCTTTTTTACTGTGGAAAGCTCGAAACACAAATATAGCTGGTAAAGTAAAAACACACAAAGTTCACTTATTCTTTATGCTCCCCGACTACCTTTTCAGCTCGTAGCGAGGAGTTTTATAGCCTCCCTAGCTGCAAGCTGTTCGGCATCCTTTTTTCTTTTGGCTGTGCCAGTTCCAAGAAGCTGATCAGTGCAGGTTACCCCGACAGTAAAGGTTTTTTCGTGCTCTACTCCAGCCTCTTCGATAATGGAGTAGAGCGGCGGCGGGAGATGGTGCAACTGGGTGTATTCAATCAGTCGGCTTTTGTAATTATGCTCGGCGAATACAATGGTATTGAAGTTCACATGTTCGATGACATGCTTGATAATAAAATTGTTTGCGGCATGAATACCTTTATCAAGATAAATTGCACCAATCAATGATTCAAATGCATCAGCAAGTGCGGACTCGTTACAACATATTTTGTGACGGTCAGCCGATTCTCCGATAAGGATGTATTCGCCAAGGCCAAGCGTCATGGCAAATCCGGCCAGGGAGTTGCGATTGACAATTTTAGCTCGTTTGTTTGAAAGCTCTCCCTCAGCGTTATTGGGGAATTTTTTGAACAAGTATGCGGATATCAGCAGCCCTATTACAGAGTCGCCAAGAAATTCAAGGCGCTGATTTGATTCAATAAGGTGCAGATGTGCAGAATCATGAAGTGCTGAACGATGGGTCAGAGCGGTCAGGTAAAGTTTAAGATTGGTTTCAGGCTCTTCAACAACACCTCTCAAAAACTCAATGGTTTTAAGTGCAAATGCCGAAGAGGCCAAGGCTTGGCAATCCTTGATTTCCTCTGGTCGGTGAAAGGCAAATGTGATGATTTTTTGCCAGAATGGCTCCATAGGCAGGCAGGGATTTCCTTAAAGGGATGCGCCGTTTCTGAAAATCAGTGAAGCGTTGTGACCGCCAAAGCCGAAGCCGTTATTGAGTGCGTACTCTATGTATCGTTTTTTTGGTTCATTCGGAGTTACATCAATATCGATCTGTGGATCAATGTTGTTGCAATTAATTGTTGGGGGTACAGTCTGGTGTTGCATGGCAAGCAGACAGGCAATTGACTCAACCACGCCAGCAGCGCCGAGAAGGTGCCCAGTCATGGATTTTGTTGCACTGATGCTAAGTTTATAGGCATGTTCAGCGAATACTTTTTTGATAGCATTGATTTCAGCAATGTCACCAAGAGGGGTTGATGTACCGTGTGTGTTGATATAATCAATCTTTTCGGGTTCAATTGCGGCAATGGAAAGAGCGGTTTTCATTGCATTGAGTGCTCCAAGGCCTTCAGGGTGTGGTGCTGTCAGGTGGTATGCATCTGCTGTTGCTCCTACCCCTACAAGTTCGGCATAGATTTTTGCTCCACGAGCCTTTGCTGAATCAAGAGTTTCAAGGATAAGTGATCCTCCGCCTTCACCCATGACAAAGCCATCACGGTCCCGATCGTAGGGGCGCGATGCCTTCGCAGGGCAGTCGTTAGCTGTAGAGAGCGCCCTTGCAGCATTAAAGCCGCCGATACTCATTGGTGTAATTGGGGCTTCTGATCCTCCGCAAACCATGTAGTCTGCCATACCCGTTTGGATAATCATGTAGGCGTCAATAATGGCGTGCAGTGATGTTGCGCAAGCCGATGCTGTTGCATAGTTTGGCCCCATCAGTCCGTGGCGCATTGAAATCTGACCGGCAGCAATGTCTGGAATAAGCATAGGGATGAAGAAGGGACTGATACGCCTTACGCCCCGTTCAAGATAGATCCTGAACTGATTATCGAAGGTAATCATGCCTCCGATACCGGAACCATGAACCACACCGATCCTTATAGGGTCTATTGACTGCAGGTCAAGCCCTGAATCTTTCAGAGCCTGATCTGCAGCGATAACCGCATACCGGCAATAAGGGTCCATTCTGTCTGCAGATTTTCTGTCGATAAAGTTATCGGCAGAAAATCCTTTCAGTTCACAGGCAAAGGTTGTGGCAAAATTGGTTGTATCAAAATAGGTTATGGGTGCAGCACCGCTCTTTCCATTATAAAGTGCATCCCAGAAATCATGTTGATTGAGACCTATCGGGGATAGCACTCCTATGCCGGTAATTACAATTCTTTTGCGTTCTTGACCCATCGGTATTGATATTTGATATTTGCCTGCTTTTTTGTAATGCGTTTTTACTTTTTGACGATGTAATCAATAGCCTGCTGTACAGTGCCAATCTTTTCAGCATCTTCATCAGGTATCTGTACACCGAACTCGTTTTCAAGTTCCATTATCAGTTCTACGGTATCAAGTGAGTCAGCTCCAAGATCATCAGAAAATTTTGATTCCGGTTTTATCTGGTCCTTGTTGACTCCCATTTTGCTTACAATAATATTGTATACCTTATCTTTGATTTCTGCTTCAGTCATTGTGATTGTTCTCCCGATTAATAGTTTACTGCTGATAAAAAAAATGAAAAAGTCTGCTAATATACAAAGAAAATAAGCTTGCCCAAATCACATGACCATACCGCCACTGATGTTGATAACAATCCCGGTGATGTAGGCTGCTTGATCGCTCGCAAGGAATGAAACAACATTTGCAACATCCTGTGGTTGACCAAAGCGGGAAAGTGGAATGACATCGAGCATCTTGCTCTTGACCTCGTCAGAGAGTGCGTCAGTCATTTTTGATGCTATAAATCCTGGTGCTACCGCATTCACCCTTATGTTGCGCGATGCAAGTTCTTTTGCAACTGATTTGGTAAAGGCGATCACTCCACCTTTTGATGCGGCATAGTTTGCCTGTCCGGCGTTACCCATAATGCCGATGATTGATGCTATATTGACGATAGAACCGGAACGCTGTTTCATCATGGTACGGCTTACGGCTTTTGTACAGGCAAAGGTTCCCTTAAGATTGACCGTCAGCACTGCATCCCAGTCCTCTTCACTCATTCTCATCAAAAGGCCGTCACGCGTGATGCCTGCATTGTTGATGAGAATATCGATTCTACCGGTTGCAGCAGTAATGTCATTGAACACGTTTTGTACGGCTTCGGCATTGGTAACGTCAAGCTCAAAGCAGAAAACTTTTTTGCCAAGCTTTGTTACCCCTTCAGCGGTTGCGGAAAGCCATTCCTGTTTGATATCGCACAGTACAAGATCGGCTCCTTTAGTGGCCAGATCAAATGCAATAGCCTGCCCAATACCACGGGCAGCTCCGGTTACAACTGCAATTTTCCCTTCAAACATAGTTTCAGTCGGTTGATGTTAATGACTTCATTGAATAATTTTTTAAACCAATGTCTGAATGTCCGTAGCCGTGTCAATACCTTTGGTGGCAACTGTTTTATCAATCCTTTTAATCAAGCCTTGCAAGACTTTTTGAGGACCTATTTCCACAAACTCAGTAATACCGTTTTGCACCATAGCTTCAATAGATTGCGACCAGAGCACGGAGCTGGTGAGCTGCAGAATAAGGTTGTTCCTGATTTCAGCAGCATCGGTGATAGAACGGGCTACAGCGTTCATACATACGGGAATTTCAGCATTCCTGATCTTGATCAGTTCAAGGGCAGCTGCAAGTTTTTCTTCGGCTGGCTTCATAAGAGATGAATGAAATGCACCTGAAACCATAAGTTCTTTTGCCATTCTTGCGCCTTTTGAAGGTGCAAGCTCAACTGCTGTTTTTATAGCAGTAATTTCTCCTGAAAGTACCACTTGACCGGGTGAGTTGAAATTAGCGGTCTGAATAACCCCCTCTTTGCTCGCTTCAGCAAGCAATTCCTGGAGTGAGCTGTCTGGCATGCCGATAATTGCTGCCATGGCTCCAGGATGTTGTTCTGCGGCATTTTGCATCAGTTCTCCGCGTTTTGCCACAATACGTAGCGCGTCATCAAAACCTATTGAACCGGCAACACAGAGTGCGGTATATTCACCAAGGCTGTGGCCGGCAGTCATGGCAATATCTTGCCTGCCAAGAAGTGTTACCACAGTCATACTGTGTAAAAATATGGCTGGTTGGGTATATTTCGTCAAGCGCAACTCTTTTTCTTCGCCCGAAAACATGATCTCTGTTATTGAGTAACCAAGAATTTCGTTGGCTCTTTCCATCAAGCTTTGGGCGGCGGGGAAGCTTTCAAAAATATCCTTACCCATCCCGCAATACTGGGAACCTTGTCCCGGAAAAACAAATGCCTTCATGACTATAAGGTGTCTAAAATCGGTTGAATCATTATTACTGCCATTTTAGATACACTCCTCCCCATGTATAGCCTGCTCCGAAACTGACCAGAACAAGATTGGTGCCTCTATGCAGTTTCTTTTCTTCATCAAGTTCTGCAAGGCATATTGGGATTGTACCTGCTGTTGTGTTGCCATACTTTGCAACGTTCGACATAACTTTCGAATTATCGAGTTCCATCCGTTCTGCTGTTGCGTCGATAATTCGCTGATTGGCTTGATGCGGAACAAGGTAGTCGATATCATCAGCTTTGAGATTATTGCGCTTCATGATTTCATCAGCTACGTTTGCCATGGAGATAACCGCTGACTTAAATACCTGCCTGCCATCTTGGTAAAGATAGTGCATTTTTTTGTCAACGGTTTCATGGGTAGCCGGATTAAGACTTCCGCCACCAGTCATAAGAAGATGTTTTTTGCCCGTTGCGCCATCGGAGTATAAACGTGTATCAATAACACCATACCCATCTTCTGTTGCAGGCTCGAGTATCACTCCGCCTGCACCGTCACCAAAAAGAATTGCTGTTGAACGATCGGTATAATCAATAACTGACGACATCTTGTCGCCACCGATGACCATGATCTTTTTATAAATACCTGATTCGATAAATCGTGCTGCGGTACTCAATGCGAAGAGAAAGCCCGAGCAGGCGGCATTAAGATCGAAAGCCCATGCATTGCTGGCACCGATAATACTCTGAACCAGACATGCTGTAGAAGGGAAGAGCATGTCTGGGGTCATTGTGGCAACAATAATCACCTCAATCTTTTCGGCTGATATCGCCCTTTTTTCAAGAAGTTGACGAGCAACTTCTCCGCACATATAGGATGTCGCTTTTTCAGGGTCTTTAAGTACTCTGCGCTCCCTGATGCCTGTTCTCGTGCGAATCCACTCGTCGTTGGTTGCAAGTATGAGTTCAAGATCATGATTGCTCAGAATACTGGCAGGTAAATATTTGGCGGTTGCCGTAATTACAGCTTTCATCATGGGTTGTTTGCCGTTTTTTTCTGCAGGATAAACAAAAAGTTGCTCGGTTGCCCAGAGTTATCTTGCCGGGCTGAGAAGGGTTCGGGTATATAAGCATTATTCATCAATCAGGACTTCTGCAATATGAGCATTGACTCGCTTTTCAATCATATGCTCCGCCATGTAGATCATGTTTTTAATTGCTTTTGACGAAGAACGGCCGTGGCCTACTATCGAAATGCCGTCAACACCAAGGAATGGAACCCCGCCAAAATTTTCTACATCAAATGGTTCCAACATTCCTTTGAATAGATCTGTGGTTATTTTAACGGTATTCTGATCCATTTGGCCGGATGCAACAAGCTTTTCCAATGACTGTTTGAACAGGATTCCGAGAAACTCAGGAATGCTTTCGCCGAATTTGAGCACAGCGTTGCCAACGAGTCCATCGCAGACCACAATACTGACATGGCCTTTCAGGATATCGTTACCCTCAATATTTCCGATAAAAGTGATTTTTCCCTGGCTGTCAGATTTTTTCAGGAGAGTATAAGCCTGTTTGAGCATTTCAGTTCCTTTACCTTCCTCTTCTCCGATATTGAGTAAGCCAGTAACTGGCTTTCCTATTCCTGCACCGTAGTGTTGGTAAATGGTCAGCATCTCAGCAAACTGGACAAGGTGTTCAGGTTTGCAGTCAATGTTTGCCCCTATATCAACCATATTAGTTAATCCTTCACCAAGACGAGGGAAATAAGCGTAGATAGTCGGGCGAAGTACACCGGGAATCCTACCGAGAACAAATAGCGACGCGGCCATCTGTGCACCAGTGTTACCCGCACTGACAAATGCATCAGCCTGCTTTGTTTTGCAAAGTTGCAGCCCTTTGACAAGTGATGATTGTTGTTTTGTCTTGACTGCGGTGGCAGGAAAGTCATCCATTGCCACCACTTCAGGAGCGTCCAGAAACTTCAAGTTAAGTGAGTTGACATCGTGTGCTGCAAGCAAAGGCTCAACTTTTGCCGACTGCCCAATAAGTACGATTTCAAATCTGTTACTACTTTCCTGTAAAGCATGAACAACTCCATCTACAACACAAGCTGGAGCGTGATCTCCGCCCATGGCGTCAACAGCAATGCGCAACATAACTGTTTTTTTTATCTTGTTAGGGTGATCAGCTGTTTGACAATTTGTTGACTATGGTTCTGCCTCGGTATTGACCGCAATGGCGGCATGCGCGATGCTGAAGAGTTGGTTCACCGCAGTTTGAACAGATGACTGTTACTGCTGGTTTAGTTCGTGCATTAAACTGGGCGCGTCTTTTATCCCTTCTGGATTTCGACATTTTGGCTTTAGGATTTGCCATGACTGTCCTTATTAATTAATTGTCGGTTAACGATACTTGTGTTTCAGTTTTTCAAGAGATTCCTGCCATGAACTTATGTTATCGGCCTGAGGATTTTCATTTGCTTGTGTACTTTTATAAAGCTTGCAGTTAGGATTGCCTTTACAGATTATTTTCATTGGTATCGAAAGCAGCAGTGTATCTCTGACCTCTTCAGTAATATCAATCAACACCGCATTTTTTTCTATGATGCGATACTCTTTATCCCTGCTGTGCTCCTCTTCAGAATGTTCACCAAAGATATAATAAATCGTAAATGTTCCTGTAAGGAATTGTGATATCGGTGAAAAACAGATATCACAATTTAATTCTGCAGTAGTTGATGTTTTAATTGTTACCGTGACATCACGTTCACTTTTTGTAACTATCGCTTGAACCTTTATATCCCCAGTTAATCCAGCGACAGTGAATAGCTCGTCATTGAAAGCCTTAATTCTACAGGTAAAATCAAACTCGAGGGTTCCCTGTCCAAAACCCGTAAAGGGGATCTCTATCAGCGATTTTTCTTTATACATCAACTATTTTCTCAATAAAAGAACACCAATGTACAAAAATTATTATGGAAAATGAAAAGCGCCAAGGGTACCACTTTTCGGAAAAATGCATAAAAAATACCTGGGCGGTTTGTATTTAAAAATTACAGCTGTATATTTTGTTCCTGTTAGCGTAAAGAGCTTGATGTTCGTTACACTATATTCCGCGATAGCTCAATGGTAGAGCATGCGACTGTTAATCGCAGGGTTGTAGGTTCGAGTCCTACTCGCGGAGCAAAAGATTGAACAATATTCATGAGTAAATTTTCTTTTTTTTGCCTTTGATATAAATGGACACCGCTCAGCCTGAACTTGCAATAATAAAATGGACACCCTAAAAAGCTGCCGCTTGTGATTGTTGTTTATACCGTTAA
>JBAXLG010000060.1:0-8061 GCA_037134935.1 Chlorobiaceae bacterium | reverse complement strand
TTTCAGCTTGTTTCAGTGATGGAGCAAAAATCTATTTTTAGAGGTGCCCTTAAGTATTTTCAGACCGTTTTTATTTTTTTACCAGACACTACTTTTATAAACCAAGTAGTTTATAAAAAGACCTCTATAATACCGAGGGTCGGATTTTCTTGCAAATTTGTCAACCTCAGAGTAAATTTAGGTTTACATTTCTTCCGAATTATAAGCCATATTTTTTTGACCCGTATTATTAAATTGTTATGAATAATGTTTCTTCACAGATTCTTGCCCGCCTTCTCATTGCCAAGGATTTTTTATCGGGTGAAGAGCTGTGCCGTGAATTCGGAATAACCAGAAGTGCGGTATGGAAACATATTTGTCTGCTTCGTAGTGAGGGTTATAGTATAAATTCTGCAACAAACCGAGGATACCGATTGATAGGGTTGACAGGAAGAGCTGTTTATGTTGAGGTCAAACCCTTTTTGGAAACCTTAAGGTTCGGAAGAAATTTTTTCTATTTTCCTATTACAAATTCAACCAATCTGCAGGCGAAAATGCTAGCCGATAAGGGGGCTATAGAAGGCACTGTAGTGGTTGCTGATGCCCAGACCGGAGGACGAGGCAGGATGGGCCGAGCATGGGTATCACCCTCGGGAAGTAATCTTTACTTTTCTCTGATTCTTCGACCTGAGGTACCTTCGATTCGTGTTCCTCAACTGACGTTACTGGTCGCCGTAGCCATTCACCAGGCATTGACCGTTATTGCATATCCCCTTTTGCCTATGATAAAGTGGCCAAATGATATTTTTGCCAACGGAAAAAAGTTGTGCGGTGTGCTTTGCGAAATGTATTCAGAACCCGATCTTACCCACTTTGTTGTTGTTGGCATAGGTATCAATGTAAATCACTCTCTGCTGCCGACTGAACTACATGCAAGTGCGACTTCACTTTATCTCGAGACTGGCCGTTTGTTTTCAAGACCGGAGCTTTTAGCTACTGTTTTGAACCATTTCGAGCTTCTTTATCAAACTTGGCTTCTGAAAGAAGACCTCCGTTTTGTGCTACCTTACATTGAAAAATACTCTTTGCTGAAATCGAAGTTTGTTTCAGTTGAACAGTGTAACCGATGTCTCAGGGGAACAGTTACAGGGATTGCAAAAGGGGGGGAATTGAAACTGGAGAGTGCAGACGGGCAGATCGTTTTTGTATCATCGGGAGAAGTCCGTATTTCAAAAAAAATTACATAATAACATCATTACCGTGTATTTTTATGACCCAAAAGACATTTCATCCTTATATTGAGCAAGCATATCAAGTGCTTGAAACCGGTAAGCCGATCAGTCAAGCCGAAGCCTTTCAGCTTGCTGATCTACCAGGTGAGCTTGTTCTTGATCTTGCGTCTTTAGCTCACAAGGTAAAAAACCGTTATGCATTAGGCGCTGGAGCGCTTTATGCCTGTTCTATCATGAACGCAAAATCGGGAGTCTGCGGTGAAAACTGCCGATTTTGCGCTCAGTCTAAGCATAATAGGGCCAATATTGAGGTTTATGATCTTGTTGATGAAGAATCAGTACTACTTGAGGCACGTAACTGTTTTTTAGAGGGTGTTTCCCATTTTGGCATTGTAACCAGTGGATACGGTCATAAAAAAATAAGTAGTGAGTTTCAGCGTGTACTCGAAATGATTGACAGGTTGCACAAGGAGATCCCTACTCTAAACATTTGTGCATCGCTTGGTGTTCTTGGCGAAGAACCTGCAGCTGCCCTTGCTAAACATGAAATATCCCATTACAACATCAATATCCAAGTGGTGCCGGACCGGTATCATGATCTCATTGCCGATACTCATACCATTGAAGAACGGATTGAGACAATCAAACGCCTCAGAAAGAACAACATTTCTGTATGTTGCGGTGGTATAATGGGAGTTGGGGAAAGCATGCCGGATCGAATTGACATGATATTTGCGCTTCAGGAACTGGATGTATCAGTAATTCCTCTTAATGTGCTGGTTCCGATTGACGGAACACCGCTGGAAGGTAAAGAGCCAATTTCTGTTGCTGAGATTGTAAAAACCTTTGCAATTTGCCGTCTGGCACATCCCGATAAAATCATAAAGTTTGCTGCCGGTAGGGAAACCATTATGAAAGATTTTCAAGGACTCCTCATGCTTTCAGGAGCGAATGGATATTTGACCGGTGGATATCTAACTACACGGGGACGTGATACTTCGGAGGATCGGCGGTTTGCAGATCAGATTGCAAGTTTTAACTAATCAAACAGGTTATGCAGTTTTACGAACGGATCCGGTGCGAACTTGAAGATCTCAGGCAACATGACAGCTATCGGGAACTTCCAAATATTACTGCTCGCAACGGGAAGTTTATTACGGTAAATGGGAAATGCTTGCTGAACCTTTCCTCGAACGACTATCTCAGTCTTGGAGATAATCCGACACTACTTGCAGAATACACTGATAGTATCGCGACGAAAAGCTACGCCATGACCAGTTCATCTTCCCGTCTTCTCACGGGTAATCATACCCTTTACGACAAACTGGAACATTGTTTGGCAGCACTTTACCATCGTGATGCAGCACTTGTATTTAACAGTGGTTATCATGCAAATATCGGCATTATTCC
This sequence comes from Chlorobiaceae bacterium, assembly GCA_037134935.1. Classification (GTDB taxonomy): domain Bacteria; phylum Bacteroidota; class Chlorobiia; order Chlorobiales; family Chlorobiaceae; genus Chlorobium. The sequence goes on along the minus strand of JBAXLG010000060.1, from coordinate 5,440 downwards.
TGCGCTGACCAACCGCCATGATCTTGTGCTCAGCGACAAGCTTAACCATGCAAGTATTATTGACGGTCTGAAGATTTCTGAGGCTCCTTACCAGAGGTACCGCCACAGGGACTACGATCATCTTGAAGAACTGCTTGCAGGAGCAGTTAACCGGTACCGCCAGATCTTTATTGTTTCTGAATCAGTGTTCAGCATGGATGGAGATCTTGCAGATATTGCTTGTCTTGTTGCGCTCAAAGAGAAGTACGGTGCTTTTCTTATTATTGATGAAGCGCATGGAGTTGGAGTGTTTGGAGAGCGGGGACTCGGTTTGTGTGAAACAGCAGGAATGGTGCAGCAGATTGATATTATTATCGGTACATTCGGCAAAGCGCTTGCTTCAACGGGAGCTTACGCCGTGATGAGTTCACTATGCAGGGATTACCTGCTGAATACTATGCGGTCATTTATTTTTACCACAGCACTCCCCCCCTATGTTCTTGGTTGGAGCCTACTTACTCTGGAAAGGCAGGTTGCTATGTCGGTTGAACGTAAAGCACTTCTGCAGCTTGCATCCACACTTCGTCAGGAGCTAATCGAGTCTGGCCTTGAGGTCCCGGGAGACAGTCATATCGTTCCCGTCATTACTGGAGGCAATGACCTTGCCATAGATATGGCGTCTCATCTTAAGAACTCCGGATTTCTATGCATGCCGGTTCGTCCACCTTCCGTTCCGGAAAAGAGTTCCCGTATCAGGATATCGCTTCGTGCGGCTCTAAAATGGGATGATATTTCCAAGATACCTGAACTTATAACACGTTAGAGGTATCATGAAAAATATATGGCTCAGAAAAAAAAATGCCGATAAGCTTCTGCTTTTTTTCAATGGCTGGGGCATGGATTGGCGCATTGCTGCACATCTTCTGTGTGAATCGATTTCAGGAGGATTTAATCAAGATTTTCTTGTTTGTTACGACTATAGTAACTTGGAGCCCGAACCGGAGTTTATACATGAAGCAAAACACTACGGTCATGTAACAGTTGTTGCTTGGTCATTCGGCGTTTGGGTCGCGCAACATATTGAGCTGCCTTCGATAGAGCGTGCAATAGCCATTAACGGGACTCTCTACCCGATAAACGATCAGCGGGGAATTTCTTCCGCTGTTTTTAAGGCAACACTTTCATCCTACTCTGAAGAAGTCCGAGACCGGTTCAACCGGAGGATGTGCGGTAGCAGTGAAGCTCTTGCTCTTTTTTCTACTATGTCGCCAGATAGAGCTGTTTCTGAACAGAAAAAAGAGCTTGAACAACTCAACGAGTATTTTCTAAGCAGCAGTTTATCCAGTTGTGCAACATGGAAGTACGATCATGCTATAATTGGAGGAAGAGATCTGGTGTTTCCGGCAGAGCAGCAATACAATGCCTGGAAAGGTGTACCACAAACTGTTATTGCCGATATGCCGCATTTTCCTTTTTTTCATTTCGGTACACTGCAGGAGTTGCTGGTATGCGTCAGAAAATAGATAAACAGCTGGTACGCGAAAGGTTCGGCAGAACACTGGCTACCTACAACAGTCATGCGGTAGTTCAGAAAACAATGGCTCTTGAACTTGTGGACATGATTTTCTGCGAAAGCAGATTATTGTCGTTTGAACGTGTTCTTGAAATAGGTTCAGGATCAGGGATGCTCACGGCAGCACTCCTACGTAGGTGCAAGATTAAGGCTTATCATGCAAACGATCTCGTTGCGGAAAGTGTCAGCTCTATTCAAGAGGTTCTTGCGGATTTTGCCGTTGAAGAGTTTCATTTTCTTGCAGGAGACATAGAAAATCTTGCTGCGTTGCCACTATTCCTAGATCTTGTAGTTTCCAATGCCACTCTCCAGTGGCTTGAAGACCTTGACGTTTTTTTTAAAAAAATTTCCTTTTGTATTCGACAAAGAGGGTTGCTTGCTTTCAGCAGCTTCAGCACTTTGAATATGCAGGAAATATCAACTATTGAGGAGACAGGACTCAGTTATTACTCACTCGGAGAACTTAAACGTATTGCTGGACGGTATTTCGACGTTATTACATGCAGTGAAAAGGAGGTTCGGATGGAATTCGCCTCCCCTGAAGCGGTGTTGCATCATATTCGCCAGACAGGAGTTAACGGGCTTTTTCGCCGTTCTTGGACAAAGAGCCAGTACCAGCATTTTCTCGCATGCTACCGGCAATCCTTTTCAAGCCAAAATGGTGTGTACCTGACTTATCATCCTGTTTACTGTTTGCTGAGAAAAAAAATACCATGAAAGGAACTGTTGTCGCCATTTCAGGAACCGATACCAGCATTGGTAAAACATATGTAACTGGTCTTCTTGCAAAAAAACTTCTACAGCAGGGTAAAAACGTTATTACCCAGAAAATTGTTCAGACTGGTTGTGAAGGTTTGGCAGAAGATGTTCTAGAGCATCGACGCCTTATGAGCATTGATGTACAGATGGTTGATCAAGAAGGACTCACCTGTCCCTATGTTTTTCGTTATCCCGCTTCACCGCATCTTTCGGCAAGCCTGGAACATAAAGAGGTTGATACGTTGCAGATTCGCAGAAAAACCTTTATCCTGCAAAAAAACTATGATGTTGTCCTTCTTGAAGGTGTTGGCGGACTTCTTGTTCCCCTTTCGCGCGATTTGCTTTTTGCCGACTATATCCGGGATGCAGGATATAGCCTTATACTCGTAACCTCCCCTCGGCTTGGAAGCATTAATCATACTCTGCTTTCTCTTGAAGCCTGCCGGAAACGAGGAATTATTATCAGGGGAGTGATCTATAATTGTTTTCAAAACACGGACAAGCTTATTACCGATGATACCCGTAAATATATCAGCCATTATCTTAATAAAGAGGGTTTCCTTATTCCGGTTATTAACCTCCATGAGGAAATGCTTGATGAGGATGCTGTCGCAGCTCTTTGTTTATAAACCATTTTGATCTTTTTCTTTGCAACTCATTCTATCGGTATGGTTACTCTACCCAGCATGATTGATCTTGATTTCGACCGCCATCACCTCTGGCATCCATATACCTCGTTAACAAATCCCCTGCCAGTGTATCCTGTAAGTCGGGCCTATGACGTCTTTCTTGAGCTTGAAGATGGCCGCAAACTGATTGACGGCATGTCATCTTGGTGGGCAGCTATTCATGGCTATAACCACCCTGTGCTCAATGATGCAACCGTGTCTCAGCTACAGCGAATGAGCCATGTCATGTTTGGGGGGCTCACTCATGAGCCTGCCGTAAGATTGGCAAAAAAATTAACCGCGCTGTTACCTCAATTCTTGCAAAAAGTTTTTTTCAGCGATTCAGGATCGGTTGCCGTCGAAGTAGCTATCAAAATGGCCTTTCAGTACTGGACTGCCCGTGGGAAAACGCTTAAAAAACGTCTTCTGACTGTTCGCTCTGGCTATCACGGCGATACCTTTGCAGCGATGTCACTCTGTGACCCGGTAACCGGAATGCACCATCTTTTCAAAGGAATGATGCCGGAACACTATTTTGCTGATGCTCCTACATGCCGATTTCATGAGCCTTGCAGTGAAGTGGATATTGCTGGTCTGAAGCAGGAACTTGAACGCCACAACAACGAGATTGCTGCAGTGATTATTGAACCTGTTGTGCAGGGAGCCGGTGGAATGCATTTTTACTCTCCGCACTATCTGGTTCGGCTAAGAGAACTGTGTGATAGCTTTGATGTGCTACTGATTTTCGACGAAATCGCCACGGGATTTGGCCGTACGGGAAAAATGTTTGCACTTGAACATGCTGATGTTGTGCCTGATATAATCAGTGTGGGCAAGGCACTAGCAGGAGGTTACATGACCCTTGCCGCAACCGTGGCTACAGAACATGTGGCCGAAATTATATGTTCCGGTAATCCTGGATTTTTCATGCATGGTCCCACATTTATGGCAAACCCACTTGCTTGCGCCGTTGCATCTGCAAGCATTGATCTACTTGTTAGTTATGACTGGCAGGCTTCGGTACGGCGGATTGAAGCAGGACTTCGTAAAGGTCTGGAACCCTGCAAGAAATCAGACAACGTTGTAGATGTTCGTGTTCTTGGTGCAATTGGGGTTGTTGAGCTCCATTTTCCGGTAGATATGCTCGTTGTCCAGCAGCAACTGGTCGACAGAGGTGTCTGGGTTCGTCCCTTTGGCCGTCTAATTTATGTTATGCCCCCCTTCATTATACGCGATGAGGAACTTGGTTTACTCTGTACTGCAATCTGTGATGTTGTTGAACTGATTCCATGACTGGTTATTCAGCAGTATGTTCAAGGTACGTTATAACTTTCAGGATTTTGTACCACTTCCATGGAGGTTTATACTTGCCTCAACCATGAACGGTTCAAAAGAGAGAAAACAGTACCTGGCAACATTTTCAGCCAGGGTACTATCATCGCCTCTTTTTCAGCAGAGCAGTGAGATTATCACGAGACGTTATTGTATCGGGATGGTTGTTGCCAAGCCTTTGCTCATAGATTTCCAGTGCCCGACGGTATAGTGGTTCGGCTTCAGCATACTTGCCCTGATCTTTCAGCAATGTCGCCAGATTGTTGAGATCTGTAGCTATTTCCGGATGATCCTTGCCATATGCTTTTTCATCAATCTCCAGCGCCCTGCGGAACATTGGTTCGGCTTCAGCGTCCTTACCCTGAGTTTTCAGCAATAACCCCAGATTGTTCAGGTTTGTGGTGAACTTGCTACATTTTAAGAGACAGAGCGGAAAGCTGTCTCTTAAACTACAAGGAGATATGAGCAATGACAGATCAAGTGAACGAGAGTCGGCGGCTGTATAGCAAAGAGTTCAAGGTTGATGCCGTTGAACTACTGTTGCGCAGTAATACCACAATAAAGGAAACGGCAGCCAGTTTAGGAATCAGTGCTGATATACTTGGTCGCTGGAAAAAAGAATATGTCGCAAGCAAAGCAGCATCTTTCCCTGGAAAAGGGCATCTGAAAACTCCGGAAGAAGAACAGCTCCGTAAGCTGGAACGCGAACTTCGAAGAGTGACTGAGGAACGAGATATTTTAAAAAAAGCAGTTGCTGTGTTCTCTCGGAGACCCATTTAACGTATAACTTTATAAAGGTTTACCGTAATATGTATGCGATCAGAACCATGTGTCGTGTTCTGGATGTTTCTGTCAGCGGCTCTTACCATTGGACACAGCGCCCCGAAAGCAACCGAAGTAAAGAAAACCGGAAAATGAAGGAAGCCATCAAAACGATCCATAAGGAGAACCGTGAAGTCTATGGAAGCCCTCGGATTACTGTTTGCCTGCAAGAGGAAGGTTATCAGTGCAGTAGGAGTCGAACAGCCCATTTGATGCGTTCAATGGGACTTCGCTCGAAAGTTGCTAAAAAATGAGCTAAGTAACCTTTTGTGTTGGTAATGTTTGCCAGAACGTATTACTCAAAAAT
>JBAXLG010000059.1:0-8154 GCA_037134935.1 Chlorobiaceae bacterium | reverse complement strand
TTTTTGAGTAATACGTTCTGGCAAACATTACCAACACAAAAGGTTACTTAGCTCTTAAATTCTTGGAAAAGCTCAGAAAGAAAAGACCTACTCGTACGTATTAAAGTTAGCATTAATTTTTTCTTAAGTTATTACAAGCAATTTAGTAATTAATAGTTTGGTAATTCAGGTGATTTAAAAGTGGTTATTAATAGAAACACAGAATACTACTAATCTGCTTGATTCATTGTAAGCGCAGCAAGAAAAAATTATAATAACCTTTTTAGAAGAGAATTTTTTACGTTTAATATGCTCAATGAGAGATCAAACTCCATTTTGGCAGAAATCGAAAAAAGAAAAGCAGTGCCAATTCCTCGATGGTATTTTCTTCTCAAACAGTTTGGATTTTGGCTGCTTGCATCGATTTCCGTACTGACTGGCAGTATTTCTATGGCAATCGCCATCTATGTATTCATTGACAATGATTTTATCGCTGATCATGATTACGTCAAAAGGCTTTTTACCGAACGCCCGTTTATTGCCGATATATTTACAAGCATTCCCTATATATGGCTACTTGCTCTTGTGCTTTTTACCTTAGTTGCATATTGCGGATTCCGGCATACAAAAAAAGGGTATCGATATTCGATTTTAAGGGTGGTTGCTTTCTCAATGTTTACAAGTCTTCTGTTTAGTGTTGCGTTGAATCTTGTAGATGTAGGTGGATATATCCATCGTTACCTTATAGGGCATTTTCATGTGTATAATCAGTTGATATATGCAAATGAACATCGTTGGACCAACTCGGAAAAAGGATTCCTTGGTGGCCGAGTGATTCAATACAACACGAGTAAAGGCCAAATTGTTATAAGAGATTTCAAAAAGAGGCTTTGGCTGGTGGATATTAACAATTCTGATATTCGACAGGGAACACATATCGTAACGGGAAGATATCTGAAAATTATTGGTGTTCAGATCGACAATAAAACTTTTAAGGCTTTTACAATACAAGGTTGGGAAAAAAAGTATCGCAGGCACTCCCAGTTATTGACACCGATGAAGGCACCCGAAAACACTATTGAAGAGTAAAAACTTTATTGGTAAAGGCTCTTCGCATAATTTAGTGGGATGATGGGATAAAGTTGTAGACTATAGTATTTGAAGCTCACCTAAAACCATGCAAACTTACGGACCATTACCAACAACTTGGACTTGCAACAAAAAAATAGACACATCAAGAAGCCATGCGTAATGATTGTTGATAACGGTTAAGAAAATCGACTGGCGAAAAGTTATCCTAACGTTGAATGCCTGATTTTATACAGAGTATTATATTATAAAGACTTACAGGACTCATGTTACAAATCTGTTACAAAAAGCTCAAAATTGACCGAACCATAACCTCTCAATACTTCACGTCACAAGCTGCCACATCATGCTGCTTTTTCGCAAATAAACCTTTTATCTCATCCGGTTCATTCTTTGAGGTGATATGAATAAAAAGAAATCTGAACGGCAGTAAAGGATCTGCTCAACAAACTGATAAACGGCCATTTTCATAGCGGAAATTACACGTTAATCGAAAACTTGTTCAATGCTCTTCATTCAGCTTTCGGTATTCGTCACATCCTAGCTGAAACCCATTATCACAAGCCTTTCCAAACCACTCTTTTGCCAATTTCTTATTCTGTCGAACACCTCTGCCAGTAGCGTACCTCACACCGAGATTATACTGTGCCTGCGCATCACCTTGATTCGCCGCCAAACGATACCATTTCAATGCCTCTGCATAATCCTGTCGAACACCTTTGCCTTGCTCATACATCACTCCGAGATCGCACTGTGCCTGTGCAACACCTTGATTCGCAACCAAATGAAACCATTTGACCGTTTCGGTATAGTTTTGTGGCACTCCTTTGCCATTATAGGACATTAAACCGAGATTATACTGTGCCTTTGCATGTCCCTGTTCTGCAGCAAGGTGATACCATTTTGCGGCTTCAGCATAATTCTGCCTGACACCTTGTCCCATATCATACATGAACCCGAGATTAAACTGAGCTTTTGCAAAACCCTGATCTGCGGCAAGACGATACCATTTCAATGCTTCAGCATAATCCTGTCGAACACCTTGACCGTCATCATACGCTGCGCCAAGACCAAACTGTGCCTGTGCAAAACCCTGATTCGCCGCCAAACGAAACCATTTCACCGCTTCAGCAGTGTCTTGGGCAACACCTTGACCTTTCAGGTACATTAAACCGAGATTATACTGAGCCTTTGCATGCCCCTGATCTGCGGCAAGGCGGTACCATTTCAATGCTTCGGCATAATCCTGTCGAACACCTTGACCGTCATCATACGCTACACCGAGATTAAACTGAGCATTTGCATCTCCCTGATCCGCCGCCAAACGCCACAATTTGACCGCTTCAGCATAATTCTGCCTGACACCTTGTCCCTTATCATACATTAAACCGAGATTATACTGCGCCAATGCATTACCCTGTTCTGCAGCAAGACGATACCATTTCAACGCCTCGGCATAATCCTGCCGCACACCTTGACCGTCTGCATACATCACTCCAAGACTAAACTGCGCCTTTGCATCTCCTTGTTCTGCAGCAAGGTGATACCATTTTGCGGCTTCAGCATAATTCTGCCTGACACCTTGTCCCATATCATACATGAACCCGAGATTAAACTGAGCCTTTGCAACACCCTGTTCTGCTGCCAAACGAAACCATTTCACGGCTTCGGCATAATCCTGTTTGACACCTTGACCATAATAGTACATCCAGCCAATGAAAAACTGCGCATCAGCAAAGCCTTGCGCCGCCGATACAGCTAACTTTTGAATCTCTTCAGGAGTCTCTGCTCTTACTGTTCCGAAAAACAGAACCGAGCACAACCCGATCATGAATAATTTCTTCATCATCATGAAACAATAATGTTATGAGTGAAAACCAATGCAATGGCAACAGTAAAAAAACTTGACCTTTCCTTATTCCTCATGCCCTGTCTATATGAACGGTTCTTGACATTCTGGCGTAACAGGAATAATCAAGTATATAAAAAAAACCTTTCCATTCAGGGTTTCAACTGTAATATTGCCGCATTAATTTCATCAAGTGGAATGCTTTTGGCTCTTTGTATTTGCTGGGTAAGTTTCACATACTTTTTGGTTGGTTTACCGGCATACTGTGTTTTGAAGTGCTTTTTGTCAAGCTGTTCAGATAGTGTGTCGGCTCGCATATAGACACCAAACGTATTCTCAATATGCCTCATTTTTTTGCATAGGGTTTGTTTTTTATACAGACAGCCACTCAACGCTGAACGGTGTAAAAAATTGGCGCCGTATAAATATAATTTTCGGCAACGTTTACCAGTACGGGGGCAAATAAAAAACCAGACAACCCCTTTGCCTAAATTTGAAGGAGCTGAAACAAGTGCAACACGGGACAATATCGGCTTGCCCAGGTAAATGTAATCCAGTTCAAGGTAAGGGTTGGCGGGGTATGTATTGACCGTTATTGCAATTCTTTCTGTGATGTTCCCGTTTCTGCCCCATGTCATTGTTCCGCTTAGATGTTGGTTCGGTTTTAATAAACCGTGTTGACGCAACAGAGAAGTGCTCACTGTGTTCAGCTCCTCGAAGAGGACTAGAAACATATTGTGTTTTGGCATCTGATGTGTTTTTTTGCAGTTGAAGCCTAAATAATTAGGGAACTTTGCAGGAAAATCTTTGCTTCTCAGCGTCGAATTCGGGTTCAGGTAAGGCAATGGTTTTGCAATCTGACTGTAGTAAATAGTCTGCAAGGTCAAATCCTTGTTTCTTTTCGGCTTCGGTCGCCCTGCGTTCAAGAATATCAGATACGGTAATGTTTGGCATCCCTGAAGCTATGCGCTTCCACTTCTCGAATGCACCCAAGTCAGGATAGAGTTTCATTGTTCGTCCTTGCAAGGTTTTGAGCTGTTCCTTTTTGATATTGCCCTTCCCGCCCGTAGCAAGCCAGATGAAATCAGAAACAAAGCCACTGGCAACAATGGCGGTTTTCTCGCTTTCGACAATGGCAATGGGTTTCACGGTGTCCAGTGCAAGCAGGTGTTCACCGAACAGGCATTGCTGCAGATGGTAGGGTTCAAGCTTCATCACTTTGTGAACCCATTGTACATGATTGAACGGCTCTTTTACCCTGCGGCCTGTCTCGCTGTGGTAGAGCATGATTTTTCCAGTCCTGATCTTTCTGTTCCTGTCAATCTGCCAGAAGAGGCATGAACCCGGCCAATGCTTTGAGGTGCCGATGTTGTACACTGCTGTAAGCTCGAATGCCTTTTGCTCTCCGAAGCGTGAGCAAAGCCAGCGGCAAAAGTTGTTCTGGTTGTACTTTGCAAGGGTTTGCTGAAGAATCTCAGCATCCATGAAAGATGGTTCAGGCTTTGGTATCGGCTCCGGTTTTTGTGCCGGCTTGGTAACAGTGAAAGGATTCTGTCCGGTCAACTGAAGGTACTCCCTCGGTCTCAAGTGATAACCGCATGAATCTTCTCGGTCACACCGGCCAACATGGTCTGCAATCTGTTCACCGGTGCAGGTGTCAACGTACCGGACAAAGCGAAGTTTGCCGCATTGTGGGCAGGTGTATTTCAACCCGCTTTTTTCAAGTGCAAAACGATAATCAGGCATTAGAATGGCCTCCCTTGCTCAATCGTCCGTTGTATGCATTCTGGACTATTGTGGACTATCTGGACACTCTCTATGAGATATTCAGTTAGTCCGGTTTGTCCGGAACCCTCAGGGGGTTGGACTATCTGGACTAACTGAGGGTTCTCCGACAACGGTTCTGTTAGTCCAGTTTGTCCGGAATCCTCAGGGAACTGGACTATCTTTTCATAGATGCCTCGTTTTACCCGTTTGATAAAGCTGCCGTCTTCGAGAACTTTAAGCTTTTCGAAGCATGTTGACCTTTTTATGCATTTACTGTGTGCGGCTTCCTCAAACTCCGCTGTTTTGAACTGAACCGGCAGCTTTTGAAGAATTTCAATCAGGGTGTGATCTGGTTTTGGTTCTGGCTTATCGGCCAAGCTGAACAAATACCACTGTTCAGGCTGTTTTATCAGGCTCTGTGTAAATTCATCACAGTTCCGTCCGGTAACGGAGAGATTGAAAAAACCTTTGTTATCGAAATCTTTATAAAAAGCAATGGTGGTTTCTGCATCGTCGGCAAGCAGTGAGGAACCACGCCCGGAATAAATATCTGTCCGCTGATTTTTGCCGGTATGATGAACGATACAGACGGCAATCCCGAATTCATCGACCAATGCCCTTAACGCTGTAACAAAGGCGCGCATATCGTCCGCGCTGTTCTCTTCACCGCTGTAAAAGTTTTTCAGTGGGTCAATGACAAGAACTTCAGGTTTGATCTCCGCAAGGTTACCGCGTACATCCTTTAATACGTGAGACTTTTGAAGAGAGAAGCCTCCATTTACAAAAAGCAGGTTGGTTCGGAGCAGCTCGGCCTGTTCGTCATCAATACAAAAGTAATCCCTTAAGAGCCTTAACCTGCCCTGCATTGTCCTTATGGAGTTTTCACCATTGAGATAGACAACCCTCCTCGGTTTTGATATACGGAACCCCAGCGAATCGCGGCCGGTAGCCAAACCGAACAGGATGTTGAGCAACAGTGTGCTTTTCCCGACCTTTCCCTTGCCGGTGAGCTGGAGAATACCGCCAGCGGTCAATACTTCGCCATGTTCTGAACCAAGAATGACATCGCACTGAGGCAACTCTTTATCCGGGAAGTCTACCACGTTTTCAACCTGCCAGAACCTGAACCCTTTTGCATCCTCCGTAATCTCCTGTATAATGCCGCTCATCTTGACCTCCTTGAGTACGGGATGCTTGAAGGAATACCGTAAACACAAACCCTCGGCTCGGGTGTGGCTCCCTGATAACTCTGGAACTCGCATTTAAATCTTTCAAGGTCTTTTACAAGCTTAGGGATGTTTGTATATTGCGTATATGGTTGATCTGCCCGATCTTTCCGCTTTTGATATGGCCTTGCAGGGTTGGCGCCCTGTGAGGCTTTTTCTTTGTCGGTCATGGTTCAAGCCTCCCCGTTTGCATCGTTCCCGACAAGCCAAGCCCTGAACTCAGCAATAGGAATCAACAGGCGACCGCCCGGCCCCTTGATATGCGGAATTTTCCCCTCACCTATAAGGGTGTAAAATCTGCTTTTTGAGAGAGAGAAACTGGCAAAGTCATCTGCATACTGGCGGGCGCCATCAACTGACAGATACTTCTTTTCCGGCGGTGTGAAGAGTGTGGTTGTATTGATCATGTGAACTCATATTTAGTAGTGATTAAAAATTACACTTAAATATGAATCACAAACAGCAAATAATAAACGTTAAGCTATATTAATGTAATAAGTTATACAGTAAAATCGATTCTAAATTAATCCTGAATCGACTCTGAATTGGATATTATTTTTGTCGTCTTTTGCGACGTACTCCACTTTCATCTTTTTCTCTCCTTCTGTAACGTTTATAGGCCGATAGCAAAGCTGCTTTTTGATCGGGAATATCATAAGCACTACAAAAATGATCAACAGCCCCGGCTTCGGTTGTTGACGGTAAAAAAACAGTATCAATTTCATGATGAACTAAATCTGGCCAATCACTCCCTTTTTTATGAGAATACACTATTTTTAAAACATCATCATTTATTGTGTCCCCCCACTCGCCTTTTTCTTGTTCATCTTCTAATAAATTTTGAGTAATACTTGCAAATCCTTTCAACATTTGCACTTGAAGATTGTTGAATTTCGATTCAATAGAATTGTTGAGGCTATGTATATTAGCAGTTTCTGGATGCCACCCACCTTGTTGCATAATCGTTTGTATACAACCCCTGACCACTCTCATATTAGCCCATTCCATATATTCAGAAGATGTAATTTTACTTTCATATTCATCCTTGACATAGGGATTTAGAGCAGGCTTAACAGAATACTTTGCTTGTTGAAGGTATTTTATCGCTCCACCAAGAAAATAATTGCTCCGTTTCATGTATGCTTTTTCAACCGGATCGGAAATGTCATCAATAGGAACTATTTCAGCCCTCAACTTTTCAATAGCGTCTTCTATTTTGGAATTGTCAATTAGTGTCAGGATAGCATAAAGCCGTTGAAATTGTTCATTCCGATACTCAGTCATGATGCCCCCTTTGTGTAATATTGACTCTCTCTAAACATTCTTATTCATTATGTTATTGTTTTGGAAATGCCGTACGTCACTACACCTGCAAAGCCAACTCCACCGCTGTAAACTCTTGCCCATTGAAAAGATACTTTCCCTCTCCGTTCTGCATCAAAGAAAGGGTGCTGGCGATCCTCTCGCCCTTTGCCTGAAGTGCTTCCGCAATGCTTCCCGATTGAGGTGCAAGAACCGGCTCTTGCTGCATTTTCTCCTCATGCCTCTCCTCAATCATCAATGGCACTGTTTCAGCCGGCTGCGGCTGTGCAGACAACACGGGCAACCGTTGAACCTCGGCAACCCGCTTGGTATCAATCAGTCTTGAATACTTCTGAGTCGTTGCTATATCACGGTGTCCAAGCTGCTTTGAAACGGTGTAAATATCTGAACCTGCCGTTAACATCAAGGTTGCCATCGTATGCCTGCTGGCATGAAAATGAAGCGACCAGGAGAGTCCGGCTCTCCCGCCCCAGATTTTCAGCATGATGCCGATGCTCGATCTATCAGGAAGAATGAAAACCTTGTTGCTCCCATCGGGAGCGTAAAAGGGATGAATTCTTTTTACCTCCATAAGGATTTTGACCGCTTGTTCAGGAAGAGGGCAGTTTTCAAATTGCCTTGTTTTTTTCTGCTGAAACTGAATGAAAGGCGCACCATTGACAAGGGAAATGTTATCCCAAGTCAATAACTCGATATCAGACAGTCTCAATCCTGAAAAACAACTGAACAGAAACGCATGCTTCACCATCTCATGATCACAACGGGCTCTGCTCAGTGCTTCAACCTCCTCAAAGGTGCAGAATCGCCGGTGAATATCTGTTTTCTTGATACAGGCAACTTTGCCGGTGAAATCCTCTCGAATGTATCCTTCCCGCCATGCCTTTTTTATTATTTTTTTGATAACACCAAGATACCCGCCCG
>JBAXLG010000058.1:0-8569 GCA_037134935.1 Chlorobiaceae bacterium | reverse complement strand
TCTTGATACAATTCAATTAATGCAAATGCACGCTTACTTGTGCAGAGGCTCCTTAGTTTATCCATCTCTCTTTTTACACACCCATTTTCTATTGGATCATCAGTAGTATCCGGTTAAAATAAAGCGAGTTGCGGTACCGGATCCCTCACCTTTTTGAGCGTCTATTTTTTGAGGGATAAAATATCAATCAACAAACGATGCTCCATAACCACTGTGGCATTCATCGTATCTGAAAGGGTACTTCGTTTGATATCGCTCAAACCAAGGTGATACCATTTATAAGCATGAACTCCAAGGCTGGTCTGGATAGATCAAAGACTGTCATTACCAACAATTTAAGCATATAAAATCGTGATGAGTTGTAGCCAACCGATGTAATACTTCGTGTAGTGGTTGCTTTGGTACTGCTTTTCGAGTTTCTCGAATTCGTATCTCGGAAAAATCTTTAGCAACTCACCCAACAGCGAGGTAACTTGCTGGATGGTTTGGAACTCCTTGTACAAATTGGTTATAGAAAAAGTTTACACACTTTTCATATCGCTGTTTCTCAAGTGTTTTTCAGACCAGTTTTATTTTTTTACCGGACACTACTGTTTCAGTATGGTTTTTTTGGGTGTTGCAAAAGGTATAGCTTGTAGTAGAGTCCTCTTTTTGCGAGAAGCTCCTGATGATTGCCAATCTCCTTTATAACACCTTTGTGCAAAACAATAATCCTATCGGCTTTCTGAACGGTCGAAAGCCTATGGGCAATTATAATGGAGGTTCGATTACTCATCAGCTGAGCTGTAGCAGCATCAATGAGCTGCTCAGTTTCGGTATCTACTGAACTGGTTGCTTCGTCAAGTACAAGAATTTCTGGGTTGTAAAGGAGTGCCCGAACGAAAGCTATCAGTTGTTTCTGGCCAGAGGAAAGTCCGATACCGTTTTCGTGTATCCTGTATTCATAACCACCGGGAAGCTGATCTATAAACCGGTCCGCACCAACAATTACAGATGCATCCCTTATTGCTTTGTCAGAAACTTCCGGATTGCCTAAAGCAAGGTTTTCACGTATGGTACCAGAAAATAGAAAAACATCCTGCATAACAACACCGATCAGTTTTCGCAGATCGTGTTCCGGTATCCTTTGCAGTTCGATACCATCAATGATCAAAGAACCCTTTGTAAAAGGATAGAGCTTTGATAAAATATTTATAATCGAGGTTTTACCGCTCCCGGTTGCACCAACTATAGCAATTTTTTCGCCATATCGGATATCGAAAGAAATATCTTTCAATATCCAGTTTTCATAGTCGTAAGCAAACCAGATATGGTTGAAGATAATTTGTTGCTTAAACGTTTTTAGCGCTTTCAATCCTGTAAGATTTTCCATTCCTTCCTGTTCATTGAGCAGTCTGAAAATCCGATCGGATCCAGCAATGGCAGTCTGAATAATGTTGAATTTGTCCGAAAGATGCTGAAGAGGGCGAAAAAAAAGCCAAATATATTGAACAAAAGAGATTACTACTCCTATTGTGAGATCAGCCTTAAGCAAACGAATACCACTGTACCAGATTACAAGACCTGTAGCAGCAGCACTCAAAATCTCGATAAGCGGATAATAAATTGAAAAATAAAAGACGGTCTGAATATTTGCATTCCTATAGTCAGTGTTTATAGCAGCATAGTTGTTTAATTCACATTCTTCTCTATTAAAAAGCTTAACAATACTCATACCGATAATATGTTCCTGGAAAAACGTGTTAAGCCGTGCCAGATGGGTACGAACATCTTGGAATGCCATCTGTACCCTGTTTTTAAACAAAATCGTTGCATAGAGCATCAGAGGTAAAATGCTGAGTACAATAAGAGTTAGTTGCCAGTCTATCCATACCATGAGCACAACAATAAAAAAAAGCTGTAGAATATCTCCTATAATAGTTATTATTCCGGTAGAGAGCATCTCATTCAGAGATTCAACATCACTGGTTACTCGAGTTATAAGTCGTCCAATTGGATTCCGATCAAAAAATCTTGCAGGTAGTTTCTGCAGATGTTTGAAGATATCCATACGAAGGTTGAAAACGGCTTTCTGACCGATAATTTGTGTTAGCAAAGTGGTGATATACTGTCTTAAGCCGTCCAAGATAATTATCCCAGCAAGAAAAATGCTAATAACCGTTAACCCCTTGAAATCTCTATGGGCGATATGATTGTCAATGGCGATTTTTGTCAAATAAGGCCTCAGCGGGCCCAGAAAAGAGCCTGCAATGGTTATTGCAACAGCACCGATAACAAGAGTTTTAAATGGCTTGATATAGTTAACTATACGGGATATGATATAACTGTCAACCTTGCCTTTTTTTTCTTTTCGAAGTGTATCATCCTGTTGTGTTCTGAAACTTTGTTTTTTCTGGTCGTTACTCATGGATTTTTGGGAATTATCAATACCGTTGCCCTAATTATTAACGACTAAATATTCTTTTTTTAATGTCGTGTTTGAACCTGTCGGCAAGTTCATCAGCTTGGGCCTTTGACGAAGCTTCGGTATAGATCCTGATAATCGGCTCTGTATTTGATGGCCGTAAATGAACCCAACTATCGACAAAATTAAGTTTCAGGCCATCAATAGTACTCGCTTCGGCGGTAGGGTAGTGCAAGGCAATATCGGTAAAAATATTTTTAAGCAAAGTTTTGTCTGTTTTACCAATGCTAATTTTTTGCTTTGACATGACATAGTTTGGAAACTGCTTCTTGAACTGTGAAAGCAATCCACTTTTGTTTTTGATGCGCCAGCTGGTAAATGCTTGAACAAAAAGCGCTATCCCGACAAGCGCATCCCTGCCATAGTGCAATTCTGGAAGAATAACTCCGCCGTTGCCTTCACCACCTATGACGACTTCTTTTTCTTTCATGACCTCAATAACATTGACCTCCCCAACTTTTGCACTATAACATTCCAGCCCATATTTTTTGGCAATGTCTTTCAGTGCGCGGCTACTAGAAAGGTTATTGGCTACATTACCTCTTTTCTGTTTAAGATAAAAGTCAGCACACGCGACAAGCGTGTATTCTTCACCAAAGAGCGAGCCGTCTTCACAGATAATGGCAAGCCGGTCAACATCCGGATCAACGATGAGTGCAAAATCGCCTCCAACTTCCTTGAGTCGAGAGATGGTTACTGCAAGATTTTCCTCTATTGGTTCAGGGTTACGTGGAAATAAACCACTGCCGCCGCAAGCAAAAGGTATAACATTCTCAATTCCAAGCTGTTGACACAGCTTAGGAACAACCGAATAGCCGGCTCCTTCAACACAGTCGACAAGAACCCGGAATTTCTGATTCGCAATTTCCGTTCTATCAATAAAAGGAAGTTGAAGAATTTTTTCAATATGTACGGCATCATAACGATCATTGTAGCTGATGGAGCCGACAGTATCCCAGCTTGCATAGAAAAAGAGCTCTTTTTCTGCAATTGCAAGTAGCTCAGAGACATTACTTGTCGTCAGGAATTCGCCAAGATGATTAAGCATTTTCAGCGCATTCCATGCTACAGGATTATGGGATGCAGTAATTATAAGCCCACCATCCGCATATTCGTCAGCAACGGCTATTTCCACGGTGGGCGTTGTAGCAATGCCAAGGTCAATAACATCACAACCACAAAGCACTATAACATTACTCACGAGATTTTTGATAGCTTTGCCTGTTGGCCGAGTATCCCTACCAATGACGATTTTTGGTTTTTTTTCTGAATAAGTGCCATCTCGTTCATTTTTACTTTTAAGAATCCATGATGCGAAGGCCGTGGCGAAAGCTGTAAGATTTTTTGGTGTAAGGCTTTCCCCAACAATGCCACGTATTCCGGATACACTTATCATCAAGCTCATACTATCATACTTGAAATGGAGAAAAATCTATTATTAGAGCTGGTCTTAATATCTTAGATCGCCTCAAGTCCTACCTTGGCCTTCAAATTATTACTGAAACTTTTCCGTTTCTTCTCACTCATAACCCGCTCCTGTTTTGGGTAAGTTACCAACTTAATCCACTGTATAAAATTGAGCTAAGTAACCTTTCGTGTTGGGGCCGCTTACCGGAAAGCATTATTTAAAAGGGATTTGCGGTGTATTTTTGATACGATTAAAGAAAGACCTGTTTAATCGGATAAAAAAATTCTCATAAATCATTTTTGAGTAATACGTTGTGGCAAACATTACCAACACAAAAGGTTACTTAGCTCATAAATTCGGGGTACACTATAACCTTTGTTGACATAAACCGGCAACTCACCCAACAGCGTAGTGACTTGCTTCATGGTCTGAACCATCTTATAAATATTAGTTATAAGCACTCAACAACAAGTCATTCGGTAATTTTTTCCAAAAATGAACTTGATTTTGCCAACATCTTCTTCAAAGGTTTTAGTATGTTTTTGATGATTTACATTTGTATCGTTGTCATGTCTGGCCTTTTGATTACCGAACCAATTCTTGTGGAGAGCTTAAAAAAAAATTTGCTCACTTTTACTATTGCTATTTCTCAAGTGTTTTTCAGCCCGGCTTTATTAATTCTATAGGACACTACTGTCCTGAATATTAGATCACGTAAAATCATTGAATACATGCATAAAAAAGCTTATTATTATAATTAAAATAATAAAACAAGTATATGTATTCACTTGTTGCAAAGTACAATCTTAAAACAATCAGTATATAGTTTTCCTATCTATATTATTGTTTTATTAGTCACATGCTTATTTTTTTAATCTCTGAGGTCAATTCCCCGAAGCTTTGCTTCGAATGAAAAAACATTAATTCTAAATGACTAAGTACCTCGAAGCTTGCTTTGAGGATTCTTTATTTAATTAACCATTTTTATAATTATAATGTCTAACTGTACCGTTAATAATACAGCATATAGTCAGGAGCTTGACGAGTGGCGAAAAAAAATTGATGTCATTGACCAGCAATTATCAGTCCTAATCTGCGAAAGGTTGAATTGCGCTCAAAATATTATTTCCCTTAAATCAAAAATCGGAGAACAGGTTCTCCAGCCGAACAGAGAAAAAGAGGTTCTGAACAATGTGTTGAAACATGCTGATTCACATCTGAAATCATTCACTCTGGAAAAAATTTACCATTGCATTATTGAAGAATCCCGCCTTTATCAGCATGAGTGGAAAAACCATAAACCGAATATCCATACCAGCTAACAGAGCATCCTTGCATGACCTCAAAGAAAACTTTATTAAAAAAACAGTTAGTAATCGCTTCAGTCATTCTGATGATTACAGTCGTTTGTTTTTTTTTCTTGCCTGGAATCAATACAGCATCAAAAACAACACATCTTACAATTCACAGGGGCATGAGTTTTGTGAGGATTGTGGGCGAATTGTACCGTAATCAAGCAATAAAAAATAAATGGTCGACATTTATAACCGGACGTATTATTTTCCAATTGCAAAACATCAAGCCAGGAAGATATTCCATTCCACCGGGTATGTCGAATTTCATGCTCCTGTATTACCTCCATACTCAAAAGCTGGACGAAGTTCGTGTAACACTCCCCGAAGGGATTAATTTTAAGAAAGCTGCCAGCATCCTTTCTAAAAAACTTGATTTTGATTCAACGGGATTCATTGTAGCGGCCTCCAGCAGCCATCTACTCCGAAAGTTTCGAATAAAGGCAAAAAATGTTGAAGGCTACCTCTTTCCTGGAACCTATAACTTTGCTTGGTCAGACTCTCCTGAAGAAGTAGCAGGATTTCTTATAAGTAGATTTAGGAAGTTCTACTCTGACAAACTGAAAACATCTTCCGTAAAAGCAGGGTTGAACGAAACTGAACTCTTGATCATCGCCTCTATCGTTGAAGCCGAAACCCCTCTTGACCGAGAGAAACCCCTTGTGGCAAGCGTTTATTTTAATCGGTTAAAAAAATACATGCGCCTGCAGGCCGATCCGACCATACAGTATGCCCTTGACAGAACAACTGCACGTAGACTTTATTACTCTGACCTTACAATTGATTCTCCTTACAATACCTACCGCTATAATGGACTTCCTCCGGGTCCTATATGCAATCCCGGCTCAGCATCTATCCTCGCAGTTCTCCAACCTGCTGACACCCGATTTCTTTATTTTGTTGCCACAGGAACAGGAGGTCATAACTTCTCTGAATCTCTGAAAGAGCATCAGAAAAACATCATAAAATACAAACGCGCACGCACGGCTATCCTTCGCTGATTATGTTAAAAAAAGATAGAACTCATATTCCTGTCAGGTAAATTGATTATATTTGAAGACAAAAAATACCAAATTTAAGATCCTTATTGTTCAATAAATCATAAAAGACATGCAGAAAAAGACCTTGTCGGACATTTCAATTAAAGGCAAACGGGTATTAATGCGCGTTGATTTTAATGTTCCCCTTGACGGCAAAAAAAATATAACTGATGACAAAAGAATTGTTGAATCTCTTTCCTCAATTAAAAAAGTTCTTGACGATGGCGGGCGTCTCATTCTTATGTCACACCTTGGAAGGCCAAAAGGAAAAGTCAATCCTGACTTCTCGCTGGCTCCAGTGGCCTTGAGACTTTCTGAACTGATCGGTATTCCGGTAATAATGGCAAAAGATTCTATTGGAACAAAGGTCATGCAGCAAGTCCTAGCACTTCAAGACGGCGAAGTAATTATGCTTGAAAATCTGAGATTTCATCCTGAAGAAGAGGCTAATGATGACAACTTCTCAAAAGAGCTTGCGTCGCTTGGTGAAGTGTATGTCAATGACGCATTTGGAACTGCACACAGAGCGCATGCGTCAACAGAAGGGATTACCCATTACGTACAAACGGCAGTAGCTGGTTATCTGATTGAACGAGAGTTGAAGTATCTAGGAAAAGCATTACAGAAACCCGAACGTCCATTTGTGGCAATTCTGGGAGGATCTAAAATATCAGGAAAGATTGATGTGCTTGAAAATCTTTTCAAAAAAGTTGATACGCTACTAATTGGTGGTGCGATGGTGTTCACTTTCTTCAAAGCACAAGGTTATAAAGTGGGGAATTCCTTAGTTGAGGAAAGCAAAATTAATTTAGCCCTTGAAATTCTTGCACAAGCAAAAAGCAAGGGTATCAAACTGCTTCTGCCGAAAGATGTCATTGTTGCTCCAGAAATTTCAGTGAATGCTCCGTTCCATACGGTAGTAATTTCAGAAATTCCAGACAAAATGATTGGAGTGGATATAGGTGCTGAAACGATCGAAAAATACACCAAAGAAATTCTCCTGGCACGAACAGTTCTGTGGAATGGCCCTATGGGCGTTTTTGAAATAAATAATTTTGCTACAGGAACAATAGCAGTGGCTAAAGCTTTAGCGGAAGCAACAGCAAAAGGGGCCACAACAATTGTCGGTGGCGGAGACTCGGCTGCCGCTATTGCAAAAGCAGGCCTTGCAAATGAGATAACCCATATCTCCACAGGAGGCGGAGCAAGCCTCGAATTCCTTGAAGGGAAAAAACTACCGGGTATTGCCGCTCTAAATGATTAACCGTGTCAATACATGAGCATGAAGCAAATCTTTATGGATTTTAGTCCCGAGAGCCTGTTCTGTGTAAATGTTAAGAATAGGCCGAACCAAACCTTATCATGAACTATTCAAACCAGCCATACAGACCCGGAAGTTTTCAGGTTATTCCCTCGGCAATCAAAACCATCATTATTATTAATATTGCCGTCTTTTTTCTGCAATCTACACTGTTCGGCGAAACTATCACTGCTATGGGCGCTCTATGGCCTATAGGCTCGGGCAATTTCAGAATATGGCAGCCGCTGACTTATATGTTCCTACATGGTGGCTGGGCACATTTAATTTTTAATATGTTTGCGCTTTGGATGTTTGGTGCTGAAATAGAAAATTACTGGGGTACCCGACAGTTTAACACTTATTATTTTATCTGTGGCATCGGTGCCGCTGTCATTAACCTGTTAGCTACTATCGGCCATTCCTCTCCTACTGTGGGAGCATCTGGAGCCATTTACGGCGTTTTGCTTGCTTTTGGCATGATGTTTCCGGAACGCTACATTTTTATCTATTTTCTTGTCCCGGTAAAAGCGAAATACTTTATAGCCGGCTATGCACTTATTGAGTTGCTTTCCGGCCTTGGCAATAGAGAAATGGGTAGCGGTAGCAACATTGCCCATTTCGCCCACCTTGGTGGGATGCTGATCGGTTTTCTTTACATAACCATAAAAAGAAACGAATGGTCAATTTCTAAATTGTTCAGCAAAATGAAAGTTGTCGAAAAAAAAAGGAGTGCGCCTTATATTTATCAGCAGAACAAGGTAGTTCAGCAGGTTTCAGAAACAGAAATAAATGCTATTCTTGACAAGATTTCAGAATATGGTTATAGCTCCTTAACTGATGAAGAGCGACAGAAGCTTCTCAAAGCTGGGGAAAATAAATAGTCACTTATTCCATTTTTGGCTATTTGAGGAATTTAATGGGAACTAAATTTTATTTTACTGCACCAGCTATATTTGCATTTCCAGCTTTAAAAGAGGATTCTTATCCGATAGCTTTCGAAGCTCC
>JBAXLG010000057.1:0-9212 GCA_037134935.1 Chlorobiaceae bacterium | reverse complement strand
CAGGCTGCTGTTCAGGAGCTGGCTAGAGGATGGAAAGAGGATCCTGATACCCTGATATGGCTTAAGCATCGAGCACAAAACGATAATCATGAGGATGTACGACAGGCTGCTGTTCAGGAGCTGGCTAGAGGATGGAAAGAGGATCCTGATACCCTGACGATTCTCAAGCATCGAGCACAAAACGATGAGCACTGGACTGTACGACGGGCTGCTGTTCAGGAGCTGGCTAGAGGATGGAAAGAGGATCCTGATACCCTGACGATTCTTAAGCATCGAGCACAAAACGATGAGCACTGGACTGTACGACAGGCTGCTGTTCAGGAACTGAAAGGTTTTGAACTATTTTGATGAAAGTTGAATGACTCTTGAAGAATTTCAAAGGCTGCTTGATCCGGAAGTTCAGGCTTTGATCGAACGTTACTGTTCCGATAAGTCTGTTGCTTTTGCCATGAAATTTCAAAGTCGCAAGGATCTTCCGGTAAGGGCAATAGCCGAACAGATTGCCTGCAGGCAGAAAGCTATCAAAAAATTACCCGTTTTTGCAACATCCAATATGCTCTATACCCCGTTGTCGCTTGAGCAGGCTTCGGGAGAGCGTACCGCAGCATATAAGGCCATTTTTCTATCGGGTAATAGAGTAATTGATCTGAGTGGTGGACTGGGTATTGACGCGATGTTTCTTGCAAAGCGGTTTGCTGAGGTTATCTACTGCGAGCGTGACCAACTGCTTTGCGCTATGATGGAGCATAATCTGAAAATGACCGGTTGCGGCAATGTTCGGGTGAAAAATGGTGAAAGCATTGAATTATTACCATCCTATCCTGATGATTATTTTGACTGGATCTTTATCGATCCTGCACGAAGAGAGCTGTTTCGGCGTTCTGTAGGGCTTGAGGCTGCAAGCCCAAATGTTGTTGCCTGCCATGATCTGTTGCTCAAAAAAGCGCCCAAGGTTTGTATAAAGGCATCTCCGGCTCTTGAACTCAGCAACCTGAAAACATGTTTGCCGTGCCTATCTGAAATGATTGTAGTTTCTGTTGAGGGTGAATGCAGGGAGATTCTCTTGCTGCTTGATAGGGAAGCGCGGGAGCTGCCGGCAACACGCAGGGCTGTTTGCCTTTCGACTGTTTCTGATGCGATAACTGAAGTGTTAGAGGATAATGATGGTGAGCGAGTTCTTGCCCGTTCTGTGAAATCGTATCTCTACGAGCCTGATCCCGCAATTATAAAGGCCAAACTTACCGTAATACTTGCCAGACAGTACCATCTTGAGTTCGTGAATGAAACGGTTGATTATCTGACGGCAGAGAAAAAAGTTGACCGTTTTCCTGGCAGACTGTTCCGTGTAATGGCGTGCGTACCTTACAAGCCCAAAACCTTCAGGGCATTTCTCCAGCAACATGGAATTTTTGGCGCAAGTATTCAGCGGCGCGATTTCCCGCTGTCACCAGAAGATCTTAGAAAGAAATACCGCATTACTGAGAGTGACCAGGTTTTCCTTTTTTTTACAAGGAATGCGGCTGCTCAACTGGTTGTAGTTTACTGTATCAGATGTTTTTCTGAAGCCGAAGCAGCTCCTGCTGTGCAAGCCCGAAGCGTAGACCCTGGATGCTGACCTTTATTTCCCCGATACCGAGTAGCCGCATGAACTGGTGCAGGATCAAAGTTCCCATGACAATCACATCTGCTCGTCCTTCGGGAATACCAAGTTCAATAATTTCTTGATGTTTTTTTTCTTTGAACTGCTCGAGAAGTTTATGTACGTCAAAGTATTTGAGCGCATAGTTATGCACTTTCAATGCGTCAAAGTGCTTCATTTCCATACTGACCTGTGCGAGAGTTGTTACTGTTCCAGCAACACCATATGCTTGTTCCCTTGCGGAGAAAAACGGCAAAATATTCGACGTAAGCTGCTTGTCAATTTCAGCTTTTGCGGCATCAACTTCTTTTTGGAGTGGAGGTTGTGAAGTGAAAAAACGTTCGGTGAACCTGACTGAACCGATATTGAGGCTTATGCTTTCCGTGACGCCTGAGAGTGACCCCATGGAAATTTCAGTACTGCCTCCACCAATATCGATGACCATAAAAAGTTCGGAAACGTTATTCATACCGGCAACCGCACCAAAAAAGGTTAGTTCAGCCTCTTCCTGCCCGGAGATGCATTTCAGGGTAATTCCTGTTTCAGCGGCAACTTTGCAGATTACTTCGTTGCGGTTAGCGGCATCCCTGAGGGCACTTGTACCAACGGCGATGATGGTTTCGCAGCTATGGTCACTGCTTATTCGGCAGTAATCATTAAGGCAATTAGCAAGCCGTTCTTGGGCTTCTCCATCAATTACTTTTTCGGCATCTATATTTTTACCGAGTCGCACAATAGTCTGCTTGTGGTAAACTGGTAAAATACTCCCACTGTCCGGTTCAAGATCGGCAATCAGGAGAAGTGCGGTATTGGTGCCGATATCAATGCATGAAACCCGTTTCATAGTAGTGTTACAAGCTAAAGATTTGATTGGAAATGGGGTTGTACAAGGCTTGAGAGCCATTCATCTTCATAGATGGTTTGGGCAATCTCATAGCCGAGTCGTTTCAGCAGTTTTTTCAGCCAAGGTTCGTCATAAACAAGGATGCCGGATAGCAGTACTTGGGCATTTGGTGTGTATTTCATGATTACCGGTAAAATCCGGTCAATCACATTTTTGTTTATATTTGCAAAAATCAGGTCATAACCCTCTTTGAGGTTTTCGACAAGATCCTCTTCAGCATCAAGCAGCTCAATTTTTATGTCCGGCGCATTGTTTTGCTCAATGTTTTCAATGGCGTTTTCTGCTGCCCATACGTTATTGTCGAATGCAAGTATAGGATGGTTGTTGCCGAGTTTACGCGCGGCAATAGCAAGCACGCCCGTACCGGTGCCAATATCCATTATTTTTTTGTCTTTGAGTTCAAGCTTTTCCATCTGTCGCAGCATCAGTCGGGTCGTGGCGTGATAACCAGTACCAAAAGACATTTTCGGGTTGATTTCAATAACAATCTGGCCGGGTTTCGGTGTAATTTCCTTGTTTTTCTGAACAATCAAAACACGTGCGGATATCTCAATAGGCTTCAGGTTCGCTTCCCATTCGGCATTCCAGTTCCGGTCAAACATAATGTTTACCTGATAGGAGGGGGTGTGCCCAAGCCTCTCTTGTACAAGGGTGACCATTTCCTCCTCTTTCTTTTTGTTCCACTCTGTTTCAGGCAGATAAGCAAGAAGTCTATGGTCTTCTTCCTGAAAATATTCTATACCCTCATTCGCAAGCAGAGCTATATAGAGTTCATTGAGAGATGGGGGAATGTCAAAAGCCAGTTCTATATAGTTGTTTGTTCCTGAGTTTGTCATAAAGATGGTTAAAGTGGTTTACCTGTTCACCGGTTATGAATCAATATAAGTTTTTCGCTTGGCAAAGATGATGATGATGCAACTTCCGGAATCCTCTCATTGAACCATTACCAAGCGGGTAGCGAAGCAGTAGTGATGGTCGTAGTAGTTTTCTGTGAGACTGTTAATCATGATGCCGCCGGTTGCAGCATGAGCAAAACTGTTTTTGCCGATAAAAAGACCGACATGGTCGATTTTACCCCTTTCAGTACTGAAAAACACCAGGTCCCCCACTTTAAGCTCTTTCCGCTGCACCACATTGCCGAGTGATGCCTGCTCTTCAGCAGTTCTTGGAAGAAGAAGCCTGAAGTTTTGTTTATAGATGTACGATACAAACCCAGAGCAGTCAAACCCTTCAGGAGTTGTTCCTCCAAGGCGGTAAGGTGTTCCAAGGGAACGTTCTATGGATGAAAACATTTGACGAATTGATCGTTCCGTCACCTTAACTGGAAGATGGCAGAGTAGAGGAAAAAAGCTTTTTTCAGGAATGCACGAGATATACGAATTTCTCTTTTTTAAAGTATATTTGCACTCCCGAGTTGATCCCGATCCGGTCAGGGTGCTCTGGCAGCCGGTAACACTAAGCAGCATTCCTGCTATGGAGATGAAGAGCGACAGCATACGGCGCGATTTGACCCATATGGAAAGTAAAGTCATAAAATGTTGCTTCATCTTATAAAAGCAGTTTTTTGGGACACGTTGCGAGCTACCATTTTATAGTAATGAAAAAAAGTACGTGAAAAATCATAAGAGTACGATTATAGTTAACCTATTTGTATGAAGATATGGCAGTGATGAAATTCGGAGGAACTTCAGTAGGAAATGCCAATGCCATGCAACAGGCTATCTCACTCGTTGTTCGGGAATCACAGAAAGCTGCACCTCTTGTGGTGCTAAGCGCATGCAGTGGCATAACCAATAAGTTGGTACACATTGCAGATGCAGCCGGTCGTAGCAATATTGATGATGCGATGTTTCTTGCCAGAGAGGTACGCGGGTTTCACCTTGAGCTTGTTGACAAGCTGATCAAAGGAAAGGAGTGGAAAAAGGAAGTTTCGGAAAAAATTGAACAACTTGCAGTGCGTCTTGAGATGCTCATCAAGGGTGTTGATATCGTTGGCGAGCTTACCGAACGATCGAGAGATATGTTCTGCTCTTTTGGCGAGTTGTTTTCCACAACAGTTTTTTCCGTGGCCATGAAAGAGCAGGGGTATAACGCCGAATGGGTTGATATCCGTATGATCATGATTACCGATGACAATTTCGGCTTTGCCCGCCCCATCAATGATCTTTGCATAACGAATGTCAGCAGAATGATTGCTCCCTTACTTAAAAATGGAACTACGGTTATAACCCAAGGTTATATAGGAGCTACAAAGGATGGCCGAACAACAACACTTGGAAGGGGGGGATCTGATTTTTCAGCGGCATTGCTTGGAGCTTGGCTCAATGAAAGTTCTATCCAGATATGGACCGATGTTGACGGTGTCATGACTTGCGACCCGAGGCTGGTACCCGAAGCAAGAAGCATTCGGGTCATGACTTTTTCAGAAGCGGCAGAGCTTGCTTACCTTGGCGCCAAGGTTCTGCATCCCGACACAATAGCTCCAGCTGCGCAAAAAAACATTCCGGTTTATGTGCTCAACTCCGGGCATCCCGAAGCCAAAGGCACTATTATTACTAATGATCCGGCAAGGCTTTCGGGAATGAGTTATGAGGGACTTGTCAAATCCATAGCAGTCAAAAAGGGTCAGTGCATTATTAATATGCGTTCAAACTGTATGCTTGGCCGTCATGGTTTTATGAGCGAATTGTTCGGTGTGTTTGCCCGCTACGGCATATCGGTAGAAATGATTTCCACCAGTGAGGTTTCGGTATCACTCACTGTGGACGAAAAAACTTTCAGCGAGGAACTGGTTCAGACTCTGAAAAGCTTCGGCGAAGTTGATATTGAACATAACGTTGCTACAATAAGTGTAGTCGGCGATAATCTCCGTATGTCCCGAGGTGTTGCAGGTAGAATTTTCAGCGCATTGAAGGATGTTAACCTGAGAATGATCTCTCAGGGTGCGTCTGAAATAAATGTAGGGTTTGTTGTTGACGAAGCCGAAGTAGGTACCGCGGTTAAAAATCTTCACCGGGAGTTTTTTTCTGGGGCTGAATGGAAAGGTATTTTTGAAACTCCGGTAGGAACCCTTTAGTCGTGAGTTGGCTTTAAACGTTAAAATGGTATAAAATGGATTATAAAAAAGCCGGCGTCGATATCCATGCGGGTGAGGAGTTTGTCCGCTTGATTAAACCCCAGGTTCGCCAGACTTTTACTCCAGAAGTAATAACGGATATTGGCGCTTTTGGGGGTTTTTTTCAGCCTGATTTTTCCCGCTATAAAAAACCCGTACTGGTCAGTAGCATTGACGGTGTAGGTACAAAACTCAAAGTAGCTATTGAACTCGGCATCTATGATACCGTTGGTTCATGCCTTGTGAATCACTGTGTCAATGACATTCTGGTTTGTGGAGCAAAACCGATCTTCTTTCTTGATTATTATGCCTGCGGAAAGTTGGCGCCTGAACTGGCCGCTGCAGTTGTTTCCGGAATGGTCAAGGCCTGCCGAGAAAATAAATGTGCACTTATTGGTGGTGAAACAGCCGAAATGCCTGGCATTTATCATGAGAAAGATTTTGATCTTGCCGGCTCTATAGTTGGTGTCGTAGATCATGAAAACATCATCAACGGATCGTCAATTAGATCTGGTGATGTGCTTATCGGCCTTCCGTCAACCGGTTTGCACACCAACGGGTATTCCCTTGCAAGGAGAGTGCTTGCCGGAAAGATGCAACAGACTTTTTCCGGTCTTGACGGATCAGTTGGCGAGGAGCTTCTGAAAAGGCATCGCTCCTATCTCAATGTCATTGAACCATTTTTCGGCTCAACCGATATCAGAGGTCTATCGCATATTACCGGTGGCGGACTGATGGGAAATACTATGCGCATTGTTCCTGAAGGACTGAAGCTTGATGTTGAATGGCAATCGTGGCCTGAACCAGTGATTTTCGATATCATTCGAAAAGAGGGTCAGGTTCCTGAAGATGATATGCGCAGAACCTTTAATTTAGGAATAGGCCTAGTGATGGTTGTAGAAAAAAATGCGGTTGACAACGTCATCTATCTATTGAAATCTTATGGAGAAAATGCGTACATTATTGGAAATATATCCAGAATCTGATGTTAATTACCAGTCATAATTTTTTTGATTTAAAGCAATAATCAAAAAGGGTTTATGTTGACTTTATTAGGTATTTTAGTGGTCAGTTACATAATCGGCTCTATCCCGACAGGCATTATGGCAGGAAAAATGCTCAAAGGAATTGATATCCGAAATTTTGGCAGTGGTAATGCCGGAGGAACTAATGCATTCCGTGTTCTGGGATGGAAAACAGGATTGACTGTTACGCTTATTGATATTTTAAAGGGTATTGTTGCAGCTGTTTTTGTTGTGGCTTTTTTCAGAAATCATCCGATAGACACATTTCCCGACATAAATGAGGTGGCCTTGAGGCTTCTTGCTGGAATGAGTGCTGTACTTGGTCACGTATTTACGGTCTTTGCTGGATTTAAAGGAGGAAAGGGTGTCAGTACTGCTGCTGGCATGCTGATTGGCATCGCACCAGTAAGTATGTTGATGGTCATTGCTATTTTTCTTGTGACTGCTTATTTTTTCCGTTATATTTCTGTAGCATCTATGCTTGCTGCAGTTGCTTTTCCTCTTATCATTGTTATTCGCAAATATATTTTTGAACTGGGTGGCGGCCTTGATTACTATATTAAGCTTTTCGATTCCCAGATATCATTTCATGATAGCCTTGACTATCACCTTATCATTTTCGGACTTATAGTTGCACTTGCAATTCTTTACACTCATCGGGCCAATATCAAAAGGTTGTTTTCCGGCACAGAAAACCGTTTGACGTTCCGTAAGTATTCATAACATCCTTTTTATCTGATGAATATTGCTGTATTAGGTGCCGGAAGTTGGGGCACCACACTTGCTGTATTACTTGCAAAAAAAGGATATTCTGTTCGCTTGTGGGCACATAGACCTGAATTTACTGAAAAGCTTAAGGCCGAACGAGAAAACCTCCGATACCTCAAGGGCATATTATTTCCTGAAAAACTTCAAATGGCCGATCACTTACCTGAACTTGTTTCTTGGTCAAAGTTGATCGTCACAGCAGTACCTTCACAGGCATTGAGAGAAACTGTTAGTGGTTTTTCCGATGTCTCTCTCGAAGATAAAATTTTAGTCAACGTAGCTAAAGGCATTGAACTTGGAACCGGCAAGCGAATGTCTGAAGTGCTTTTTGAAGTACTTTCAGGCCTTCAAGCCTTCCAAGTGGCCGCACTTTATGGTCCAAGTCATGCTGAAGAAGTTGCCAGAGAACAGCCTACCACTGTGGTGGCATCCTCCTTATCGCTCCAAACCGCCGAAAAAGTTCAAAAACTTTTTCGTACTAAGATGTTTCGCGTTTACGTAAATACTGATATCATCGGAGTCGAAACAGCTGGATCAGTAAAAAATATCATTGCGATTGCTGCCGGTATTTCTGATGGGATAGGATTCGGTGATAATGCTAAAGCAGCTATCATTACACGAGGCCTTGCCGAAATATCAAGGTTTTGCGTCAGACTCGGAGGCGATCCAGTGACCATCTCGGGTCTTTCGGGGATCGGCGATCTGGTTGTCACCTGTTTGAGTCGACACAGCAGAAACCGTTATGTTGGGGAGGAGATCGGTAGGGGACGTTCACTTAACGATGTTATCAGCCAGATGAACATGGTTGCTGAAGGTGTTCTCAGCTCAAGGGCTGTTTATGAAGTGAGTCGCAAGCTTGGGGTAGATATGCCCATTACTCAGTCTGTTTACGAAATGCTTTTTGAAGGAAAGGCGGTTCAGCAAGCGATTTTGGATCTCATGAACCGTGATCCGAAATCGGAGCGAGATTAACCTGTGGCTGTTATTAATTCTTTTAGAACTCTGGAAAACATCGAATGCATAATAATGCAAGAAGGCATTAATAAACTTGGAGCCATACACCACATTATCAGTGTCACGCTCAAATGGGTAAGATGTAAGAAAACGACTAATCTACGCTTCCATCAGGCATTGATGCACAAAATGTTGATGTCGTCACAATAAAAAAACTTACTGATATGCATAAATGATTTTTTATAGTTCTTCATGGAAATTTTCTGCCTATTTATTTCCGGAATCTCCGATACATATAACAAACTGCTTGGGAATTTCAGGACGCCCATTTTTGCTAAGCGCAGTTCCTATAATTTTAGCCTTTAAAATCAATTTATTATCGGAAAGTCGAAAAATATCCTGATAAAACGCAAATTTTAGAGCCGATTCGCGTTGCACATTCAGACAAACCATAAACGTATCTCCTGAAACAAGAGGATATTTATAATCAAGTTCAGCTCGCACCACTACAAGGTTGATGCCCTGTCGGATATACTCACTGAAATCTATACCAACATGCTTAAGATACTCGTGGCGAACATGCTCAATATAGTTCTGATAAACACTGTTATTGACAATTCCCTGCATATCGCACTCGTAATCACGCACACTCATCTCAAGGGTAAACGCATAACAGTCTCTCTTGATGCCTTGATTCATAAAAACAAAACGCTTTAGGTTTCGAAGACTATTTTCATGGTAAGGTCTTAGGAATAACCAAACAGTGAAAGAGGGGGAAACGAAAAAGCCCATCAAAGAGATGGGCTT
>JBAXLG010000056.1:0-9238 GCA_037134935.1 Chlorobiaceae bacterium | reverse complement strand
TTGTTCGACTCTTTATGCAGCAATCAATCTGCTTGTTAAATCCGACAGACGGCTAGAGCACTTGAATTGGGTCAAATTTGACTATTTGTTGTAGATATCTTTGGTTTTAAGCTGTTTTTTCTCCTTCATGAGCGCACTTATCCCAGCCTAGATAGCAGTTGTTTGCATACAGCCCACAGATTCGTCAAGGCAAACAGCGTCACCATCTGACTGCTGTTCTTCTTCAATCCACGATAGCGAACTTGCCTGTAGCCAAATTGACACTTGACAACTCGAAATGGGTGTGCATCGACAGCTCACAGTTCTGACAGCATTCGGTTAAACGCTTTCTAACCTTCTGTTAATGCATCACCAACCGACCTCTTGGATGGGGTCAAGATTGAACAATCACCTTCCTTTTCGAAATGGGATGTCCCCCTATTTACTGTCCCACCTGCAATTGGAAATATTCTGTTTGTTGAGCCAAAAATTCTTCTGGTGTTAACCCGCCCAAAGCACTATGCGGTCGGGTCGTATTGTAATCCTCTTTCCATAGTTCAATGACCAGCTCATATTCAGGCATTCATCACGAACTCGTCCGTTAAAGCTTTCAATAAAGGCATTATCCACAGGTGTTCCAGGTTTATTGAAAACCAACTTGACGTCATGCTGAAATGCCCAGGCATCAAGCGCTTTGCTGATAAATTCATGTCCATTATCTACGGTGATCATTTCCGGTATTTCTTTCGACCATTACAATGCGATCCAACACCCGGCAGCCCCTTTTGCTATTGATTGAGCTGTCTCCCGGTAAACACCCTATGTGTTAATATAGATGTCGCCACCACCAAGGAGGCGAATTATGGAATATTCCCGAGCAGTGAGATTAAGTGTACTGAAAAAGTCTTGCCTCCTGATGCGCGAAGTATTGTCGAGGTAAGCAAAGAGACCGGCATAAATGATCAGACAATCAGGAATTGGATCAAGAAGAGTGCATCAGGTATCTTGCCTGATTGCAGTCAAGAGAGCAGTCCACGATTCATGACCCCGAAAGAGAAATACCAGTTAGTGCTTGAAGCTGGCGGCATTGATAACGAACAACTGAGCAGGTTTCTCAGAGAACGAGGCCTGCACTCAGAACACCTAACGATCTGGGATCAGGAACCCCGAGAAATGATTGACAAGAAAAACGACAAAAATGATCAAGAGCTTAAAGCCTTAAAGAAAAGAAGCCAAGAGCTTGAAAAGAAGCTTCATCGAAAAGAGAAAGCTCTGGCCGAAGCAACAGCACTACTCCTGTTAAAAAAAAGCGGGATGCTCTTATGGAGGACCAAAAGGACTGTTGATTCTTGAAGCTCACAGTCTGGAGATCATTCCATTGATAGAGGAAGCGCATTATAATGGAGCCAGGTACACAAAGGCTTTCGAGGTTGTCGGTATTTCTTTGCGTACCCTGCAACGATGGAAGCATGGAGAGTTGCAGGATAAACGCAAAGGCTCCAAAAAAAGGGTTGTCAGAAAGTTGTCGCGTGAAATGAAAGAGGAAATTATAGAGCAATGTCATGCACCGCGATTTCGGGATTTGAATCCCTATGAGATTGTTGCGCTGTTGCTCAATGAAGGTCGGTATTTTGCATCGGTACGGACGTTCTACCGTGTGCTGAAAGAACGAAACCTGCTGCACCACCGGAGTAACTTGAGGGTTCGGAGCAGGCAGGCTAAACCGCCCGAAAGAATAGCGACAGCATCGAATCAGGTCTACACGTGGGACATCACCTACATGGCACGCACGGTGAAAGGATTGTTTTTCGATGCCTATGTGATTACAGACATCTTTGATAAACGTATTGTTGGTTGGGCTGTTCATGAAGAAGAAAGCGGCAGGTATAGTCGGGATCTGTTTGAACGGACACTGCAAGGCAAAACGGTCAAGCTTAAAGCCGTGCATGCAGACAATGGATGCCCCATGAAAGGCATTACCCTGATGGCATTACTCAGAGCACTCAAAGTTGACATGTCACATAGTCGTCCAAGAACAAGCAATGACAACCCGTTTATTGAGTCGCTCTTTAAAACGCTGAAATACCGGGTGAATTATCCTGGACGTGTTGAAGAATTAAGTGAGGCCAGGTTATGGATGGGTGCATTTGTGCACTGGTACAACACAGAGCATTTGCATTCATCCATCGGGTATGTCACACCGGAACAGATGCGGATCGGTCAGGTTGAAGCGATGTTTAAACAGAGAAATGCAACGATGCGACAAGCTCAGACAAGATATCCTGAGCGGTGGGGTTCTCGATCAGTCAAGCTATGGGATGGGCTTAAAAAGTAGTGCTGAACCCAGATAAAAAGAATGACTTTTTTTAAATAACGCGACATCTTTGTTGACATAAAACGACATCGAGGTCTATCACCGGAAAAGAAGCAAGTGCTTACAGCCCACTTTTTGGTCTTAAAAGCAACTCAAAAACCAACACCAAAGGTTACTTATTGCTCCGGCAATTAAAAGTGTTTATCCGTAGTTCTTAAAACGCTTGGGGAATAAAGGCCATAGTGTCTTTTTATCAATACCTATAGTTGCCGGAGCAATAACTCGAATATTTTCAATTGCAGGGGGCACAGTAAATGGGGGCACGTCCTTGCAAGTTCAAAAGAGCTTTGATCATTATCCAGACTAACTCCAACTTGCTTTTGCCTTTTAGGATTGTCAGCCAGCCCTGATGTTGATTAACCAGAAATTTGGCGTCAACCTGCCGGTGCGAACCGTTGGAGAATATTTATCTCGTTAGGACTATACTCCGCAAAAGTTGGTTCGCAAGGTATATGAGCAACATACAGCTGAAGTATAAAGCTGAATAACTAATGCGTATCCTGAAATAAAAGATAAAGCCAAATCCGAAAAGGCTGAAATTTACTGGGCAGATGAGACTGGTATTGCAACAAATGGAACGCTCGTGGGGGGTTATACGCCTGCAGGTAAACCCCTTGGACTGCGTCTGAATGCTTGTAAAAAACATATCCGCATGATTTGAGCTTCAAGTAAAACTTTTGTCTTGAATTCTGAGCTAAATTTTCTTCTCGTTTATTTCATAGACAAAAAAATTAAGGGATTTTAATAACTTAAACTGTGGTTCTATTTCTGGGGAGTATTATAATGTTTTTGAGTTCTGTTTTTTTAAGTCTATCATAACCCTTTAGTTCATAAGTTTTTTTTATCAATAACACCTCAATCTATGGCTACGAAAGTTATCCTTGATTTTGAAAAACCCATCGTTGAA
Organism: Chlorobiaceae bacterium; assembly: GCA_037134935.1. Taxonomy (GTDB): domain Bacteria; phylum Bacteroidota; class Chlorobiia; order Chlorobiales; family Chlorobiaceae; genus Chlorobium. The sequence goes on along the minus strand of JBAXLG010000056.1, from coordinate 5,978 downwards.
TTAGAAACGAAGCTCAACGAAATGCGTCAATATATCAGGAGTAGCAAAAGATTATCAGCACCCTTTGAGAGCGGAGAGCTCAATCAAGATATAGAAGCTCTCGAGTTAAAAGTTGAGGCTCTCCGTTGTTCAATCTATAAAAATCTTACCCGCTGGCAGAAAGTTCAGCTTGCACGTCATCCGGAAAGACCCTATACACTGGATTATATTTACATGATGACCAAAAACTTTGTCGAATTGGCTGGTGACCGTCATTTTAGTGATGACAAGGCAATTGTTGGTGGTTTCGCTCGTATTGAAGAGAGTTCCTTAGAATTTTCGCAGCCGGTCATGATAATAGGTCATCAGAAAGGTCGAGATACAAAGTCAAATGTTTATAGAAATTTCGGTATGGCACAGCCAGAAGGATATCGTAAAGCACTTCGGCTTATGAAACTTGCCGAAAAATTTCGTAAACCGGTTATTACTTTGATTGATACTCCAGGAGCATTTCCCGGTATAGAGGCTGAGGAAAGAGGTCAGGCTGAAACCATTGCCCGTAATCTCTTTGAAATGGCAAAGCTTAATGTTCCGATAATTTGTGTAATTATCGGCGAAGGAGCAAGTGGTGGTGCTATTGGTATTGGAGTAGGCGATCGAATTCTTATGGCCGAGAACAGTTGGTATTCAGTAATATCGCCGGAAAGTTGCTCTTCAATTCTCTGGAGAAGTTGGAATTATAAAGAGCAGGCTGCTGAAGCATTGCAACTTACAGCTGAAGATCTTTTGACACAGGGAATTATTGATAGGATTGTTTCTGAACCGGTAGGTGGTGCTCATACTAATCCTGAAGCTATGGCAGGAGTGTTGAAGACTATACTGATCGAAGAGCTCAAAGTTCTCTTATCGAAAGATTTAATTGATCTTGTCAACGATCGTATTGAAAAGTTTTCAGGCATGGGTGTGTGGAAAGAAGAGACTTAGAAAATGATGTCGTTTTATTATGTAACGGAGGTTCCAAACGAAAAATCAAATAACCTTTTTATGGAGATGACACTTAAGGTCACCTCTATTTATTATAGAGTGATATATCAACATAAGATATAATGTTTTAGCATCAGGCAATGAGGACAATATTTCATGTTTTTATGAAATAATTTTGATTCATTCCGTCATCATGAAAAACATAAACCCAATAGGCCTGTTTGAGGAGCATTTTCTGCTCGAAAGACTTACTAAGCTCAAGGATTCCCTTGTCAAACTTGAAGCACATATTGACTGGAAGATTTTTGTTCCGATACTCGATGTGGTTTTCAATAAGCCCGAAAACAGAAGCAATGTCGGCAGATCACCGCTCACCGAAGCTTGATGCGCTTTCTTGGCCTAAAAACAAGTGACAATGTACCAGACAGTAAGACCATCTGGAAATCCCGAGAAACACTGATCAAGGAAAACGTTATTGAAGTGTTATTCTCTCGTTTTAACCCAGCTCTTGACGATCAGTGTCTCTTTGCCAAAACAGGCCAAATCGTTGATGCCAGTTTTGTTGAAGTCCCTCGCCAGCGAAACAGCCGAGAAAAAAACAAAAAAATCAAGGCGGGTAGAATACCTGAGGCTTGGATGACTCACCCCAATAAGCTGCGTCAGAAAAATCGTGATACTTGATGGACGAAGAAGAACTGACAAACTTTTATGGTTACAAAAAACATCTTAAAGCTGACAAAGGAACAAAACTGATCAGTGCATAGACTGTTACGGATACCTCTATTCATGACTCTCAGAAACTTGATACCCTGATCAGCAATGATGATGATACCGGTCAGCAACTCTATGGCGACAGTACGTATATTGGACAGATCATAAACTAAGCCCTAAACACAAAGTCAGTAATACCGTTAAAGCAAGGGTCAGGGCAAGAGTTGAGCATATTTTCGGCTTCATGACCAACAGCATGAAAGCTCTGTATGTTCGTACCATCGGTATCACAAGAGTAGCAGCTCAGAAAGCCAAAATCATAGTCTTTGCTGTTCTGATCAGTTACTGTGATGGAGAATAAAATCTATTTTTAGAGGTGCCCTAAAGTTATGACTTTTTAAAGTGTCTACTTTTTTGTAGTTCATCTAAACACTGATTCTTTCCTAGTTGAAACGACACCAGTAAACTGTTTTTATATGGCTCTAAAAGAAAATATCGCAGACCTTTTCGTTTCCAGATATAATACAACACCATCCATCATCAAAATACAGGGAGATGCATCTAACCGTCAGTATTTTAGGGTTATAGGTTCAGACATATCAACAATTGGTTGTTACGATCCGGCTTTTGAAAATTCATCAATTGAAACCTATCCTTTTTTAATACTGCACGACCTTTTATCTCAGAATGGAATTCCGATTCCCGAGGTCATTGCTGTTGATGCAGAAAAAGGGCTTCTGCTATTGGAGGACTGCGGAGATCTGTTGCTGCAGAATGTATTCAGTTCTCCTATAAAACAAACCATTCCCGAACTATACAGGCAAACTATGGCTATTCTTATTGAGATACAAGAGATAAAAGGTAATCAAAAGAGTATTCCCTTCAATAGCAGTTTTGATATGGAAAAACTTATGTCAGAATTTGATTTTTTTATCACTAATGGTCTGCTTAATTATTTTTCGGAAGTGTTTGATCGTCAGTTGATTGGTAGTTTACGTTATGAATTCGAAACCATTGCACAGCTTCTTGTAAAACCCTATCATTTTGTTCTTAACCATCGTGATTTTCATAGTCGAAATATACTTATTTACCATAACAATCCTGTGATTATTGACTTTCAGGATGCGCGTATGGGGCTTCCGCAATATGACGCAGTATCTCTTTTAAAAGATTCTTATGTGCAGATCGAGCTATCTTTGACCGAAGAACTGAAAACCTATCATTATAATACCCTTCGCAGTCATAACCTGAGTACTATGAGTTTCGACGAATATCTTTTTTATTTTGATATCATGGCTTTTCAACGCAATATCAAAGCCATAGGAACATTTTGCTACCAAACAAAAGTAAAGAAAAACAACAACTTTGAACATTCAATTGCTCCAACTTTAAACTACATCAGGGATTATATCAAGGAAAGATATGAACTGAAAAGGGCAGGCCAGCTCCTTAAAACTCTATTTGAAGAAACTGAACAATGAAAGCATTTGTCCTTGCTGCTGGTTTCGGTACACGTCTGAAGCCACTGACTGATTATATCCCGAAACCACTGATCCCTGTTCTGAATATACCCAGCATTTTCTATACTTTTTTTCAGTTGAAGAAAGCTGGCATCAGAGAGATTATCTGCAACACACATCATCATGCGAATACAATCAGATGCGTTATCGAATCAAGCAATCTCCCTGAACTGGATATCACTTTTTCAGAAGAACCAGTTATTCTAGGAACTGGAGGCGGTCTTAAAAATTGTGAAAAACTTATTGGTGATAATGAGTTCCTTCTGGTCAATAGTGATATTATTACTGATATTGATTTAGCTGTCCTCATACAACATCATAGAAAATCACAAAGACCGGGAACACTAACTCTTTTCGCAACCCCTGAGGCTCCGGAAATAGGATATATCGGCATTGAAAATGGCCTGATTAAAGACTTCCGAAATCTTCGCCATACCAATCTTGTTTCCTCGTGTATATATACAGGAATTGCCGTTCTAACTCCAGAAATTTTCCGCTATCTGAAAAGTGATTTTTCGGGAATTGTCGATACAGGATTTACAGGACTTATTGAAAATGGAGGAATGAATTATTTCCTTCATGAAGGGATGTGGATGGATATCGGAATCATGCAAAACTACTGGAAAGCAAATCTTGACAGGGACTCGATCATTACTGGAATGACTGAACCAATGAATCGGGCGATCGGCATGAAACCACACCCAATCTCTAATGAAACTGATATCAGCCCGGACGCCCGGATTTCTAACTCCGTTATTGGCTGTCGATGCCGAATTGGAGCCAACAGCACCATTACTGACTCGGTATTATTACCGGGAGTATATATCAAACCCGGAAGCAGGATTACCAAAATGATTATCCATCCATTCAATGCCATTGTTATGTAAAGTGGTTTTCACTGGTCCATGGTGGCCATTGTAGTAATTTCATAATTTTTACGATAGATATCTAATCCTTTAAATATACCATAGGCTATTTTAGCTTGTTCCTGACGGTCACGGAGAATTTTCTCTTCCGAGAAATTTGACAGGTATCCTACCTCAACAAGGGCACTTGGCATAGAAGGTGTCCATAACACCATAAATCCTGCTTGACGAACACCTCGGCCATTATGGCCGGGTATTTTCTCCATCGGTTTTAGAATATTCTGCGCCAAACTTGTGGACTGCCGGGCAAAAGCATTTTGCGCCATAGTACTCATGATGAGATGTTCTTCGGAAAATCCTTTGTATTCTTTTTGATAGTCATCTTCCTGGCGGATAACCGAGTTTTCAAACAGAGCAACATCAAGTGCCGCTTTGGTTTTATGCAACCCTAAAATATATACCTCAGAACCTTGAACTGTTCGGTTTGGACTAGAATTACAATGTACGCTGACAAATAGTTTTCCTCCCGCTTGATTTGCTATATTTCCACGTTCATGCAGAGGAATGAAACTGTCATCATTTCTTGTATAGATTACGTTCACATCAGACCATTTTTGTTCGATAAACATTCCAAGATCATGCACGATGTTTAGTACCACATCTTTTTCTCGAGTACCATTACCGCCAATTGCTCCTGGATCCTTTCCCCCATGACCAGCATCAAGAATTATAGTATTGAGCTTCCACTTTTTAACATTGTGACTTATAACTTTTGCAATCTGCAACTCCTTTTCCTTTTTATGAATATCCTGGACATCGGCATTACTGCGGACAAAAAGCAAATATCGGTTGTTTTTTTTGTCCTGTTGAAACTCAAGCGATTTTATAAAAAATGATTTATTGTCAAAAGTTATGGCAAACTGCAGTCCACCACCTTCAAGCTGTTTTGGAGTGATTGCTCTAATTACACCATTACCATAAATTTTTGAAAGTCTATGGCTGTCACAGGTAGCTTTTTGAAGTGAAAGATATGCGGTTCCTTCGTTATCGGGTTTTAGTAAAGAAGTTTTGGTTGTAACACCGATTGCTGAAAAGCTGATAATTGAACCATTTGCACGTTTGTCCACTTCGACACCGGTTATCACTGTTCTCTCCTCGTAAGCTCGTGGTGGGTTCTGCGGAATCACACTTGGCTCATTATTCCTGATAAGTCCAATTGATGAAACTGATTCACCAAAACGTTTACCCTTAATCCAAGCGCTGATCCTACCAGACGCATAAGTGTAAACAATTTCTCTGTCAAGCCAGACAGTAAATAGTCTACAGGCTTGAATTACCGGAAGATATATTTTTGACTGTATCTGAATAGGGGCTATTTGGAGCTGAATGCTTCTTTTCGAACGCATGGGATTCTTTGAAATAATTTTTGCAAAATTATTGCCGATTGAAACTGTACAAGCACTTCCGGGTATTTCGAAAAATTCCTCAACCACAAATTTTTTCTGATCTTGACGGCATTTCAAACGCAATGCCCTAGCCATGGATTTAATATCAACCATCAGAGTATTGTCTTTTCTCAGCGCGAGTACTTTCATGGAATAACCCTGCTCATTGTCTTTACTGACTTGGATCGGAATAGTGGTTTGTCCAGAACTCGACAAGTTATCAGCAAAAAGTGCAGAGGAAAAGAGTTGCAGCAATAACACGACTATCGGGAAAAAAAAGGATATCGGATCTGTTGCAAAAAATGAAATATCATTTTTCAAATGCATTTTGTTTGCTTTAATAGGTTATGTCAGTAGTGTCCGGTAAAAAATAAAGCTGGTCTGAAAACCACTTAAGAAACAGCGATATTAAAAGAGCCAAAACTTTTTCTATCTGCCCTATTCATAAGGAATTTCAGACCATGAAACAAGTT
>JBAXLG010000055.1:0-10428 GCA_037134935.1 Chlorobiaceae bacterium | reverse complement strand
TCTTGAAGTCTGCACTGAATGTGTTTGGTTTCATAGTGACAGCAATTTATTGGTTCCTTCTTATGCTTGCTGTCCTATTTTCAGGGAGTGCTTCAGCATCAAAACAATCCATAAATTAACAACACCTTATGCGTTGCGTTTACCGGATGTAGAGCGAGACATTTTTGAAAAATACTTCCTTTTCGGCTTTCTTTTCTGTGGCTTGTTTCCATCCACACTTTTGGAAGGAGTATGCTTACCGCTGCTGTTCACGCCGAAGATATCGACAGTGCCTTTCTTTTTTACTTTGTTAAAGCGGTTATGGCGATACTTCTTTTCAAGGTCAGCATACGGACTGGGTGGATCTGGAGAGGTATTGTAATTATTAAAATTCGGTTCGTCAATAACCTCATCAACATCATCCAAAACCATGTTGGGATGAACTTTATTATGCAAGTTATTTCAATTTATGTTGAACAAATCAAGAGTAGTAGCTTTTTTACTCAAGATCATGATTATTACTGCATGAAAGCGAATTTACTATTTTATAAACAAAATACAAACGATACTATCATTCATCTTTGATAACAAAATTTCTGTATGGTGTTTTTGCGTTGCTTGTTATTAGTATAAGTATTAAATTTTATACTATTTCACAATTAACAATGGAGCGCTGACAATGGATATTATTAGTAGAATAGATCTTCGCAGATTAGTTTTGGCATTTGTTCTTCCTCCTGCTGCAGTTACAAACAAGGAAGTGGGGACGATGATGCTGACAGGAATTCTTACCGTATTCGGCTGGCTTCCGGGTGTTGCTGCTGCGTTGTTCATGATGTATCAAGAACAGCGCCAGGTAAAAGCCTTATAATTGAGCTTCCGGCTACAGCGTTTTTAGCATAACACAGATCTTGACTGAATTCCATAGGTATTCTTGTTCTCACAGGGCTTTCGGAATATACTGGTAGAGTTATGAACGCTCTACCGGTGCAGGGTGTTTTTCTACTACATCCCTGCTAATTGGTTTAGTTTTTAAAACATAGTAACACAACAATCATTATCACCATTACGGAAGCCTGTTCAACGCGCTGATAATAGCCTTGATTGAAGCAAGGCTGATATTTGAGTCAATACCGGCGCCAAAAGAAACACTGCCATCAACACAACAAATCTTGATGTAAGCGATAGCAAGAGCTCCTGCACTTCGGCCGATTGCATGCTCAGCATACTCATCCACACTGAACTCAATGCCGCTCACCGCCATGAATCCTTTGACAAAGGCATCAAGTGGCCCGTTACCACGAGCATCAAAGCAGAACTTCCCATCTTTCAGCTGTACAATACAACTGATGAGTGTCGCTTCTTCTTCATTTCGCAGTACTTTCCCATCCCCCGAACTGATATGACATTTTTTCAGAGCAACCGACTCAGCAAGTTTTACATACTCTGAAAGAAAGAGTTCATGAATTTGTTCTGCCGACATTTCAACACCAGTACTGTCGGCAACACCCTGAACCACTTCAGCAAAATCAGGCTGCATCCATTTTGGTATCTGGATAGCGTAATCCTTTTCAAGCACATATCCTACTCCCCCTTTACCCGACTGACTGTTGATACGCACAATAGCTTCATAACTGCATCCTACATCCTCTGGATCAATCGGCAGATAAGGAACAGCCCACAAGCCACCAGGAGAGAGGGGCTGCGCTTTCATGCCTTTGCTGATTGCATCCTGGTGCGAACCGGAAAAAGCCGTATAAACCAGATCACCGGCATAGGGATGACGGGGATGAACTGTCATACGTGTACATCTGCAATAGATTTCACATATCCGGGGTAGATCTGACAAATCAAGCTCGGGATCAACTCCCTGACTCAACAGATTAAGTGCCATAATAACAAGATCCATATTTCCGCAACGTTCACCATTACCAAACAAAGCACCCTCAACACGATCAGCTCCCGCCATTAATGCCAACTCAGCCGCCGCTACAGCTGTACCGCGATCATTATGAGCATGAACGCTAATCAGAACCACACCACGATCCTTGATATTGCGACAAAACCACTCAATCCTGTCGGCATAAATATTAGGCGTTGACATTTCAACCGTTGACGGAAGATTCAGAATGATCTTTTCATCTGTTGATGCCCTCCAGGTATCCATAACCTCATGACAGACATCAAGCGCATAATCAAGCTCTGTACCGGTAAAACTTTCAGGGCTGTACTCGAAACGGGTACCTGCACTGCCGTATTCATCCTTAAGGCGCCGAACAAGTGCTGTTCCCTCAACAGCAATAGCTTTGATCTCTTGCTTGTTTTTTCGGAACACCACATCCCGCTGTATCCGTGACGTTGAGTTATACAGATGCACAATAACATGCCTTGCTCCGCTTATGGCATCAAAGGTTTTGCGAATCAGGTGCTCCCGCGCCTGCGTCAGTACCTGAATGGTAACATCATCAGGAATAAGCTGTTGCTCAATCAATCGGCGAACAAAAGCATACTCGGTAGCAGAAGCAGAAGGAAAACCAACCTCGATTTCCTTCAATCCTATAGAGACCAGAAGCTGAAACATCGCAACCTTCTCATCCACATTCATCGGTATAGGAAGCGCCTGGTTGCCATCACGAAGATCAACACTACACCATATCGGAGCTTTGGTAATATTTCTGTCAGGCCAGCTCCTTGCCGAAACATCTACAGAAGGATATGGCGCATATTTCCTGAAATTCATTTTTTTCATCTTTCGTTTATCCTTAAAATAACAAAAGCCACCAACCTCGAGCGGCTGGCGGCTTTAACACTGTTTTATCCTACGATAAAAAACGAACTAAAAACCGAGCCACCCCAAAGCTATAACGCCTTGAAGCAAGCTAAGGAAAAGCTGTAGGTTACTGTAATTCGGTTTGGGCATAATTAAAAAACCAATTTTTTTTTAAAACCATTGTTTTAAGAAATATAAAAATGTCGAGGTCATACAAGCTGATAACAAAAATTTTAGTTCCGCGACATGAAGGAAATCTGGACCCCAAGTTCTGACGCTTCATCCCGTTGTCGCTGGCATTGTTATCGAATTCAATCGCTCTTTTTTAGCGAATTTGGAGCAAGAGTAAATTTCATTGATGCGTCATTTCATATTTTTTTGCTAACATAGTTTCCTCAATATATCGGTAAATTCTTCATCCGTAGCCATTTCACCCTTGAGAATCTCATAATCCTTTGCACGCCAATAAGGCTGTTGACTCATATTCTTTCGTGTAACCTTTTCCGCCGTTTGGCGGTTGCCACAGATCTGGGTCATGAAATACTGGACACCACCCTCAAAAATTTCTTCGCAGGATTTGACACTACCGTCAACATTTATGCAGTACCGACAAAATCTGGAATTTTCATCGCCACCGGCGAAATCTTCTTTTTTGGTTAATGGCATTCCGCAGGTCTCGCAATATTTTTGCATGGCTTTAAAATGAATTAATAATTTTGCTTGCTGTTCGAAAATTCACCCATTTTAAAATTTATACCACCCTGTCATTATTGGTAAAACAAAAGTCAGGACATAATACATATAAACATCAAATTTGTAATAATCTGCCGCATTGAAAAGTTTAACCAAAAAAGTGTAATCCAACACAAGGACGTGCCCCGGTTTAACAGAGCACTTGTTTTTGGAAACATTTAGCCCGAAATTCTTCCGGTGTCAGCTGACCTAATCCGGTGTGCGGTCGGATCGAGGAGTAATCATTTCGCCACTCTTCGATAAGCTCTCGTGCGTGATCGAGACTCATGAACCAGTTCATATTCAGGCATTCGTCCCGGAGCCTGCCATTGAAGCTTTCAATGTAGGTATTGTAAACCAGTTTCCCCGGTCGGTTGAATACCAGCTTCACTCCATGGCGATATGCCCAGGCATCCAGTGCCTTACCGATGAATTCAGGGCCGTTATCAACGGTAATTATCTCAGGCATACCATTGAGCCAGACCAGACGATCCAGAACACCACACACCCGCTTGCCAGGTATTGACGTATCGGCTTCAAAATCCAGAAAATCACGGCTGTAACTATCCAACACGTTCAACACTCGGAACCGCCGGCCATTATGCAGGTTATCGCTCATAAAGTCCATCGCCTGACACGAAGCCATAAGGTTTTCTTCTCTGTACAACCGTTCCGTTCGCTTATGGTTGATCAAGACCTCTTCACGCCTCAACAGGTAATATAAACACCTATAACCCAAACGTTTCCGTTCGTCTGCCAATTCCCGTAACCACAGCCTGATCGGTCCATTCTTATCCGGCTGGGGCTTGTAATGCCAGCTTGACCGGTTCAGACCAACCAACACGCATAGCCGACGGAGACTCAGCCCGAAGCTTTCATACAATTGCTTGACCGCATTGCGTTTTACTTCGGGTATTACCACTTTTTTGAGTTGATCTCCTTAAGCATCTGGATGTCGAGTGCATAGTCAGCAACCAGCTTCTTCAACCGTCGGTTCTCATCTTCAAGCTCCTTGAGGCGTTGTGCCTCGCTGACCGACATGTTGCCATACTTCGTTTTCCAGTTGTAAATCGTTTCATCGCTGATACCTTACTTTCGGCAAAGCTCTTTTAAGGCCACGCCGGCTTCGCCTTCCTTCAAGATGCCAATGATCTGTTCTGTGCTGTAACGCTTGGGTTTCATCCTGTTAACCTCCTTGATTGTGTTTGTTTAAAACACTACAACCAAGTGCTCCATTTTTTCGGGCTCACGTCCGTTTCTCACCGACTTTTCGAGCGCGCTTTGCTACGGAAAGCATGGTAGTGCTGGCTTGCCGATACCATTGCCACCACCGACTCGTGGTTTGAAGGGACAACCCTAAAAACTCCGAAACCTCAAGATTTTTTTTACCCTTTTTTCGAAGGGTTATGACCTGTTTGCGGAGCAGTTCACGCTCTCGGTCTGATACTTTTCTGACATCTATTTTTTCCATGCTCCCAATATACAAAATCAAGAGCTATTCTTGCCGGGTCAATAAATAATACTTGCCGGTAAGCGGCCCTAACACGAAAGGTTACTTAGCTTGAAATATGACTATATTTACTGGGACAAGCTGTCAGATAGTCTTGAACTTTATCGAGGTTTGAAACGATGGTGAATACCATACCGAGAGGCGACATAAAGCTTTGGGGGATGAAGTACCAAGGACTGTTTATGAGGCAATGAAATGGAAAACTCCTGAAGCATCAAAAAACTGTCCTATAATTAGGGGAGTACTTAAACATCCGATACTTTCCATGGTTATGTTCATCCTAAGAGTTGCTGATAGTGGATAGTGAGGCTTTGCATAGGATGTTGGTCGTAATTTTTAGTTTCTAGTTAATTTACGCTAACGGCAAACCTTTTTTGCCTCTTTTCCATGATAATCTACGAAGGGCCAAATAGAGAAACAAAACCAAAAGAAAAAAGCAGAGAGAGACAGACAATGACCATATTAGTTTTTATTCATTATATTTGTTTATAAAATTGAAAAAATTTATCAACTGATTTCCAATAATTATGGAGCAGGAAGTCCCGATTACAATACACCGCGGTGAACAAAAAGATCCGGAACAGATACCGCAGCAAGACACAACTATTCCGGAAAAGGTAAAAGAATTAGGAGAAACACTGTCGGAAATATTTGATCGTTTCAGGGAAAGTGAATCCTATGAGCACATCACAAAAAGTGTTGAAATAGCAAGAGAGTATATCAGAAACAACCCGGCGAAAGCGATGTGCTATTCATTAGGAGTAGGAGCATTACTTGGCTTTTTGATGAGGAAAAAATGAGAACTGAAATGTACTTTCATCCTACATGATAAACCGTCAAGAGAGAAAGAATCCGGAAACAACAAAGCTAAAAAGCAAGAATACCGGAATCCATAAACTCCTGAATGACACGGCAGTATCGACGTATGAAGATATTGTTGACATTATAGAGGCAAAAATTGAGTTACTTAAAATTGAGGCAGCAGAGAAGATCTCGGTTGTTTCAGCATTTGTAATTCTCGCAGTTATTCTGATTATCGGTATCGCTTACCTGATCACAACCTTGGCACTATTGATAGGTGAGCTTCTCGGGCATGCTTTTCTGGGTTATCTGTTTGTAAGTCTGATTTTTCTTTCCTGTTTTGTTTTCTTTGTCAAATTAAGGCCTTTACTTCTGAAAAACATTATTCATAATATTCTTCTATCAGTACATGACTACAAAAAATGATTTTTTGCCCAGCATTCAAGCACGAATAGAAGAACTACAGCATACTATCGCTGAAAAAGAGGAACAAATACAGACAAGAGCCCAGCAACTAAAAAAAAATATAGAGGCTGAACTGTCGCTTCTTGAATTTATAAGAAAACATCCATTTAAAGCTGCAGTAACAAGTTTTTCTACAGGATTTTTGCTTGCAATGGTAGTAAAAAAAAGAAAAAAAAAATGCAATCCAGTACCGCAAGACTCTTGTATTATAATGGAAAATCCTTCTTTGAAATCGCAAAATAACAGTGCCCTCAACACAATTGGGCTGGATGTATTGCGCTCCGTAAAGGATCTGGGATTCACCTACCTTCAGCGATATATCGATAAAAAAATCAAGTAGAAAATTATTCTGGTCAATATACCCTTCCAAACAAGACTTTTGATCGCTACAAAAAATAACTTTGCTGAACTTTAGTATAACATCCCGACTTTTATTTCAGAAATTCCTTACCTTATCAGATGCCTGAAAAGGATTTTCAAAACCACAAAGTAGCAGCTATTACTTATTATAGTTTAATGTTTTAGTATTGCATTCCTATTATGACCATCAAGCAAAACCTCGACTTATTGCAAAACAAAGAACACTTTTATGTCAACCGGAATGCCAGAGAACTTTTTCATCTGACTGATCCCGAGTTTCTCCACTTACCCCATACTGATAAGGAACGTTTAACAACAGCCGAAAAACAAGCTGGCATCATCAACAATTATCTGAAAAAAAAGAGCAACGAAACAGTAAAACTGGTTCTTCCTGCGCAACTCCACGGTCTGAAACTTCTGCACGAACTGTTTCACTGTGTTATCACCAAATCAATAGCTATTCGGCAACCAGACCTCATAGAAAAGGTATACAGAAATTTTGAGACGGAACTTTCCCAAAAGCACTTATTAAAATACCTGATACGTTTTCTTGGAACATTCCCTACACAAAAAATTTATTGCGGATTCGAAACTCCTTCTGACTGGATTAATCTGCAGAAAAATAAGCTTGTGGTTCTTGAAGAGTCATTCCTTGTATGGTTGAATAACCAGAACCCAGCCCTTGATCAGTTTTCAGATTTTTTAACCGATAAGGATTTGATGCGGGAAGAAGAATATCTGAAATTAATCCTGATCATGCAAACTGCAATGAAGAAAATGGGACCTGTTGGGCCAGACAATACAGATTTAACTGAACTGCTAACCCAACCAATACACCATGCTCCTACCTCAATTCTTGATCAACTTCGCTATATTCGGCTGAACTGGGCAGACCTGCTTGAGGACACTCCATTCTTGAGATTGCTTGATGGAGCCATAAATTTTATTGAGGATGAGGATAAATATCTTTTTTTCGAACAAATTGCCCAAAAACGGCATACCGCACCGAATAGCCCGTGGTTTGAAAAAGAGGCGTATATTCCCAGTTACAGCACTCTGGATGATGGTCCTGCAAAGTACTCTACTGACTCATCATGGATGCCTGAAGTGGTTATGCTGGCAAAAAGTACTTATGTCTGGCTGGACCAGCTCAGCAAAATCTATCGAAAACCTGTACACCGGCTACAGGATATTCCAGATGCCGAACTTGACGCAATGGCTGAAAGAGGTTTTACCGCACTTTGGTTGATCGGACTATGGCAGCGGAGCCTCGCTTCTCAAAAAATCAAGCAGCTGCAAGGAAATCCCGAAGCGAAAGCCTCTGCTTACGCTCTTGAAAAATATGATATTGCTGAAGATATTGGTGGGTACGAAGGGTATCAAAATCTTCGGGATAGGGCTATAAATCGCGGTATTCGTCTTGCAAGCGACATGGTTCCCAATCATACTGGACTGGATTCCGAGCTTGTAAGAAACTCTCCTGACTGGTTTCTCTCTACCTATACGCCACCCTACTACAATTATTCATATACAGGCCCTAATCTTAGCAACGACTCCCGTTACGGTATTTTCCTTGAAGATGGCTACTGGAACCGTTCAGATGCAGCAGTAACCTTCAAGAGAGTAGATTATCAGAGCGGCGATACACGATATATCTATCATGGCAATGATGGTACCAATATGCCCTGGAATGATACTGCTCAATTGAACTTTCTCAGTCCTGAAGTTCGTGAAGGAGTTATTCAGCAGATACTGCACGTTGCAAGGATGTTTCCCATTATTCGCTTTGATGCAGCTATGGTGTTGGCTAAACGACACATTCAACGCCTTTGGTTTCCGCTTCACAACCACAGTGCAGGAGTACCGTCACGTTCATCCAATGCCATGAGTATGGTAGAGTTTGACGCCGCAATTCCAGAAGAGTTCTGGCGCGAAGTAGTTGACCGTATTCAACGTGAAGTACCCGATACCCTTCTGCTTGCAGAAGCATTCTGGATGCTTGAAGGCTATTTCGTCCGTACACTTGGTATGCATCGGGTATATAACAGTGCATTTATGCATATGCTGAAAAAAGAGGATAACGCCAATTACCGTTATCTGATCAAAAATACTCTCGAATTTGATGCGGAAATACTTAAGCGGTACGTCAACTTCATGAATAATCCTGATGAAGATACCGCAATAGCACAATTTGGTAGAGGAGATAAATATTTTGGTGTTTGTGTGATGATGTTAACCATGCCTGGGCTCCCCATGTTCGGTCATGGTCAAGTTGAAGGCTTTACAGAAAAATACGGAATGGAATATGCCAAAGCCTATTATGACGAACAGATGGATGAAAATCTTGTAAACCGCCATTACCAAGAGATATTTCCTATTATGAAAAAAAGGCCCCTTTTTGCTGAGGTGCGCCACTTTTTCTTCTATGATGTCTATGCTCCTGAAGGAACTGTAAATGAGAATATTTTTGCCTATTCTAACAGGCTCGGCAATGAAAAGGCGCTGGTTGTTTTTAACAATTGTTTTGAACAGGCAACTGGCTGGATTAAAACATCAGTAGGCTACCGCCAGGATAACAAAATTCGGCAAAGCTCTCTGCATGAAGGACTTAACCTTAGCCATCAGGATGGAATCTTTGTCATTTTCAGGGATCATGCAAGTGGTATGGAGTTTATCCGTTCCAATAAGGAAATTGCTGAAAATGGACTGATGGTAGTCTTGTATGGTTATAAGTACAATGTTTTCATTGACTTCAGGGAAGTACGCTCCTCAAAACTGAAACCCTACCACAAACTTGCGGTTGAACTGAATGGTCGAGGAGTTGCCTCAATTGAGCGTGCAGTTCTAACCATGAGCCTCTTTCCACTGCATAAAATAATTACAGCAACACTCGCATCAGAAGAGATCATAACCGAGAAAAGAACCGTAGATGTAGAAGAGTCCATTTCAAAATTTGAAAAAAACATTGATTCGCTTCTCAAGAATGTTTCGGTACAGTTCAGTGAGCTTATCGAAAAGCCCGTTACCATCCCTGAAAATCTTTCTATTCGCTCATCCTTGCTCTACCGAAAAGCTGTTACACTTGCAATGCTTCTACAAAAACAGGCTGATTCCTCGAAAATCCAAACCTCTCTTGGTTTAAAAAGCAACTATAGTACAGAGTACCATACTATAGTTATGCACTGGATTGTACTGAAGGCACTTCAGGAAATACTGGAATCCGTAAAAGGTACACTAACCTCAAACGTTGTCGACGACTGGCTCATGCAGGACGCACTTGTTGCAATGTATCCAGCAAAAGGAGTGATTGGAATTCCGAGTAAAAATTTGCCCGACTTTTTTTGCTGCATGCTTACACCGCAAGCCGAATTTTCCTCTAAAGATCCTGAAGTTTACCTGTACTCATTGCTTAACAAACTTTTTATTGCAAAAAACCAGCATTTTTATAGAATGCTGCAGTTCGACGAACGGCACGAAAAAAGCTGGTTCCGTGAACATCGTTTCAGCATACTCATAGCATGGTTCTGTCTGCAGGTACTACTGAAAGAAACTGAAAGGCCACTCGACACAATAGAACATGATAAAACTGAGGCACTGATTGCAAGCTGGCTAGATGCTATTGAAAAAATCAATATGCAGGCATTTCTTTCAGGATATGAAATGGGGGAATTGCTATGGGAAAAGTTTTAATCTCTAAGGATTTAATTCCCCGAAGCTCTGCTTCGTGAATAATCAATCATACATTGAATTATTGACCCGGCAAGAATAGCTCTTGATTTGGTATCTTGGGAGCATGGAAAAAATAGATGTC
>JBAXLG010000054.1:0-10454 GCA_037134935.1 Chlorobiaceae bacterium | reverse complement strand
CCATCGTCGCTTGGCCATGGATCATGAATGCATTGTTGATTTAGAATTGGAATTACAAGGCTCGCAGATGGGTCGTAGAAACATCTCACTCATGGTTCCATCGATTCCGAAAGATTCTGGTGAGATTTAAGCGACATGAGACATTATGGCATATGGCAACGGCTATTATAGATCTCATAAAAGTTAGCTTTATTTACTAATAAGTTCTAAATCAACACAACGATACAGGAATAAAAAACTGCAAGCATATTTTTATTTTCTGGAACGTCGAAGCTTGTTAGTGTTCTTTTCTTTTGCGATTTTCTGACGGCTTCCGAATGCAATGTCGCCAATAGAAGATAAATTAATATCATGACTATCTTTGTGTATACCATCTTCATGCATGGAATAGAATTCAACAAGATTGCCATCAGGATCCATGACAAAAAAAGCTTTACCCTCACGCCGACGCGTCGGTCTGGTAACTATATGTACACCTCTATCATCAAGATACAGGGCTGCAGTATCGACTTCGGCATCTGAAGCAAGCCTGAAACCAAAATGATCAACTCTGATATCCCGCGCCTCAGAAAAACCTGGAGTTTCTGTTTTCACAAGCACCAACATATCAGAATTAATACGTAGATAGGAAATATTCGCTCCAACCCTATAATCAAGCTTAAATCCAAGAATACCGACATAAAATTCTTCTGCCAGAAGAAGATCATTCACTCGAAGGGTAATCTGATTTATCCCCGTTAGCCGCATCATTATTTTCTATTTGAATAGACTTTTTATCTTCTGCTTGTTCTATAGTGTAATCGTATTTGTGATTAAAATACGCAACAACAGCTTTATGAGAAGCTTTTTCACGGATTTCAAATTCAAGACTGATTGCAATCTGTTCTGGAAAAATTTTATCGGATTCGGACTCATTACTGGGGTTGCGAATCATTTCCTTGAAAGGTAGCAACTTACTTTCAAGTTCAGCCCGTTCTTCATCATGTATTTTTTTCGCTTTTTTTGAAATGGCTACCACAGTTTCATACAAATTTAAGTGTGTACTTCGCAGTTTGTTCAAATCAACAGGCTTAATCGCCATTATATCTTATATTTTACGTTTTGAAAGAAATTCATCTATTATTTCCGAAACATCTTCAATTGTTCTATCAAGATCGTCGTTGATAATAATCTTATCAAACCGATCGGAATATTCCATCTCAAGCCACGCTCTCTCAAGACGACTTTTCAAACTGCCCGCATCTTCACTTTCCCGACTTTTGAGTCTTTTTTCTAAAACCGCCATACTTGGGGGTATAAAAAATAACAGTAATGAATTTTCAGGAAACAGACTCTTGAGGTTCAACGCCCCCTTAACATCAATATCAAGTAAGAGATGAGTACCGGAATTTATAATGTCAAAAGTTTTATCCAGTAACGTACCATAGTAGTTCCCCAATAAAAACTCATGCTCAATAAATCCACCAAGATTAATCTTTTCCTTAAATTCTTGCTTGTTTATAAAATAATAGTTAATTCCCTCTACTTCTCCAGCTCTCTTCTCTCGAGTTGTCGCTGATATCGAAAATCTGATATTTTGGAAACGATCAAGTACAAGCTTGGCAATCGTTGACTTCCCGGTGCCTGATGGCGCAGAAAAAACAACCAGTTTACCCTGTTCTTTCCGTTCTTCAAGCATATCTTTACTCTATGTTTTGCAATTGTTCCCGGACTTTTTCAAGTTCCTCCTTGATATAAACCATTTTTTGGGATATTGCTGCATTTTGGGATTTTGATGCAATGGTGTTAGCTTCACGTAACTGTTCCTGTAAAAGGAAATTCAATTTTCTTCCGGTGCCACTGTCATCATTACCCAACTCTTCAAGAAAAAACTTGTTATGACATGAAAACCTAGTCAACTCCTCCGTTATGTCAAGTTTATCAGCAGCAAGAACCATCTCCATTTCAATACGATCCCGGTTATAAGCCAAATCCTTTACTGCAATAGCATCTATTTTCGCGGTAAGCCTTTTTCTTACCGCTTCAAAATTATCAGTCGATAGTACAGTAACATGTAAAAGCGTTTTTTCAATTTTCGCAATTCTTCTGCTAAAATCTAACAAAAGAATTTCACCCTCTCTCCGACGCATGATTTTGAGACGATCAATTGCTTCACGCAGTAATTTTTTAACAATTGACCACAGCATCTCAACATTATCAACAGGAGTATTACCTTTATCGAATATTTCTGGAAACCGAAGTAAATGATCAAGAGTAATCGGAGTATCAATATGAGCTTCTCTCTTCAGAGAATCAAGAAGCTCTTTATAAGTTTTGACCTTTGAGTTATTGAGACTAACAGAAATCGGCTGTTGCTCGTCAAGCTGAATTTGAATAAAAGCAGAAATTTTACCTCTTTGAAAATTGGTCTTGATCATTTCGCGGACATCAAATTCAAACAAGAGTAATTGATGGGGAAGCTTTACACTGATTTCTGCAAAACGATTATTGACTGACCGTAATTCTACAAGAATACGAACACCGTTTTCAACTGACTCCGCACTACCGTATCCGGTCATACTTTCCAACATAAGCTTCCCTACTTTATTATTTGTTATTGATATGGCAACTATAGATGTCAATAAAAAAAACAGTAATGCCTTTATTCATTTGGTGTTCTAAAGACTAAAGATTGACGTTTTGAATTGCCGGAGCAATAAAAAGGTAACTTGTAAAGTAACTTTTTAAAGTGATCTGGAAAAAAACAGTTCAAACTAATTGCTTACTTGCGAAGCTCAAGGGTGGCAATCACTTTACGATAACGGTCGATATCAACTTTTTTTATATAGTTCAAAACTTTTTTGCGCTTGCTTACCAGTATCAGCAAACCACGACGGGAGTGCTTGTCCTTCGGATGTAACTTAAGATGACCAGTAAGGTCGGTGATTTTGCTACTGAATAATGCGGCCTGAACTTCGGATTTTCCGGTATTCTGACCAGAACCACCGAACTGAGTGATAACTTCCGCTTTATGTTCTTTTGTAAGACTCATTGTTTTTCATTGGCTTTGTTAAATAGACTAACTTTAAATATAACACTATAAACGATACAACTCCACCGTTTTTTTATCTTTCTCAAGTTGCTTTTTTAGCTCTTCCAGTGAAGAAAATTTTTTTTCCTCCCTGATAAACCTTAGAAGACTGAATCTAAGATTACGACCATAAAGGCAACCGGAATAGTTAACAATATAAGCTTCAATTGTTTTAATTCCTGTAGATGTAATCGTAGGTCTAATACCAATATTTATTATTGCCTTAAAAGGGAAACCGTCCAATAATATTTGTGCAAAATAGACCCCCGCTTTTGGTATCAGCTTATCTGGATTAGAAAGCATCAGGTTTACTGTAGGAAACCCAATTTTCCGTCCTCGTTTGTCACCATCAACGACAATTCCTGTGATCATATAGGGATATCCGAGAAACTTATTGGCATCCTTTATCATTCCATTTCCAAGCAATTCCCGAATTTTTGTACTTGAAAAATGTTCTTGGTCAATCAGTACCTCATCAAGTACCTCAACATCAAAATCAAGCTGAAATCCTAAATGTTCAAGTGTGGTGCCACTACCGCTTCTGTTGTTCCCGAAACCATGATCATACCCAATAATAATACTTTTTGCTCCAAGCAGACGGACTAAAACATTCGTAATAAAATCCTCTGAACCGCGCACAGCAAAATCGGGAGTAAAACGTACAACAAAAACCAGATCAACTCCTTCTTGTTGCAGCAAATCAATTTTTTCATCAAGGGTTGTTAACAATCCTCCTATAGTACCATTAACAGCATCTTTGAGTACTGTTCTTGGATGAGGTTCAAAAGTCACAACAACACTTCTCAAATGGCGGTACTCTGCAAAAGCAACTAGTTTATCAATAATAATTTTATGCCCCTTATGCACCCCATCAAAAGAACCAACAGTAACTACTGAAGCAATAACAGGAAAATTTATAGGAGAGGCCGCACCAAAACTATAAACATAATAATTATCATACTCGACAATACGCATACTTCCTTTAAATGTCTTCACATAGCCTGTGATTTATGGATGCTTTGAGAATATCTTTAGTCGTCTCGGAGACAGTTCTTGCTGAACTTAATTGATAATGACCGATAGAGATTCGCCTAAGATTAGCTAAGTAAGCACCTACACCAAGCAGCTGTCCAAAATCATGCGCAATAACCCTGATATAAGCCCCCTTTGAAACATGAAGAAGAAAATAAACCATTGGTAGATCAACTTGAGTGATCTCAAAGCGATAGATCACAATTTCCTTTGCTTTTCTTTCCTTTATAACCACACCTTTTCGGGCATATTCGTAAAGGCGTTTCCCTTCGTGCCAGGTAGCCGAATGCATGGGAGGTTGTTGCAAGTGGACACCAACAAACATTGACGCGGCAGCTATAATTTGACTCTCTGTCAAGTGAGTTGTGCTACATTGCGCATATTCGGTAGTTTCGGAGTCATGGCTTTCTGTCATTGCTCCAAGTTTTATGATACCATCATATACCTTATCAAGAACTTCAAGGCCTGCGATTGCTCTGGTTTTTTTCCCAATTGCAAGAATAAGAAGACCGGTAGCTTTCGGATCCAGTGTTCCGCAATGACCAACCTTACACTTAAAACCGCTTCGCTTATAAGTATTTCTAATTTTAGCAACAACATCAAAGGACGTCCAATCTAACGGTTTGTCAATCAGAAGAAATTCTCCGTCACCATGAAACTGTAGAGCGTTGTTATATTTTTCATCAATGCACACGACTTATAAAAAAGCTCACTGTTCAATTATGTCATCAAAACTTTTTCGTACACCGTTCAACAGTTGCTCAATCCTTGTTGCGTGCACATAGAGTTGATCCTCATAGAATTCGAGTTTTGGAATACGTCTGAAATGATGCCGAATTCTCGAAGAAAGAATTTTTCTAACACTCTTTGTTTCCGTCTGTAGAGAAGTCATTATGGCTACTTGTTCTTTAGGCGTTCCGATAATAGAAACATATACCCTAGCAAGACCAAGATCAGTTGTAACCTTCACATCAACAATAGTAATAATTGGACCAATACGGGAAAATTCCTGTTGAAAAATTGTTCCGAGCTCCTGCTGTAATAGTGATGCAACTTTTTCCGTGCGTATCGACATAAATTAACAGTAAGAGGTTTACAATTTTCGTTTTTTCTCGACAATCTTATAAGCCTCAACAACATCGCCAACCTTGATATCATCATAATTCTTGAGGCTCAGACCACACTCATAGCCAGCATCAACTTCTTTGACATCATCCTTGAAACGTTTGAGTGCTGCAAGCAACCCTTCATAAACCTGAACACCATCCCGAAGCAGTCGAACTTTGGAGTCTCGAAAAATCTTGCCTTCAAGTACATAGCATCCACCCACATTACCGATTTTTGGTACTTTAAATACCTGACGGATTTCAAGTGTACCAAGGCTTTCTTCATGAAGTTCCGGAGAAAGCATTCCTTCAAGTGCCTTTTCGACATCTTCAAGCACGTGATAAATAACACTATAAAAACGAACGTCAAGATCTTCTTTTTCAGCAAGCTTCTTTGCATTTACATTTGGCCTTACCCTGAACCCGATAATAATAGCATCTGAAGCTGCAGCCAAGAGCACATCGGTTTCGGTAATCTGACCAACACCTTGGTGGATAATATGAACCTTTACCTCTTCATTCTGAATCTTCATGAGCCCGTCAGCAAGTGCCTGAATGGATCCATCCGTATCTGCCTTGATAATTACACTTAACTCTTTCATAAGCCCTTCTTTGATCTGACGCGCAATACTGTCAAGCTTGACACGCGTACTACGACGAAAATCGTGTTCACGACGGATAACCTGCCGTTTCTGGGCAAGATCACGAGCTTCTCTGTCCGTTACCATGACCGTCAGCACATCACCTGATTGTGGAAGTTCCTCAAATCCTAGTACCATTACAGGCTGTGAAGGGCCAGCAAAAAGAACTCTTTTTCCTCTTTCATCCATAATAGCACGAACTTTGCCAAGTGTATTGCCAGCAACAAAAGGATCACCTACCTTCAAAAAACCTCGCTGAACAAGAACAGTGGAAATAACACCCTTACCTTTATCAAGCTCTGACTCCACAATAATACCACTTGCAGGAATTTCTTTTGAATAATTACCACACAATTCCCTTATTTCAGCTTCAGTTAACACTTTGCTCATAAGCTCGGAAATACCTATCCCTTTTTTCGCAGAAATCTCCTGACACTGATACTCACCACCCCATTCTTCAATAAGCACTCCTACTTCTGAAAGTTGGGTCTTAATTTTTTCAGGATTAGCTTCAGGCTTATCAATTTTATTTAGAGCAACAACAATAGGCACCCCAGCCGCCTTTGCATGATTGATCGCCTCAATAGTCTGGGGCATAACACTGTCATCAGCAGCAACAACAAGAATAACTATATCGGTTACCTGTGCACCTCTTGCACGCATGGCAGTAAAAGCTTCATGACCAGGTGTATCAAGAAAAGTGATTTTCCGAGTACCATCAACAGTCACCTCATAAGCACCTATATGCTGAGTAATTCCACCTGATTCACCGGCAACTACGTTGCTGCTACGAATATAATCGAGTAGTGATGTCTTACCATGATCAACATGCCCCATGATTGTCACAACAGGAGGACGCGTCTGTAGATCAGACTCCGAATCTTCCTCAGGAACAACAGCAGTTGCCTCTACTTCAGAAATAAATTCGGCATCATAACCAAATTCAAGAGCAATCAATTCAATAGACTCTTTATCAAGCCGCTGATTTATGGTAACGAATTTACCAAGAGCAAAACATTTCTGAATAATATCCTTAGCTGTAACACCCATGAGTTCAGCCAATTCATGCGGTGAAGCATATTCTGTAACCCTGAAAACCATCTGTTGCGATTCACGAAAAGCCTCTGCTTCTTCCAGCTCACGTTCACGATCTATTCGACGCATTTTACGGAATCTCTGTCGAGAGCCTGTACCGCTAATATCATCCATACCGCTGATCGTCTTCTGGATATTAGCCGAAATCACCTTATCGTCAATCTCCACCTTCTTTTTCTTTTTTCCCTTTTTCTTTTTACTTGTAGCACTATCCTCTTCCGCAGATTTTGGCTTTTCATTACCAATAGCTTTTACCAGCTTCGTGATCTCTGCGGGTTTTATATCAACATGGATTTCCTCAGCTACTTTAGGCTCAAATTCATCTTTCAGAGCAGCAGCTTGCTCCTTAAAATTCTTTTTACGGTTTTTTTTATTCCTGTCAGCATACATGTCAAGAGTTCCAAGTACGGTAAGTCCTCCCATATTCTGTGGAATGTCAAAAGAAACTATATGCTCATTAAGCACCGGTTCAATCTTTATAGATTCTTGGTCAGGTATTTCAGAAACAATCGATAATGAGGGTTCATGTAATTCATTAATTTCAGCAAAAGCAACGACCGAAAGAGTCGGTTGCTCAACAACAGGAACCAAAATCACTTCTTCTGACATAGGAGGTAGAATCTCTTTTTTCATCTCACTAGCAACAATCTGAACTGATATCGGGCTAAGAGTTTCTCTCAACAACGTTTCTTTTTCATATGTTTTCCGTGACTGTTCCTCAAGACGTGATAAGCGTTTTTCCTTTTCCGCCCTTATTTTCTTAGTTTCATCGACCATTTTTTTCTCGACACTGAAATAACGTAAAATCAGGTTTTGCATCTCTTCAGTTACCATAGAGGATGTAGAGGCCACCTTACCTCCCTCTTTCTTGACAAGAAGTAATACTTCCTGTGGACTCACCTGCAGTTCTCTTGCTATATCACTTATTCGATATTTTCTTTCCATGTCCTCAATGGCCATTACATCCTCCTCTGGATTTAAAAACTCTTTACTCTTTAATCCAATATTCACTCTACCATCGCCTCAATTGGCTTCGGATCAACATTATCACTAAGCAGACAATTCAGATCCGATTCGTTAAACTGTTCTTTTACGGTTTTATAGATGTTTTCAGCAATTTTCTTCCAATAGCGACTTTCATCATCGTTTACTTTTCGTAGCCTCGGCTTAATTCCAGACCTGCGTCCCGGACTTTGACCAAAAACCGTCATATCTTCAGTTTTTGATGTTGCCAATAAAGCATTTTCAATTTGATCAACTCCGGCTTTCAATATTTTCTTCGCCGTATCAAAACCGCTATCAAGAAGCTGGTATATCATATCATCACCAAACTCTTCACGGAACTCAATAATATCAATATCCGTTGGGTCTTCCATAGACTTATCAATTACATCGCGGTATACGTCAATCTCATACCCAGTAAGCTTTTCCGCCAGATGAATATTGTTGCCATTCTTTCCAATTGCATATTTAATCTGATCCGGTTTTAGCATCACTCGAGCTTTCCTCGTTTTCGGGTCAGCATGAACCGTTAGAGGATCAATTTTTGCAGGCTGCATCGCTCTTGAAATGTAAATCTGCGGTTCATCAGCATAGTATATGACATCTATATTTTCGTTGTTCAGCTCCTTAACAATACTCTGTATGCGTTTACCACGATACCCCACAGTCGCACCAACAGGGTCAATCCTAGCACTGGTGGACTCAACAGCAACCTTTGCCCGTTCACCCGGTACCCTTGCAATCGCCTTAATAATAATAAGACCATCAAGAATTTCCGGAACCTCATGTTCAAAAAGCTTATATAGAAATCTATCATCCACTCTTGAAGCAATAACCTTTATTCCTCCATCCGTCTTTTCGCGCTCAACCAAGTTACCATCATCAAGTCTTACTTTTACTTTCTCACGCTCAATACGCTTGATATAAAGCTTCATCCTCGGAGTCCTTCGAGGATTATCCTTTTTCATCATCTCTGCTTTAGGTAAAACAAGTTCAACACGATGATTTTTCGATGTGTTATAAGTAAAAATAACTTCATTGGAACGTATTTGGTAAACTTCACAAGCAACAACCTCACCAACCTTTTCAAGGCACTCTTCATATACTACAAGACGTTCAAGATCTCTGACTTTTTTCTGCACAGACTGTTTAATAATCTGTATAGATTTCCTGCTTAGATAGTCCTCAAGCTTTATTGGCCCCTCTTCATAATAATCGCCAATCTTAAGGGAGTCGTCAATTGTTTTCACCTCATCCAAGCTTATCTCAATACTTTCAATATCTACTTCCTTGACAATTTGTTTCAAAATATAAACCTCAAAATCTCCCCGCTCAGGATTGATGAAAATGTTGGCTTCAACTTCAGGATCATAATCTTTTCTGAGTTGCTTTTGAATAATATCCTTAAGAAGATCAGCAATATCCATTTTTACAGCGGCACTTTCCGTTCGTTTATCCAGAAAGATCTTGGACTGCTCAATTTCTCCAAAGGCGCTTGCAATCTGTGCTCTCCTGTCCACGCCTTCATCTTTTATCTTTTTTCTGACCATCTTTTTTTTGATTGTACTTTTTTAAAAGATAACTTCAGTTGACCTATAAAAAACACTATAATTCCACCTCAGGAACCGCACAGATCACCTTATGAAGGTAAATCGTTATTTCTTCCGCTGTAAATTGATCGCTTTTTTTTTTGCGTTTTTCCGGCATCATCACGATGCTTAGCCGACTCTCTTCTGAAAGTAATGTTCGCAAAAGACGGCCTTTAAAACCTACCTGAACATCATCATGGCTATAGGTCACTTTCATAAGTTTTCCACAATGTCTTATGTACTGACGAGGAAGGATAATGGGTGCTCCAAGCCCAGGAGAAGAAACTGTAAGCTCAAAATCCTCTCCGATCTGCTCATTACTTTCAAGCCGTTCTCTGAGCCTTCTGTTTAGCCATGCACACTGATCAATACTAATACCGGTATCGGTATCAACAATTACTTCTATTTTTCTTACTCTCAGAGAATCTTGTACTTTTAGATCAATAAGATAAACTCCTTCACCTTTTGTCCCGGCAGACTCTGCAATAATCTGTAAAACATAACTATTGATTCGCTTTTGCATGAACTTCTCATTACATACATTTATTACTGAAAAAAAAAAGTGGGGATTCCCCACTTGTAGATAAGATAATTCCCTAATACCTCATGTCATCAAATTAAACACTTGAGTATACCAAAATTCGGTTAAATAATCAAAATCAACAACCAATATTTTATGCAAAAAAATACCAATGACAGTTATCTCTGAGCAATTACCAAAAGTTGTGTTTGAGAACGGACTAAGGGCTTATTCGTAAATTATAAAGTAATAAAGGTCTATACTTCTCTCAAAAACAATTCATTACCAAGTGGGAAATTATACCAAAGATCAAATCATGGGAGGTATCCGATTCTGAAGTACTTCCCGAAAATAGGACAGCAAGTATAAGAGGGAAAAAACCAATAAATTGCTGTCACT
>JBAXLG010000053.1:0-10577 GCA_037134935.1 Chlorobiaceae bacterium | reverse complement strand
TACAAAAAATGCCTGGAAAAGTTGAGAAACTCTTCGATCATCCTAATGTCCGGTAGTGCAAAAAATTAATACCTTGAATTGCCGGAGAAATAACGAAGAAATAATTGTTGAAAAAGGATATCACAAAGGGGGTGTATTTTTTTGGGAAACGCTGTTAATGTAGTAAATTAGTGAAACAATGTAAGGCTTATCAGTAAAACAATAATAAGTAAGTCAACTCAGTAAGCCGAAGTGGCGGAACTGGTAGACGCCCAGGACTTAAAATCCTGTGTTCAGTAATGAACGTGCGGGTTCGATTCCCGCCTTCGGCACTAATAAAATTCTGAACTTGCAACAAAACCCCAAAGAAATTCAGATTTTCTTTGTAATACAGAAGTTATTGGCACCAAATATAATCCGTTGAAGGTTGCGTTTGGTTATTGTAATTAATAATGGTTTCAAACTGCATAGTATCAAGATGGCGCCAGCGTTCTTCAGGGGGTTGGTCATACACTTTGCTGCTGTTGCTACATTGAGGGCATAATACATTATCGCTTAAAAAGCTGAGGTGAACTTCTATCTTCAGACCAGAGAGCGAAAGGTTGCCATCATCGACGTTCCAAGTATCAGGCAACCCTAATAATTGCTGGTAATGGCCAGTTAGTTTTTGCATTTTCTCAATGGGGTTAAAATACTCCAGTCTATCATTTTATTCCGCTATTCCACTAAAAACTGCGAAGTGCTGTTTTGTGTCATCAATCGTTGAATTCGGAAAGATATCGTTCCATAAACTCGTCAAGATCTCCATCCAAAACATTTTCCACATCAAACCGTTCGTAGTTTGTGCGATGATCCTTAATGCGCCGATCATCAAGCACGTAGCTGCGGATCTGGCTTCCCCATTCGATTCTTTTCTTTTTACCCTCGATTTCACGCTTTTTTGCATCTTCTTCTTCACGCTGCCGCTGGTAAAGCTGTGCCATAAGCATTTTCATGGCGCGTTCCCTGTTCTGAAATTGAGAGCGCTCTTCCTGACATCCAACAACAATACCTGTGGGAAGGTGCTTGATGCGTACTGCGGTTTCAACTTTGTTAACGTTCTGACCACCTTTGCCTCCGCTACGAAAGGTTGAAAGTTCGAGATCCTCTTTGCTGACATCAATTTCAACGTCGGGAGGTGCTTCGGGATAAGTGAAAACACTCGCAAAGGAGGTATGCCGCCTGGCGTTCGAATCAAACGGTGAAACACGCACCAGACGATGAACGCCGTTCTCGGCTTTCAAATAGCCATAGGCATAAGCCCCCTGTATTTCAAGTGTTGCAGTTTTAATGCCGGCACCATCACCCTCTTGGTAGTCGTCTGTATAGATTTTGAACCCTTTGCGTTCCGCCCATCGCATGTACATGCGATAGAGCATTTCCGCCCAATCCTGGGCTTCTGTACCTCCTGCACCGGCATGAATGGTGATAAGAGCGTTGCCGACATCATCCTTGCCCGAAAGCATGTTTTTGAACTCAATTGCGGCAATATTCTGCTCAATTAAAGCAATGCTGGCGATGAGTTCTTCGGCAAAAGATTCATCAGCAAGCTCTGTTGCAATATTGAGTTCGTCCAGGCATACATTTTCTTTTGCTGAAAGCATGTCGTACTTTTCGGTCCATGATTTATGCTCGTTGAGCACCTTTAAAATTTTATGCGCCTCCTTCTGGTCGTTCCAGAAGGTTGGATCAGTGGTAATTTTTTCAAGATCGTAGATTTTTTCTTTGCGCTGATCAATGTCAAAGATACCCCCGTAACTGTTCCAGGCGGCGATGGATATCCTGCAGTCGTTCTTTTTGTGGTTCAAACATTGTTTCGTGTACTGAATTAATTAGTGATGAAACAGATTGGGTTGCAAAGTAAATAATAAATGAACATTTTTCTTTTGGAGAACTCAAAAATTGCTTCGCGGTTCAATAAATTAATCCTGTAATTGAAATTCAAAGAGTATCAAAGCAAAAAAGTAAGGGAGTTTTCATATTTTCTTTTTTTCGCTAATAAAAAAAATGAGACAGTATCGCAAAGGTGATTGATTTTTTCTGCATAGCGGAAATATGCCAGCGCAACTGCTTCAATACGGGATTCTCCCTATTACTAACGAGATATTCTGAAAATGAACAATGCATTCTGCCGGGCTGTTCCCTGTTTTGTCAATAAAGATTTTGACGGACGACAAAGGGTTGTCATAGAAAATGTTTCTCCCGAACTTGACGGGGGTAAATACCCGGCAAAAGGTGTGGAGGATGGGGTCATTGTTGTGGAGGCCGATATCTTTGTTGATGGTGCCGATACGATTTGTGCTGAACTTTGTTTCAGACCATCTGGGGCTTCCGGTTGGAAGCGTTCACCAATGAAACTTTTGGGAAATGATCGTTGGTCAGGCTTCTTCAGCGTTGGCGCCCCTGGTAGTTATGACTATACCATTGAGGCATGGATTAATCATTTTGAGACATGGCAAAAAGGATTGACAAAAAAAATAGAGGCTCATCAGGATGTTTCGCTTGACCTGCAGATCGGTGCTTTTTTGATTGATGCTGGAGTTGTCCAGTCAACACCTACCGATGAGCCTAAACTCAGGTTTTTTGCTTCCCGACTCCGCTTGAAAGATATGGAAGAAGCTGTTGCTGCTGCTCTTGACGAAACACTTCTTCAGCTTATGAGTAATGTTGCCGATAAGAGCGTTGCTACTGTATATGATAAGGTGCTTACGTTGACGGTTGAGCAGAAAAAAGCTGGTTTCAGCTCTTGGTATGAATTTTTTCCTCGTTCATGGGGTTCGGAACCAGGCAAACACGGAACCTTCAACGACTGTTGTAAAATATTGCCGATGATTGCTGGAATGGGGTTTGATGTTATTTATCTGCCTCCTATTCATCCGATAGGCTATACAAAGCGCAAGGGAAAGAACAATACCCTTGTTGCAGCACCCGGAGAACCTGGCAGTTGCTGGGCAATTGGCAACAGGGAAGGCGGCCATAAAGCCGTTCATCCTGAACTTGGTACCTTAAATGATTTTATAGCATTTGTTACAGAAGCAGAAAAACTAGGTATTTCGGTGGCTCTTGACATTGCTTTTCAGTGCTCACCTGATCACCCATATGTGAAGGAGCACCCGATCTGGTTCAAGTGGCGTCCTGATGGTATGGTGCAGTTTGCGGAAAATCCCCCGAAAAAGTATGAGGATATTCTGCCGATGGATTTTGAGTCTGCTGATTGGGAAAATCTCTGGATTGAACTGAAAAGTGTTTTTCTTTTCTGGATTGACAAGGGAGTAAAAATTTTCCGTGTCGACAATCCCCATACCAAGGCATTTCCTTTTTGGGAGTGGGCTATCGCCTCAATCAGGGAAGAACACCCCGATACTGTGTTTCTTGCTGAAGCATTTACTCGTCCGAAATTGATGGCACGGCTGGCGAAGGCCGGTTACAGTCAATCCTACAGTTATTTTACTTGGCGCAATACCAAGCACGATCTGCAGGAATATCTGCTTGAACTAACCACCTCTCCTCTTAAGCATTTCATGCGTCCGAATTTTTGGCCGAACACACCTGATATTCTTCATGAAGAGTTACAGAGTGGTGTTCGATCCAGATTTATTATCCGTCTGGTGCTTGCGGCTACTATGTCGTCAAACTATGGAATGTATGGTCCGGCTTATGAGCTGTGTGAACATCGGCCTATTTCGCAAGGAAAGGAAGAGTATCTCGATTCTGAAAAATTTGAAATCAAAACATGGGATCTTGACCGCCCCGGTAATATTCGTGCGGAGATTACCCGGATCAATAGGATCAGAAAGGATAATGCCGCCTTGCAGCAGACCAACACCATTACTTTTGTTCGTGTTGAGGCATCACAGGGCGTGGAAGATGACCAATTGATGGGTTATATCAAGAGGTCTTCAGATGATAGGAATATTATTCTTACCGTAGTCAACCTTGATCCTTTTAATAGCCGTAGTGGATGGCTGAGGTTTCCGCTTGAACTGTTTGACCTTTCGCACCATCACGTGTTCAAGGTTGAGGATTTGCTGACGGGTATGAGCTATAATTGGAACGGGGAGTGGAACTATGTTGAAGTGAATCCTCGACTCATTCCCGCGCATATTTTCAGAGTAACGTTTACCTGATGCCGATTTTTTTAATGGGTTTGTATTACTTATCACTCTGTATATCCAATAAATATCATGTATCAACCTGAACCTCACTGGTACAAAGATGCAATTATTTACGAGGCGCATGTCAAAACCTATTTTGACAGCAACAATGATGGTATTGGCGATTTCCAAGGTTTGCGCCAGAAACTCGGTTATTTAGAAAGCCTTGGCATTACGGCCATCTGGCTTTTGCCTTTTTATCCTTCTCCGCTTCGCGATGACGGGTATGATATTGCTGACTATATGATGGTTAATCCTGATTATGGTACACTTGAAGATTTCAAGGAGTTTCTTGATGAAGCTCATAGTCGTGGTTTGAAGGTCATTACCGAACTTGTAGTTAACCATACATCCGACCAGCATGCATGGTTTCAGCGCGCAAGAAAAGCGCCAGCAGGTTCGCCCGAACGAAACTACTATGTTTGGAGCGATGATCCGAACAAATACTCGGAAACCCGCATTATTTTCCAAGATTTTGAAGCGTCCAACTGGACTTGGGATCCCATTGCTGGCCAGTATTACTGGCATCGCTTTTTCCATCATCAGCCCGATCTGAACTTTGAAAATCCTGAAGTTCATAATGCTCTTTTTGATGTTCTTGATTTCTGGCTTGGTATGGGGGTTGATGGGTTAAGGCTTGATGCCGTGCCCTACCTTTACGAAGCAGAAGGTACAAACTGCGAAAACCTTCCTCAGACTTATGAGTATCTTAAAAAGCTGCGAACCTACGTTGATGAGCACTATCCCAACAGGATGCTACTTGCTGAAGCCAATCAGTGGCCGGAAGATTCTGCAGCTTATTTTGGTGATGGTGACCAGTGTCACATGAATTTCCATTTTCCTCTGATGCCGAGAATGTATATGGCACTCGCCACAGAAGACAGGTTTCCCATTATAGACATTCTCGACCAGACGCCGGAAATTCCCGAAAATTGCCAGTGGGCCTCTTTTCTGCGTAACCATGATGAGTTGACCCTTGAGATGGTAACTGATGAGGAACGTGACTACATGCGCAGAGTTTATGCCAAAGATCCCAAGGCGCGTATTAATCTCGGTATTCGTCGCCGTCTTGCTCCGCTTATGACCAATGACCGTCGCAAGATTGAGCTCATGAATATTCTTCTGTTTTCCCTGCCCGGCACACCTGTTCTTTATTATGGCGATGAGATCGGAATGGGAGATAATTATTATCTTGGCGATCGGGATGGTGTTCGCACCCCGATGCAGTGGAACTCCGACCGTAACGCAGGCTTTTCACGTGCTAATCCTCATCAACTTTTGCTACCAGTTATTATTGATCCGGAATACCATTACGAAGCGGTGAATGTTGAGGTGCAGGAAAGCAATGTTAACTCTTTGCTTTGGTGGATGCGCCATGCCATTTCTACCGCTCATCGTTATAAATCATTCAGTCGCGGAAGCATTGAATTCCTGCAGGTGAGTAATCCCAAGGTGCTTATTTTTATCCGTCGGTTTGAGGATGAAACTATGCTAACCGTTATCAACTTTTCAAGAAACGCCCAGGCTGTCATGATTGATCTTTCTCGGTTTGAAGGGTTTATTCCTGAAGAAATATTCAGTCTTAATCGATTCCCGAAAATCAGGAAAACACCTTACATGGTGGCGCTTGGTTCCTATGGTTATTTCTGGTTGAAGCTTATTCAAAATACAGGGGATGTGGCCGGAAGACCGGTTTTGGAAAAACCTTTTGCTACAGCCTCTCGCTGGAGTAGTCTTTTTAGTGGTAAAAGCCGCGAACAGCTTGAAACAAATATTTTGCCCCACTACTACAAAGCGAGCCGCTGGTTTGGCGGCAAGGTTCGCAATATCATGCGTATCACTATTGTCGATACTATACCGGTTTCGGGAATGGAACAGGCAAAGTTGCTTGTGACCGAAGTTCGCTATTCAAGCGGAGAAAACGATCTCTACCAACTGCCTGTTTGTTTTACTTCAGCGTCAATCCTCAATCCTTCTGACGATGACTTCTACAAAAAAGTTATTGCCAAAGTTGTTGTAGGTGACGATGAGGGTTACTTGTGTGACGCGACGTTCGATAACCGCTTTCTGAACCAACTCTACCACCTTGTAACAGGTACAGTGGAATGGAAGGGTAAAGCAGGCAATGTTTCCGGATTGAAGGCTGCAAAAGCGGATTCCTTTATGGAAACAACAAAAGGTGCTGAGCCAGAACCTTTCCTGATGGGCGTTGATCAGACGAACACCTCAATCAGATTCCACAATACATTTTGCTTCAAGCTCTATCGTCGCATTGAAAACGGGATTTCACCTGAAGTGGAAATGTGTAGTGCGCTGACCGATAGAACAACGTTTGTAAATCTGCCACAATACCTTGGCTCGCTAAACTACCACCAGAGTAGAACCAAACAGTATTCACTTGGTATTCTGCAGCATTACGTACCGAATGAAGGTGATGCTTGGCAACTTTCGCTTGGCCAGGTTCAGCGCTATTATGACAATATACTTGCAAAGAGAAATACTGGTATTGTCGTGCCGCAACTATCTCAATTGAGTGGTGATCCGGTAAAGATTCCTGAAATCATGCACGAACTGATCGGTGAAGCTTATCTTGGCATGATTGAGAAACTTGCTGAACGGACAGCTGAAATGCATATCTCTCTGGCATCACTCGATAGCGATCCTGTATTTACCCCTGAACCTTTTACAACGCTCTACCAGCGGTCCATTTACCAAGAAATGTGTGAACAGGTCAAACGCGCCATGATTCTTATTCGCGAAATCATTCACAAGCTTCCTGAAGAGCAGCAAGCGCTTGCCTCTCTCTTGGTTCAGAAGCAGAATGAAATCATTCAAAAGTTTGACCCTATCAGGCTTGAAAAAATTGATACACTGAAAATCAGAATTCACGGCGATTATCACCTTGCTCAGGTGCTCTTTACCGGAAAAGACTTTATCATAATTGATTTTGAGGGAGAACCTGCTAGACGAGTTTCTGAGAGAAAAATCAAGCGATCGGTATTCCGCGACATATCAGGCATGCTTCGCTCGTTTGACTATGCCGCGTTCAAGGTGCTGCAAAAGCACCAGTCGGTCATTCGATCTGAAGATCACCATGTTCTCGAGCCTTGGGGAGATTGCTGGAGCTTCTATATTGGCCAGCATTTTCTTGATACCTATTTCGAAAAAACCAGAGGTAGCAATATTGTGCCCGATAATTCGAAACAACGTGAACATCTGATGCGGGCATATCTGATGAACAAGGCTGTGTATGAGTTGAATTATGAACTTAATAACCGACCTGAATGGGTGAATATACCGTTGAGAGGTATTTTGAAGATTTTGGAGTTGTAACCCTACTCCTGAAGATCGTACCTTGGTGACGATAGAGTACTTTTAAACATTTTGTTGGTAGCGGTTTGATTGTCAATGAACTTGCTACATTTATTCTCTAAGGATCGAATTTCCCGAAGTATTACTTAGTGTAAACGTTGAACTGATATGAATTAAATGGTTATTATATAACTAATTAGCCATTCGACTAAAACGAAACGCACTTAAGTGCGTTTCGTTTTAGTTAGTCTTCTATTAGTTGATTCATTTCATCAAAAATACGGTGCTATTGAAACTTGTTTCTTTTTCTCTGTTCTTCTTTTGAAAGAATCTCTTGATTGAACTTGCTACATTTTAAGAGACAGAGCGGAAAGCTGTCTCTTAAACTACAAGGAGATATGAGCAATGACAGATCAAGTGAACGAGAGTCGGCGGCTGTATAGCAAAGAGTTCAAGGTTGATGCCGTTGAACTACTGTTGCGCAGTAATACCACAATAAAGGAAACGGCAGCCAGTTTAGGAATCAGTGCTGATATACTTGGTCGCTGGAAAAAAGAATATGTCGCAAGCAAAGCAGCATCTTTCCCTGGAAAAGGGCATCTGAAAACTCCGGAAGAAGAACAGCTCCGTAAGCTGGAACGCGAACTTCGAAGAGTGACTGAGGAACGAGATATTTTAAAAAAAGCAGTTGCTGTGTTCTCTCGGAGACCCATTTAACGTATAACTTTATAAAGGTTTACCGTAATATGTATGCGATCAGAACCATGTGCAGAGTTCTGAATGTTTTTCCCGACTTCGTACACGAAATAGAGCAAAACCCCTTGAGATGCAATAAAATCAAGGGGTATTTTTGTTTTCGCTTTTGTAGTGCCTAATAAAAGTTATAATTTGTTTTTATTTCTTGTTTTTTGTATTTTTCTCTAAAAAATTTTTAATCAGCTCTTGAACATCCATGTTTGTCCGAGTTAAAACCACACCGAATTCACCAAGGCAGTCCGTACAGATTGTTGCCAGTGAACGAATCGGTGACAAGGTCAAGCAACGTATTGTCCGCTATGTCGGTATTGCCATGAATGATGAGAAGCTGGTTCGGCTGAAGGAAGTTGCCGAGTTTATCAAAGCGGGTATTGAAGCAGAAGCAGCGCCGGCATTGTTCCGACCTGATGAACTGGCACGAATGGTTATTGAGGGGCGCAAAAAGGCTGAACTGAATCCTGATGAGCCATTGCCAGTGAACCTCAAGCACCTTCGTGAGGAGAACCGTGTGGTTGTTGGTATTCATGAGATTTACGGCAAGCTGTTTGATGAACTTGGCTTTGATCGTGCCGTAGGAGATCCAGCACGTCGAGTGCAGTCCGCCAAAATCATCAAGCATCTGGTGATGGCACGGATTGCCAATCCGTCCAGCAAACGACAGAGTGTGATGGATCTGGAACGGGATTTTGGAATCAAACTTGATTTGACCGCAGTATACCGGACACTGGATCATGTTGATGACGAAAGTATTGCGTTGATCCAGAGAAAGGCATGGCATGCCGTGAGCGGCTTGTTTGGAGAGAAAATAGATATTGTTTTTTATGACTGCACGACTCTCTACTTTGAGTCAGTAGAAGAAGATGAAATGCGGGCTAAGGGATACAGCAAGGATCAGAAGTTTAACCAAAGCCAGGTTTTACTGGCGATAATGGTGACCAAAGAGGGGTTACCGCTTGGGTACAGACTGTACAACGGATCAACGTTTGAAGGTGACACCCTCAAGCATGCGATTGCGGATCTGCAACGTATGGTTGAGGTGGATCGTATTGTTTTTGTTGCCGATAGCGGGTTGCTCTCAAAAGCAAATCTTGAATTGCTTGAAAGAAGCAAGAAACATTATATCGTTGCTGCACGCTTGAAAAATCAGCCGGAAAGTATCAAACAAGAGATTCTTGATAAAGAAAGTTATCAGCAGAAGGAGCAACTGCTTGTCAAAGAGATTGTTCTGCCCGGCGAACGCCGACTGCTGGTCAACTACTCGGAAAAACGGGCAAGAAAGGATGCTCATGACCGCCAGACAACCCTTGCCAAACTCCAGAAGAAAATCAAAGCATCAAAAAGTCCTGAATCGTTTATCAGCAACTTCGGATACCGGAAGTATCTCAAAATAGAAAACAAGCAACAGGTAACGATCGATGAAGAGAAGCTCAAACTTGCAGAGCAGTGGGACGGTCTGCATGGAGTAATCACCAACATTGATGATATGACCGCCATTGACGTTTTTGAGCATTACAAGGGGTTGTGGCAAGTAGAGGAATCATTCCGGTTGACCAAACATGACCTGCAAGTTCGTCCGATCTATCATTGCACACCCAAACGCATTCAGGCACACGTGGCGATCTGTTTTATGGCCTTGGTGTGTATTCGGCATTTATCGTACCGGGTAAAGCTGCAATACCAGCCGTTTTCACCTGAAATCATTCGCAATGAACTGGTGCATGTTCAGCAGAGTATCCTCATCAATACCACAAACAGCCACCGGTACGGTATCCCTTCAAAACCTACCCTGCATGCCCAGAAAATCTATCAAGTGATGGGCGAAAAACTCAGCGCAACTCCCTTTTTACTGGAGTAATCTTCTCTATAAATCACAAAATGTAGTGCCTTATTTCACAAGCACACCCTTGCTATTGCTGCTCTGTCCGGTTTTTATGTACGAAGTCGGGAGACATTTTAAAAAAAGCAGTTGCTGTGTTCTCTCGGAGACCCATTTAACGTATAACTTTATAAAGGTTTACCGTAATATGTATGCGATCAGAACCATGTGTCGTGTTCTGGATGTTTCTGTCAGCGGCTCTTACCATTGGACACAGCGCCCCGAAAGCAACCGAAGTAAAGAAAACCGGAAAATGAAGGAAGCCATCAAAACGATCCATAAGGAGAACCGTGAAGTCTATGGAAGCCCTCGGATTACTGTTTGCCTGCAAGAGGAAGGTTATCAGTGCAGTAGGAGTCGAACAGCCCATTTGATGCGTTCAATGGGACTTCGCTCAAAAGTTGCTAAAAAATTCAAGGTGACAACAAACTCAAACCATAAGGCACCGATTGCTTATCATT
>JBAXLG010000052.1:0-11184 GCA_037134935.1 Chlorobiaceae bacterium | reverse complement strand
CTATTAGATTATTTTATCTAATAGATTATTAGTGATATTATGAGTATAAAAAATACTTGAATTTTTATTATTTTTATATTGAATGACCTATGACTTAATTTTTTTAAAAAATCGGTTTATCTTATTGATTTGTTTGGTTATTTTTTCGGTTCTATAAGTTTTACGTTATTATTTTTTTGTAAGAGTAAGATTTATTTTTTACTGTTATTCTTTATCATAAT
Source organism: Chlorobiaceae bacterium (assembly GCA_037134935.1). Taxonomy (GTDB): domain Bacteria; phylum Bacteroidota; class Chlorobiia; order Chlorobiales; family Chlorobiaceae; genus Chlorobium. Next base: position 10,963 of record JBAXLG010000052.1, on the reverse strand, counting down.
TCATATATATGAATGATTTTTAAGCAATATTTGTTTGTATTTTCATCAGTTATCTGTTTTTTAATTATAGGGTGATTTATTGATTGCGTAATGTTTTTTTGTGATTTTGATTTATGATCAGTAAACTGTGCTTCGTGGTATACAAGCCTATTCTTTCATCCCGTAATTAATCCACTCTTCATGTTTCGCCTCCTGACTATCGCTTTATTAATGCTCATTGTACTTGGATTTGGTTTTTTGCTTGGCAGGCTCAATGGAAACTCAGATAGCTTGAGTGACGGGCAGCAGAAGAAAATGCTTGCAGCCTATAGTTTGATGAAAACGCTCTATGTTGATAATGTTGATAGTGATAGTCTTGTTGCAGCTGGTATTCGAGGTATGGCTGAATATCTTGATCCTCATACGGTCTATCTTGATCCTGAAACAGTTTCTTACTCCAAGGCTCAATTTGATGGTAATTTTGATGGCATAGGTGTCGAGTTTGATGTTAACAGGGATACTCTTGTTGTTGTTACACCAATTTCTGGAGGTCCAAGCGCTTCAGTTGGTGTTTCACCTGGAGATCGTATTATCGCCATTGATTCTGTTTCTGCTTTAGGTATAACTAAACAGGAGGTACTGAAAAAACTTAGAGGGATGCGGGGAACGCAGGTGATGCTGAAAGTATTCAGGCCAATCAGCGGCAGAATTATTGATTTTACAGTAACAAGAGGGCGAATATCAACATCAAGTATTGATGCTGTATTTATGTTCAATAATCGGGTAGGCTATATCCGATTGAATCGTTTCATTGCAACCACAGCTGATGAATTTCGTCGTGCATTGACCCTTTTGAAAGCGCAAGGTATGACTCGTCTTGTCATTGATCTCAGAGGGAACCCCGGGGGGTTTCTTGAGCAGGCAGTCGCAGTTGCCGATGAATTTCTTACTAAGGGTCAGTTGATTGTTTATACCAAAAGCCGTAAAGGCAGTATGAATGATGAACGTTATATTGCCAAATCAGGGGATAGTTATGAAAAAGGTGAACTACTTGTGCTTGTTGATAAAGGAAGTGCATCTGCTTCCGAAATTCTTGCCGGAGCACTCCAGGATAACAAACGGGCAGTCATTGTTGGTGAACAAACCTTTGGTAAAGGGCTGGTGCAGCGACAACTCAAACTTACTGACGGTTCAGCGATTCGGCTCACAGTCTCTCGATATTATACTCCGTCTGGTAGGCAGATACAGCGGATGTATCGTAAAGGCGGCTCTGGCCGTGAAAGCTATTTTCAGGATGCACTTACAAACTTGCATCCAGAGAAACTCTTTACAAAGTCTGACAGTTTATTGTATCTGAAAAACAGTGATGTAAAGGTATACAGGACATCCTCGCTTACTGGATTGTTATCTGCTCTAAAAAAAGGGTCGTCAAAAGAGAGTAATCAACTTGCATTAATGAAAAATGCAGGCGGTGTTATTCCTGACTTTTGGGTTGTTGGGAAATCTGCCTCTGATTTTTATCAAGCACTTTTCCGTTCTAGTTCTTTTGATGATTTGGCTCTTAAAATTCTTGATGATTCCAAAAGTTCAGTTCAACGGTACCGGAATTCACTTGAACGTTTTATTACTGATTATTCTGATGAAAATCTTTTTGAAACTTTGCTCGTAAAAACTTGCAATGCGAAAAAAATAATATTTGACAGGCAAGCATTCATCACGGATAGGCAAAAACTTTTTCGTGCAGTGAAATCAAGGATAGCGCATCAGCTTTTTGGTACTGAAGGTCAAATAAGGTTTATTGTACTTACTACCGATCCAGTTGTAAAGATAGCTGCATCAGTTCCTCTCAGTCGGAATTGACGGTTCAAGCAGCCGATTGATATTTTTCTGTTTTTTTTAACCATTAAAACGCGGAGAACATGTCATTACTTGAAAAAATCAAGAGCGAAACCTGTACGTTACGAATGAAAAACGACTGGTTGAAAATATTTACCTGTCCGGTACCAACCTCCGATTTTCTTTCGTTTGTTGGTATTGCTACTATTGATGCTCCCCAGCATGCCATTTTAAGTCTCTTGTTTGATGTTGAAGCGGCAACTGAGTGGGTCTGGAAAACCAAGGAAATGCGCTTACTGAAAGATCTTTCGGAAGATAACGGGCGTATTGTTTATCAGCTTGTCAGTGCTCCTTGGCCTATTTCCGACCGTGAAATCATAACCCGTTCCCAAGGATATATGGATCCCGATACCTCTGAGATTTTTATCAAACTTGAATGCATGGCAGACTATCTTCCGAAGAATGATAAATATGTTCGTGTTCCCCATCTTGAAGGGGCATGGAACATTATTCCGCTCTCAGAAAACCAATCCAGAGTAATTTTTCGTCTTCATATCGAACCTGGTGGCGAAATTCCGTTCTGGCTTGCCAATATTGCTGTTATAGATACTCCTTATCACACCATGAGCAATATGCGTGACATGGTCAAAAAAGATAAGTATTTGACACCTGTTGACGCGCCATTTATAAAATCTGCCAAAGATGTAATACAGAACTATGAACAATTTATTGTTCAGTGATTTTTACTGATATATCTATTATTCTTTGCCAAGCACATTCAACCACAGATTAATATTATGGTAAGGATTGTAGCATCAATTCTTACGAAAAACCGGGATTTTTGTGTTGATCATAAAGGGCTCAAAATATTTTCTTCTGAAGTTACTGGTTCCGATATCCAGAGTTTTAAGGGTGAAACCAAGTTGCAGGTTCCATTTAAAAAACTGATGGATCTTTTTTACGACATGGCGAATTATGGCCGTTGGGTGCATCAGCTGGCAGAACTGGATGTTATTTCAAAAAGACGGTATCAACTATGTCTTGCGAAAGATTATCACTATTCCGTGGCCGTTACAAAAAAAAGAGATTATTATGCGTACTGGACTTGTTCCGGTAGGGCAGAATTATATACCCATAACCCTGACTGGTGATCCTGATTATTTCCCTGTGAATTCCAATTATCATAGGGTTCGTTACTCATAAGGGTTCCGGGTCTTTAATCCCAACGGTCACGGAAATGTTCAACTCACATTTGTGATGCATGTAGATCCACGCGAGGATGTTCCCACTCAAATTGTTAATATCGGTTTGTTTGATGTGCCTTTGTAATTCATTGAGAAATAAGCGCTCAACAACAAGTCATTTGGTAATCTTTTTCGAAACCGACGAGGATTTGTCTGGCTTGTTCTTTAGCGGTTTTGGTGTTTTTTTGATGATTTACATGTTTATCGGTTTCGTGACTACCCATTTCATTACCGAACCAATTCTTGTGGAGCGCTTAGCAGGACTCTTGTGACGGATCATTTCATATAACCCACCATACCCTCATGAAATAGATCAGTATTCCTCTATTTTTTGCAATGTTTTTCAAATGCTTTGAGCAGTTTATCCGGTTTTACTGGTACTGCTCCAACTTCTTGACAGACTGTACCAGCGGCAAGATTCGCAATGGTGGCGTTGGTGCCGATGTCTATACCGGCAGCAACACCTAAAGCCAGCACTCCGATAACGGTATCTCCAGCTCCTGAAACATCAGTAACCTCCAGCGATGTTGCGTTGATATGCTTAAAAGAACCGTTATACAGCGACATACCTTTATCACTTCTGGTAACAACAACAGTTTCAGTTTGAAGCTTTTCCTGAAGTAAACGGCAGGCATTTTCAACTTCATGATCATTGTTCTGCAGAACAATACCCAGTGATGCTGCTATTTCAGAAAGATTTGGTTTGAAAACCGAACAACCTGTGTAAGCAAAGAAATTTTGAAGTTTTGGATCAACAAGTACCGGAATCCCATGATTCTTCGCTGATGCAATAATTCTTTGAATAAGGCGTTTGCTGAGAAGTCCCTTGTTGTAGTCTTCCAGGACAATAGCATCAATCGAACTGATAACATCTTCAAAAGAATTGATGACTAATTGTTCAATAGTAGAATCAATCTCTTTTCTGCTTTCGAAATCGACTCTTGTAATATGGTGGTTTTGTGACAGGATTCTTGTTTTACTGGTAGTTGGTCTTGACGTATCACAAATCAGTCCATTAGTGGCCAGTCCACTGTCTTGGAATAACTCAAGAAGTATTGATCTGTTACTGTCAGCTCCGGTAATTCCGAATAGCATGGTTTCCGCACCGAGCGAAAGTGTATTGAGTGCTACATTTGCAGCTCCTCCTAATCGGTGCTCCTCATAGTTGACATCAACGACTGGTACAGGGTATTCTGGTGAGATTCGAGAGACGTGGCCGAAAATATATTTGTCGAGCATAATATCGCCGATCACAGCAATCCGTTTGTTCTTGAATGAGTCTAAAAGGGCTTCTATGAAGTCTGCGGTCATAACAATATTACTTTTGTGATGTTTTCTGTATTGTTAGGTAGAAAAAATAGCAGTAATAAGCCAATCAAATACGAAAGATATGATTGTTTCACTTTATTTTTTTTGCAATATTTTGTTATAATTAAAGCTAAGTATTTTTAAGCCTTATAGAAAACAGTAGGAATTGATGTTTGACAGTCTAAGTGATAAGCTTGAGGCCACCTTTAAAAAACTTGCTGGCCAGGGTACTATTAACGAGATCAATATTGGTCTCGCTATGCGCGATATCAAACGGGCACTTCTCGGCGCTGATGTCAACTACAAGGTAGCAAAAAATTTAATTGAAGAAATCAGGGAGAAATCTCTCGGTGAGCAAGTCATAAAAAGCGTGGCGCCTTCGCAGATGATTGTCAAAATCGTCTATGATAAATTGACCGATCTAATGGGTGGGGAGCAAGCGCCATTGAATCTTTCCCCAAAGAAACTTCCATCAGTTATAATGGTTGCCGGTCTGCAAGGATCGGGAAAAACTACATTTTGCGCCAAACTTGCGCTACGGTTGAAAAAAAACGGTAAAAACCCACTGTTGGTTGCGGCTGACGTTTATCGCCCTGCTGCTATTGATCAGCTTAAAGCTCTCGGGCTTCAAGTAGAAGTACCCGTTTTTGCCATTGAAGAGCATAATGCAATGAAAGCCGCACTTCAGGGTATTGAAGCGGCTCGTTCCGGTGCCAAAGATGTTGTTATAGTTGATACTGCTGGACGATTACAGATTGATGAGCTTATGATGGCTGAAGCCGAAGCTTTGAAGCATGCACTCAAGCCCGACGAGCTACTTTTTGTTGTTGATTCCATGATGGGTCAGGAAGCAGTAAATACCGCAAAGGCTTTTAATGATCGTCTTGATTTTGATGGTGTTGTGCTGACCAAGCTTGACGGTGATGCAAGGGGTGGTGCCGCCCTTTCTATTCGTCGTGTCGTAGAAAAACCGATTAAATTTATCAGCATCGGAGAAAAAGTTGATGACCTTGATCTTTTTTATCCCGATCGTATGGCCCAGAGGATTCTTGGTATGGGCGATATTGTCAGTTTTGTGGAAAAAGCTCAGGAAAAACTTGATCTTGAAAAGACGCTTGACATGCAGAAAAAGCTGATGAAAAATCAGTTTGATCTCAACGACTTTTTCGATCAGTTGCAGCAACTCAAAAAAATGGGATCAATTCAGGGCCTAATTGAAATGGTACCAGGACTGAACAAAATGGTTCCAAAACAGGACCTTGAAAATCTTGATTTCAAGCCAATTGAAGCCATGATAAACTCTATGACAAAACAGGAAAAAACAAATCCTGAAATTATTAATGGCAGTCGCCGTCAACGCATTGCCAAAGGCAGCGGCACGAGAGTTCAGGAGGTAAACCTTCTGCTCAAGCAGTTCGGTGAAATGAAAAAGATGATGCGTTCCGTATCAAAGTTGTCACAGTCCGGTAGAAAGATTACCTCGCAGAATCTTGCACTCGAAAAGTTTTTAAAACGATAAACTGATATATAACGTTTAACACTTAACATTAACTAAAATACTTGAACCTTGGTAAAGATCAGACTCAAAAGAGCAGGAAGAAAAAAATTGCCGGTATACCAGATTGTCGCTGCCGATGCGCGTTCACCCAGGGATGGCAAATTTCTTGAAGTTATAGGAACCTATCAGCCGACAGCAAAACCACATGCGGTAACAATTAAAAAAGATCGTGTCACCTACTGGATGCAGGTTGGTGCACAGCCAACAGCAACTGTCCGTAGTCTGATTCGTACAACAGGCTTGCTGCATGAACTGAGGCTAAAAAATATGGGGCGTAGTGATGCTGAAATTACAGCAGAGATGGAACAGTTTCAGGCAAGAAAAATCGAAAGAAGTAAAAAAAGGCTTATTGTAAAGTCGCGCCGCCGTCAAGCCAAAAAAGAGGCTGAAGCGAAAGCCGCTACAGGTAGTGAGGCATAATGCTGCTTTCAATATGAGTTAAGAGTGGAACTCTATCAGGCAGGTATCATTCTCAAGCCGAAAGGGTTGAAGGGTGAGGTAAAAGTTGAGGCTTTTACTGATTTCCCTGAAAGTTTTCTCACTCGTAAGGAGTATTATGCAGGTCGTGGCACAGAGGTTGTTGAGCGGTTGAAAGTTAAAAAAGCTACTCTTTCCTGCGGATTTGCATGGTTGTTCTTTGAAGGAATTGACAGTAGGGAAAAAGCAGAGGCGCTCGCGGGTTTGCTGTTGTTTGTCAATGAACATCAGCTCTTGCCTCAGCCGGCTAATCGTGCTTATCTTCATGAGCTTATTGGGTTAAAAGTTATTGATCGAAACCATGGAGAGGTTGGCATAGTAACCGATGTTGTCGCTATGCCAGCGCATGAAATCTATGAGGTTCTGGTTGGTAAAAAGAAAATTCTGATTCCTGCTATTGAAGAGTTTGTTGAAGAGATCAGCATTCGTGAAAAGTATATTTTTGTACCAAGATTTGACGAATTTCTGTGAAAGCTTGTATTTGAATTGCTTATTGAAACTTTTCTCAGCAAATGGGTGCAATAAGGATTGATGTGATTTCCGTCATTCCGTTTTTTTTCGATTCACCGCTTGATAATGGATTATTAAGCATTGCGCGGAAAAAAAAACATGCAGAAGTTCACATTCACAATTTGCATGACTACGGACTGGGTAAATACAGGCAGGTTGATGATTCTCCTTTTGGCGGTGGCGCAGGAATGATACTTAGGCCTGAACCTGTTTTTTCCTGTATTGAAGCACTTCAGTCCGAAAGAACGTATGATGAAGTGATTTTTCTTACCCCTGACGGCAAGCAGTTTGAACAGTCTATGGCAAACCGGCTTTCAAGGATGGAAAATCTCATTATTCTTTGTGGTCATTACAAGGCTGTTGATGAAAGGATCCGTCAGAAGCTGATAACTATGGAAATTTCCATCGGTGATGTAGTAGTTTCAGGAGGCGAAATACCTGCACTACTGCTCATGGATGCTGTTATCAGGGTAATACCGGGTGTTCTTGGCGACAGTGAATCGGCTTTAACCGACTCCTTTCAGACCAAGCTTCTTGATTGTGCGTATTACACTCGTCCGGCTGAATTTAGAGGGATGAAAGTTCCCGAAGTGCTGATGTCGGGTCATCACCGCAACATTGAGCACTGGCGGAGTGAAAATGCGCTTGACCGAACAAGAACCCGACGTCCCGATCTTATTGATCATGAAGTATTGGAAGAATTAAAAAAAATAACGTAAATAATTTTGAAAATGGATCAGTTAATTAGGTTAGTTGAAGCTACACAAGCAGTTGCAGATTTTCCGCAGATTCAACCGGGTGATACCGTAAGGATCCAGCTAAAAGTTATTGAGGGCGAAAAAGAAAGGCTGCAGGCTTTTGAGGGTATTGTTATCAGCGACAGGGGAGTCGGTGGTTCCAAAACCATTACTGTACGCAAGATTTCGCATGGAGTTGGAGTGGAAAGGATTATTCCGGTCAACTCTCCCAACATTGAAAGTGTTACGGTGGTCAAGCATGGTAAGGCAAGAAGGGCAAAACTCTTCTACCTGCGCAAACGTACAGGCAAAGCTGCATTGAAAGTTAAAGAACGCAAGGTTATAGAGAAAGCTTGAACTGATATCGTTAATCCGGCACTCTTAATGATGCCGGATTTTTCCTGTTCACACAGGACTTTTTCTATTATAGAAAGTATGCAGCAAAATACCGAAAGTAACGTTTCGCGGTCGAAAAAGTTCTCGTTATATTTGTTGCATGAACATTCTGTATTGAGAAAAACACCTCTCGGTATTGAACTTGGCTTCATCACCCTCTTGACAGCAAGGCTATGGCAGAACCATTGATGCTCGTTCCGGATTCCGTCATACTGAAAAACTCACCACACCTTACTCGTCAGACCCTTACACTCTCCCAAGCCTACAAAGATCAGGAACTCCTTGTCACGGATGCAGCCTTACAAGCCATCGGCACACTGTTATGGCAGGCACTTGCTACGGATACCGATGCACGGCTGCAACAAGCAAAACAACAAGCAGGGTTATCCATTCTGCCCATAGTCATAGCCAGTAACGACCCTGCAATACTGCAACTGCCATGGGAAACCCTCTATCATCCCGCATACGGCTTTCTTGCCCGGCATGAGGGATTCACGCTCTCCCGTCACATTCCTTCAATCAAGACCGGACTGCCGGACATCGAACAGGGCCCATTGAAGATTCTGCTCTTTTCCTCACTGCCTGATAACCTTGACGAGACCGATCAGCTTCAGATTGAGGAAGAACAGGGGCGGGTGCTTGAAGCAGTTGGCCAGTGGCGGCAAAGCGGTCATGTGGTACTTGAAATGCCCGATGACGGCCGGTTCAGCGAGTTCAAACGGATACTCAAAGCATTCCAACCACATCTGGTCTATCTCAGCGGACATGGCATATTTGAAAGCGACCCGCTGAACCATCAAGGCAAGGGATACTTTTTCTTTGAGAACGAGCATGGTGATGCCAGTGAAGCCATTGATGAACACCAGCTTGCAGAAGCATTCACCGGAATTGATATACAGGCAGTCATCCTCTCAGCCTGCCAGTCAGGCCAAGCCATATCGGCCAACCTGAACAACGGCCTGATGTACCAATTGGCACAAAAAGGCATTCCCCATGTCATCGGCATGCGTGAATCCATTCTTGACCGTGCAGGCATCCAGTTTGCCCAGGCATTCTTTTCAGCATTGCTGCATGAAAAAGGAATTGCCTCTGCCCTTCAGCAGGCACGCCAAGACGATGAAGAGGCGAAAAAGTCGCTCCAGTCTGAACTCTCACTGGGCCAATGGTGCCTGCCGATGCTCCTGAGCAGAGAACATAACCGCCCACTCATCAACTGGCAGTTTACTCCGCAACCAATGTGTGCGGCAACTCTTCTCAACGGCACCCTCGACAATATCTCTCTGCCGGCACAGTTTATCGGCCGCCGTCGGGAGCTGCGGAAACTCCAGCGGGCGTTTCGGGAAGGGAAAGACGAAACAACAAATGTACTGTTGCTCACCGGAGCTGGAGGCATGGGAAAAACAGCACTTGCCGGTAAACTCATCAACACACTCAAAAGTGATGGCTTTGAAATATTCGGGTTTTCGGCACGAGCTCAACACGACTGGCGTGATACCCTCTTTCAGATGGAACTGGCGCTTGACAAAAAGCGTACCGAAAAATACGAGAAGATCCAGAAACAGTATACAGATCCCGCAAAACATGCATCATGGCTGCTTAAACTGCTGCTTGAACAGTTTAAACGGAAAGTTGCGCTCTTTTTCGATAACCTTGAATCCGTTCAAGATCCGGTTACCCGCATACTCACCGACCCTGAACTGCAGCTCTGGATTAATGCTGCGGTTCGCCTGAAACAGGAAGGTCTGCGAGTCGTGCTCACCTCGCGGTGGGCACTGCCGGAGTGGAAGGAGCCTCTTCATCCACTTGTGAAACCGGTCTATCGGGACTTCCTTGCTGTGGCACAGCAAAAGAAACTGCCAGAGAGCTTCCTCAAGGAATCCAGACGGTTACGGAAAGTCTATGAGGTGCTGCACGGCAACTACCGCGCACTGGAGTTCTTTGCGGCGGCATTGCAGAAGATGAGTGCTGATGAAGAACAGGATTTTCTTGCAAGCTTACAACAGGCCGAAGCGGAAATCCAGGTTGACATGGCACTCGAAAAGGTCTGGAGCCACAGGACAGCCGAAGAGCAGGAACTGCTCCGTCGCATGACAGCTTATGATGTTCCAGTAGCTTCAGAAGGCATACAGAAACTCGCCATGAATGAACTGCAGCAGACAAAAGAAGCACAGCAAACCCTGCTCTCGGTATCATTGATTGAACGATATGAAAACCAGAGATGGCAGACCGACGAGTATCTGGTATCGCCGCTGGTGCGGAGCTGGCTGGACAAGCAGGGCGCAGCAAAACCCGAAAAGAAGCTGCTGCAAGAAGCCGCAACCTATCACAAATGGCTGCTGGAGCACGAACGGCAAACGTTTGATCAGGCCATCACGACCCATACAGCGCTCATGAAAGCAGGCATGGACGAAGAAGCCCATCGCATAACGCTAGACCGGATTGTTGGACCAATGAATATGGCCGGAATGTATCAGTCACTGCTGCAAACATGGCTGCTTCCAGCCTGTCAATCTTCTGATCGGAACACTCTGGCGGAAGCGTTGGGAGAAACCGGAAAACAGTATCACCATGTAGGCGAGTATGGCACAGCGCTGGACTACATGAAACAATCCCTTGCGATAAAGCAGGAGATCGGCGATAAAAAAGGTGAAGGTGCCACGCTCAATAATATTTCGCAGATATATGATGCCCGAGGCGAGTATGACACGGCGCTGGATTATCTGAAACGGTCGCTTGCGATAAAGCAGGAAATCGGCGATAAACAAGGCGAAGGTGCCACACTCAATAATATTGGTAATATTTATCATGCCCGAGGCGAGTATGACACGGCGCTGGACTACCTGAAACGGTCGCTGGCGATAAGGCAGGAGATCGGCGATAAACAAGGCGAAGGCACCACGCTCAATAATATTTCGCAG
>JBAXLG010000051.1:0-11293 GCA_037134935.1 Chlorobiaceae bacterium | reverse complement strand
CGGCATGCTTTTCAGCTGTTCGGAAATACCGTATTGATGAACAACATTACTAACTTTTTTAATAAACAACTTGTGGACTCCGTGTCCTAACATTAGGGGGTTAGGGCAATTCTTTCAGAAAACAGCATTGAAAGCAATTGGGTAAAAAGGGAGATCATCAAAGCCAAAAACCGAGAAAGCAAAGAAGACAAACGAGTACTTTTTCCGATAAGCCTTATCGAATACGGCAACCTTGAGAATTGGGATTTTGTTGATAGCAAGGGCAGGGATTTAGCGGAAGAAATAAAAAAATATTATATCCCGAGTTTTAAAGGGTGGGAAAATAATAATGCCGCATATACGAAGGAATTTGAAAAACTGTTAGCATCATTCAAGGCAAAGAACGACAAAAAGACAAAATAGCCAACAGCCATAAATCTATACATAACACAAGTTAACATTGTAAACCCATCCCATGATGAAGGAGGCAGGCAGATATGGGCGAAAAGACGTTTTTACCGAACATTGATGCTGTCTTGAATATCCTGTCGGAATCTGCTGTAGCGTATTGGCATAAGTGGGCACCAACATGTAATGAAAAGGTACCTGAGCACATTACAGGTGGTGAAGCTGCATTATTATTAGCGGATGAGTGTTCGGATGAAGATAAGTTTTGGATAGAAAAATCCATTGAGGTTATAGATGTTATTGATGCATTACAAGAACATGTTTTTCAGATTCATAATACAGGCTTAAATGCGTGCCCTGATCCTGATAAGTTTCTTATTGACAACTTACCGGACTACTCGTTTATAGTTCTTAGCGAAGGCCTTGAAATTATAAAAACCCTTTTTGATGCTGAAAAACGAGGGATAACTACAAAAGTTATTAAGAAGTTTCATAAAAAACTCAAGTACCGTCTGACCTCTCCAGAGGATGATGATGTTAGGGATTGGTTGTCAATTATTGAAGTCGAAAGATTCATTCATGGGCCGTTATTGGGCAGAGATAATCAGCAAAAAACTGAGCCTATAAAACGCCCTGATATGAAAGGCTTAAAAAAGCCGAAAGGGCGCAGAGGCTGGGTTTGTGAGCAGATCGCCAAAATGGATCAGAGCAATCGAACTCAATTTCTAAGCCTCCATTCAGGGGAACAACAATTTTACGACCTGCTCTATACAGGCATTGATTCTTGGCTGGCGAGGTATAAAAAATCTTATCCGGATGATGATAGATCACAATTTCAATCAGCAGTTGAGAAGGGAAAACAGTTGTGCAAAAAAACACCTCAAGTCCTGAATTTTTTCAATAAGAACTGAACATTCGTTTTGTTCTTTTTTCAGTTCTTTCCATCCTATAAATCCATGTTTAAACTGCGTTTGATAGTTAAAAGAATATCAAACAATACACAGGATAATCATGGAAACAACACACTTTACAAGACCCGCAAAGGCCTATTACTCAACCACTGAGCTTGTCTCCTTCCTTTTCGATTTTGCTGGAATGAGGGTGACAAAAGGGACAATTTTCAAATGGTCGATGTCCGGGAAAATTCCTTGCCAGAAAGCTCCAAATGGTCGCCTTCTTTTCCCCGTTAACGCTATTCAAGACTGGCTTGAGGGTAACACTGGTAGCGAGGAGGCATAAATCCATGAGCGACAAACAAAAAGCCTCACAGGGCGCCAACCCTGCAAGGCCATATCAAAAGCGGAAAGATCGGGCAGATCAACCACGGCAGCAATATACAAACATCCCTGAGCTTGTAAAAGAGCTTGAAAGATTTGAATGCGAGTTCCTGAGTTATCAGGGAGCCACACCCGAGCCGAGGGTTTGTGTTTACGGTATTGCTTCAAGCATCCCGTACTCAAGGAGGTCAAAATGAGCAGCATTATACAGGAGATTAAGGAGGCGGCAAAAGGGTTCAGGTTCTGGCAGGTGGAAAACGTGGTGGACTTTCCGGATAAAGAGTTGCCTCAGTGCGATGTCATTCTTGCTTCAGAACATGGTGAAGTATTGACCGCCGGCGGTATTCTACAGCTCACCGGCAAGGGAAAGCTCGGGAAAAGCACGCTGTTGCTCAACATCCTTTTCGGATTGGCTACCGGCCGCGATTCGCTGGGGTTCAGTATATCGAAACCGAGAAGGGTTGTCTATCTCAATGGAGAAAACTCCATCAGGACAATGCAGGTCAGGTTAAGGCTTTTAAGGGATTACTTTTGTATTGATGACGAACAGGCCGAGCTGCTCCGAACCAACCTGCTTTTTGTAAATGGAGGCTTCTCTCTTCAAAAGTCTCACGTATTAAAGGATGTACGCGGTAACCTTGCGGAGATCAAACCTGAAGTTCTTGTCATTGACCCACTGAAAAACTTTTACAGCGGTGAAGAGAACAGCGCGGACGATATGCGCGCCTTTGTTACAGCGTTAAGGGCATTGGTCGATGAATTCGGGATTGCCGTCTGTATCGTTCATCATACCGGCAAAAATCAGCGGACAGATATTTATTCCGGTCGCGGCTCCTCACTGCTTGCCGACGATGCAGAAACCACCATTGCTTTTTATGAAGATTCCGATAACAAAGGCTTTTTCAATCTCTCCGTTACCGGACGGAATTGTGATGAATTTACACAAAGCGTGATAAAACAGCCTGAACAGTGGTATTTGTTCAGTTTGGCCGATAAGCCAGAACCAAAGCCGGATCATACCCTGATTGAGATTCTTCAAACGCTGCCGGTTCAGTTCAAAACAGCGGAGTTTGAGGAAGCCGCACACAGTAAAGGCATAAAAAGGTCAACATGCTTCGAAAAGCTTAAAGTTCTTGAAGACGGCGGCCTTATCACACGGGTAAAACGAGGCATCTATGAAAAGATAGTCCAGTTCCCTAAGGTTTCCGGACAAACTGGACTAACTGAACCAATGTCAGAAAACCCTCAGGTAGTCCAGATAGTCCAGCCCCCTGAGGGTTCCGGACTAACGGAATATCTCACAGAGAGTGTCCAGATAGTCCAAAATAGTCCAGAATGCATACAACGGACGATTGAGCAAGGGAGGCTGTTCTGATGGCAGATTATCGTTTTGCTCTTGAGAAAGGCGGGCTGAAATACACCTGCCCGCAATGCAGAAAGCTTCGCTTTGTCCGGTACGTAAACACCGGCACCGGTGAACAGATTGCAGATCATGTAGGCCGGTGTGATCGTGAGGATTCCTGCAGTTATCATTTGACACCGAAAGAATACTTCCTATTGACGGGAGAGAATCCTTTCAGCATTACCAAGCCGGCACAAAAACAGGAACAGGTATTGAAGCCTGAACCCTCTTTTATTGATGCGGAGATTCTTCAGCGAAGCCTTACAGGGTACAGCCAGAACAACTTTTACCACTGGCTTTGTTCACTCTTCGGAGAGCAAAAAGCGGTCGAGTTAACCAAAACGTACCAGATAGGCACGTCAAAACTTTGGCAGGGTTCATGCGTCTTCTGGCAGGTCGACAGGCACGGACAGATCAAGGGCGGGAAAATCATGCTCTACAACAGCAAGACAGGCCGCAGGGTAAAAGAACCGTTTGATCATGTGCATTGGGTTCATCGTGTGATGAAGATTGAGCCCTACCATTTACAGCAATGCCTGTTCGGCGAACACCTGCTTGCACTGGACACCGTGAAACCAGTTGCCATTGTCGAGAGCGAAAAAACCGCTATTGTTGCCAGTGGATTTGTTTCTGATTTCATCTGGCTTGCCACAGCAGGAAAGAACAATCTCAGCAGAGAGAAGTTGAACGTCGTGCAAGGCCGAACCGTGACGCTCTTCCCCGATCTGGGAGCCTTCGAGAAGTGGCAAAGCATAGCCGCAGGACTGCCCGGTGTTACTGTATCTACTGATATTCTTGAACGCAGAGCAACAGAAGCAGACCGAGCCGCAGGGCTTGACCTGGCCGATTACCTGTTGAGAGAGAACCAACCGGCAATGACAGCATGAAAAGCATCATTCACCATCAACCATTGAGAACCATGATATCCAAGGAACAGGGCAAGTAACCTGATAATAACATTTATGAATGTCGTTCAACCAGAGCAAAATATGCCACTGTTTATATCCAACAGTGAAGGCAACGCGGCATCCCTGAAATTCCAGCGGGTCCTTCTTGGGGGGTAGGGGGGCTATTGGTAAACCACCGTATCATTCTTTCAGCGTGACTATTTTTTATTTTGAACAAAATTACCGTTATAACGCGATGAAAAAAGTAACCATACACAAAAACCCGACAGCCGGAACCCGCCAGATTGCAGCAATAGCAAGGGTTTCACCCGAACTTATCCGCAAACTCGCACGCGAAGGAATCATCCCGAAAGCCGCACGAGATCGGTACGAATTGTCTAATACGTTACCCCCGTTATACCGCTACCTCTGGAACTCCAGTTGCAGATCGTACGTATTCAGGGAGATAAAAGAAATGCCGTTCGGGTTTTGATCGCAGGGTCAATGCCTATAGGCATGCCTTTTATGCATCCACCTGATTGCATCGTAAAGGTGATACTGGCGATCTTATCTAAGCTCTAAAAGAAAAAATTCCGTAATGATGAGGTGTTTTTTTTAGGTTATTACCTCAGCAACTATAAATAACAATGTTTTATTTCAAGAATGCCCTATCAATAAAGGGCTTTTCATTGAAATAACTTGCGACCTATAATTGCCGGATTAATAACTCCAATAGAACAATCTAATCAAAACGACCAATCTCTACCAAACACCAGAAAGTTAAGCTTATAACCGGAATAAAAAAAGAATGATTATAGAAAATTTTCACATATCTACACGTGCAAAGTAAGGATACACCCTATAAAACAATTTAAATGTTTCTAATGGATTCCTTTTCAAACTTGATTTCGGCAATTCATAACGCAAACATGTATCAGGGTTGTCACTTTGTTCTAATGTCAGTCGTTCGCGAGTGGAAAGTGTTGGCATATCAAGCACGTGAGGCTTTGCTGGAGTCGAATAAAAAGACCAGCTTTTCAGAATCTGCTCAACATCTGATTCATTTGGAGGTGTTACGTAAACAGTCGCTGTAACCATATTTTGACCATCAGCATAAAGCGTTGTCAAACACCAAATAGTGTTACGATCCGGATATCCGTCTATTTCTCGATCCAATGCAAGCTCAAGGATTTCCAATAAAGCCTTCCCAAATTCGTATGTTATCAAACGCCTTGGGGTCATTGAACTCGGAACGAATTCACCGAGTTTCTCTTTTAAGCGATCTAAACGCCACCCTTGCACAGCATATTCAGTATTGAAAATATCTCGTTTGACTTCATGAGGTTCTGGTGTTCCTAAACTACTAGGATTTGCGTTTAATGTGATCTTGACTATACTACCGACGGGCAAAGTGCATACTTGATGGCAAAAACATTCAATTTGCTCACGTAGACTTGATGGTGCTGTATAATCAAGCCATAGTATAACCGGTTCATAAAACTCTGTTTTTTTCAAATAATCTTCAATTGATGAAAACAAGCACTGAATTGAACTGATTGGACGATTGAAGTTTTGACGCAAATTAACATTTTCATCTATTTCCAAACATACCATATCAGTAATTCCAAGACGAGCATGCAGCATACGAAAATCTTCAAGAAATGGACCACCAAGACCAATGTATCGATATGTTTCGATACCAATAACTCCGGCAATCCTTCCCAACAGCATCAAGAATAGCTCTCTATCCACAGCCTTGTTCGGCCTGAGCTGATATGGCAGCGAAGATGCCTTACTCATTCATCTGACTCCGCAATTTTTTTAAAACCATTTCAAAACATTCATCACCTACTTTTCCAGGCTTTTCATCCTGGTTGGAAAATAAAGCCATAGAAACTTCTTTTACTTCAGCCTTTGGTCGAGAAAAAATAATTCGACTAGAAGAAGGAACTTGAGAGTGTGGAATAGGTAGAACCCCTTTTTTAGCAGGATCATACTCCAGTCCACCACCTTTCTTGTTTGTTGGATCCCGATCTAACATAATTTTGACCGATTCAGTCAATTGAAGAGGTCTTGCCGAGCTCCATTTTTTTGCTTGTTCTGCTCGAGGATGATTTTTCCATATATTTGTATGATTTATCCATATCCTCATTCCTTCACGCATTTTAGCACGGGCTTCAAGCCATATATCAGAAGAAGTATCCAATGCTCGCTTTGTAGTTGTTATTGGCAATTTTTCTGCCGTAGTGGCTTTAAATTCAACAATTCCAGTTATAACAGAAAACTGAGGATGGTAAATTGGGATACCGTCTCCCCAGCCAGTTAAACGACCTTTATCTCCTATAATTACAGCTCTATCATTACAAAAAATAGACCAACCGGCCGTAATGGCTGAACGATCAAACTCAAAACCGCTTTCATCATCATCAGGACTTCGCCCAGTATTCAACCCGACAACAATTGACACAATTACACCTTTAATATCTTTATGGAAAACATAAGGACCCGGCCCATTTGCTTCCGTTGAAACAAGAACCTCAACATTGATGGAATTAACAAATTCTTCATTAAGGTCAATTTTTAAACCTTTCTGAAGAAACAAAGTAAAATGTTCACTCAAAGCTAAACGAAGGTCATCCAAAAATGACTTTTGACAAAAGTGCTGAGAAACATTTGAATAAAGTTCATTAACACTGATTTTTGTTCCTTGTATTGGCATTTTATCATTTTCCGAGTCAGTAATGATTGGCAGGGGATTCCATTCTTTTTGTTCTAACCAATCAGAAGATATTGAAACCTTAAATGAGTCATCGTTAAATCGTGTGTGAACAATAGCCTCACGACCCATTTTAAAAATTGCTCGTTTCATTCCGATTCCATACATGCCGATGGTTTGCATCGTAGCATCCCTTTCATCATCAGTTTCTCTTCCGAATTTGAATGCATATTTCGCAGCAATATTTCTCGAAATACCTCCACAATCATCTTCAATACTAAATTCATTCTCAGAGCAATGTATAGTGATTAAGTGCCTTGAATAGTCGACATCACTTCCGTTCGCTAGTCGTAATGCACCATCAAGACAATTATCAACTAGATCAAGTATTGCATCAACCAAACTTATGTCTCTTGTGAGCATAGAAACAAAAAACTGCTTAGTGGGTACAGCTTGTGCACTACCATGCAAATTTTCACTCATAAAACAGCATTGATGATTACAGATGAAATATTTATTCTGTAAAAGTTAATAATGATTAACGTGGGCATTTAGACTAGCACCGATAACTTCTCCAAGTTTAACCGGAACGGCATTCCCGATCAGCCTACCGATGGTCTTACGAGATAAGCAATCACCGGGAGCAATGAATTTATATTCTCTAGGAAAGCTTTGGAGGATGGCTCCTTCCCGAAGCGATATCGCCCTGTCTTGTTCAGGATGACCGAATCGACCGTTTCCGAAACCGAGAAATTGCGTCGTGATGGTCGGAGAGGGCATATTCCAGTTCATACGACCATAAACACTCGAATATGTTCTTCCAGCATCCCTTTTATGACAGTCGACGACAAGATGTTTCGGCCACTCTCGCCAACTACCACCGGGTTGTGATGCCTGAATCCGTTTTAAATTCGTATCTGAAAGAGACGATGCCTGATGAATCGGATCATCCGGATCAATCATACCTGCTGCAATAGGAGGTAAATCACCAATGGCATCTTTGACGGTGCGAATACCGGAACCGAATTCTTCAGCAGAAAAAAGCCGTATCGGTCCAAATTTAGAGGCAAGCAAAACCAGCCTTCTTCTCAGTTGAGGAACACCGTAATTGGCACAATTGACGACATCATACCAAACATCGTACCCATGATTTTTTAAATCATCCATGAAATCCGTAAAAACCTGTTGTTCCTTCAATCTGGGAACGTTCTCCATCGTCACCAATTCTGGACATGATTCTCCGACAAGTCGAGAAAAATGCGACAAAAGCCACCACCTCTTATCCCGATCGGTTGCTTTCCGATTGTAAGTAGAAAAAGTTTGACAAGGAGCACATCCGGCAAGAAGCCTGATGCCTCTTTCCCCATAATAGGAATTCAGCTCTGAAGCGTTAATTTCTTCGACCGATCTACGCAAAAAATGAGCATCGTTGTTTGCCGTGTATGGGAATGCGCAGGCCTCGTCAATATCAACACCGAGCTTGACATTGATTCCCGCTTTTTGGAGACCGTGAGTCAATCCCCCTGCTCCGCAAAACAAATCTACGGCTATCACTTTATCGTTTTTCATTACGATAGGAATCATCGGTTTTCATCACGACGAACATTCAATGTTTTTGATCGGAATCACCACATTTTCATGATTTTGCATGACTCGAATTATTTTAGCTTTGAGTGCGGACACATTTTTCATTTCGCACTCCCAAACGATACAGACTCTCCATCCCATTGTCCTGAGAGCCTTGATCTTCGAAGCATCCCGCTTCCGATTGCTTTTGAATTTAGCTATCCAAAACGCCTTATTGTTGTCGGGAAGTTTTCGATTTTTACTGCACCGATGCCCATGCCAAAAACACCCGTTCACGAATATTGCTATTTTACGAGATCCCCAAGAAAGGTCGGGACTTCCCGGTAGCACTTTCTTATGTATTCTATAACCCATTAAACCGAGTTCTCGGCACAAGCTTCTTACTTGTAACTCCGGAACGGTGTTCGCTCCTTTGATCCGCCGCATTAATTTCGATCTGTCGTCGGGAGAAAGCGTGTCCATTTTTCTGTTTTATATCTTGAAATAAATATACGGTATTGCGATGAAATAGTTTCCAGAAATCAAATCCAAGTATCAACAAACGTTTCGATTTGAGGGCGGCTCTGTAAGTAACGATCACTTTCCCTACTTCTTGCTTTACGCATTGATAGGGTTGAGGTTTGTTGTTTGCAAGGCCAAAGGTGATGCCTATTTTACCTTGATCTTTGCCTTCTGGAGACCATGACTACATCGTCAACGGCAAAAGAGTAATAGAATGGATCATGGAACGCTACCAAATCACCACCCATAAAGAAAGTGGTATCAGCAACAATCCCAACGACTGGGTAACCGAAGTCTGCAATCCCCGCTACATCTTATCCGGTTCACTTGATCCGGTAATGTTACGAGGCTTTTCTTGTCAAGATTTTTAATAACTTATTAACCTTTATTCAATTCTTTAACGCGCGTCTGATGGGCGGTATCTCTTATAGCGACTACATTGTATTTGTTGATGAGAGTGGAGATCATGGTTTGAAAAAACTTGATGAGAGTTTTCCTGTATTTGCTTTGGTGTTTTGCATTATAAGTAAGCATGCTTACTTAAATGTGCTTGTTCCAAGCATTCAGAGGCTGAAGCTCGACGTATGGGGACATGACCAAGTGATTCTGCATGAGCATGATATTCGAAAAGAAAACGGTGTATTCGCAGCATTGCGAACCGACAAAGCGTTACGAGAGGATTTTTTTTCACGGCTTTCTCAAATTATTTCGGATGCTCCAATAACAATAATCAACTCTATTATTGATAAGCCGAAGTTGTTGAACAGGTACACAAGCCCATTCAACCCCTATGAATTAGCATTACGTTTTTGTATGGAAAAGGCTTTGGAGCATTTGACAAAGATCGGTGAGGCAGGTAAATATTTACATGTACTTCTCGAAGCTCGCGGGAGAAATGAAGATGCGCAGCTTGAGCTTGAATTCAGGCGTATTTGCGACAATCAGTGTGACTGGAACTACTACAAAAAGGTTAATTTTCAAAAAATGAAATTCGAACCGCTTTTTGTTCCTAAAGCAAGCAACTGCACTGGATTGCAAATTGCTGATTTAGTCGCGCGGCCTTTAGCCCTCAAATATTTGCGACCAGATCAAGATAACCGTACTTATGATATCCTCAGAAACAAACAGCCAATAACAAAAAATTTCCCTTAAAAACAAAATGGCCTCGGATAAGTCCAAAGCCACTCTGTCGACCGGGAAAAGCCCAATCCTTTGAAAGAAAGGTAATACAAATAAGACAGAATGTCAAAAGAATATTAACCTCTCAGGGTTGAATTCCCCACCGCTTGCGGCGGGGTATCTTTTTTAGCTTGTAAAGAAAATTTACTTGCGTATCACACCTTATCATCTTTCAGCGTTTCTATAACCAGCCCTCTTTGTGCTAGAAGTTCAAGCTGATCCGAATATGATTGCGACGGTTTTGTGTACTGAACAGTAATAAAAACAGTATAAAAAGAAAAAGTCTCCCCTGAGCGCGCTGATCTTCGGGAAGCGGGGGAGACATGTTAACCAAAATGTAATACCATTGTAACCGAAATCAAAAGTTTTTGATTTATTGAATAGATACCTGAAGTTTTTTCCCGAGGGCTTCGGCAATGTGTCTTGCGTATACTTTTATGCCCGACTTTGCGTACTTTATGGTGAAGAATAACCACAAAAGGGGAAAAGATATAGGGAGCTATAACGATATGAACCGGAAAAAAAAGGGATAAAAAAGAAACGCTCCTTTCGGAGCGTCAGACCGGAGATGCTATCTCTGGCGATGTTATTGAGAACAATATATGGATTTTTCTATGAAAGAAGCAAGCGTCCAGGCTAAAAAAGAGAGGGTACAGGTTTATGTTGACGGGTTTAACCTTTACTTTGGGATGATTGATGCGGGGTATGATAATTGTAAATGGTTAAATCTTGATCTTTTGGCAAAAAACCTCATAAAGCAAAATCAGGAATTGATCGGTGTAAAGTATTTTACAAGCAGAGTCAGTAATGACCCTGATAAGCAGAAGAGACAAACAACATATCTTGAAGCTCTTGAGGTTGCAGGAGTCCATATATTTTACGGTCATTACCAGAGAAATGCCATAGAATGCAAGCGTTGTGGCAACATACGGACATCATATAACGAGAAAATGACTGATGTTAATATTGCTACTCAGTTACTGATAGGAGCCTATCAGGATCAGTATGATATGGCTCTGCTTATATCCGGCGATTCGGATTTGGTTCCTCCAATACAGCAAGTCCATCAGCTTTTTCCGGGGAAAAGAGTTTTTGTTGCCTTTCCTCCGAAAAGGTATAACGACTCTGTCGCTTTTGTGGCAAGAGGTTCCATGATGATTGGAAGAAAAAGAATAGTTGACAGCCAGTTTAACGAGACGGTCAAAAAAAATGATGGCTTTATTTTATCGAAGCCATCTGATTGGTTTTAGCTCCGCCGTACGCCAGAACAGCTTTGTCGACAGGTTCCTGACCGTGACGGCACTCTTTTTTTACTCTATGCCCGAATTCTGGTTTGCCCTGATGATGATCATTCTTT
>JBAXLG010000050.1:0-11647 GCA_037134935.1 Chlorobiaceae bacterium | reverse complement strand
CCTTTTAAATAATACTTGCCGGTAAGCGGCCCCAACACGAAAGGTTACTTAGCTCCTATTTATTGACATATAACTTATTCGTAAATATTTTGAATTCAGACACTGGTAACCGATTAGGTTGTTTTTTTCGAGTATTTTTTCCTGGTATAGACCACCCACTTTCAGATATTGCAGAACCTTTTCAGGTACCAATGGGAACCTGTCCCCTTTCCAAAAAAAACAGTGCTAATCTGATGGAACCCCGATACCTGTTGGTTCTGGCGTTTTTATTTCTCTTTCAGCAGACGTCTATTCGTTTTCACATTGCCATAAAAGGTTTTAATCATTGTCATTATCAGTATTTTTAGCCGTTTTATTACTCTTTTTTTCTCCAAAAGTAGCAACAAGGCCATTTACCAGCTCCTGTTTTTCTTGCGCATTCAACTTTGCTGCTGGATGAGCAGGCAGGTAGATAAACATAGGCATTTTACCTTCTCGTACTTCTTTGGCTGCTTTTTTACCCTCATTTTCTTCTGGCCGTCCCCACTCAGAAACATTGAAGGCTTTGCGCCCGAGGGAAACATCAAGTTGAGTAAGCCACGATGCGGGAGCAATTGAGCTGTACCAAGGCCAAACCGTTTCGTTTGAATGACAGTCTTTACAGGCGCGTGAAAAGAGTTCTTGTGTTCTTGGCGAATCCCATTTTGGTTGGCCTGTAATCTGTGGGTTCTTATGATCGCGGCCGTAGGGAATGATCTGAATAGCTATAAGAGCAAGAGCTGCGCCGCCTAAAAATTTTACAAAATTCATTGGTTTGTACTCCTTATGTTATTAATGAAAAAGTGGTCAATTTGTATCTGTTAAAATCGGACGGAAAGAACACTCAAAGGCCACGAACAGGTCACGTTGTGATTTCTTTTACCTGTAGCGATTTCGGCAATCATATCAAGTTCGAGTGCAGTATAGAATTTTCTTGCAGAGGTGAATCCATCAAGCGCAAATGACATAATTCCCTGCAGGCCAGCAATCAAAGGGATACCGCAGGCAAGAAGCATGCTCCTGTATCCGTCAATGCCCACGAAAGCTGTTGTAGCATGCTGTAACGACTGAGCGATCATAACGGAAAGTTGACCTGGAGTAAAGTGGTGAAGACTTTGGGATATCAGTATAATATCAAATACTTCTTTGCTTAACTCATTCATGTCAAGGGCATTGAGATACCGAAAATTTACCGGAATATTCTTTTCTGCAGCCAGGCTGTTCCCTTCCTCAATGTAAGCTTGAACGATATCCGATCCAGTTATTGATACTGGCAGGTTTTTTTGTTGAACCGCCTCACCAAGCGCCAAGGCAAGTCCACCTGATCCGCTTGCCAGCTCCAGCACCCTTATCTCTCGTTTTGTCCGTTCAGCAGTTTCAAAGATCAATGGCAACAGGATATCAATATAACGGGAGTAAAGCCGCATCACCGTGTTTTGCCGGTCAAGAGCCCGAACCATCTCAAGCTTTTCGCTTTCAGGAATATTTTGGTTGTCCATGTGCTCAATCTCCTGTGTGCGCAAGGTTTGATCAAGCAGGGCCTGTAAAAGAAAACCTCCACCTAACTCTTTCGATACCTTCAACCTCTCTGCCAGAAACCGAAAAATTGAGTCATCCGTCAATTTTTCAAGCTCATCCATGTTTTGCCATTTGGGGGGAAAGACTTTTTCTGTACGGAGATTGTCGAGAGCTTTAAAACCAGCCGTATTCAGTTGGAGCATATCATGTAATTTTGTCTGTCAGTTATTTTACAGTATATTTATAATATACATACCTTATTATTTTATTGAAAAATCAGAATTTTTTCTTGGTTTTTTATTGCGGGCAATTTTGCACTTCGTTTTTTTTAGTTTTGCTGGCGCGACATCTCATTAACCTGAAAATTAAGAACCCGCGTAGTCGAGCTGTTGAAAATGTACCTTTAAAGATTCAATTTCGAAGCCACTTATTTTTCTAATGGCCTTCAGAACACTACGATGAATCTTACCCTTGTCAGGGTTAGTTTTTTTTCTTTGATCAAGATGAGAATGCCTTACGTAAAAAGGATAAACAAAAGAGCATCTCTATTTATTATCCAGTGATATATTTTTTGATAGTTAATTGATGGAGCTTTAGTATTGCTTGGTCATTAACGCGCTTTAAAAACGCACAAAACGGAATTACAGACTAAATGTATTTGAGACCAATAAATAGTGGTGCCCATCAAACAGTTGAAGTTGCCGTAGCAGAAACTACAAAAAGCTGTCAAGATAAGCTTGCTGTTTATCCAGTCACCTATACTTTTTTCTTGCACTAACTCTTTATATCGATTTGATGTTTCTAATCAAGATCTATGTGATGCGGATATTATTTATGTTTTGTGTGAACTTTTTGATGTAATACTTCAACTTAAACCAAAGCTTTCATGGCTTATTTTAAGCATCTTTGTCTTGTTGAAGCTCCTCAGACAATTATTACACCTTTTCCCCGGTTTATCACTGATTGTATAGGTGTGTGCTATCTTGCTGCGGCTGTGGAGCATGATGTCGAGAGCTTGGTTATGCCTGAAAATTATTATAATGGCGGGATTTTTGACAGTTTGCGGATGCTCCTTAAAAAAAGGCCCGTGGATCTTGTTGCCATTTCGTCAATGACTGGAGCTTTCAATCAGGCGGAAAGACTTGCCCGAATTGCAAAAGAAGCCGGTGCGTTTGTCGTTATGGGAGGTTTTCATCCAACTGCACTGCCCGAAGATGTGTTGAAGTTTTCCTGTGTTGATGTTGTGGTTATCGGAGAGGGTGAAGAGACATTCAGGGAACTGGTTCTAAATGGCCCGTCGCTTGATGTAAAGGGAATAGCGTATAGAGAAGGTGATCGCATTGTGCACACGGGACATCGAGAACTTATTTCCGATATCAATACCATAAGGTTTCCGATGCGCCGTCTACGTCCTGATCGTTACGGTGAAAAAGGTGAAGCCTATTCTATCGATACAATCTACACTTCAAGAGGATGCCCTTGGTCATGCTCATTTTGCGCCAACGATCAGATGCATAAAGGATGGAGAGGAAGAAGCGCCGAAAATGTTGTTGAGGAAATCGCTCTTCTGCATGATCCGGAAAAGAAAAAACTTATCAAGATATGGGATGCTAATTTTCTTACCAATATCCCGAGAGCCGAAAAAATTTGTGATCTTCTGATCGAAAGGGGATTGACCAATTTTCGCATTATGACGGAAACAAGGGCAAAAGATATTGTAAGGGCTGAGCGGATTCTCGGTAAACTTCAGCGGATAGGATTGAGCAAGATAGGGCTCGGTATTGAAAGTCCTAATGCGGCAACGCTTGAGCTCATGAACAAAAAAAACACACTTGATGATGTTGCGCATGCGATTACTCTTTGCCGTCAGTACAGAATCGGGGTGGAAGGATATTTTATTATCGGCCATTATACAGAAAACGAAAAGGATACTATTGTTTATCCTGAGTTTGCAAGATCACTCGGCCTTCGCCAAGCTCTTTTTATGGCCATGACGCCTTATCCCGGCACAAAAATTTTTGCTGAGTATAAAAAAGAAGGGAAAATTCGCTCATTAGATTGGGATCTCTACAATAATTTTTGCCCTGTTGTCGAGACGCGCAGCATGGATACCCGCACGTTGATCGATATGATTGCTTACTGTAATGTAGCATTCAATAGTTACAGGTCGGTAATGAAGCGAAACAGTACTAACGCTTTTCTACTTAGCTTCATGATAGATCTTTTTCAGCTTTCCTGGTTGATGCGGGTCAATAAAACCCTCTTCAATGCCGATATTACCGATGTTTTGTTCAATGCTCTTTTGCATTTTTCTGATCACAAAAAAGGGCAGGTGGAACAATCGTCATCATCGGCAAAGAAAAAATTGCTTCATCCGATTTCTCTCTCCATCCGAAACTCTACGGGTCAGAAGATTTATTTCATTTTAGAGGAAAGGAACAATAAACGCGTACTTACCATGAAATCGGATCATGATCATACGCTGATTTCTGGTCCAGAGATTAGACTTGACAAGTTGGTTGCTTGTGCATGCTCAGTCTCCATGGACAAACTTATGAGTGTGCTTTACAGAAACGAGTGGGTGAGAAATAATCCCGGAAAAATGAGCCGTCAACTTATCGGAATCCTAATTGACCCTCAAATTTTGAGGTTTGCAGGTAAACTTGGGGTTCTCTTTATTGGCACACAGTTGAAATCAACCAAATAAGCGCTTGTGATTGGATGATTATAACTGCTAATTGGAATTAGCTTATCTCAACCAATTGATGCCAATAAACGCTAAACCTTTATTGGTAAAATCACAAAGGTAATCCCATGAGTATAAAGGTTTTGCTGTATGGCAAAAACAGTGTAATTGTGAAGCCAACGATCCATCAAAGACTCTTTTGTAAACACAAGCTGACCGCCGAAAAACACGATATCAGGAAACTTGGAAGTAATAGCAGGTACAAGCTTGTTAACTTCCCCAACCACATCGGTTCCAAGGGAAAAATATGCTTCTCCATAGTAACCATGATCTTTCATGTAGTCCACATATTTCGATGTTTCGTTACGTACAAAGCTGCCAAGATTATCTATTTCATCTGCTCCCTTGAAGTTACCCGCATCAATGGAACCTATCTCAACGAAAACGTAATTCTTATAAGTATTTCCAAAAAGCCTGAAAACACTGAACAAGGTATGTAATCCAAGCCCGTTAAATCCATTCACAAGGATCGCCGCAGTTTTAGCTTTGGGATCAAAAGTTGGAGTTGAAACAGATTGCGTATTCTCCTTGTCATGTACATCTGATCCCGTCAACACCGCTGCTTCAACAATGATATCAAGCCGTTTCAAAGTAGCATAGGTCTTGTTGTAATGACCTTTGATGAAAAAAGCACCCATAACCAGAACTCCGGTTATCAGTATGGTTACCCAGCCTCCCTCATTAAACTTGAGCACCATTACAGAAATCAGAATAAAAGTAGTCAGCATAAGGCCTATACCATTAATTATAAGCTTTCTGAACCACCGCTTTTCTGTCTGTCGCTTTTCCCACCAGTGCCGGACCATGCCAAGCTGTGAGAGAGTAAAAGTTATAAAAACATTTATACTGTAAAGTACAATTAGAAAATCAACCGATCCATTTGATGCAAGCATCATGATGAGAGATGCAATACCCATGACCAGAATGCCTTTTTCAGTCACTAGTCTGTCGCTCAGCATGGCAAAGCGGGTAGGCAACCACTTATCAAGTGCCATGTTTGCAAGAACTCGCGGTCCGTCAAGAAAACCAGTCTGTGCTGCGATAAAAAGAAGAATAGCTTCCGAAAAAAGAGTAACCCAAACAAATGCTACACCAGAATATCCGCTCCAAGCAGCAGTTATATTGCCAAACAAAATAGCGTTCATAGTTTTGCCTGGTGTATCGTGAACATCAAACAGAATGTATGCCAGCATAAGCCCTATAACAGTAACAGAAAGAGAGATTGCCATGTATTTCATGGTTTTTTTTGCGGTCTCAACTTTTGGCTCCCGCAGAACAGGAAGGCCATTACTTACCGCTTCAATACCGGTAAAAGTACCAGCGCCAAGGCTATATGCCTTCAGCACAAGAAAGAGTACTCCGAAAAAACCAAGCGTATGAAATGAATTGGTCAGTTCACGACCGGTTTCATGATATACAACACTGATATTCGACAGATGGGAGACTATCGCGTACACAATAACAATCAAGTGAGTGACAACAAACAACATGAAAAAAGGCACAATAGGCATCACAGCTTCCTTAATTCCCCGAAGGTTCAGTAGTAGTAAAACTGTCACACCAAAAAAAGCAAACCATAATTTATAGCCGAGCAGTCCAATGGGTAGAAAACTAAAAATCGCATCCGCTCCGCTCGCAATTGATATCGTAATGGTAAGCACATAGTCGATAAGCAGTGCACTACCTGAAATAACGCCCATTTCTGGAGAAAGCAGTTTACTAGCAACAAGGTATCCACCGCCTCCATGTGGAAAAAGCTCAATAATATGAGAATAGCTTGACGCAATGATGAGAATGGTAATTCCAGTACCTATAGCAACAAAAATTCCGAGCGTTGGATGACCGTGAAGAGCCTTGAATGCTTCGGCTGGACCATAGCAGGAAGATGAAAGACCATCTGAACCTAGTCCAACCCATGCAAGAAACGCTGTTAGCGCTAAATGATGGAAAATGTTACGATCTCGAAAATCTAAGGCTCCACCAAGAAGAAGAGTTTTTAACTTTATGAATGCTTTATTAACGACCATAAATAAAAAAATTTAATACAAGGATAATGCTGCCTTTTCGGATTTACTGGTTAATACATGAACTTGAAATATTAACACTATCAAGCTTATAGCCATACATTATAAGGGGAAAGATCCCCTTTATTTATCAAAAATAAGAAAAAATATTTTTCATAATTAAACTTTTTGCCCTAACACATCAAAGATGCCCCTCTTCTGTGAGTCGCATTCGAATATCGAACAACTCTTTGCGCCGTTGCGCACTGGCTTCAGGATATGATAAACCAAGCCCAGAAAGAGTATGAACAATAATCCGGGATACAATCAGTCGTGCGTTTGCCTTGTCGTCAGCAGGAACAATATACCAGGGCGCATGTTTTGTACTTGTAGCACTTAAACACTCTTCATAGACTTTCATATACTGGTTCCAGTACTGTCTTTCTTCAATATCGGCAATACTGAATTTCCAGTTTTTTTCAGGTGCATCAATCCGCTCCAGAAAACGCTTGCGCTGCTCTTCTTTCGAGAGATGAAGAAAAAACTTGATGATCCTTGTGCCATTTCGATAGAGGTGGTGTTCCATATCAATAATGGATTGAAAACGGTGCTCCCAGACTTTTCCGTCCTTAATCAGTTCTTCAGGGATTCCCTGACCTAAAAGTATTTCAGGATGTACACGAACTATAAGAACCTCTTCGTAATAAGAACGATTAAATATACCGATAGTGCCACGCTCTGGAAGGCAACAATTTGCCTTCCAGAGAAAGTCGTGAGCAAGTTCTTCAAAGGATGGATGCTTGAAACTGAACACTTGACACCCTTGGGGGTTTACACCTGTCATAACATGCTTAATAATGCTGTCTTTACCTGCAGCATCCATTGCCTGAAAAATCAGAAGTACGGCATAACGATGATCGGCATAATGAACATGCTGTAATCTGCGGAGCTGCTCAACATGATCGGCAAGCAGTTCTTTGTATTGTTTTCGGGAGTTGTATACTGGTATTACAAGCGTTGGACGTTCGTCGAGATTCACCTTCTCTCCTTCTGAAACCCTAAACACATCCTGATCAACATGCATGAGAGTAATGTTAAAAAAAGGGTACTGAGTTAAACGGTCTGCTGTTCTCCCAACAAAATCAAAAAAGAGTTGCCGCAAAAATAATTTGCGATTTGCATCAACTCCTTTGCATTGCAGTTGGTTCAATCACCGTTGTTTAATGCTGATTTAGCAAACTGAAAAAGCAAGCAACTTAACTGTTCGACAACAACAAAACCATTTAAGCAAAATTTAAGTTTTGCTTTAGACTTATTTAAGAATTGTCAAGCTACCTTAAGTAATTATAATATTTTTTTTTATCTAAAAACGAACGGGTTCAAGACAGCATGAAATTGACATTAAAATCCTGGACAACCCCCCTCGCAGCTGGAGCATTTGCTATTTTAGCTATCACTGGTATTCTGATTTTTTTTGATATTGAAATCGGCATAATTGAAGATGTCCACAAGTGGCTGAGCTGGGTTCTTGTTGGAGGAGTTCTTCTCCACATTATTGCAAACTGGAAACAATTTACCGGATATTTCTCACAGAAAATCGCCCTCACACTTATTGGTACAGCAGTACTCATTATAATTGGTTCCCTTCTACCGATATTCGGTGAAAATGATGAAGAGGAGGAAAAAGAGCGTCCTGGCATCATTGCCTCCAAGGCACTTGAAATATCATCACTCAACACCATTGCTTTGGTTGTTAAATCATCACCGCAACTTCTTGTTGATAAACTTGCAAAAGATGGCATTATAGTCACAGATCCGTCATTAACCATACAAGAAATCGCAAGTAACAATAGGAAAAAGGCAAAAGAAGTGCTTAGTAACCTTTTAGTTCAGTCTAAAAGCTCCAAAGCAAAAAAGGGTGACCACGATTAAAAAATCAAAATTATGAGACTTCTTATTATTGAAGATGAGCCCGGAATAGCAGGTTTTCTTAAGGATGGGCTTGAGGAGGAATATTTTGCTGTAGATATTGCTCATAATGGTAAAACCGGTCTTGATTTTGCTATGACAAATGATTATGACCTGCTCATAGTAGACTGGATGATTCCGGGCATAAGTGGCATAGAGATTTGCAGGCAGGTGCGTAAAGCTGGCAATAGTGTTCCTATACTGTTTCTGACCGCGAAAGACACGCTCGAAGATGTTGTTTTCGGCCTTGATGCAGGCGCAAATGATTACATAAAAAAGCCTTTTGAATTTGAAGAATTGCTGGCGCGAATAAGGGTACAACTCCGAAGTAACAATCGGGTGGAAGAAGCCTTGAGCGTTGGATCCGTAAGTATAAATCCTGTAACCCACCAAGCATTCTGCAATTCAACCGAGCTAACCTTGACGCCAAAGGAATTTACCTTGCTTGAATACCTCATCCGCAATAAAAACAAGGTGTGTACACGAAGCCGCATTATTGAGCATGTCTGGGATATACATTTTGATTCAGATACATCCGTCATTGACGTCTATATTACTTTTCTACGCAGAAAACTTGAGAGTGCTGGAGGCGAAAATATTATTCAAACCATCCGTGGTGTAGGATATATCATTCGGGAATCCTGATTGCCTGACATGAACAGATCAATAAAATCAGCACTCTCAGCTTTGTCTTTATGGATAAAAATACCGGAATTAAGTTTACGTAATCGCATTGCGCTTTACTATACCGCCTCTACCGCATTGTTGATTGCTATTGTATTTATGGTAATCTACTTTATGGTTGATAGTATCGTTTACAAGCAATTCGACGAAAGACTCAAAACAGAGGTTGTCGAAACACTCTCAAAACTACATCTTTCAACTTCTGATTTTCCGGGTATTACATCCCTTCAGGATATTGATAACAATGAACATGAAAAGGACAAAGAATATAAAAAACAGGGAATTGAAAACATTGATCTTGATAAACACCTTAATGAAAGAAAAAAGGAGCATAGGGAGAAAAAACTAAATAACATTGATACACAATTTATTCAGTTGGTTGATAGTAAAGGAGAAGTTATAAAAAAATCATCCAGTCTGTCTTGGTGTGTTCTGTCATTTGATCCGAGCAAGTCTGGACAATCCTACTTCAACAGCAGTTTCGGGAAATCAATGGGATTTGAAGATGCAATGGTACGGCAGGCTCAGATACCTCTTGTTAATCGCAATGGTATAAATGAGGGGTATCTTATTATTGCCATGCCCTTGAAAAATACCATTATAGTACTGCACGACTTGCGGAACACGTTCATCTTTTCTTTTCCCGCCATCATTTTTACGCTGTTTATCCTTACCCGTTTGATTGCCGGAAAAAGCATACACCCCATTGAGAAAATTATTGCTACTGCCGAAAAACTGACACAAACAAATCTCCATGAACGGATTGATTTACCGTTTCATCATGACGAATTATATCGATTATCAGCAACAATCAATGCCCTGCTTAACCGGATGCAGGATGCTTTTAACCGTGAAAAACAGTTTACTGCCGATGCTTCACATGAACTGAAAACTCCGCTTGCAGCAATAAAGGGTACATTGGAAGTACTGATACGCAAGCCCAGAGATCGGGAACACTATGAAAGCAGGATTCAGTTTTGCCTGATGGAATTAAACCGCATGGCACGTCTTATCGACCAACTTCTGCTGCTTGCTCGATACGAAAGCAACAAAATGAAACCAAATATAGAAACGATCATACTTTCATCTCATCTTGATGATGTCATTGCAAGAATAAAGCCTGTTGCGCTTGTGAAAAATATTTGCATAACAGCTGATCTTTCAGAAAAAGCAAGAGTGACTGCTGATCCTGTAATGCTTGAGATGATTTTTGAAAATATTCTATCAAATGCTATTAAATATTCCCCTGAAGACTCTTCAATAACATTAACAGCAGAATGTATAGGCAATACCATTGTCTGTACCATTGCTGATCAGGGATTCGGAATTCCTGAGGAAAAACTGCAGGCTATATTTGAACGCTTCTACCGGCTTGATGAATCAAGAAGTTCAGCCACTGGAGGCTTTGGGCTTGGGTTATCCATAGTAAAAAAACTTACCGATCTTCTGGATATCAAAGTGTCACTTCAAAGTACCAGAGATAAAGGAACCACATTCACGCTGACATTTCAGTCTGTATAAAGCAAACACAATACACTTGATTTAGTTTTTTGCAATTTATAAGTCTTCTTTAAGAGCCGTTTAAGCTGTAGCTGATATCTTTTAAAGAATTATTCATAGAAAATATTACGAAACAATGCTCAAATCAGTTCTTATACAACGAACGTTACCTCTTTCTATATCTTATCTGCTACTTATTGCTGCTGCAATTTTTTTTGATTATATCTTGCATGTATTAAATCTTGTGTGGATAGGGAGATACCTCGGAATAGCCGGGACTATTTCTGTAATCTTATCGTATGGATATTCCGCACGAAAAAAGAAACTTATTCAAACCGGCGCAATGAAATGGTTTCTCAAGTTTCACTGCCAGGCTGGGTGGATCGGTACATTAATGATTATTATTCACTCAGGAATTCATTTCAATGCGCTCCTACCTTGGGCAGCTACGGCATTAATGATGATAGTTACCGCCAGTGGCCATGTTGGGCAATATTTGGTAAAAAAAGTCAAGGCTGAGGTGAAAATGAAAATGAAAGAGCTTGGTATAGAAGGGACTGGGGAAGAAGATATTGATCAGACCTATTTATGGGATACCCAGACTGTTAAAGCTCTTGAACAATGGAGAGCCGTGCATATGCCGATAGTATATGTATTGATAGTACTTACACTGGTTCATATTTTGACTATTTTCTTTTTCTGGAACTGGAGATAAACCATTGAAACCACTATTTGCTTTTATTATTTCGGCTATCATGCTTGTAGCCTTGGCTGTAGCTTTCCCCGAAGTGCTGCTGACTCCAGGCTCTCTCTTGAAAGGCCATCATGACGTAGAAAAAAATTGCCTGAACTGTCATACACCGTTTCGGGGAGTTAAATCAGTAACCTGCACAAACTGCCACAAGCAAAACGATATCAGCGTTAAAACTGTTTCTGGTACTCTACTGCAAAAAAACAGCAAAAAAATTCTCTTTCACCAAGGGCTTTCTTCTGGTTCCTGTATCGAATGCCATACAGACCACAAGGGCATTAATGCACTAAAAGCGCTCAAACCCTTTAAGCATAGTATTCTTTCGTCATCCTTAAGGAATAGTTGTGTTTCCTGCCATAGTAATCAAAAGCCTGAAGATAAACTGCATCGTTCTTTACAAGGAAGTTGTGCGGAGTGCCACAATACCAACAAGTGGAAACCGGCTTCCTTCAATCATCG
>JBAXLG010000049.1:0-12000 GCA_037134935.1 Chlorobiaceae bacterium | reverse complement strand
CGGGCGGGTATCTTGGTGTTATCAAAAAAATAATAAAAAAGGCATGGCGGGAAGGGTACATTCGAGAGGATTTCACTGGCAAAGTTGCTTGTATCAAGAAAACAGATATTCACAGGCGATTCTGCACCTTTGAGGAGGTTGAAGCACTAAGCAGAGCCCGTTGTGACCATGAGATGGTGAAACATGCGTTTCTGTTCAGTTGTTTTTCAGGATTGAGACTGTCAGATATCGAGTTATTGACTTGGGATACCATTTCCCTTGTCAATGGTGCGCCATTCATTCAGTTTCAGCAGAAAAAAACAAGGCAATTTGAAAACTGCCCTCTCCCTGAACAAGCGGTCAAAATCCTTACAGAAGTAAAAAGAATTCATCCCCGTTACGCTCCAGATGGGAGCAACAAGGTGTTCATCCTTCCTGATAGATCGAGCATCGGCATCATGCTGAAAATCTGGGGCGGGAGAGCCGGACTCTCCTGGTCGCTTCATTTTCATGCCAGCAGGCATACGATGGCAACCTTGATGTTAACGGCAGGTTCAGATATTTACACCGTTTCAAAGCAGCTTGGACACCGTGATATAGCAACGACTCAGAAGTATTCAAGACTGATTGATACCAAGCGGGTTGCCGAGGTTCAACGGTTGCCGGTGTTGTCTGCACAGCCGCAGCCGGTTGAAACAGTGCCATTGATGATTGAGGCGAAGCATGAGGAGAAAATGCAGCAAGAGCCGGTTCTTGCATCTCAGGCGGGAAGCATTGCAGAGGCGCTTCAGGTAAAGGGCGAGAAGATTGCCAGCGCTCTTTCTTTGCAGAGGAACGGCGAGGGAAAGTATCTTTTCAATGGGAAAGAGTATTCAGCAGTTGAGTTGGCTTTGCAGGTGTAGTGACGTGCTGCACTGTCCCTATAAACCGTGACAAGGTTGTTCGGGCACTATTTTTAAAGCGGGCGGATTAATTATCAAACAGGTTGAATCATGGGGGAATACATACCGACAGAACAGGAGCTTATCGAAGTGCTTTGCAGGGCAAGGGAAACAGATTGGGAGGCGGCTGTAAGAAGATATTGGGGAGAGGCTGGAACGAGATATCGGCCAAGCAATTGGAGTAACATTGACACTGAATATGGCAAATTTATAAAAGACCAAAAGAATTTTCCTGAAATTCCCAGAGAGTTCATGTGTTCACCTGCCTCATGGCGAGAAATGTCGTTATCAGAAATTCTGAATGATGTTTTCAGTCAAACAGGTCGTAAGGCTGAAAGGTATCGTAAGACTCTTTTCAAAGCAATTGATGACTATCGACGAGCTGCAAAGAAAATGTTGACTGATTTTACAGAACAGAAAGCAAAACGGTTTAAAAAGGAAGTCCGCGACAAAAAAGAAGCCGAGAAAACCTATCTGCATATAATTCTGAATAATATTTTCAGTAAAAGAGACGATGAATCTAAAGGGTATCGAGAGCATCTTTTCAATGCAATTGGTGACTATCGAAAAATTGCAACAAAAATATTGGCTGAAGTTATTGAACTGAAAGCAAAACGGTTTAAAGAAGGAATACTCGAACGAGAGGAAGTTGAGAAAACCTATCTGCGTATTAAAGCATTTATGGATGATGTATTCAGTCGAACAGGCGATGAGGATGAAGGATATCAAAAGGAGACCGAGAAAACCAAGGAAGCCAAGGAAGCCGAGAAAGCCTATCTGGAGATTACCTGTCGGCATATTAAAGAATTTCTGGATAATATTGTCAGTCAAACAGGCGATGAAGCTGAAGGGTATCAAGAGGAAGCTAAAACGTATCAAGAGGAAGCTGAGGAAGCCTATCGGCATTTTAAAAACGCAAGGATGTTGACCGGCAGCGATATACCAGCGAATCCATATAGAGGTATGATGATCATATTCTTGGGAAATAATGAAAGCTATGAATCGGATTGTTACAGTGATGAGGATTTTGTGAAAAAGGTTTTAGCTCTTCAAGAGTTGCAAAAACGACTTGAAGAGGCTTCGAAAGAAAGATTAAGGGGATGTAACGGGGGGATAGCCTTCCCCCTACAAGAAAATGTCAATGCTCAGAATTCGGTTCCTCATGGATTAGATCAACTGCAAAGTGGTAGTTTTATAACAACTCAAGACACTGGTAACCCAGAGCGAGAAGTGAATACAAGTGAAGAAGCTGCCGGTGTAGAGGAAAAATATTTAAATCCCGAGAATCAGCAGAAACCGGTTGAAGAAAGCAAAATGGAAGACGTTGTTCACGACAAAAAAGAGACGGTTGATCAGAGTTCGGCTCTTCAAAGAGTAGATCAACCTAAAGATGGCGCTTCTATAACAACTCAAGGTACTGGTAACCCAGAAGAAGGACTGAATACAAGTGGAGAAGCTGCCGGTGTAAAGGAAACAGATGAACTTAGGCAAAGATTGTCCGAGCGGAAACAGGGCGGGAGATGGCCAACTGGACTTATAAGCAAGGCGATGGAAGAATACCCAAAAGACAACGGCTATACAGAAAGAGAGTTAAGAATAAGAATTGTTGAGCGGTATTTCTCTGTAATACTGGATAAGAAGGATGCCCAAATGTTTGAAAAGGCTGAAGACAAGAAGAAAGTAAGAATTGATTTAATAAATAAATATCAAGAGAGAATAAGGAAAGCTTTACAGTGCACGTGCTTGGAAGGAAAAAGGAAGGTTGGAAGCAAAAAGGAGGATAAAAGGAAGGTTTAAGGCCAGTAAGACAATAATAAATAACAGCTTATAGGCTTATGTTTCATGAAGTGCAATAGTTAAACACTTCATAACAAAACATAAGCAATATGAAAAACACACTCTTTACACCGCCGGAAAAAAAGTATCTGTCAGTTGATGGCGCCCGCCAGTATGCAGATGACTTTGCCAGTTTCTCTCTCTCAAAAAGCAGATTTTACACCCTTATAGGTGAGGGGAAAATTCCGCATATCAAGGGGCCGGGCGGTCGCCTGTTGATTCCTATTGCTGAGTTCAGGGCTTGGCTTGTCGGGAACGATGCAAACGGGGAGGCGTAAAACCATGAGCGAAAAAGAAAAAGCCTTGTCGGGGGCAAACCGAGCAAGGCCTTACCAAGGATATAAAAAACGGAAAGATCAATCACGGCAAGAATATAGCCATACCACAAGCAACCTCAAACCCTTTGATATGGCTGCACATATCAGAGCCATAAACAGGGCGATAGTTGATGCCTGTTACCATTTTAAGGATTGGCCAAAACGAATGCGGCTTTCCTGTTCCGTGAATACTGATGGCAAGCTGATAAGCAGGCCGGAAAGGAGAAGAGCGGTATGACGAGTATCATCCATGACATTAGGGCTGAAGCGAACCCTTACCGTTTGCTGAAGGTTGAGACGGCAAACGAAGCTATGCAAAGAGCGTCAACACAAGCAGTGCCGAAAATGCTCTTTTCAGAATGCTGGCATGAATCTGAAACCTGCTTTCTCTTTGCCGATACCGGATTGGGTAAAAGCATTCTTGCCGTACAGATCGCCGACAGCATTACAAGAGGAATACCGATACCTGGCTTCAAAATGACAGCCTCACCCCAGCCGGTTCTCTATCTGGACTTTGAACTTTCAGAAAAGCAGTTTCAGAACCGGTATTCCGATAACTACCAGAACAATTACCACTTTTCAGAACGGTTTTTTCGCCTGCACGTTGACCGCGACAAAGTTGATGTTGACGGTGAGGTTGAGGATAATCTCAAGGCAGATATTGAAGCGGCAATAAAAAACACTGATGCCCGAATAGTCATTATTGACAATATCACATGGATCAAGACAGAGACCGAGAGAGCGAGGGATGCCTTGCCCTTGATGAAGTATCTGAAAGGTTTGCAGCGCACCTACGGCCTCTCGATCCTGCTTCTGGCACACACGCCGAAAATTGCCGAAAGCACACCAATCAGCGTCAACGATATGGCCGGTTCAAAACACCTCATGAACTTTGTTGATGCTGCCTTTGCACTGGGAAGGAGCCATAAAGACCGGAACCTGCGGTACCTCAAACAGGTCAAGGTTCGAGCGTGTGAAGCTGTTTTCCACACAAAAAACGTGGTTGCCATGCGAATTGAGAAGGATAGTAATTTCGTGCAGTTTCGGGTTGTTGACTACGGCAGCGAATACGAACACCTCAAACCGCTGAAAGAGATTGAAAAAGAGATAACAGCGGGCAAAATCATCGAATTGCATCGGCAGAACCCCAACCTTTCCAATAGAGATATAGCGAAGAAAGTGGGCACAAATCACACAAGAGTAAAAAGAGTTCTGGATTTCCTTGAACCTGAAGTCACTGTAACAGCAAACACTGAAGAGGATGAAGAGCCGTTTTAAGTGGAACAGCGTTCCAGTCTGTTCCACTCGTAACTCCTTGCAAAGCATTGTGATACCTCTTGAGTGGAACGGAACAAATTGTGTTGTTCCATCTTGTTCCACAATCACCATGCAAGGTGGAACAGCAAGTGGAACACAAAAAAAGTTCCGTTCCACTGATAAGGCAACTGAT
This sequence comes from Chlorobiaceae bacterium, assembly GCA_037134935.1. GTDB lineage: Bacteria > Bacteroidota > Chlorobiia > Chlorobiales > Chlorobiaceae > Chlorobium. The sequence goes on along the minus strand of JBAXLG010000049.1, from coordinate 7,477 downwards.
TATATCTCAATGGTTTACTGGTGGAACAGCTTGGAACATTGTTCCAGAGGGAGGCCATTCTAATGCCTGATTATCGTTTTCAACTCGAAAAAGGCGGGCGGAAATACACCTGTCCCCAATGCGGGAAACTTCGCTTTGTCCGGTACGTAAACACCACCACAGGTGAACAGATTGCAGATCAGGTAGGCCGGTGTGACCGAGAAGATTCATGCGGTTATCACTTGAGACCGAGGGAGTACCTTCAGCTGACTGGACAGAATCCTTTCACTGTTACCAAGCCGGCACAAAAGCAGGAACCGGTATTGAAGCCTGAATCCTCTTTCATTGATGCAAAGATTTTTCAGCAAACCCTTACAGGGTACAATCAGAACAATTTCTGTCGCTGGCTTTGCTCACTCTTCGGAGAGCAACAAGCGTTCGAGCTTACAGCAGCTTACAAGATCGGCACCTCAAAGCGTTGGCCGGGTTCATGCGTCTTCTGGCAGATCGACAGGAACGGAAAGATCAGGGGCGGTAAGATCATGCTCTACAACAGCAAAACAGGCCGCAGGGTCAAAGAACCGTTCAATCATGTGACGTGGGTGCACACAGCCTTGAAGCTCGAACCCTACCATCTGCAGCAATGCCTGTTCGGTGAACACCTGCTTGCACTGGACACCGTGAAACCCGTTGCCATTGTCGAGAGTGAGAAAACTGCCATTGTTGCCAGTGGGTTTGTCTCTGATTTCATCTGGCTTGCAACGGGCGGGAAGGACAATCTCAAAAAGGAGAAGCTGAAAACCCTCCACGGGCGACGGGTTACGCTCTTCCCTGATCTGGGGGCATTCAGCAAGTGGAAAAGCATAGCCGCCGGCAGCCCGAACGTGACCATATCAAATACCCTTGAACGCAGGGCAACAGAAGCAGAAAGGAAACAAGGATGTGACCTTGCAGACTATTTACTACAGTCAGATTGCAAAACCATTGCCTTACCTGAACCCGAATTCGACGCTGAGAAGCAAAGATTTTCCTGCAAAGTTCCCTAATTATTTAGGCTTCAACTGCAAAAAAACACATCAGATGCCAAAACACAATATGTTTCTAGTCCTCTTCGAGGAGCTGAACACAGTGAGCACTTCTCTGTTGCGTCAACACGGTTTATTAAAACCGAACCAACATCTAAGCGGAACAATGACATGGGGCAGAAACGGGAACATCACAGAAAGAATTGCAATAACGGTCAATACATACCCCGCCAACCCTTACCTTGAACTGGATTACATTTACCTGGGCAAGCCGATATTGTCCCGTGTTGCACTTGTTTCAGCTCCTTCAAATTTAGGCAAAGGGGTTGTCTGGTTTTTTATTTGCCCCCGTACTGGTAAACGTTGCCGAAAATTATATTTATACGGCGCCTCTTTTCTCCACCGTTCAGCGTTGAGTGGCTGTCTGTATAAAAAACAAACCCTATGCAAAAAGATGAGGCATATAGAGAATACGTTTGGTGTCTATATGCGAGCCGACCAACTATCTGAACAGCTTGACAAAAAGCATTTCAAAACACAGTATGCTGGTAAACCAACCAAAAAGTATTTGAAACTCACCCAGCAAATACAAAGAGCCAAAAGCATCCCACTTGATGAAATTGAAGCAGCAATATTAAAGTTGAAACCCTGAATGGAAAGGTTTTTTTTATATACTTGATTGTTCCTGTGACGCCAGAATGTCAAGAACCGTTCATATAGACAGGGCATGAGGAATAAGGAAAGGTCAAGTTTTTTTACTGTTGCCATTGCATTGGTTTTCACTCATAACATTATTGTTTCATGATGATGAAGAAATTATTCATGATCGGGTTGTGCTCAGTTCTGTTATGCGGGACAGTCAGAGCAGAGACTCCTGAAGATATTCAAAAAATCCGTGTTGCTGCTGAGCAGGGCTCGGCTGATGCTCAGTATAATCTCGGTGATGCGTACTATGATGGCAACGGTGTCAAACAGAATTATGCCGAAGCCGCAAAATGGTATCGCCTTGCAGCAGATCAGGGTAATGCACTGGCGCAATGTATTCTCGGTTCAATGTATGATGATGGTCAAGGAGTTAAACAGGATTATACTGAAGCCGCAAAATGGTTTCGCCTTGCAGCAGATCAGGGTGTTGCAGTGGCGCAGTTTAATCTCGGTTTATCATACGCTGCCGGTCGAGGTGTTCAGCAGAATGATGCCGAAACATTGAAATGGTGGCGGTTGGCTGCAGATCAGGGTGCTGCACCAGCTCAGTATAATCTTGGGGTGATGTACCGGAAGGGTAAAGGAGTATCGCAAAGCTATGTTGATGCGGTAAAATGGTATCGTCTTGCAGCAGAACAGGGTTATGCACAGGCACAGTTTAGTCTTGGAGTGATGTATGAGCAAGGCAAAGGTGTTCGACAGGATTATGCCGAAGCAGTCAAATGGTATCACCTTGCTGCAGAACAGGGAGATGCAAATGCTCAGTTTAATCTCGGTTTATCATACGCTGCCGGTCAAGGTGTTCGGCAGGATTATGTCGAAGCGGTGAAATGGTGGCGGTTGGCGGCGAATCAAGGTGATGCGCAAGCACAGTGCGATCTCGGAGTGATGTATGATATTGGACAAGGTGTCAGGCAGAATTATGCTGAAGCCGCAAAATGGTATCACCTTGCTGCAGATCAGGGTTTTGCACAGGCACAGTTTAGTCTTGGAGTGATGTATGAGCAAGGCAAAGGTGTTCGACAGGATTATGCCGAAGCATTGAAATGGTATCGTTTGGCGGCGAATCAAGGTGATGCGCAGGCACAGTATAATCTCGGTGTGAGGTACGCTACTGGCAGAGGTGTTCGACAGAATAAGAAATTGGCAAAAGAGTGGTTTGGAAAGGCTTGTGATAATGGATTCCAAGAAGGATGTGACGAATACCGAAAGCTGAATGAGCAGGGGCATTGAACGAGTTTTCGATTAACGTGTAATTTTTGCTATGAAAATGGCCGTTTATCAGTTTGTTGAGCAAGAACCATTTATACAGTTTCCTGAACAAATTCTTGTGGTTATTTTATGCTCAGAAACACTGAAAATGTAAGCGATTAGCAACATCAATATTTAACTTTGAAAATTAGACCGTTCAGTCTAAAAAAATTTAGCATAAAGCATATTTTCTAAACATGATTTGCGATGACTCCATTCTTAGGCGTATTCCTGTTACGGTAGAACCTAAACAGGCACTTTTTTTGGATGGCATTCGTCATGCAGTGGAAATCATTGATATAGCATATAGTCGACTCAGGAAAACTCTAACTGGAATCACACTTGCACCATCCATATCGGCCAATCTCCCAAAGATAGCTCCGCATGCTTTTCTCGATGCTTGGGCTATGGTCGATTCAGTCGATCGTTTTCGCATGCTCTATCGCCAAATGCCTGGAATCAACTTCAGTTCACCTACACCTGATATTGAACCCTTAATAACAGTAACAAAACCATTTCGAGATCTTCGCAATGTCGCGGATCACCTTGCCCAAAGGGCTGATTTTGTCGTCGCTCATGGTGGTGCAGCGCTCGGAACGCTTACTTGGCTCACTGGTTTTAAGTTAGACCCGCCGACGATCTGGTTTTGCACTCTTCGTCCAGGAACCATCCGTACCAAACCTGAATTCCGCAAGGAAACAATCATTAGTACACTTGACTGGCCTACCGATAGAATATGCCTTTCAGCCGGGGGCTTCGAAGGTAATCTTTCCATAATACGCCCTCACATCTTACGACGGGTAAGGCATCTTGAAGATCAACTAAAAAGTGAATTCGAGAAACTTGGACTTGAGGATACCCCTATAGCCAACGACATGTTCTTAAAGCAACCCTATCACCTTGCTCCAGGTCAGTTTTCGTGGCAAAGTTAATGCTAACCAATCATTCATGAGAAACGCTTATAGGTAGAAGCTCAATTGAAAAGAAGTTTTCCATCATGGATATGCGATTACCCAATATTCTAAGAGATTCCGTTTGGCACACAACCATTCCTGAAATGGTATGAAGCAGTGTGAAGTACGAGTTAAAATTTATCTTATTAAACTATAGAATTCATATTCAGAAACATAAAGAATTCACATACACATGGCAATGACTGTCGAGATCAAGAACGGGAAGCTTTGTATTGAGATTGACCTTGAAACACCTGTTCCATCTTCATCAGGCAAAACGCTTGTTGTGGCAAGTACGCATGGAAACATGGTGACAAGTGTCATGATTGAGGGTAAACCGGTAACCATCGGACTGAATGCTTATATCAAAAAATAGTGGCTGTTTGCGATGAAACTTTCCCGAATACATTCCAGTGCCGTGCTGGATTTCTATACAGCTGATCTGGCCACTGCTCTTGAGTTGCCGTTGTTTGGAACTGGTGTTTCGGCTGGTTTTCCTTCACCTGCTGAGGATTATGTGGAGATTGCTCTTGACCTGAACAAGGAGCTGATCAAGCATCCGGCTGCTACCTTTTATGCGCGGGTTAAAGGGAGTTCGATGATTGATGCCGGTATTGAGGATGGTGACCTGCTGATTATCGACAAGGCGCTTGAACCGAAAGACGGGGCTGTTGCGGTCTGTTTTCTTGATGATGAGTTTACGGTCAAGCGGCTTGCTGTGCGGAATGATGGGGTTTACCTTGTTCCTGCCAATGAAGAGTTCAAGCCGATCAGGATTACTGAGGAGAATGATTTTATGGTGTGGGGGCTTGTAGCCTATGTGATTCACAAACCGAGATAGCCTCTGGTTAGGGAGATTCTGCCTATGTTTGCCCTTGTTGACTGTAATAACTTTTATGCCTCGTGTGAACGGGTGTTCAATCCTGCATTGCGCAACCGGCCTGTAATAGTTCTCTCGAACAATGACGGCTGTATTATAGCCCGGTCTGAAGAGGCCAAGGCGCTGGGGATCCAGATGGGAACACCGTTTTTCAAGTGTCGGGAGATGCTTGAGCGGTACAAGGTTGTGGTGTTCTCCTCGAATTATCCCCTCTATGGTGATATGTCCTCACGGGTGATGACGACCCTTTCTGCCCTTGCTCCCGAGATTGAGATGTATTCCATTGATGAAGCCTTTCTGGATATGAGCAGCTTCAAGCGGTATGACCTTGCAGCGTATGCCAAACATATCCGAAAGAGTGTACGACAGTATACAGGGATTCCTGTATCGGTTGGCATTGCACCAACGAAAACACTGGCCAAGGTTGCCAGCCGTCTGGCAAAAAAGAGGCCGGAGTATCAGGGTGTCTGCCTGCTTGATACTCATGATGCCATTCGGTCAGCACTGCAGATAACGAAGGTTGAGGATGTCTGGGGAATCGGGCGACAGTCAAGTAGGCTGCTGCATGCTGAGAGGATTGAAACGGCTGCCGATTTAGCCGATGCGTCTGCTGCATGGGTACGAAAGCATCTACATATCGTCGGCAGCAGAATCCAGGCCGAGCTGAACGGAGAATCCTGCCTTGCAATGGAACTGGTGAGACCGGTAAAGCAGAGTATCTGCACCTCCCGATCATTTGGGCGGAATGTGACAACAAAAGAGGAGCTGGAGCAGGCTGTTGCAACATTTGCTGGGAAATGCGCATTCAAGCTGCGCAAGGAGAAGGCGCTTGCTTCGATGGTGACGGTGTTTATCGGTACCAGTGCTTTTGATGAGAAGGATGAGTACTGGGGAACACAAACAGTTTCGCTCTGCTATCCGACACAGGATTCCATTGCACTGCTGCGAGCTTCTCACCTGCTGCTTGATGCACTGTTCAAGGGTGGATATGCGTACAAGAAAGCCGGTGTTATTGTGAGTGGAATTGTGCCGGAACAATCGGCGTGCATGACGTTATCACTGTTTCATGATGAACAGGAGTCTCGGAATGAACGGGAGAAGAAGCTGATGGAGGTGATGGATGGGATTAACGGGCGGTATGGACGGGGTGCGGTCAGGCTTGCGGCTGAACATTCGGAAGGGTGGAAGCCGAATCAGGAGCGGTTGTCGCCGTGCTATACGACGCGGTGGGGGGATATTATTGAGGTGAATGTGTAACATCCTGCTTATCATTGGTACGATTTATTCTGATTAATGATAAAACAATAAATACCATGTATGGGAGCGATTTGTTTTTTTAATTCGGGTATTTCAGGGAGTGCCGTTATAATGAATTGGTGGATAGTAAAACAACTTAGGGCTATGGTCATTCAAGACTTACGTGACTATGTGACTGATGGCTACTTTGAGGGTGAGGTAGAAAAATTTAAACTGAATGAGGTATTTGAAAACCGCAACCATTTTTCTCGTGAACTAAGATGGGGATATTTGGCTGGTACACTTGGTAGAACGTTATTTTTTGATTCTACTGCTATTATGACCGCAAGGCAAGTATCCGCTAGTGAAGTATTGATGAATTTAGGTTTATTGGCGGCAGCTGAAGCTGCTCATGGCCTTACGATTCAACTGTCCCAAAAAGCTGATACTTTAGGTATTTCAGACGGAAATGCTGGGGCGGTAGGAGAACAACTTGTACATGAAGTCATTCCAACACTGTCTTATAATGTCGAGGGTGCTCTGGAACGGTATTTACGATATCTCACACCACATGAGGCTAATCCGTTTCTTCCTCTTTTAACCTCAGCTTCTTTGGATAGTACTGTCAAGGGGTTTAATACTGTTCAACATCTTAGCCCCTCAACAATAACTATTGATACTCTCTACCTATCCAAGGACAATATCCCAAAAATATTCCTGCGGGGCAGTGGTGTGCCTGATAGCAACAATATTGAATATTACTCTTGCTTTATCAGTTACAGTCATAACGATGAAGCATTTGCAAAACGCCTCAGTGATGATCTGAAAGCTCATGGTGTCGATTGCTGGATAGATTCGCATGACCTGAAAATTGGGGATAAAATGCGGCCAACAATTTATGAGTCGATTCGAAAGAGAGACAAGCTACTCCTGATTCTTTCAGAAAGCTCGTTACAAAGCAATTGGGTTGAACATGAGGTTGAACACGCTCTTGAGCTTGAAATGACAGCTAATAAAAATGTCCTCTTTCCTGTCCGGCTTGATGATTGTGTTATGAACAGCACAACCGGATGGGCTGTAAATGTACGGCAAAGACATATCAGAGATTTTTCCCAATGGCAAAATCATGATGCCTACATTCTTTCCTTTAAGTGTCTGCTGAAGGATTTGAAGGTAAAAAGCCAAGCTTGACTTCTATAAAGCCTAAATGATGGATATTGACAATAAGTGTAACACAGGAAACCAAAAGCCTGAAACCAGATGGTTTGTGCCCGTCACTCCTCAACAGTGAGGACTATTCTCTATTGCTGTAGGTGCTTGTAAACAAATGTTACCGTTTGCCGCAGCAGGTTGTGATGTGAAGTATTGAGAGGTGATGATTCGGTCAATTTTGGAGCTAAGTAACCTTTTGTGTGGGATTTTGGTCTGTCTTTGAGACTAGAAAATAG
>JBAXLG010000048.1:0-12399 GCA_037134935.1 Chlorobiaceae bacterium | reverse complement strand
GGTTGCTCGTGACGGCTAAAGGGATTGCTGATCCTGTCTGGGTCAGTGCGGGAGGGGTAGTATCGTAAGACAACGTCACAATTTTATCTGAGAATACTAACTTTTCAACACTGTCCAGCACGAATGTAAATGAAGTACCACTATTACTTGCTCCGGATATCACATACATTCCTGCATATGTACCAGTACCATTGGGTACCATGAGGGTAGTACCTAAAGCAGTGCCCCCAATAGTGAATTTAGAAGAAGAAAATCTATTAGCATATGATGCGGTTTGTGAATTTGCTCCCCCTACATAAAACGTATCAACACCGCCGAGCCCATGAAATATATAGGTATAGATGTTACCAGATTTTGGTTGACCGCTAAAAGTGGCAAGATTTACCGAATCAGCGTTTGCCGTACCACTTTTTTCATAAGGCTGAATAATTGCCATATTTTATATCTCTAATATTATAGTTATAATATTCTTTTTAAAGTACCTTTGTATTTGGAAACCAAAAGCCACTGTTGCTTTAGTGTCAGGCAACTCTTTACTTCATTAACTCATATCTGCCGCCTTAATTAATCAAATACAGCACGTTGAACAGAGCAATAAATGCTTGAATACTCAAATCTGCAAGAGCTATAACTGTCTTGAAAGACCAACCTGAACGCTTGTGAAGCGGAACGGCTTAAGCTCTGAATCGCCGTTACCAGTGAGGCACCACCCACTACGTTGCTTATATTGTTCATATTTGAGATCAGCAATCCAGCCTGTACCAAGTTTTTTTTCAGCTTTAATTCCGAATGTAATTGCGCCGAATGCTGACAGCCGCTCGTCATACGAGTAAGGTTTAGCGGGGAGGTCAGCGGCAAAAGGATCAAAAGATGCTTTTGGTATATAAAAGTAAGCGGCGGATTGAGAAGAATATCGCAACAATGGGGTAATGGTAAATCCGTACGGCACCGGCTGCACATATTCTGCAGTGAAGGTGTGGGCAGTAATGTCATATGAATCCGTATAATACCGGTAACCCATCCTTGCTGTGCCATCTGAACTGTCAAAGTGATGATTCCAGCGTGTCATGAGTGTCGTGATCTCACGCTTATTCGGCCTTGGGTCAAATATGTCGCCTTCATTTTCTTTGTAAGGATCTGAGAAATAACCTCTGCCTCTGGAAAACGCCACATTTACCTGTACGATATCCTGCTTGGTCAATACTTTTGTAACACCAAGTAAACCGGCAAAAACCTCTTTATTCTTATCGAAAACCCCTTTTTTTACGGCATTGATCGTGTCGTTATTGTAGCTTCCACCAAGCGTGAACGTGGTATTATTATCATTCGTCAAAAAGCTTTGCTGGAATGAATAGCCCCGTGAAATGTAGTCAGACTCACTTGAATAACTGGTACCAATGGTTACACTGCCTTTTTCAAGGTACCTGGTGACACTGACATCACCAGCATTCCGTTTCTCTGTTAATTTTGAGGCACCTGCCACAGTATCAAACTCATCATAAAGTCTGGGAGATGCACCTGAAACTGAATCGTAGGTGTAAGACGTATTTATGGACCATTTCCCGTCAATCGGCGTCATGGCTGAAACTGAATAAGCGTTGACTCCTATCCTATCCTGACCGGGCTGACTATCCTGGTATTTGAGATATTTAAATGCTACAATGCCATGTTCCGGTGCAGCTTCAGCAAACAGGGAGTGGTATGACGGCAAAGCCAAAGCCGCGGCAAAAAGAGCAGCTCCAAAAACACGAGTTTTCTTTGTCGGGACCGATTTCATAATAAAGTAATTCTGAAAATTATAATATAATTACGTTAATTGCAGCCGCAACCACCACCACCTACACCTGCACCTCCAGAAGCGCCCTCTTTGCTGCTGTATATGTGCTCCGTGTATTTGGCATCAAGCGGATCGCCCTCAAACGTCATTTCAGGGCGAGCAAGAGTCTCTTTCTCCCAAGGCTGAACAGCCTGACCGATTGAGCACCCTGACAATGCAATCATGATCATCAAGAGCAGAGCGTGAAGCGGCTTTCGCAACATATTGTTCTTCATTTTTTCCCCTCCAGTGCAGCCTTAATCTGTTTCTCAAGAGATTCACGATCAGCTTCTTTAAAACCTAAATGCTGAAAGATAATTTTGCCTTCTTTACCGATAAGAAAACTGGTCGGCATTCCCTTTACGCCATAAGTTTTCGGTGTTAACCCATTAGGATCAAAGGCTATGGTGAATTTTGCCGGAATCTGCGCCAAAAATTTTTTGGCATCATCACTTTTACCATCAAGATTCACACCAATAATTTTCAGTCCTTGAGCCCTGTATTTGTCCTGCATAGAGTTCATCCACGAGAAAGACTGTTTGCAGGGACCACACCACGATGCCCAGAAATCAACGTAAACAACTGAACCAGCCGTTTTCGAAAGTTTCACTGGCCCCTGTATTCCCGGTAATTCAAAATCTGGGGCATGAGAACCCGCTTCAAGAGCAAAAGATATGCTACTGAAACTCAGACAAAAAAGGGCAACAAAAAGAAGTTGCCTAATGTTTTTTTGAACAAAATTTACCATGAAAGTAACTGTTTAGTTAAAAATTGACCGCTAATAGTTATTAGAAATAATTACAATAATTTTAACATCAACGTTTCAATGCAAGAAACATTAAAACCATCATAGTATCTGCTAATTAAACAAAATCGTAAACATTAGAATCACAGGCTCCAAGGAGATGGACGATTCTATAAACTTGACACCATTTCCACAAAAAAATCTAAACCTCTTTAATGGTTACATTTTAACCAATCAGGCATTAAATAGATATTAAAAATAACTTAAAAGTAGCTTAAAAATTTAAACGTGCTTCAAATAAGTCGGGAAGTTAGCTCCTAAAAAAAGGAAGTAATACCATAAAAAATGGTTCACTGGTAAGGCTTAATGGAAAAGAAAATTGTACTACTTTGATAAAAATCGGGCTGAAATCAGTGAGTAGTAGACACTACTGATATACAATTCCTATAGTATTTATCAATTTGAGCAATGCAGGAAAAGAACATTAAAAAAGTTCCGTGTCAGAAACTGTCACGGAACTGGACATCACAGATAAACCATTAATACACTTTAGACTTCAGCACCTTCTGCCTCTACCTCAAACTGAACTTTTACCGTTATATCTGAAAAGATTTTAACATCTGCATCAAACTTTCCGAGCGTTTTAACCGGCGATTCAAGGGTAATCTTTCGACGATCAATATCAAAGCCTTGAGCCTTGAGAGCTTCAGCAATATTAGCCGAAGTTACTGTACCAAACAATTTGCCTGATTCACCCGCCCTGGCATAAACCTTCAAGGCAATTTGTTCAATTTTCTGAGCAACCTCGCGAGCGTTCTTACGCTGTAGCTCTACCTTTCTGGCCTGCTGCTTTTTTTCTGTTTCAAGAGCTATAAGAGTTCCTTCAGTAGCTCTTATAGCGACACCTTTCGGAATAAGGTAATTGTTTGCGTAACCGTTTTTTACAGCAATAACTTCACCCGCCTCACCAAGTGTAGCAACACTCTGTCTTAAAATGACTTTCACTGCTTAGCTTCCTCGTTCAATAGATTGCAAAAGTGTTTATTTGTATTCGTCAACAACATAAGGAATAACTGCCAAAAACCGCGCCCACTTCACTGAATGGGTCAGAAGGTTCTGTTCTTTCGCAGAAAGCCCAGTGATGCGACGGGGAATAATTTTCCCCTGATCATTGATAAATCTTTTCAGCTTTCGCTCGTCTCTGTAATCGAAAAAGACCACCTGATTTTTCGACACTTTTTTTTTGGAGGCCAAAGCATTACTCAATGATTTGTTCCCCTGGGATTTGTGTAAATGTGTAAATTTTTGTTTCATAAGTTCTTTACAAAATTTTGCTTACCTATCCATCTCAATCAGAGGAAAGGTATTTGTATTCGTAAATATGATCAGCCTCATCACAACCCTCTCCGTGAAAGGTATTATTACAATCATCCTCAATGAAGCCATCTTCATCCTCTTCGCCACTCTTCTTGCGTTTGTTGAGAAACTGAATTCTTTTGGCTTTTATTTCTACCACCGTTCTTGAAGATCCGTCTTGTGCTTTCCATGTCCGGCTTTGCAATTCGCCATCAACAAGAACTGCAAAACTTTTCTTCAAGTTGTCTCGACAGCTCTCTGCAAGTTTGTTCCATGCTACTACACTAACATAACAGACATCTTCCTGCCATTGATGATTACTGTCACGGAATCTTCTGTTGCATGCAATTGAAAAATTAACAACAGGTGTTCCGCCTGAATTAGTCTGCCTGAATACCGGGTTTTTAGTTAGGTTCCCAGCAATTATTACACTGTTTATTTCAGGCATTTTTAACTCAGCCATAGCATCTTTTCCTTTTTAATCTCAAAAAGCTACCATATCCTTCAATTGCATTCAAATCAAGCCTAACAATTAAACCTCAATAGCTTCAGATGCAGGGGCAGCCTCACCAGTGAAACTGTCTTCAGAACTGCCTATAACAACGCTGTATTTTTCGACTCTTTTGCGCATTTCAAGAAGTGCACTGGAAAGATGGATAATCAGATAACGAAGCAGATGTTCCTCGTAACGAAGAACTTTTTCAATCTCTGCAATTACTCCAGTAATACCAGTAAATTCGATGTGAGCATAGTATCCGATGGTTTTTTTCTTAATCGGATAAGCAGTCTTGCGCCTGCCAATCTCCAGTACACTACTTATAATACCCCCTTTCTCGGTAATAACCCGTTGTACAAGCTCCATAGCACTGGCAATGGCGTCATCCTGAAGCCCACCATCAATGATGACTGTGCATTCATAAAGTTTGTTTGTTTCCATAGCGCAAATTACTGATAATCATTATTACACCTCAGTTGCTTGCAAAACGGCGAGGATATTGTATTGCGCAGACTATATACCCCACGGCTTCACGGTTCACTAGTGAACACCATTTGCAAATTTTGACATTGAATTTAATCTATTTAGATCATTTTTCCAATCATAGGATTAAAATCAAGGTACACCCAAGTTGTAACAGTTAAGGTTTAGTTTAATAATCATTTATTAACGGCTTCATCGGTAACATTGTTTGTGAAACTTCTTATTAATAATGCTATATGATGCCATTTTCACGTTAACTGCTGATTGAAATAGTCAAGAATCTTGCTTGCGATGAAGGATTTTGGCTGATCGTTCATACAGCGGAAATGTCCTTTTGGACACTGGTCTCGACCAATATGCGAGCAGGGCCTACAAGGAAGTCCTACAACTTCGAAAAGATCATAGGGAGTATTAAAAGGGAAAAAACCGAAAGCTTCCGATGAAGATCCAAAAAGTACAAAAAGCTTTTTTCCGAAGGCCGATGCTATATGCATGAGTCCCGTATCATTACATAATACAGCGTGGCAACGTTCAAGAAGTGCCGCTGTCTGCATGAGCGAACAACTACCTGCGAGATTGAGAACCATAAACTGATATACTTCAGGTAGAGTCTTCATGATTTCTGAAGCTTGAGGAGCATCCTCTTTTCCTCCAAGAAGAAGCACCTGTAATGACTGTTCTTTTAAAACAAGCGAGAGAAGAGCTGCGAATTGTTTTGGGGGATAGCGCTTGGTAAAATGTTTTGCACCAAAACAAACAGCAAGAGTTTTTCGATCATTCTTGAAAAATGGGGAGGCATATTCTCTGTCCTCAGATGAGGGATAAATATCGCATCCCTGAAAATCACTAAGAACGTTGAGTCCTTTCAGAGAATCCTGATAGCGATCAACTACATTTCGTAAAGAGCTATATGAATTTATTTTGAATTGTACCAGCAGCCATTTTTTCCAGTTCTGCTTGCGGTATCTAACTATCCTATTTGCATTAAGAGCACTGACAATGGCACGTGATCGAATATTGTTCTGCAAATCGACTACGAGATCATAATTATTTTTGGGAGGGTGCTCGGGTGTATAAAGAAAAGAGATACGAGGATTTGAAAGAAGTAACGTAGAAAAAGACGTATTGGTGCAATAATCAATCCTTGCTTCGGGAAAAGCAGTGTTAAGATAACGGATCACTGGAGTGGTGAGAATGATATCTCCAATGGAGCTCAACCTTATTAACAATATCTTGTTGAAGGTCTGCATAAACGATTATGACCAGAACTCCCACCATGCTTTAGATACTGGAAGCTTTTTAGCTTGCAAGGATGTCTGAAGTGCATAAATTTGCCGTTCTATCATATCTAACATATCCTCTCGATCGGGAAAATCCCCTTTCCGCTCGTTAACCATTTCGACAGCTATTCTGAAAAATTTGAGAGCCTCTTCAGGTTTTCCTGTCTCAGCAAAAGCAATTGCCCGGCTAGTTACTGTGATAATCCAATGCTTTCCTTCATCCTGATGCAGGTTGCCTCTCCGATTAAAATATCGCAAAGCAATGTCTGCAGATTCAAAACATTCCCCATAGCGCTGAAGCCTGCAAAGTGCTCCAGATATACATGCATGGCAGAGAGCATCAAAGCCGTCATGATCAAAAGCTTCTTCTACTGGTATCGTGTGCGAAAATTCCATAGCATGGTAACAGCAGTTTAAGGCATCTTCATAGAATTTCTCCTGCAGTTTTTTTTGTCCTTCGCTTAGAGCCATGTAAGCCATAGCAACTTCTCGCAACGGTTTCATAAAAATACGTATTGATGCTTCGTAAACGTTCTGGTAATATTGCTTGCTTTAGAAATAGCGACATATACAGGGTCTTTGATCTGGATGCCGATAAATAGCTCAAAACTTTTCCCCTTACTACAAATCAACTGAAATGATGCATTTTCATGTGAACGTGCAAGCCCTGCAAGCCATAAACACTGCCCAGACTTTTATAGTTTTCTTAAAACCTCTTTTTGTGTAGTAGAATTTCGAGATGTCAATGAAGTTGGTCATACAAGGAAGATCACTGCAGAAGTAAAAACTTACACACCTTCTTAATGCTTAAACAAGCAACCTGTTGTCCTTCAATTTAGTCTTATGTCTTTCCTGTTGCCAAGGAATTATAAGTGATCTAATCTTCGAAGAATTTTTATGTTTTTACAGCAATGCAACTTTTTCAGTTCAAGATATTCGCATGGTCAAAAAGTTTAATTTTAGATGCGAGTAACTTTACGAAATGGTGTTAAAATTTTTCGAACAACATAATCATATATCAGTCCATATTGGGAAAAAAGAGGTTTCAGTTAGCAAAAGTAATATTAAGGTTTCCTTCAACAAAATCAGCGCCTTCGGTTTTTCTGCCCACAAGAACATTGGGAAGAATAATGCTTTTGCGGAAATTGTTTATATCAACCAGCAACTCATCACCCTTTATATTTACATTGAGCTTTTTAACCTCAACGTTGGGAAGATAGAGACTCAATACATATTTACCATTGATTTTTGTCAAAATCTGAGTTTTCTCATTGGTGTAAAGTATATCCGCAGGATTTTTATCACCGAACATCTCCTGACTCAACATATGAAGACGGTCCGTGTTAATGATCTCGGCAGTAGATTGCTTTGCTCTGAAAATGGGAACAGGAAAAAAACAGTTTTCAATTACACTGAGATATTTACTTTGAATATCTATAAGACTTTGAAGGTAAGTATCTGTTGAACTTTGAGGAAGAATCTTATTAACTACAGCAGCATCAAGCTTATATCCGAAAAGATTGAGGTACGTCTGTACTCGCAAAGCCTCCTTGATAACCATATTTTCCGGATTAAGTACAACTCTGAAGGTGGTTATTGATTTATCCTGAAGTATGCCGTGAAGCTCTTTCATATGTTCATTTACCTCAGGCATAAGCTTGAAAATATTTTTTTTAGGCATAAACTTGCTAAGGAGTGGTGCCGCAAAACCGATAGCTTTTGAGTGCCAACCTCCTATTTTTTCCGAATACCACCCATAAGACTCCGGCATTCCTAACAACCGCATGGTTTCACCTGTTGGTGCCGCATCAACAACAACAACGTCATAATTTCCTGATTTGGCTGCTTTCCAGATATAGCGAAGACTGATCATCTCCTCCATACCGGGCATAATCGCAAGCTCTTCAGCAACAACCTCATTAGCTCCATCGTGCATTAAAATAGCGGAAAAATAAGAATAAAGTTCGTGCCAGTTCTCTCTAATTTCTGCAAGAACATTAACCTCCATAGCAAAGAGATTCTTTTCAACCTCTAAAGGTGTAGAAGAGAGCTCAACGCTGAGAGCATCAGAAAGGCTATGAGCAACATCAGTGCTCATAATCAAAACCCGTTGTCCTCTTCGAGCAATTGCTGTTGCTGTTGAGGCTGAAACAGTGGTTTTTCCTACCCCTCCTTTACCCAAGTAAAGAATAATTCTCATTTCGGTTAATAAAACTATTGAGTGGAATTGATCTTGAATGTATGCTTGTTATTGATGTACTTACTACTTATGGTTCTTTTTCATGTTTCGCACCAATCAGACAACCAATATCAAGTATTTTGCTTTCCGGCGAAACCCCTCTTTAATCATCAGAAGGCTTGTTTCTCTCATCTTTGAAATGTTCTGAAACATTTAAGTTGGCAAAATCTACAGCAATCTTATCCGGATCAGACAACTCTTCTGTCATAACATTTGTAGTAATTTCAACATTTAATTTCTCTCCCTCCGGCAGAATTTTTACTTTTTTTCTTGTTGCGTTGGCTTCTTTTCCACTCTCTTCGTAAATCTTAGGTGTTCCAGCATTTGGTATAGATTTGGTATAAGTCATTTGTTTAACAATAGAGAGAGGACTTTCTTCTTGCGTTGTAATTGAAATCGTCTTACGCTTCGTTGTGGTATCATCATCAAAGCCGTCAAATGAACAATTCTTTACATCAGATGGTACTGATGCGTTAGGTGGCTTTTCTATAGAAAGCTCATTGCCGAAACAGGTATCATCGCTATCAATCTTAATCTTCCTTCTTCGGGTTGTGGGCTCATTATCAAAAAAAGTACCGCGATCATTTTTAGAAGAATCATTATTAAAACCTCCAGCATTTGGGGAACTTTTTTGTGTTTTATTTTTTTGAGCTCCACCAAAACTGGATGATAGTTTAATAAGTTTTCCCACAGAACCAATTACTCCATCATTACGAACAGCAGTTTTGATAATATTCATGATAAAGCGTTCAGCTTGAGGATTATCTGCAATGCTGGCCAGTAGTTCATTGAGCGCAGTAATCATTCCCGGTACATGCTGTAGATCACTTCGAACCTGATCACGAAGTTTGAATGGAGCATCTCCAATCATTTCCTTAATTGATTCTGCGATTCTTTTCAAGGAAGCTGGATCAGTGGGAAGCATATTTCCCAGTCCATTTAAAGCATCAGCGGGAGAAAACCCACCTGTACTACCACGATCTATACCATGCGGTGAGCCAGAATAAGAAACTCTGGGCTGTTCCTGCTGATCAGCTGGCGGGTAACCAATAGTTGCCTTGTATTGCTCAAGCAAATCTTGACCATATCCTATATGACTTTCTTGTTGAGTGGGATCCGGTGTTTCAAATCGAAGAGTAATCATCTGGGGAACACAAACATTCCGAGCGCCATTAATAATAGCAACAGATACGTTATCAGGAAGATGTTTGCGGAAATTAAGCCCAAGGTGCTCTTCTATGATCGATTCAATCACCGTATGTAGCCTCGTAATTTGCTCCGCTTCACACAACTCAACCATATCAAAAATCACATAAACAGGCTCTTTATCCTCTCGACGAATCTTCAGATTGATCGTCGCAAAATCATTATCTTTATTGCGACTATTAACGGAAACTGTACCTAGGTCAAATCTGTCTAAATAGTCTTTTGCAGAACCTCTAGCCCAAAGATAAACAGCCTTGTCGGTATATATCAGATAATCCTGAAATGCAATATTACCAACACGTTCTTGATGTGATTCATAAAAAACCCCGTCAAAAAATGCAATCGGGTTTTCTCCGGCATTCATGAGCCCTTTCTGAAAAAATTCAGCTATATCACGATGCTCGGCTTGCCCTGAAACATACAAAGATAAATTAGCCATTACCCCTCTACCAGTTCACTTCACTTTTATTGGGAAGTCGAAGGAAAATCTATTAAAATTTTAGAATAAAGAGAAATTACTTACTCAACAGCACCTATGACTCTTTAATCTTTGATGGTATAATATCCCCGCAACAAAGCTTCGAGGAATTTTTATTAATCAATAAAATAATGAGCCTCAAAAAAAGGATACCAAGCAGGCATAAACATTAACCTATAAAAATGTACCGAAAGCATAATACAATTTTATACAAATAAAAAAAGGCAGTGAAACAGGTAACTTTCCACTGCCCGATAAGCCTGATAACAGATAACTTTAATTTGCTTATTTTGCAAACTTTGAAGCGACCTCTTTTGAAGGAACAGCATAACCTGTCACTTCAGGTGATGAACCACGAAGGCTTGTTCCGCCACCCATACTGCCATATGCGTTACGATTGATTCGCATAGTACCCTTACCAAGAGAATCAAATAACATACCAACTGTCTCCCAATGCCCTTCAACCATCACCTCAAAAATACGACCGGCTGCAGCCAGAATATCGGTAAAAACACCACCACCACTCATAATTCCTCCTTGGAATTAAATTATTGAAAAGTTATCAAGAAGATTTAAAACCAGCATTCTGTATTCAATTTACAGTAATAAACAAAAAAAACAAAATACTTTTAGAAAAGAGCTGACTCGATATACTGTAGCATCTACCTTCTTACTTGGCCTTTTTGAAAGGAGCCAGTGAAATTCTTAACCGCCGCAGAGGCTGATACCCCTACATCACCAACTGCTGTTGCAGCATTTCCTGTTGCATTCTCCACTGTTTCAACTGCATTAGCATAAAGCTCATTGGCAGCTCTTGATGCATCTTTAACAGTAATAGCAACCCTGTCGATAGTTTCACCAACAACGCCACCAGTATTACCAAGTATATTACCGATTCCAGAAGCGTCAATAACAGCCCCAACTGTACCAGTTACGGTATCAAAAATACTTCCAGCAAGATTCAACCCACCTACAACAGCACTTTGACCAGTTAAAAGAACACTTTCAGCAAGAAATGTAATACGATCAGTAAATTCAAGCTCCTTAAAATCTTTGCGCAGTTGCTGGTACGACTCAGACATATTTTCCTCCTTTAAAATGAAACTACTTAACGAAGCTCCTGTTATACATATAGATTTAATTAAAGCATATTATATGAAATTTAAGCATAAAAAACGACCAAAACAAACAGCGGAACCTAGGGCTTGCTATATTTTCGTAGACTGTACGAGAAGCCGTTCCTTACAAAAAAGGAGGTATGTTTATGAACGAAGCAACACAACGTCGACAGTATAGCAAAGAGTTTAAAGAAGACACGATTATTGCTGAACACAGCGTCCCGAAAGTAAAAGAAGCAAACAAAACAGGGAATCGAAAGAACAGATCGGCAAGATTTTCAGCAAGAGTCATGCAATCTATGGGAGCCCTCGAATCACGGCAGAGCTCCAACAGATGGGAATGCTCTGCAGTCGCTCCAGAACGGCACGGTTGATGCGTGAACTGGGACTTCGAGCAAAAACAGCCCGAAAGTTTCATCGGACAACAAACTCGCAGCACAACTGTCCTGTTGCTCCAAACCTGTTGGGGCAAGTATTTTGTGGCCGATGAAACCAATGCAGTCTGGACATCGGCTACGACCTCAGGTACCTCTGCACAAGCCCGATTTTCAAGGCTAGCGATTGAAATCACTCCTATTCAGAAAGAAAAAGTTGCATAGAGCACTTGCATTGGGTCAAATTTGACTATTTGTTGTAGATATCTGTGGTTTTAAGCTGTTTTTTCTCCTTCATGAGCGCACTTATCCAGCCTAGATAGCAGTCGTTTGCGTACAGCCCACAGATTCGCCAAGGCAAACAGCGTCACCATCTGACTGCTGTTCTTCTTCAATCCACGATAGCACGCCGTCGAAAACATATGAGCAAAGAGGAAGAGAGTACTTTCCTTGCTCCATTTCTCGATAAAGCAGTTCATGGAGGCATCTTGATTGTCAGCGAGATCAAAAAGGCTCTTGATGAACGAATGGGCCGTAAAACGGCGTTGGCTTCGACTTATAATCTTCTGCATCGGCACAACTTGCGGAAGCTTGCACTGGACAAGAGACATCCGAAAACCAATGTCGAGGCGCAGGTGGAGTGGAAAAAAAAATCACGGAACTCCTTGCCATGATCAACACAGAGTGGTCTGGCACCAAGCCACTCTGTGTGATGTTTCAGGATGAAGCCCGTTTTGGCCGTATTTCCGATCAATCATACACGACGATGCTGGTGTCCAAGGCCGGTTCGTCCGCTGAGTATGGCCAT
>JBAXLG010000047.1:0-12766 GCA_037134935.1 Chlorobiaceae bacterium | reverse complement strand
ATGGCATGGCCAATGCCATTGATGGCAAAATCAAGAACGGCATCCTGGCATACAGCAATGATGTTGTTCATTACGAAAAAGCCTGCTGATGCTTACTCAAACACTTTTACCGGCTTATTCAGGCTCTTCTTCTTCCGACTTTTTGGTTCCATATGGAAACGCAGGGAGATGAATATTCTCCTCCACTTTTTTCATGACGGCATCCGCCACAAAAAGCCCGGCTCCCCCTACCAGAATTCCGGCAATTCCATGAAGCGCTAATGGTAGGCCTAACGGTGTCAAGAACACAGCTCCACCGGTAATTCCTGCAGCTTCTTTTAACATAACACTCCTTTTCAGTTCGCTTATGATAATGAAATGGTCATACACTGAATTATGAGGCAATATAAACTTCTATCAATTTTTGGACAAGAGAGCGACGTAAAAAATGTGAACTATCTGTAACGTTTTTTTCGATTGCATATTCCGGTAATCTCGACCACCCTGCAAACCACCATTCATTCTGAACATAGATTCAGTTCTTAGCCGGATATTCCGGTAAAAGTACTCTTTTAAAAAAAACTATTAGCCGTATTGCGGGATACTTACTACCATATTCATGGTATTTTTATGGTATATGCTTGCAAATCCAGAATATAATCCGTTTTATTTGACCTTTGTCAATCAAATCATGCTCCATATGAACATATCCGGTGTATCACATACCAATATCACCTGCAGCTCATTCAGTTGTTGTTGTCATTTTAATTATGGCTGATACAAAGAACATGTTCTTAACGCTTTTTACTCGAACCAAACAAAACACGTAACAAAATGAAAAAAATTATATCACTTGCAGCTTTATTTGCAGTTTTATCGTATGCATCACCAGCTTCAGCTGAATTGAAACTTGGCGGTGAAGCTGGTGTCCGTTTGAGAGGTGATTTCGGTACGGCCAAACCATCAAACGATAAGGAAGACCTTTCTTGGCAATATCGCATTGCGTTGAAACCCTCGGCTGATCTTGGCGATGGCTACTTTGCCAAAGCATTAATTCAGAGTGAAGATGCCCCTGGTGGTTGGTTGAAAACAGGTGCATACAATACTGAAAAGTATAATCTTAACGTATCACAGTTTTATTTTGGGCATAACGATACAAACAGTCACTGGGTTCTCGGTCGTATTCCTCTCGGAACCTTTGATAACCCGATTCTGGATCTTACCCTTTATGCGATTCCTGCAGCGTTTGGTACAGCTAACGCTGTCTATGCCGTTGATATCCCGATTTTCCTGAACCATTTTGACCGGCTGCTGGGTTTCAATTATGGCACAAAAATAGGTGGAGGTGAACTGAACGCTGTTATTGTCAATTTTGATAACCTCTCAAACTCCTTTTCGACGTCAACCACTGATCGTGGAGCTGTGAATGATGGATACGGATTTACAGCAAACTACAAAACCACTATTGGTGATCTTACCATCGTTCCTCAGGCATACGTTACCCTTACCCACACGTCAGATGGGCGTCAGCCTTACACATTAGGAGCACAGGCCTTTATTCCGGCAGGGAAATCAAAGGTAGCACTCAGCGGCTTCTATACAGCAGACAAAAATACTTACGAGGGGGCAAGTTTTGATTACAGCGGCTATATTTTCAGAGTAAAAGGTGAATCCGGTCCGGTAACGGCCTGGGTTGATTACAACCAGAGCAAAGATAAACTCGCATCTACTGATTACGACAACCTTTTTGTCTGGGCCTCTTACAATCTCAAGGTTCATCAAGCGGCAACCGGTACTTTCAGTCTGACTCCCACTGTGCGTTACCGTGCCAGCGGAAAAGACACAGGTACAATAACAGAAAATAACAACCTGTTACGGGCAGAGCTTTATGCAACGGTAACTTTCTAAAATTTCTCCGGCATCCGGGCGGCTGTTGCAGTAAAGTTATGTAGTTGGCTTTATAGGTGTGTTCGCATCTTCTCTTCAGAATTGCCCGGATGTATTAATCTGCTTCCTGCAAGGTTAAATTACTTCTTTTTCCTACACTTGCAGGTCAAACATTTAGCGTTTACTTCTTGACGAATAACGTACTGCGCGGAGACTCATGATTTCGGCCACCTCGAATTTTTCTTTCGAAACAGTTGAAGATGGCCGTAAATGAACAACATCGGGGAAATAACCAAGGCTGCCCTGCATTTGTGCCAATACAACAGATCAGATTGCAGAATACACGGCAAGTGGACTTGCTGCATTGTAACAGACGGCGTGAAAAACTGTATTTGCAATCAAAAAGTTTTAATCATTAGCCTGTAATTGTTATGGAGATAAAACAGGATACCCAAATCCACAACCCCAGCAACAAGCCGTTGACAGCACTCCACATCCAATGAGATTTTGCGGACCTGGAGACGAGAAATGGCAAGGCCAGTCCGACAAGCGTTTCTCCCAGTATGATGTACCAGGGTACGACAGAGCCCAACATAGGGGTGTTGTGATAGTACCACCACTTTGCTGAATGGGCAGCCCATTCGTAATAGGGAATGTTGATTCCGACCAGTATGGCAGAACAAATCGAGGCAATAACAAGATTGTACCGGTTGAAAAGCCACCAGCCGATATATCCCAGTTGCGTTAGTACCAATGTCCAGGCAAAGGGCATGTAGAGCGGAGATGCTGACACAAAGGGGCCTTCATGCGGGTAGAGCAACGTGCCTGTGGTATGCACCAGATAGTAGTCTGCCAGCAATTCGACCCAGCCTGCGGCAGCTGCAAGGATGAACGTGCGTATGAATACGGGATCGCGATACCTTATGGCATAATAAGCATAGACTCCAAAAAGCCCTTGTGAAATGATGGCTGCGGATATCCAGCCTGTTCCAAAAAGAGAGTTGCCGGTGTTCCACACCAGTGTAACCGCAAGAGTAAGAAGAATGAAGCGTAGAGGTCGGGAAGTGCTATTCATTGAGGGGTTTTCTTTTATTCTTTATCCGAATACTGTGTATATGTTCATGGTTTGAATATTCTGTCTGGAGTAAAGTGAATCACCAAATTCAGGATTGATTTATCAAAAAAATACTGTCGCAATAACCTGTCATGCGGCACTCTGCTGGTAGAGATACTTCTGGAATCCTATGAAGGTTGAAAGTATTGTATCCGTTGTGCCGAGTATGGCAATGGCATCCGGAAGTGCGTGGTATTTGAGCTGCAGCAGATGGGGCAATTTTTCCTGATCAAGCTCACCAACACCACTCTCAACATACTGCGCAAGGACAAACTGGATGAACTCTTTCTGTTTATCGTCAAGTTCCGAGTAAATGCTTTCCTGTGCCTCGGCGACTCTTGCTTCCCTTGTGATCGGTCTATGGGCAAAAGAGATGAATTCGAGAACATCGAAAAGATCACTTTTTTCAGCATTGATCAGTTTCTGGATAGATTCCAGCTCCTGTTTTCCGTAACCTGCATCGGCCAGCTTGTCCAGCAAGGTTCTCCGGGTTTTCGGGTTCGACCAGAGCATTTTGAGTTCCTCTTCGTTTTTAAAGAATTCCGGCAATACGCCGAACATCCCCTGTAGAAACTCTTCTGCCGAAATCACCCTGCCATCGGCACTCCAGAAGGATGTTGCAATCATGTGCTGAAGTTCACGCTCCTTGCCGTCACTCAGCTTGATTCTGATTTTTTTGCGAGGCTCGCCAGATGGTTCCGGTGAGTCGGTTGGTGGCGGCGGGTATGGTTCGATTTTGTCATTTATAGTTGTTGTTGGAGGAATACCCTCTGTTATTGTGGTTTGATCAAGAGGTTCACCATCCCATTCAACATCAGAAAAGTGGTGGCAGGCATCGACAAAGTCGTAGATGGTGAAATACTCTTTCCCGTCGAAGAGTCTGGTGCCCCGCCCAATAATCTGCTTGAACTCAATGATGGTGTTAATGGGTCTTAACAGAACAATGTTACGGATATTGAGGGCATCAACACCGGTAGAGAGCTTTTGCGATGTGGTCAGTATTGTCGGAACGGTTTTCTCGTTATCCTGAAATGCCCGCAGATGCTGCTCGCCAAGTTCACCGTCATTAGCCGTGACTCGTACACAGTAGTTTGTTTCAGTGCTGCTCTTGAATTGATTGATCAGATCACGAATCATTGCCGCATGGGCCTGATTGGCGCAGAAGACAATTGATTTTTCCTTCTGATTGATTTCGGAAAGCAGTATCTGCACCCGCTTGGCTTCACGTGCCTTGATTTCGATAATGTTGTTGAACTCCTGCTCTGTATAGAGCCTGCCCTCTTCTACTTCACCTTCAATGACCTGGTCGTCGGAGGTATAGATATAGTCGTCGATTGTTGTCTTGATGCGTTTAACCCTGAACGGGGTAAGGAATCCATCGTTGATGCCTTCTTTCAGCGAGTAGATAAAGACCGGCTCTCCGAAATAGTTGTAGGTATCGACATTGTCGTTACGCTTTGGTGTTGCGGTGAGACCGATTTGTACTGCCGGAGCAAAGTAGTCGAGAATACTCCGCCAGTTGCTCTCATTGTTTGCTCCGCCGCGATGGCATTCGTCAATAATGATGAGATCGAAGTACTCCTTTGGATATTCGCCAAAGCAGGGGCTGTTTTCCGGGCCGGTCATGAAGGTCTGGAAAATGGTAAAGAAGATGCTGCCGTTTGTGGGAACCCTGCCGTTTCTGCGAATCTCTCCCGGCTTGATGCGAACAAGAGCATCGGAAGGAAAAGGTGAAAAAGCATTGAATGCCTGATCGGTCAGAATGTTGCGGTCGGCCAGAAAGAGAATCCGGGGTCTTCGTTTGCCGTCACGGTTGAGGTTCCATCGGCTCTGGAAAAGCTTCCAGACAATCTGGAATGCTATGAAGGTTTTGCCTGTGCCTGTGGCAAGCGTAAGCAGGATGCGCTGCTTCTCCTGAGCTATTGCAGCAAGAGCCTTATGAACGGCCAGCTCCTGATAATAACGCACTGTTTTCGTTCCGCCGATATCCTCGAACGCAATCCGGTTGAAGCGCTTTTCCCACGGGTCAGGTGCAGCAAAGGTTGTATGCCAGAGCTCTTCGGGTGAAGGAAACGTATCGATCAACCCTTCGGCGCCGGTTTTCATGCAGATCTGGTAGATCTCGATACCGTTGGTGGAGAATGTGGTTGCAAGCTGGAGCTTTTCGGCATAGTTCTTTGCCTGAGCGACCCCTTCACCTACCGGCAGCTCATTGCTTTTGGCTTCGATGACCGCGAGCTTCCTGCCATGATAGACCAGAACGTAGTCAGCCGTCAGTGATTTGCCACGGACACCACCCGTCTGAATCTTGCCGAGAGTGATCGGATATTCGCGCTGAACTTTTGAACCATCAATTCCCCATCCGCTTGCTCTCAGCTTCGGGTCAATGAGTTCTGCTCTGGTTTCGGCTTCGTTCATGCTGATAGAGTAGATAGTTCACCGCTAAATGCTTTGTGCAGGATTGATTTTTTCAGTCCATCCAAGGCTTCTATTTTTTTCTTGTAGATTGATTCGAGACGCTGGGTTTCAGCCTTAAAGATATTGATCTTGTCTGATATTTGTTTTTGTTCTGTTGGTGAATCTGGAAACTCAAGAACAACATCCTTAATGGTCGTATAAGAAATCACTGGTTGAGCAGCTTGATTTGCAGTGTTCCTTAATTGTTTCCGCTCTAATGCGGTCGATAAAAATCCAAGGTCAAATGGATATAAATACTCTGAGATAATAAAAGCATTATCCGTCACCCATAAAGCACCTTGAACTCGTCTGATATTTCCGCATTTAGCCCCAACTCTTCCGATTATAATATTATCACCTGACAAATTTTTTTGGTCGTGTATTCCTATGATTCCATTACCACCATAAACATTGAATTCACCCTTTTTTACCATTGCCTTTGCTGGCAGGAATTCCCCACTCCTTACTTTGAAACAGTCACCAAGTTTCTTTTCCACCCACCCTTTGCCTCGCTGAGTGAAAACGGCATTCAGATAGGAATCAAAAAGCTCACGGGCGTTTTTGAGGTTCTTTTCGGTATTGGCTTTGACGGTGGCAATGCCCTCGAATGTTTCGTCGAGAATGGCGACAATCCGCTGCTGTTCGGGGATGGAGATAGGATAGAGAACTGAAAACTTATCAGCTAACACTGATCGAGCAAGTTCTGTTTGACCTCCGCACCCCTCGCCCGATTCCTTGATTGCATCCTCAATGGTGATCATCATATAGCCAAAGAAATCTAAGTAAAACATGCTTTGTTTTGGTCGAACAATTGTAACATGAGAATCAACCGTTGTTGGCTCTGGAGGGATATCACGAACTTGGGCAATACGACCAAGTGTTCCTGTACCTGTCGAATTAACCAGAACATCACCCATTTGAACAAAACGACCATTGCTGATTGCCTTAGCTACAGAATCATGTCTTCGACCTTGCTCATAAATAATTCGATGATCTCTGATACATTTTTGATTGAGTACACATATACCTCCTCGTTCCAAGTACTTCGGTGAAATACCTCGATTAAGGAAATCGCACACCTCTCCCAGCTTCTTGATTTCCCATCCCTCCTTCACAGCAGCCACCGAATCTTTACCAGCACTGCGGCGCTCTCAGCGTCCAGAACCGAAATTTCAGCGATAATATCCTCCGGTGTGCGGTGCACGACTTCTCCGCCATTATTCGGGTTTTTGATTGAGAGATCGCAGGTGGCGGGATCAACATCTTCAATGCTGACACTCCATGATTTACCGGAATCGGTTTTTGTTTTCTGCAGCTCTACAAACTCAGCAAGATCGTTGTCGTTCAACGGATTGGTCTTGCCCATGTTACGACCCGGATCAAGCCGGTAGTACCAGATCTTCTTTGTCGGGAACCCTTTTTCAAAAAAGAGTACCACAGTCTTGACCCCTGCTCCCTGAAAGGTGCCTCCGGGGCAGTCGAGTATGGTATGAAGGTTGCAGCTTTCAAGCAGAAGTTTGCGCAGACTGACAGATGCGTTATCGGTATTGGAGAGGAAAGTGTTTTTGATCACAATACCGGCCTTGCCGCCAGCTTTGAGGATTTTAATGAAGTGCTGGAGAAAAAGGAATGCCGTCTCTCCGGACTTTATCGGAAAGTTATGCTGTACCTCAGCCCGTTCCTTGCCGCCGAAGGGCGGATTGGCAATAACGATATCGTAGCGATTCCGTTCCTGAATGTCGGCAAGGTTTTCAGCCAGCGTATTGGTATGCACAATGTTCGGCGCTTCTACTCCATGCAGGATCATGTTCATGATGCCGATGATGTAGGCCAGCCCTTTCTTTTCCTTGCCATAAAAGGTGTTTTTCTGCAACGTTTCCATGTCGGCAGTGGTCAGGTTTCTCCCTGCCTTCAGATACTCATAGGCTTCGGCAAGGAAGCCTGCTGAACCAACCGCTCCATCATAGATTTTCTGGTCTATAACCGGATCAACAACCTTGATGATGGCTTTGATGAGGGGACGGGGTGTATAATATTCGCCGCCATTGCGGCCGGCATTCCCCATGTTCTTGATTTTGCTCTCATAGAGATGGGACATCTCATGTTTTTCAACATTGGTACGGAATCGGAGCTCATCAATCCGGTCAATAACCTCACGCAGATTATACCCGCTCTGGATGCGGTTTTTCAGCTCACTGAAAATCTCTCCGATCTTGTACTGAATGGTGGCCGAGCTTTCCGCAGAGGTTTTAAAGGTTTTCAGATAGGGAAACAGTTCACGATCCACAAACTCTTTCAGATCATCACCGGTCAACGCACTGTTGTGATCTATTTTGCCGTCGGCGGTTTTCGGTGCAGCCCATGATTCCCAACGGTAAGAGGGATCAAGAAGCGGGGTATATGGTTTGCCTGAAAGAGCAGAAGCGGTTTCCTTGTCCTGTTCAAGGTCGTCAAGATACTTCAGAAACAGTATCCATGAGGTCTGTTCTATGTAATCGAGTTCACTGCCGCAACCGGCGTCTTTGTGAAGGATATCGTCAATATTCTTGAACGTCTGCTCGAACAAAAGCTGCTCCTCCTGAAAATAGTTGTTACGCTCATCTTCCCTGAACCTTTCGTGGAGGTATCAGGAAAAGAGATGACGGGCTTGCATGCTGAAAAGGTACGATGAATATAACTCTGCCCCTAACCTACCGCAAAGAAAAGCACTGTCACATATTTTGGCAAAATTGTCACATCAAACAAGAAAAACGACTAATAAAAACAGAAAACAATGACTTTTTGCATTCTTTTCAGAATTTAAGGCCTTATATTGTTTTGCTTTATAATTAAAAATACAGGCTCAAAAGTCTGCTTAATAAAATCAGAGTTGTCATGAAAAAATATCTTTCTTTTCTTGGAGCAATTATTGCAGCAGTAATGTTTTCGGCTCCTGCTTTTGCAGTATCACCGTATTATATCAGTAGCGATATTGGAGCCGCTTCGTTCAGTAAAATAAAAATATACGACACTGTTACGGGTGTCGAACATGGCAACATGTCCACTACATCGGGAATCGACGTAGTGGGTGCTTTAGGTCGGCGTTTTGGCAACGTCAGACTGGAAGCTGAAGTTGGTTATCAACGAAACAATGCAGATAAGTACACAAGTGCTCATGGGGTCTTTGATATACCCGGTAATTTTTCAGTGACTTCATATATGGTCAACAGTTACTATGATTTTAAGCGTTCTGGACTGACACCTTACCTTTCTGCAGGTATTGGTCTTGCTGATGTTACCCTCAATAAAGTACCAGACCCGCCATCCATCATATCTGAAACCCACTCGGCATTTGGTTATCAGCTTGGAGCCGGACTTGCTATTCCTGTATGTAAACACATGACGCTTGATACACGGTATCGCTATTTCGGAGCAAATAGAGTTACCCTCAGTGGTTCTCATGGAAAAATTGATCTATCCGGCAGCAATTTCCTTGCTGGTTTAAGAATCAGTTTATAAACTTCATACAAATGGAAACTTACTTAATCTCTCAGGGTTTAATTCCCCACCGCTTGCGGTGAAGTAAGTTAAGCTTCATCTAAAACAGATACCCCGCTGCTTGCGGCGGGGTATCTTCATTTTCTTTTCCATAGCTATACGCTACCAAATTTCAGCCTTCTATGCAGCTTGGACTGTTCCAGTTGAAGTATTGGCTTTACAGCCATTTTCTTCTCTTTCCCGCTTGCAGATGAACCAAAACAGCGTAATCAACTACGCTCAGCACTCAGTCCTCATACACTAGGGGATCCGGCGAGTCGATCATGGGATTGAGACGAACCGCCAGAGAGAAAAGATAGGGGTAATCCTCCTTGAGATGCTGCATATAGAGGATCCATTCCCGGATCAGATGACCGAAAACCCGCTTGATGTCGCCATTGATGTGTTCTTTGTCGCTCGGAGGAATACGGTCGAACGACTCCCTGGCCCCGAGTTCTTCAACGATATGAAACGCTGCCCAGAGAAGGTCAGTAAAATTTTCATGCTCAAGCAGATTCTGGTTTTCCAGCAGGCTCAGAAGGAAGCTCCGTTTTCCGACCATGAACTGCTTCAGGGAGGGGAGTGCCTCATTATTGATGCTGATCCTGACGGAGCTTTGGCGCAGATACTCAAGCGCTTCGTCAAAATCCTTTTTTTTCCATGATGCGGTCATACGCAGATGGTCTTTCAGCTCCTCACTTCCGACCACGTGTACAGACAACTCTTTCAGCAGGCGGTTGCCGAATTCACTGAAAAAGACGCCGATAACCATGTTCAGTTTTCTCATTACCGACTGGCGCTCCCTTTCCCTGAGTACCCTTTCAAAGAGAAGCGTGACGACGATGATGTAAATGGGCAGGAAGGCGAGATTGCCGAGAAAGCTGGCTGATATTTCCCTCAAGTTGCCGAAAATGCTGAGGTCAATACCATAAAGAGCCAGCGAGATGGCGAAGAGGGCGGACACCGTCCACACCTTGTTCATAAACAGTTTGTTAAACATGAACACCCGTTATTTTAACCGGAACCAAACAACATGAAATATCTTCCATCATAAACCAACAGGCAAAAACATTTCACCGTTCGCTGAAAAGAGAAAACCCAAGAGGTGAAGTGCTATGCGATTGTAAAATAATTATATAATTATTTATTGTTCATGTATTATTGCTCCGGCAACTATAGGTATTGATAAAAAGACACTATGGCCTTTATTCCTCAAGCGTTTTAAGAGCTACAGATAAACACTTTTAATTGCCGGAGCAATAACGGCTCATTATCAACGAGAGCGAACACTTTGAGAAAGGCAGGCGCCAAAACCGTATGCGGCAGGATGATAGCAATAAGATTGTTACGGTCTATCAATTCCGCAAAGAGGAAGAGCGGTATTCCCGTCGTGTTTCAATGGATGACAATGAAAACAATGGGTACAACCTGAATATCTCCCGCTATATCAGTACCGCTGAAGTCGAAGTTGACCTTTTAGCCGTAAATAGGAGAGTTGGTTGAGATTGAAAAGCAAATAGTTAATGCCGCCCAGAAGCACAATGAGTTTTTTAAGGAGCTTGGATTACTTTTTTTCTTGGTAATCAGGGAACTTTCGTGGCCCCTTATCGATAGCCAAAAAAGGTATGTTTAATTTTGTGTATCAAAAGTTGTAAACTGACAAGTAACTTGACATAAGGCTGGTTATCCAACATCATTTTATGATAAAAACTGTTGACTTGCCAGACATTCCATTCCGATATTGCACTTATTTTATTGGACGATCAATGGGAAAGAAGTTTTCCCGAATCCAAGACGACCTAAGCTTCGTTTCTCGTTTTTTAGCTTCTTCTACTCCTTCAATGGCGATTCTGTCTCGCTGTTTAGGGTGTCCAATCTATTGATGCAACTTCAAACCCGTCTTGTACTTTTGTTGAATATCTTGATTTTTTCCAAATTGTCGAGTGGGTATTTCTGTCCCGTTTTTTCTAAGGTACCAATACGATAACATTATGTCTTTTGTGGATATAGATACTCATACATCTATCATATACCATTTCGTGGTAAGTCGCGAGGAATTATTAACTCTGAAACAGATTAAACAGGTTTAAGGTTAATATTGAAAGGTACACTTTTGTGCAGATTATTTATCGCTCAGGTCTAAATTCGCTTGTCAACGATATCATTTTTCCGTTTTTTTTGATAATTTTACATTATAAAGTATGCACTATATATGATTCCAATGAATCGAGAAGTGATGTCTTGATCAATACAACACAGATAGCAAAGGGTTCATATGGCTAACTTATATGAATATAATATATTAGAGAATAAAGGTGTTGGCGAGTCAGAATTCGTAGAATTTTGGGCAAAAACCTACGTTGATAAACATGAGGTATTATATAGTTGCAACATCGGAAACCCTTTAACGCCAAAGAGTATTCGAGAGCTTTTTGAGTGGAAAAACAGCGGTCCAATTTCGGAAAAAAAGCTGCTTTCAATACAGCGCAACTATATAGATACAAGGCCAGCATGTCCAAATGTAAATGAATCTGAAAAACTGATGCATTTTATTACTGCCCCCGGCGGTGCGATATGGCGTATATTCTGGCTGCACTGCAACAGTCCTGAGACATACCCAATATTCGATCAGCATGTATATAGGGCAATGAAAAAAATTACAACAGGTTTTCCAGAGGAGCTCCCTGCAACCGACAAAGCGAAAGCAAAAGCCTATGTTCACGAATACCTCCCATTTCATACCAGATTCTCATACCCAGACAAAAAAAAACTTGATGAAGCGCTCTGGTCATATGGTAAGGTACTCAAGAGCAATTTAAGCGTCGCGATTTAAGAGGTATTAAAACAATCATGACCAAATTTACCAGCCCAATCCACATGTCAAACTGACCATTAAATCATCTACTGGAAACGCCATGCATTTGAACAGCCTTTACAGCTGACGCTTACACTATGCTATTAATGAGACTTTGAATTTGATCAGGTACGGTATGGACTTGGTCTATTATAGCAAAAACTGTACTGAAGTTTATAAGAGAAAAAAACACTCGAAGATCTGAACTTTTTGTCATTTCGTTCATGCGTTATGAAACAGACATCTGTCATGATTACTGTGAATTTTATAAATTATGACGGTAAAATTCATCTACTCGAAATTTGAAAATTAACGATAAACAACCAGTCGCTGTTTTTGCATTTTAATCTCTAAGGGTTGATTTCCCTGATAATTTTTTGTTCGATTGACAAAAAGTCAATAAAGACGGGGGTTTCCAGGCATCCAAGTCTGTGAATTTTATGTGATAGTGCACCTTTCAGAATAGAGGCACCGTCGGAACTGATTGAGGTTGGGTACGAGTGCGGGTTTGGTGAAAAGAATTCGCAGGGTTTCGGGATGGTGAAGGTTGATCAGCATGATGCTGGCAGTCATTGAGCTTATTGCCTAACAAACCAAAATAACTGTTTCAGTAAGATAAAGATCTACCATTTTCGGTAATAAATTTTCTGCTGCATGCGGTGAAAAGCTTTCATTCTGATTTAACTTCACGGGATCTAATGCAAATGTTAGCAATAGCTTCATTCCCACTTGTCAAACTTAATAATCTATAAAGGTTATCATCTATTATTTTTTTATCAGATGCTTTTAAATTTTGGATTTCTAAGTATAATTTTTCCAGCTCCAATTTTTTCTTTTTACTTTCTAAATTAGTCATTTCAATTTGATCAAATTTGTATTTTATATCTAATAAGCCATTTACTGTTGGGGACGTGAGCCCGTAAAACGGGGCCACTTGGTTGTGGAAAAATGATTAAAAT
>JBAXLG010000046.1:0-12823 GCA_037134935.1 Chlorobiaceae bacterium | reverse complement strand
CCGCTGAGGTTTGCCCCGCTGAGGTTTGCCCCGCTGAGGTTTGCCCCGCTGAGGTCTGCATCAACGAGGTTTGCCCAAGTGAGGTTTGCCTCGCTGAGGTCTGCATTGCTAAGGTTTGCCCTGTAGAGGTTTGCTCCGCTGAGGTTTGCCTGTATCTCTGGATGTGCCTTGCGGGTTTCGTTCCACTCCTTTACTGACCGTTTCAGCAGTTCTATGGTTAACAGGCTCTTATCCATTGTTGTTCTTTATCGGTTCTTTGATGATGGTGCTCATGCGGGAGGCCTGAGCGGGTGGTGGTAAATTACGGAATTCAGGCGGGTTTCGGTGCATAGGCTTCATCATAAAGATGGTTTTTTTCGGGGGGTGAAGGTGGGTGGTTTATTCGCTGAGCCGGTCAGAAACCGAAGGGCATTTCTTTTATCTCGCGGAATACGTATGATCTGCAGCTGGAGTTCCAGAGGTAGCGGTATAACGGGGGGAGTACAGTAGACAATTCGTACCGATCTCGGGCGGCTTTCGGGATGATTCCTTCGCGTGCGAGTTTGCGTATCAGTTCGGGGGAAACCTTTGCTATTGCTGCAATCTGGCGGGTTCCGGCTGTGGGGTTTTTGTCTATGGTTACTTTTTTCATCGCGTTATAACAATAATTTGTTCAAAATAAAAAATAGTCACGCTGAAAGAATGATACGGTGGTTTACCAATGGCCCCCCTGCCCCCCTGGAAGGACCCGTTGGAGTTTCCACGGCATGCATTTGAGCATGGGTAAAACCTTGCAAATTGTCGCCAAGCAATTTCTCGCATTGAATGAAAATTAACTTTGATGCGCCGTTCTCATGGCATTGATGATTTTCATGGTCTCAACACTGACGGTCGTTACTTTCAGCAATAAATCAATAACATGTTTTTTGTAATCAGCAAAGCGATAGGTGTTGAATTTCTCACGGATGGTCGGGTCTTTGGGTTTGGATTCTTTGTATTGATCAAGAACCCATTCGAGAGCTGAACGGTTGCCGAGTTTGTAATCCCATGCTTCTTTCGGAATACCTGTAAGCGTAGTTTCAGTATCAATGATGATTGAGCCAGCGTCTTTGTCGGCCTTCAGTTTACAATCCGGTGTGCCACTATTTTTGCTTGTCGTTTCGATCTTTTGCAATGTATAGGGTGCAACAGTTTCATAGTTGATATGCAAATCCATCAGTTTTTTTCCCCAATCCGCCCACTGCCAGAAGTCCTTGTAGAACGGAATACGTGGGAAATCACGCCTCAAGTTCAGGGCATATTTTTCGCGATACACAGGATCGTGTAAAACACTATACACATAATGAAAGATGGACTCTTTCGAGATGTTCTCGTCATTGTAATTTTTCCTGAACTGTTCCAACGCCCAATCGGTAATGTTTTCGATTTTGTGACCATTGGAATCATACTTGAACCGAGGAACAAACTGTGTTTTTTCAAGAAAATCAATAGAGGGTAACTTATTTACAGCAAGAGTTTGAAACGGCTTGTTAGAAGACAAGCCAGAAAATCCTATGGCTATGTTTTCCCATTTTCCTTCCAGTGGAAAAATTTCATTTTGGCAGTACAGCCTATGGGTTAACACTCGAGCATAATAACAACAGTTATGTACATAAGGGCGATATAAAGAATTGCGTATGCATGAGGGATCGAATTCAATCTTTGTTCCCCTATCAAGATGGTTTTCGAGTTCGCTCGTCCATTTTATGTCCCTGCTTACAAATTCAGATAGACTTTTCAGCCTCTTTTTATTATCGGCAACTTTGGACAATGGTGATTTACGCCACCTTTCTTGTTCGCTCTTGTATTTGTCACAAAAATATCTAACGATAGAATGTAATTGCTTTGCATCAAAATTTGTCGTCCATTCATCTCGATTAGTCACAACACCCAACGAATACAATTTAAATATTGCTTTTTCTTCTAGTGGTCTTTTTGCAAGTTTTGTTGCCTTGTTTGCAAGCGGCATTAATGTTTCAAAGTCGTTTTCAACGAGGTTTATCCAGTTGTTTTTGATATCTGGGCGAATTTCTGAATATTTTCTCAACGCTAGTGGCGTAGAACTCAAGAAATCCAACTTGTTTTCAGATTTGGCATAATCCGGTGCAGCTTCATAATAAATCTTGCACCCCTTAATGCCCTTCTTTTTAACGCAGAACCAAACCGCCACGCCGACGCGAATTTGATCATTAAAAATATTGCCTGCTTCTTGCCTGCGTCGTTCGCCGCTTGTCCTGGCATCACCCTTGAGGTCAATAACATAGACCTCATTGAACTCGCTTGCTAGGCATTTGCGAAATCCATCAAACGTTCGACTGTCTATGAAAGAATTATTGCTGACAAATGCAATAATCCCGTTTTCTTCCAATCGATCACTCGCCCAACGAAAAAACCGTGCGTACATGTCATAAAGCTTGGTTTTCTGAGCTGTGCTTGCTTTGATGTAACTCCCCTTAATTCGTTTATCGATTTCTGGATATTCGCGGTTTTTGTTGTTTTCGTTTTCGTTCAGTTGGTTCGCGTTATAAGGAGGATTGCCGATAATCACGCTTATACGGCGGCTGTTCTGCTGACGGATACGTTGCCCGTTGTCGTCAGAAATACCAAATAAATTCTCCTGATGGCGGCCATGATAATCTCGGAGGGCAAAAGTATTGTCCAGCGTGTCGGCGAAGCAGAGACCAGGAAATTCCTCATAGTCTCCGGCGATGGCGGCATAGGTCGCCTCTATATTGAGATTGGCGACATAGTAAGGCAAGATGGCAACTTCATTGGCGTGCAGCTCGTGTAAGTATTTTTGTTTCAGCCTTTCTTTGCTGCCGCGAAAATGTTCCATGATTTCGCAAATAAATGTTCCCGTTCCGGCGGCGGGGTCAAGAATATCGACATCTTTGTCGATAAGATTGCGCCCGAAATGTTTCTCACAAAGCCAGTCCGTGCTTTCAACCATGAAGCGCACAATTTCGTTTGGCGTATAAACCACACCGAGACGATCTGCCACTTTGATGTTGTAAACTTTGTAAAAGTTCTCGTAGATAACTTTCAGAAATGTTTGTTTTTCGTGATGCCTGGAAATCTGCGATGCGGCGGCACGGATGGCTGCGTAATAGGGTTCTAACGCTTTCAGCGTTTTGAATTTTGTGTTGCCTGTAAAGAATGTCGCCTCAAGCTTGTAGAGTTCACGGGCAACGTTGTTATCGCGGTGAAACGAGGTGCCGGGAAAAACCGACACAAACAACTCTTCTGTCAAAATGTGCTGGATCAGCATTTCGCGCACGTCTGCCGCTGTCAACGTTGGGTTTATCACATCCTTGACATGCTCAAGAAAGGCTACGGAGGCTTTGCTGAAATCCTTGTTAATCATTTGCGCGCCTTCAATCATCTCGCGCAGCGAATGAAGAACGGCTGGCAAATCAATTTTAAACTGTGCAACTGCTTTGCGGAAGGCTGCAATTTCCGGTCGTTGATAATTGAAAAATAAGTTCAGCAACTTTTCCAGTTTCACAACATCATCAACTGGGCAACGAGCTATTTCTTGACCATCTTGTATGAGAGCTGCTTGTTGGGAATCCTCAAATATGATATTGTCTTGTGGGTAGCCGCGCTTGAACTTCAGTGCGATTTCAGCGTCAAGGTCGTCATTTTCGTCTTTTGCTTCCCAATAACCGAAAGGAACACGCAATGTATGTAACAATGCTCCATCGACATAGCGGCGCTCTTTCGAAGGTGTTCGAATCTCATATTCAGGAATAAAAACAAGGTCATGCTGTTTCGCCCAACATTTCAGCAAATCCTTAAATGCCTCGCGCACAACCGTCTCACGTTTGGAACCTGAAACCGAACGTAAATCACTTAGCTGGTTAAGGTACTGTTGAATAAGATGCTGGCTCAAATGATTGGCTCCTTGGATAAGGTCGTATTTGTGGTTGTTCTTTTATCATTTTGAAGTACCTATTTACCAAAAAATTAGATTATTTGCCTCAAGATTTGAATACGCTGTAAGTCGCCCAAGGCTTTTATTCAATCCCCGTTCACTTTTGCCGTATGTCATGTTTCCGGCTCTTTGTCTGTGCCGAGTCAGTTTCAGTTAGTGTTTGGTGGGTTTGCATTGGTTTTTTAAGCTGTCACTGCCGGTTTATGCTCTCTCAGAAGGTAGTCGGCCAGGTCAAGCCCTGCGGCTCGGTCTGCTACTGTCGCTCTGCGTTCCAGAATATTTGATATGGTCACGTTCGGGATGCCGGCGGCTATGCTTTGCCACTTTTCGAATGCGCCAAGATCGGGGAAGAGCGTCACGGTTCGCCCGTGGAGGGTTCGGAAAAGGAATATGTCCTGTAGTTGTTCAGGAGTGTCTGGAAGGTCATGGCGGAGGGGGGTGAAAAACATGTACGCCGGATCAGCATCAACAAAAATCGGCCAGAGGTGTTGCTGGGCAAGAGTGATGCCGGAATATATCCTTGCTGTAACCTTGCCCTTGTTTCAGGGAGTTGCTCTGTTACTGCATTGTTTTGAGAAGATTGTCAAGGTTGTTTCTGCACTGTATAGTTGTAGGATGATCATGGCCAAGTGCTTTTTCCAGTATCGTTACTGCACGGCCGTAGAGTTGCTCGGCTTCACCATACTTGCCCTGATTTTGCAGCAATACCGCAAGATTGTTCAGGCTGCTGGCTACATCGGGATGATCGGGGCTAAGCGCTTTTTCGCGGATCGCCAACGAACGCCGGTAGAGTGGCTCGGCTTCATCATACTTGCCCTGTGCTTGCAGCAATACCGCAAGATTGTCCAAGCTTTGGGCTACATCGGGATGAACGAGGCCAAGTGCTTTTTCGCGGATCGCCAACGAACGCCGGTAGAGTGGCTCAGCTTCTGCATACTTGCCCTGCGTTTTCAGCAATTCCGCAAGATTGTTCAGGCTCGTCGCCACATCGGGATGATCGAGGCCAAGCGCTTTTTCCCTGATTGCCAGCGAACAGCGGTAGAGTGGTTCGGCTTCACCATACTTGCCCTGTACTCGCAGCAATACCGCAAGATTGTTCAGGCTCGTCGCCACATCGGGATGATCGAGGCCAAGCGCTTTTTCCCATATCGCCAGTGCACGGCGGTAGAGCGGCTCAGCTTCAGCATACTTGCCCTGAATTCGGAACAATTCTGCAAGATTGTTCAGGCTATTAGCCACATCGGGATGATCGGGGGCAAGCGCTTTTTCGCGGATCGCCAAAGCTCGGAGGTAGAGTGGTTTGGCTTCATCGTACTTGCCCTGTGAATCCAGCAGCCATACCGCAAGATTGTTCAGGCTTAATGCCACATCGGGATGATCGGAGCCAAGCGTTTTTACCCTGATTGCCAGTGCACGGCGGTAGAGCGGCTCGGCTTCTGCATACTTGCCCTGCGTTTTCAGCAATACCGCAAAATTGTTCAGGCTTAATGCCACATCGGGATGATCGGGGCCAAGCGTTTTTTCCTTGATTGCCAGCGAACGGCGGTAGAGTAGCTCAGCTTCAGCATACTTGCCCTGCGTATCCAGCAATGTCGCAAGATTGTTCAGGTCTGCTGCTACAACGGGATGATCCTTGCCATAGGCTTTCTCATCAATCGCCAGCAAACGGCGGTAGAGCGGCTCGGCTTCTGCATATTTTCCCAATGTCTGAAGTATAGTGGCATGGGCAGAAAGATAGAGCGGGTTCTGATCTTCAACCGCTGCAGCTTTTCTGTAGTACCGTTCGGCTTCTCGGTAGTTGATCTGCAGTTCGTATGTCTGCCCCTGCAGATAGTCAACCTTTGCCAGATCCTGACGCAGTTCCTGATGGTTGTTCCGGAAGCTCTGCAGCAGCTTGTTGACCTTATCGTAATCGAATGCTTCCCGTGCCTTGTCTATTTTTTGGAACAGTGCCTGTAATTCTTTGCTGACCGTTCCCTGTTTTAATTTCTCGTAATCAGCGTCGGTTCTTTGTGCTGTTGCAACAAAGGTGGCAATGGTATCCCAGAATGTCGCTTTCTCTTTTTCGACGAGCTGTTCATAGGGTTTTCCAAAGAGGTTCTGCACAACTTTCTGGAATGCAGGGTCTTTTTCTGCATCGGCAAGATTGCGGGCTGAGGTCAATTGAAGCAGGAGATCAAGCTTTTTTTCAAATGCAGTAAGCTGTTTTTTACTGACTCCTGTCTGGTTGGTTATATGAACATCCCCGCCAACCTGGACATTGGTAGAGTGGTCTCCGCCTGTCTGCTTTTGCTGAGGTTTGTTGTCGCGAAAAAAAAGCCA
Source organism: Chlorobiaceae bacterium (assembly GCA_037134935.1). Classification (GTDB taxonomy): domain Bacteria; phylum Bacteroidota; class Chlorobiia; order Chlorobiales; family Chlorobiaceae; genus Chlorobium. The sequence continues at coordinate 6,549 of JBAXLG010000046.1, read as the reverse complement.
ACCAATCAGCGTAATTGGAATTGTGATAGCTGCCCCACTGAACAGCCACTCTTTGTTTTCGATTATCCAGTTGATTATCCAGTTACCATCCATCAGCTCGTTCATGCCGGATTGATTCTTGCACGTAGCAATGTTTCGGGAATTTACCCATATCGATGAAATATTTCACCTATCCTGCAACTTTTTGAGTTGTCAGAAGGGTTATCGGGCTGCTGCCTGCTTTCGGGATTGCTCCCTCTTGTGCAAGCTTGCGTACCAAAGGGGCTGAAACAGCGGTCATTTCGGCATTTTTCTGTGTGGCGGCTGTGGGGTTATGGGTTTTTCGAATAAAAAAATAGTCAGGCTGAAAGAACTGCGCGCTATTCTGCCAGTGCCCCCCTTCCCCCCACCGGAAGGACCCGCCGCGGGATGTCGGGGGGCATTGCCGGTTTGTTCTCCCTCAACAGGTAGTCGGCCAGGTCAAGCCCTGCGGCTCGGTCTGCTTCTGTTGCCCTGCGTTCCAGAGTGTGAGATAGTGTAATATTTGGCATTTTTGCGGCTATGCTTTTCCACTTTTCGAATGCGCCAAGATCAGGGAAGAGCGTAACCCGTCGTCCTTGGAGGGTTTTGAGCTTTTCCCTGCTGAGAGTGTTTTTCCCCGCTGTGGCAAGCCAGATGAAATCAGGACTGAATCCGCTGGCTACAATGGCGGTTTTTTCGCTTTCGACAATGGCCACTGGTTTTACGGTGTCCAGTGCGAGCAGGTGTTCGCCGAAAAAACATTGCTGCAAGTGGTAGGGTTCGAGCTTCAAGGCGGTGTGTACCCACGTCACACGGCTGAACGGTTCTTTTACCCTGCGGCCTGTCTGGCTGTTGTAGAGCATGATTTTCCCGCCTCTGATCTGTCCGTTCCGGTCGATCTGCCAGAAGATGCATGAACCCTGCCAATGATTTGAGGTGCCGATGTTGTACGCGGCTGTCAGCTCAAATGCTTTTTGTTCTCCGAAGACTCCACAAAGCCAGCGGCAGAAGTTGTTCTGGTTGTGCCTTGCAAGGGTTTGCTGAAGGGTCTTTGCATCCATGAACGAGGGTTGAGGCTTTGGTGTCGGCTCCCGTTTTTGTGCCGGCTTGGTAACGGGGAATGGGTTCTGCCCTCTTGCTTGAAAGTGTTCCCTTGGTCTACAATGATAGCCGCATGAATTTTCCCGATCACACCGGCCTACCTGATCTGCAATCTGTTCACCGGTGGTGGTGTTTACGTACCGGACAAAGCGTTTCTGTTGACATGCAGGGCAGGTGTATTTCAGTCCGCCTTTCTCAAGCGCAAAACGATAATCAGGCATGAAAACTGCCTCCCTCTGGAACAGTGTTCCAGCCTGTTCCACCCTTCCGGCCAATGGCAGCAAGGGTTTTGAGTGTTCTGGAACGGAACTTTTTTTGTGTTCCACTTACTGTTCCACCTTGCATGGTAATTGTGGAACAAGATGGAACAACACAATTTGTTCCGTTCCACTCAAGAGGTATCACGATGCTTTGCAAGGAGTTACCAGTGGAACAGGCTGGAACGCTGTTCCACTTAAAACGGCTCTTCATCCTCTTGAGTGTTTACGGGTTCAGTTACTTCAGCTTTTATTCTGTTCAGAACTTTGTTTACTCTCGTGTGATACGTGCCCACTTTCCTCGCTATTTCTCTATTGGAGAGGCTTGGGTTCTGCCGGTGCAATTCGATGATTTTGCCCGCTGTTATCTCGTTTTCGATCTCTTTCAGCGGTTTGAGGTGTTCGTATTCGCTGCCGTAGTCAACAACCCGAAACCGCACAAAATTACTATCCTTCTCAATTCGCATGGCAACAACGTTTTTGGTGTGGAACACAGCTTCACAGGCTCGAACCTTGACCTGTTTGAGATACCGCAGGCTCCGGTCTTTATGGCTCCTTCCCAGTGCAAAGGCAGCATCGACGAAGTTCATCAGGTGCTTTGAACCAGCCATATCGTTGACGCTGATCGGTGAACTCTCGGCAATTTTCGGCGTGTGTGCCAGAAGCAGGAACGAGAGGCCGTAGGTTCGCTGCAAACCTTTCAGATACTTCATCAAGGGCAAGGCATCCCTCGCTCTCTCGGTCTCTGTCTTGATCCATGTGATATTGTCAATAATGACTATTCGGGCATCAGTGTTTTTTATTGCCGCTTCAATATCTGCCTTGAGATTATCCTCAACCTCACCGTCAACATCAACTTTGTCGCGGTCAACGTGCAGGCGAAAAAACCGTTCTGAAAAGTGGTAATTGTTCTGGTAGTTATCGGAATACCGGTTCTGAAACTGCTTTTCTGAAAGTTCAAAGTCCAGATAGAGAACCGGCTGGGGTGAGGCTTCCATTTTGAAGTCCTGTATCGGTATCCCGCGTGTAATGCTGTCGGCAATCTGCACGGCAAGCAGGCTTTTACCCAGTCCGGTATCGGCAAAGAGAAAGCAGGTTTCAGATTCATGCCAACATTCTGAAAAGAGCATTTTCGGCACTGCTTGCGTTGACGCTCTTTGCATAGCTTCGTTTGCCGTTTCAACCTTCAGTAAACGGTAGGGGCTCGCTTCGGCTTGAATTTCGTCAATGATGGTGCTCATGCTGGACGGTTTCCTTTGCGTTGCCTGTGTGCATGTATCGGTCAATCTGTTCGGGGTCGAATACGAGTCTGCCGAAGGGGGAGCGTTTGCCGATAAAGCTTTCTTTTTGAAGGGAGCGTTTTTTGTAGAGGGTGGCGCGGGCTATCGTCACACCGTACACCTCCTTGATGTACTGCAGGGCTTGTTCGGTGGAGAGGTATTTCTGCCGCGGGCGTTGAATGGGTTGTGCGGCCGGCTGGGGGGTGGTTTGCGTTGTGTGCATAGGGCGTAATGTTTTCAGGTTGTTAAGAAACGCGTTTGCGTTTACCTGAACATTCTACGGTATACTTTTACGGGGAAAAATACGGGGAGCTACACGATACTACATAGTTTACTTCTCCATATTACACATATCAAATTTATCTCGAATTGTTTTTTCTGATACACCATATTTTTTCCCGATAGTTTCACAATAGGCTTTTTTTCCGTCAACATGTTTTGCATCAGGAAATTTCTTTTTCATTTCAGGGTATATTTCGTTCTTAAATGTCTCCATCGACAACTTTACCTTTCTGCCGCGTGCTTTCACTACTGGAATTGCTGAACGGCTTGAAGGCTGTTCAGCAATTGCATGGCTTTTTGGTACATATTCACCTGAAAGCCATTTAGCCGTATACTGAATATCAAGCCAGTAAATGGCGCTCTTATACTCCCCTTCTCTTGAACCCCAATCATCATAATCCTTATGAAGTTGACCCATGAAACCCTCTTGCGACATCCGTTCCACAAAACCTTGATTATCGCTATTGAATCTTGCAGCCAAGCTGGAAAGCCCATCGCTGATAAAATCTCTCAACCCTTCACGATCAATAACTGAAAGAAGGGTTTGCAATGAGTTGTTCGTAAGTGCAGAAGCAAAATCACCATAAGACGACAACTCTTTTTCTTTCTTTAATTCCTGCTTTTCTTTTTCTCTACCCCGCTCAATCTCCGTTCTTATCTTTTCGTCCGTGGTTCGCGTTAAAAAAAAATCATACCTTTTCTGTAACGATTCAAACGCTTTGTCATCAGGAAGCCGGATCAAAACCTGATTCGCTGCTTGAATGAGGATATCTTTAATTGCATGTTCACTTGCCTGATATTTGATCATTGTCTGAGTGTTTTAAAGTGAAACTGCAGAAGAAATATCTGTACCGAATGTATCGACGGTACTGTGTCACTGTTTTTATACTTATCGATATTTACCAAACAGGCAGTTTATCCATTGCTGCTGTTTTTGTCTGGTCAAGTACTTTTGCATAGACTTGGGTCATGGCTATGGTTTTGTGCCCCATCAACTTACTCACGGTGTAGAGGTCTGTTCCCATCGAAAGGCTCAGCACTGCAAAGGAGTGCCGCCCGCAATGCCAGCCAAGGGGAAAGGGAATCCCTGCTGCCTGCCCCCATCGGGAAAGAGTATGCGAACTTGTTACCCTGCATGGTAACGGAAATACGGGAGCGTTTTCTCCTTGCTGATCTCCGGACATCTCAGCATGAATCAATTTAGCTTTATCAAGGTATTTTATAGCCTGCCCACCCAATGGCAAGAATTGCCACTGTGCGGTTTTCTTCATCTTGTATCGAATTGTTACCCTGTCGCCTTCTTGATGAAGGTCAGAAAACCGTAACTGCTCAACGTCAGAAACCCGTAACCCTGTAACACAGGAAAACAGGAATGCGGTCTTAACTGCGGGGTTTGTGCATCTGGTCGCTTCAAGGGTTTTAACCTGGTCAAGGGTCAGGTATTTCGGCAGGGTGTCGTTTTTCTTGAATGGTTTGATTTTTCGGGTGAAATCCGCAATAAGGTTTTCTTTTACTGCCATGTTGAGAATAATCTTCAGGGCTGCCAGGTAGTTGGCTTTTGTGGTTGCTTTGATTTCAAGACTGTCAAGATATGCCCTGAACCGCTCAGCCCATACTAATGAAACGTATTGCATAAAGAGTGGGCTGCTGCCGTAAAAGCGCCGAAGGTGAACCAGAGTGTTCTGATAAATGGGAGCATTGCCTTTTTCTTTGAGAGCAATGGTTTCAAAGTATTCGATAAAACAACTGCTGCGTTTCTCCTTGCTCATAAACACCGCCGACGGATCAACCTGAAGCAATGCTTCAAGCTCTATCGCTTTCGCTTCAGCCGTTCGTTTTGCTGTCTGATACTCTCGTCCCTGTGTTTTCTCTGCCCGAATATCGGTTTTTATCTGCTGCCGCTGCCCTTTGTAATAGACATCAACACTGAAGGAAACTCCCCCCGTTTTCAACCCGACTTCCCGAACTGAAACGCCCATTTTTCACCCCCCTGTAAACCTATTGCATTACAAGAACTTTACAATTTCAGTAGAACATTACAAAAAAGAAAGGAATAATGAAAGAATGGGAAGTATGATAAGGGGAGCAAAAGAAAGCATTAAAATCTTATTAAATAGCAGGTTACGGCAACTATAAAAAGACTGCAGAAAAGTAAAGGTGCTTTATTTTATGAAATACCTATTTTCATATCAATAAGATCACATGAAATCAAAATAACTATAATTCATACAATAACTTATATAATTCTTTTTAGTAGAAAAACAGTAGTTCTGAATTGCGTTTAGGAGTGGCTTCAAAATAAATAATATGCAAGAAAAGCAGCACCCTTTTTCTGACCGACAAAAAAAAATCTTTTTTTCGGATAAGGTAGAATGGAGATGCTTTTTTCAACAAGGTAATGATAGAATGAGCTCAAAAACCTTCGAAAGTGCCAGAATTTGCCGTATAATTTAAATGAATTGTAAACTGATATATACGCCAATCCTGATGAGAAAGACTGATATGCATAGTAGATAAAGAAAAGTCAATAAATGGAATCCGATAAAGACGTGAAGGTATTGACTCCTTCAAGCAGAACCAACATGATCGAAGCAGGGCTAAAGACTGCCGAGTCCATCATGATGGATGAAGATGATATCTGGTCACGATACAGCAACGACAAAACTGATATTGGTGAACATCTGGCTAAGATTATCAGAACTCTTTCTGTAGCTCTTCCCCTTTTAAGAAAAAACTTAGGGCGCTTTCTATCGGGTCAAGTAGCGAACCTCAGTTCCGAATCCTCGAAACCGCTTTCCGTGGGGGGCTGTATCTTCTTGATATTGATCCTGTTGCGCTTGAAACAGTTGATGAAAGAATACGCCGACAACATATCAAACATGTCGCAACAATTAACGCAGACTACAACGATGTTTTTCAGAACCGAAACGCGATAACAGATTTTATCGACACAAAGCTCCACGATCACAGGTTGAACCTTATAACCCTCCATCATTCACTTTATTACTGTAGGGTTGAATCTTGGCTGCCACTTTTCAGGAATATCCACAAACATCTTCTTGCATCAAAAGGAGCTATACATGTCGTTCTAATGGCTGCGGAAAGCCAAGAACCAACTACAACAACATGGCTTTACAACCATTTCGCCGGCAAATATTTCCGAATCCGGAACAACCAGAGCCTTCCAGCCCTTAAACAACAACTTGAACACCTTCCAGACTTCAAAAATACCCAGATACTGCTCAAAACAAGCAGAATACGTTTTTTTACTGCTGATTTCGAACGGTTGATGAAAGTAGTGTGGATGATCCTACTCTATCCCAGCGTCCACAAATACAGCGACGAACAGAAAAAAGAGATTGTTTCATATGTTTATGATACCTTTCATGCAAAAAAACAGCCTCTTGTGCAGCTACAACATCACCTCATACTTTACAACGGTATTGGATTCAATGGTTTGATTTGAAAAGAACAACTTGCGAATAATTAACGTAAAGAGTTTTGCATCTCTTTCACCACGGTAGCGGAGAAAAAACTACAGCCAAAAAAATTGCTATCATAATGCTTAAATTGTCCAAGGCAATAGTCCTAAAATTCCAATAAATATGCTGTCATGACCGCCATGCGAT
>JBAXLG010000045.1:0-13399 GCA_037134935.1 Chlorobiaceae bacterium | reverse complement strand
GCTCGGTCACTTCGTGCGCCATCAGTGCCGACAACAAACGGATTGTTTCCGGTTCTGGTGATAAGACCCTCAAGGTGTGGGATATGGAGTCCGGCAACTGCTTGATGACACTCGACGGTCATTCGGGCTCGGTCACTTCGTGCGCCATCAGTGCCGACAACAAACGGATTGTTTCCGGTTCTGGTGATAAGACCCTCAAGGTGTGGGATATGGAGTCCGGCAACTGCTTGATGACACTCGACGGTCATTCGGGCTCGGTCACTTCGTGCGCCATCAGTGCCGACAACAAACGGATTGTTTCCGGTTCCAATGATAATACCCTCAAGGTGTGGGATATGGAGTCCGGCAACTGCTTGATGACACTGGCCAACCCGCCCAACAATGAAACGGCATCATGGGATGAACAACAGCAAAATGTGCTTTTTTTATCGGACAATGCCTGGCGATGGGTTGGTTTGAGTGCAGGAATCAGGAGACTACCCATTGAACTGCTGGACGCGAAACTACCCTGTTGAGTCTTTTGAACAACAGTGGTTTATTCACTCCCGATTGATTCGTTGTTTATAGAAAAAATGTTTGGTCAGTTCAGCACTGATGATATAAAGCACCACAATGAGTAACATCCACCCATAGAATGCCAATGGAAGCTGCGCAAATCCGAACATGGCGGCAAATGGTGATATCGGCACTGCCAGGACGGCTAATACCACAAGAAGTGTTGCTGTAACAAGGTATTTTCCGGGCTTGCTTTTAAAAAAAAGCAAACGTGTGCGAATAACCAGAACAATGAGAGCAGCGGAAATTACCGATTCAACAAACCAACCTGTCTGAAACAAGGCCTCTTTTGCGTGCAGAAAATAGTGCAATACTCCGAAAGTCAGAAAGTCAAATACCGAACTCAGAATTCCGAATGTGATCATGTACCGCTTGATAAAACGGATATCCCAGCGGTGAGGTTTATCAATATTGATGGCATCAACACGGTCGCCGGCAATGGTAATTTCAGGAAAATCGGTCAGAAGGTTGGTGAGCAGTATCTGCTTTGGAAGCAACGGAAGGAATGGAAGAAAAAGTGATGCTCCCGCCATACTGAACATATTGCCAAAATTTGCACTGGTAGCCATAAACACGTATTTCATGGTATTGGCAAATGTTTTTCGGCCTTCTATAATCCCCTGTTCCAGCACTTTCAAATCATGGTCAAGCAGTACAATCTCGGCAGCTTCCTTGGCAACATCAACAGCCGAATCAACCGAGATTCCCACATCGGCGGCATGCAAAGCTGAAGCATCGTTTATGCCGTCCCCCATGAAGCCAACTACATTGCCTGCCTTTTTAAGGGAATGAATGATCCGCTCTTTCTGGTCAGGTTCTACTTCAGCAAAAATATCAGTGCGCACAGCCTGCTGCATTAGTGCCACATCACTCATCCGGCGTATTTCCGCTCCGGTAAGGAGAGCCGGGTTCCCGATACCTATCTGCTTTCCAAGACTGCCGGCCACAAGTGCATTATCGCCTGTAATGATTTTCAACGCAACCCCAAGTTTTGCCAGGTTATTTATTGCTGCCCCAGCATCAGCTTTAGGGGGATCGAAAAAAGTTATAAAACCAAGAAAAATCATTGATGTTTCATCCTGACGGGTGAAATTTTTCTGATTCTCTCCCTTAGTATAGGCGATACCAAGTGTTCGGTATCCTTCTGAACTGAGTCGGGTATAGAGCGAACTGATCTGTGCAAGCTTTTCATCCAGCGCTACAATGGTGCCGTTTTCTGTTTCAACCTGAGTGCATACTTCAAGAATCTGATTGAGCGCTCCTTTTGTTATCACAATATTGCTGGTGGCATTACGGATTTGGACACTCAGTCGTTTACGGATAAAATCATAAGGCACTTCACTTTGTACCACAAATGAACCTGCACTTCCCTGCTTGCTGTTGATAATTGCGGTATCAATCGGGTTGTGAAATCCCTGCTGCAGGAAAGCGTTCAGCCATGCATATTCAAGCACTTTTTCCGATGGTTCTCCTGAAACGGATGCTGCTTTATGCAACGTTACCTTTCCTTCGGTAATTGTACCAGTTTTATCGGAACAGAGTATATTCATACTTCCGAAATTTTCGATTGACGACAAGCGCTTTACAATTACCCGTTTCCGAGCCATATTTCGGGCTCCAGTTGCAAGATTGACTGTAATGATAGCGGGAAGCAGTTGCGGAGTGAGGCCTACGGCAAGCGCCAGTGAAAAGAGGAAAGAGTCGAGAACCGGCTTATGCAGCAACACATTGACGGCAAAAATAATAACAACAAGAACCATTGTGATCTCCATCAGCATATAGCCGAATCGGCGAACACCCCGTTCAAAATCCGTTTCAGGGCTTTTGAGCCTGAGGGTATCCGATATTTTGCCAAACTCTGTCTGCATGGCTGTTTTAATCACCACTGCTCTGGCTTTACCGCTGATAACATGTGCACCCATAAAAAGGGTGTTGCTTCGAGCCGCAAGCGGTGTTTCTGCCGGTAAAACACCTCTGTTTTTTTCTACTGGATAGGTTTCGCCGGTAAACGCCGCTTCGTCCACAAACAACTCTTTTGATTCAAGTAGCAAACTGTCACCCGGTATTACATCTCCGGCAGAGAGAAGAATCACATCGCCGGGCACAATTTCTTCTACGTGTATCTCTCTTTCTTTGCCTTCCCGCACTACCCTGCATTTGATCTGTACCATTTTCATCAGTTCCGTAACTGCATTTGAGGCACCTTTTTCCTGCCACCAGCCAAGTACTCCGCTTACCAGGACAATAAGAAGAATGATAACAGCATCAGTTTGATCGTGCAGCGCAAAAGAGAGCAATGCCGCAAAAATCAGCAGCAAGGTGACCGGACTTTTAAACTGAAGCAGAAAAAGCATGAGTGCTGAAGTTCTCGATTTTCCTTTCAAGGTATTAGTACCGTATTGCTTCAGTTTTTCCCGTGCAGCATTTTCAGATAATCCTTGAATATCACTGCCAACACTCAGAAGAGCTTTTTTTGGTGAAAGCGCCCAGAATGCTTCTAATACTTGTTGCGGATCATCAGCCATGTTAGTAGTGAATGTGCTTTTCTCATAAAAAAAAGTGGATTTGTTAGACCTGCCCTTTTACTAACGCTCAGAAAATCAATATCAGTTGCATGATCAACTCCTATATGCAGGCAAGTCCAGATCACTCTTCATGACAAAAAGCATATAGGTGGGGCAAGTTCGTATTTATAACCCACACCGCCAAAGCTGGGTTATGAATGTTATCGGACTGTTATATGAACGTTGTAGCTCAGGGTTGGTTGTGAACCGCCAAAAGAGCGGGATAATACAAGCTGCCACGTTGTTTCACCACATGACAGGCCATGCACAATCAATTTCTCAGGAGCAATTGAAAGTGGCGGAGGCTCGGATATGCCGTTACCGGGGGTAATCAATGCTTGAGAAATTTCACCCAGTTCTATTGTTACACTGGCAACGCCCTGAGCGCCTAAACAGGTTGTAGACCATGTATTGCCCGAGTTGGAATAGGATGGGAGGGGGAACACAATACGTTCCCCCTCATCCAGTATGATATGCCGTGGCAAATCCGGTATGTCAACAATCATGCCGGTCCGATTACAACACCTTCATGCCAACCGGCACCGTCGCGCCAGTAGTGCTGAAGCTTGCCGTTAGTAAGAAGCACAATGAGTTCCAGGTTCATTCCCCACGATCCTTCACATAGACCTGCAACCGCCCGGACGTCGTGCCCGAAGTCGGCACTATGCCTCCAACCCATATCACCACCAGCTGAGTTCCAACGCCACCAATGCTGAACACGTCCTCCAACAGCTACGCAGAGCTCGAAATTACCATTGGGTCCAAGTTCGTTTTGCATGCCGTACTGCCCTTGAATCATTACTGGCGGAGTGACAACTCCGTTACCAAAAATAGCACCGGCATTCCATGCAAAGGTGCTTTCGTTCCGCCAGAAATGCTGCATTGTTTGATCAGTACGTACGGCCACACATTCCAGATTACTGTGTGGTGAACCATAGGTGCCCTGCACAAGTGTTGCGCCTGATTGGGCTATGTTGCTACCAAACAGCGCTCCATTGTGCCATCCACCACCATCACGCCATACATGCTGCAACTGAGCGCCTACAGAAATAACAACTTCGAAATTTCCTGGGGCGTTGTAGTCGCCTTGAACAAAGCCTGGTACACCATGGCAATTTCCTGGCCCGAACACACCGCCATTGTTCCATGGACCGCTTCCTCCTCCACCAGTCCACCAATGATGGAGGCGACCACTTGTTGTAGTGTAAACAATCTCCATATTGCGATTGAATGTTGTACCAATAAGGGTTGGACAAACAGCGGCATCAGTAGTAAAAGCTGACGCTACACCCCATGTCCAGGGTGCACCGCCCTCACGCCACCTGTGCTGTATACGTTTACCATTGGAACCGACCACCTCCAGGTTACGATGAAGGGCACCATTGCCGCTTTCAAACAGGTTTCCGTTATGGAGGCGGCGCTTGGTCCATGGATCGGGGTTTGTATTACGAACACCATAGCGAGCGAAAGAATCTATCCTGCACTCTCCATAGGCAATCCAGCCCACACCGTTAACACCCCACCCATTACCCCATGAATTTTTGCAAAGCCATGCACCGAGCGTGTCGCTGTAACCAATAATCAGCATAAAATGGCCACCTCTCAACTTGTTTGCAGGATTTGTGCTATGCCGATAAACTGTACTGCTGATGCCACTGAAATCATTGTACACATCAATAAATGTTACTAAAGGACCAACTGTGTCTAACCAATTTTTCGAATTGGCAACTGAGACTACATCAAAAGCAGGACCACGAACCGAACGACCATTACGGTCAGGGGTAGGGGCGTAAGGAGGTGAATCCGTGCGCCAAGGCCATGAGCCAGGATCACAGATACCGTTATTCGCAAAAAAAGTTGATACTTCACCAAGATTACCGAGATCCGGACAGGTTTTACCAACACCGCGGTGAACGTCACCCTCTGATAAACGTGTCCATGTAGCATGCTCAATGCGTACCATGGCTTCTACTAAGGCTGTACCTGCAAAAGCCCAGCAAGCATTGCATGGATTCTGATCTCTAGTACTGGTTATCCAGTTCTGCCCCCACCGGTTTCGCCAATCAATAGAGCTGGGAGGCACTCCTCCATCAGGAGGAGTTGCGGTTGCCGCCTGATCAAGCGCATTAGCAAGCCCTAACCTGCTTAATACATTTGAAGAATATAATTTTCGTACCTCATCAACCGATACCAGTCCACGTTCAGCACGACGTACGGCAAGAACTGGATTTCCGCTGACGCCAAGAGTACGAAAATCAAATTTAGGTGACTTAGCCTCCGGCACAAGTTCCTCTGCCGACGCCCCTAAAGAATAGAGCGGTAAACGAACGTAATCTTGCCGATCTACTGGTGGCTGCCAACCCAGTTTTTCAGCTTCAATAAACTTTCGAAGGTCTCCATATGTCATTGCCATAGTTTACTCTCCTTTTCGTTTATGAGCCGCCATGTTATTAAAGAGACTTTGATACTGCGGCATGTTCGTATCAAAGCCTGCACTAATCTTGGTAACCTAAGTGAATAGGCTAAAAAAAGTATTACATGAAATTGCAGAAGAAAAAAATAAAACAGCAGAAGAGATTACGTTATTTACCACTCAAGAGCAGAATCATTACTTGATTTGGTGGTAACAATCTATTTTGTCAATAAAACAAGTATTTATTTACCTTAAACATAAAACATTTTTCGAATATCCTCCAAAAAAATAAATCTATTAAAGACAGCATGAGGATTCCTCAACAAAACTTGTCAGTTTATGTAATGAAAATAGATATTATAATATCGTTTGTGAGTAAGAAACTTGGTGTCTGGAATCCTTTAAATCAGGCAACATTTATTAGAAAACACAACGGAAGCTGGTTACCATGAAATTCAAGATCATCCTGATAACCCATATTTTACAAACCATTTGCCACTGATAGCTATTGTGCACAGCCAAATTTTCATATCATGTAAGTATCTGAACGATACCGTTGATGATGTATATAAGCGCTGGTATCTCAATAAAAGAAAAAAATGGAAAGAACAATCAGCAAAAATACCTGGTTTTGAATACTTTCAAATATTGTAAAATAAGCACTCCACAAGAACTGATTCCGTAATAAATGGTCAAACCTTTCACATATAAACATTTACGTCATGAAGCATATGACCAAAACCATTAAAGAAGTTGTCAGTAAATACTAAAGGGTTTCAGAAAGGATTACGGAATGACTTGTTATTGAACGCTTATTATAGGCCAGTAGTTACTTTATTAATGCTATATTTATTTATAATGTATGATTAGTATCTATCAACAGAGAATACAGACTGATTGTACCCTATCCCCTTATTTTTTTACTGAAAATTTTATTAAAAGAAAAAAAACATGATTAAATACGGTTTCGGTAAAACAGTAGTGATGCCTTTTACTGTTGCTATTGAAAGTGTTATACTCGCTCTTCAAAACGAAGGGTTCGGTATTTTGACCAACATAGATGTTGCCGAGGTATTAAAAAAGAAGCTCAATCAAGATATGCCTCCTTATCGTATTCTTGGTGCATGCAATCCGATTCTGGCTAACCGTGCTATTGCTGCAGAACCTTCAGTTGGTTTACTATTGCCTTGTAATGTAGTGGTAAGAGAAGACGGTGCTGGCCTCGTACACGTTGAGTTTATGGATACAAACGTTATCATGAACCTCGTAGAAAAGCAGGAAATTGCTCAATTAGCAAACGAGGTTTTTGCAAAGCTGGAAAAAGTAATGGCTGCTATTGCGTAAATGAAAATAATCTGAATAATCATATAGAGTGATGTTAATAATATTTTTTATATTCGCTTCGTGTTATAACATATAGAGAAAAAAATAGTTGAATACAAATCGTCTATTAGAAATATCATCATCTTGCTGCTTGATTAGTTCAAATAATGATTTTTGAATACATTACTAATGCTAATACAATTCATTATGTTCAGTTATAAAATCAAATAACTTTCAAAAAATAAAGCTATACAACTTATGTTGATAAAGATTAAATAACTGACTTGCTGTTTTAATAAGAAATTCTTTCATAATAACATAAATTACTAAGTTATGCCAACAATTGCAGAGTTGAATGCTCAAATTGCTGAACTTCAGAGACAAGTTGCAGAACAAAAAGCTGAGGGAAGAAAAGAAGCTGTGAAGCAAATCAAATCTCTTATGATCGAATTTGATCTTACTGTTGATGATCTTCAGGTAAGAAACATCTTGAGTAAAACTGCTAAGGTAAAAGTTCCTTCTGTTATCAAGTATAGAAAGGGCGATTTAGCATGGGTCGGTAGAGGGCCGAAACCGGAATGGTTTAAGGCTGATGAGGCTAATGGTGTAGATATGTCGCAGTATTTAGTTGGTTAATAAACAAAGACTTAGGTTCTTCCCTATATGGGCGTAGATTGTTGTAGACGTAAGTATTGAGATTAATTGCTAAAACTCAAATCTTATTTATTGTGAATAGTACGGTACTACATATGAGGAATCAAGTTAGTCGAGTGGTCAAAACAGGTATAATCCGTTTGTGGGTTATATTGCTGTTTTATGTTCTTGGTATAATTAGTGTTCCGATAATAACCGCTGCAGCAACACCAAAAATAGGCGATGAATATGGCGGAGGTATTGTTTTTTATATTGATGGTACCGGTCAGCATGGCCTTGTTGCTGCTAAAGCAGATATGACAGGCAATTCTCTTAGAAAAAAAGAAGGTTTCTTTAACTGGTATGATGCAAAAAATGCCGCGAATACTTTTATAAACGGTTATAGCGACTGGTTATTGCCAAATAAGGAGCAGTTGAAGCAACTCTACGACCATCGTAGTTCCGTTGGCGGCTTTGAGGAAACTATTTATTGGAGCTCCTCAGAAAGCGAACAGAATAGTGCATGGGGTCAATACTTCCTCAATGGTGAACAGTTAGTAGGAGAGAAAAATCATAACGGTCGTGTTAGGGCTGTAAGGATTTTTTGAGTGTCTTAAAAATCTATAATATTCACTTAGCCATTTATGTACCCGGCATCGCCAGAGTTACTGGCCATCGTTCGAGAGGATCTAAACTATGGACTTGCAACAAAAAAATGGACACCCTAAGAAGCCATAGCTCTTGGTTGTTGTTTATAACGTAAAAACTCAACGGGCGATTTGTACCCTAAAGTTGAGTGTTTCCGTTTCCGGTTGTAAAATACTTCGATGCATTCAAATAAGCTGTGTCGGGCCTCTTCTCGCGTTCGATAGCGTTCAGTATACACCAATTCGGTTTTCAGGGTTTTGAAAAAGCTTTCAGTAACGGAGTTATCATAGCAGTTACCTTTGCCGCTCATACTCTGAATCAGGCCATGTTTCGCTAGCTTCTTCCTGAAGGATTTACTCGCATATTGGATACCTCGATCCGAATGAATAACTACTCCAGGAACTGGTCTCCGATGCATCAATGCCATATCCAGAGCAGGGTTCACCGTTGTTTCAGCCGTCATTCGCTTGCTGAATGAGTGACCGATAATTTCACGATTGTACAGATCCATAATGACCGTCAGATAGATCCAGCCGCTGCCAGTCCAAACATACGTCAGATCACTCGTCCAGGCGTCATTAACAAAATCGGCCTTAAACACCTGATCCAGAAGGTTATGAGCAATCGGCTCCTTATGGTTTGAGTCTGTCGTTACCTTGAATTTTTTAGCCACTTTAGATCGAATTCCCATAGATCGCATTAACCGGGCTGTCCTTGGTTTGCTACACCGGAAACCTTCCTCTTGCAGGCAAACGGCAATCCGAGGACTACCATAGATTTCACGATTCTCCTTATGAATCCTTTTGATGGCCTCCCTCACTTTCCTGGTCTCTATACTACGATTGCTTTCAGATCGCTGTGTCCACTGGTAATATCCGCTGACAGAAACATCCAGAACACGGCACATGGTTCTGACAGCGAATGTACTCTTATAACCTTCAATAAATGAATACTTTAGAAGGGTGTCCTTGAGAACACAGCGAGTGCTTTTTTTAATATTTCTCGTTCCTCAGTGACTATTCGAAGTTCTCGTTCCAGCTTGCGAAACCGCTCTTCTTCTGGTTCTTTCAGATGCCCGCTGCCAGGAAAAGGCGCGGTCTTATTTGCTGAATATTCCTTTTCCCACCGGCGCAGCAAATCAGCCCTGATTCCTAAACTGGTGGCTGTCTCTATGATTGATTTATTACTTCGCATCATCAGTTCAACGGCATCAACCTTGAACTCTTTGCTGTACTTCCTGCGACTCTTGTTGTCTCTCTCTGTCATTTCTCACATCTCCTTTTGATTGAAGATATGACTTCTCACACCGTCCAGGAAAATGTAGCAAGTTCAGTGTTTGGTTTCATAGTGACAGCAATTTATTGGTTTTTTCCCTTTTATGCTTGCTGTCCTATTTTCGGGGAGTACTTCAAATCTTATCCGGCTGGGGCTTGTAATGCCAGCTTGACCGGTTCAGACCAACCAACACGCATAGCCGACGGAGACTCAGCCCGAAGCTTTCATACAATTGCTTGACCGCATTGCGTTTTACTTCGGGTATTACCACTTTTTTGAGTTGATCTCCTTAAGCATCTGGATGTCGAGTGCATAGTCAGCAACCAGCTTCTTCAACCGTCGGTTCTCATCTTCAAGCTCCTTGAGGCGTTGTGCCTCGCTGACCGACATGTTGCCATACTTCGTTTTCCAGTTGTAAATCGTTTCATCGCTGATACCTTACTTTCGGCAAAGCTCTTTTAAGGCCACGCCGGCTTCGCCTTCCTTCAAGATGCCAATGATCTGTTCTGTGCTGTAACGCTTGGGTTTCATCCTGTTAACCTCCTTGATTGTGTTTGTTTAAAACACTACAACCAAGTGCTCCATTTTTTCGGACTCACGTCATCCTTAACCCTGTCGCTGTTCTTTTCCTGTTTAAGGGCGTAGCCGATCTGCTTTTCACTGAATTGGGATTTTTCATGGCAATGATCCTCCATTTGGTTCAAAATACTCATTGCTGAAAAACTCTATTTTAAAAGTGTACGGTTTTTTGGGTGGTGACCACATACATTGAAACAGCGATGTCTGCTGGTTTAGCAAAATAGACCGACGAAAGCACCAGAATATCCACTCCAGTTTTTGCATAAAAAGCTACATTTTCAGCGGTTATACCACCAGCAGCCGAGATGGTTATACCGGCTGGGTACTCTTTACGGAGTTGCTGAACCAGCGGTAAGAGTTGTTCAGGTACCAGCTTGTCAATCTGAATCACGTCAACCCCTGCAGCAGCAATTTTAAACGCATCCTCTGTCGTCTCTGCTTCTACAATAATTTTGTGTTCCGGTACTTTTGCTTTTAATGCCTCAACAGTTTGGAGAAAACTGTCGAGACCACCAAGAAAATCTGTATGATGCCTAAAAACAAGTACCGATTCGGACATACCGAGCCGGTGAGGAAGAGCACCCCCAGCCATTATAGCCTTAATTGCAATTTTTTTTGTTCCAGGAAATGACTTGCGGGTTGTTACAACACTGACCCCCGGATTAACATTTTTGGCCTGATCAACAATATTTTTGGTCAACGTGGTAATTCCCGATGCATACTCCAGTAAGTTGAGAGCCACTTTCCAACCCGAGTGAAGGGCGTTGGCGTAACCAGTGGCAGAAAGAATAGGAACATCGGCCCCAACTGTTGTACCGCTTTTCAGAAAGAAGTTTACTGATGCTCCGCATCGAGCAAAAACACAAGCAGCCTCTTCTGTACAACAGATTGTTGTTATTTCACGACTTGTAAAGGTTATTGTTCCCGGCTGTTGACCAATACCGAGTAGAAAAGTTGTCAGATCACCATAAGGCATATCTTCTTCGATAAACCGTTCAATCTCGTTATCAGGCAGTTTATAAAGCATATGATTTTTTTGTATTCCTTAACATTCGAAGCTACGCCATAAAAACTTAAATTAATAAGATAATTATCAGTAAATCTTTATTAATTAATATAAAGAAAACAAAATTCATTGATAATTTAATAATTATTACTAATTTTAGAACTAATGGGTTTATAGCTGCTGTAATAAAATTGATTACTACGTTAGCTTTAAAGAAGAATCCGCAATAGGGGGTGAAAACATGACAGAACACGAAACGCAAATTCTGAAGGAAATACGAGACGAGATCAAGATGTTGCATGAGGCAGTACAAGCTATAGGCGGGAATCCGGTCAACTACAACATACGACAAGCAGCAGAGTATCTTGGATGCAGCACACAATGGATACGTGTAGCTGCTCGGAACGGCGTAATACCATGCAATCGAGTTGGGCGTGATATACGCTTCAGCAAGGCCAACCTTGATGCGTACAAGGAAACCCCCGCAGATATTAAAATAATGACGAATTTAAAAACCATTAATGAGTAAAAATAGCTGTTTTTCAATCTAAAAACAAAGAGCATCACTCATCATATTTGGAGGCAACATAATGCTCTTTTGCAATAACGCTTAGCATTAAAATTTTAATGATCGTTATGTCGAGACATAATAATGCAAAAAATAAGAACATAAGGTTTTGTCAGAAATTATAATTTTTTGGCCAGGACACAATCGTTATTGATTCGGCAATTTCAAGCATTAATACTCAGTTTTTAAAACCTGCGATTAATTAAAGTCAGTAATTTTTTCTACCTCTATAGTTGTCATATCAATAAAACAGAGCAGGATGTACACCATAGATGCATTTTGGTTGGTTTTGACCGTCCACCGAGAATCAACAGGATCATGGAAGCTATATGGACTGCCGAGATGCCGTATTCCAAGGTTTATCATTTTAATCTGGAAAATATTATCCAAAAATATGTTAACATATTTTATGTCAATAAGTTGACCGATATTGAACTTGTCAATATCCTTCATCCTGACCAAGAAAAAGTAAAAAAAATGAAACGCAGTAACCACTAACTTACTCTTGCTATGCAGAAACCATTGCAGATGACAGAAAACAGCGAAGGTGTAATCGCTGTTTGTGGATCACTGCCACTTAATAGAAAAACAACTTATAACGGTATACCATTGCTCAAAAAGGGAGCGATAAACCTATACATCAATATGCCTTGCCCTCTCAAAGTGGTCACTAAAATGGCCATCAGTGAATTTGCAGAGAACTATAATTCTTCGCATAATATTCCCATCTATTCGCCAATGCTGCTTGATGGCGATTCAAAAGGAATAGAAGGAGAACTGAAATCAGCACAAACCGAAGATGATCTTCCTGAAGTGCTTATTGCATCAGGTTTGCATACTGTACTTTCCAGACAGTTCAAGGAAAGATTTATCAATACTGGTATCTATACGGGAATCTCCAGTGATGAAGCCCTGAAGATAATGCCAGCAATATTTCAAAATCTTGTAAAGGAGCACAATATCGGTATTTTCGCTATTGGATACTGGAGCATTGTCGTTGATTTATCAACAAATCCATTAGTACCATATCCTTATCGCTGGATTGATCTTGTCAATCCCCGATACAAGGATCTCATTACCGTACATGGCTATAATGGAAAAGCAAGTATTGCTTCCCTTCTGCTGATCCTGAAGGAACAACTCGGTAGCAATGCGACAACAGATTTCGCCTGCAATATCCGGAACGTTTGGCATTTTGCTGAAGTTCTTAAACGCCTCGACTCTTCTGAACCACGTCGCACACCCTTCAATCTTCTGCCGAATGCAGCTACTGTACAGATTCCGTCGCGCAAGAATGCCGCAATTCTTGAATTTGAAGATGGCCCGATACTTGCACCTATGCTTATGTTTGTCAAAACATCAAAAATCGAAGAATGCCTGCCAATTGTAACTTTTTTCCGTAGCAATATTATGCGGCAGGCATTGAAACGAGGCGATTTTCACCTTGCCGAACATGTTAACTGGCAGGAGCCGTTCAGTTTTCCCTCATGGACATACCTGCTGAACAACGACTATGAAGCACTGGTAGCAACACTTGATATCGAACTGAAAAAAGGGCTTCGGCCTGATGTATTTCAACGCTGACTCTTTAAAATAATGAAACTTGTCACTATATCCGGCCCCCCATCATCGGGAAAAACAGCTGTGCTCGTTAATGTCATCAAATCGCTGAAGTCCTCAGGTTTCCTTACGGGAGCGGTTAAGTATGACTGTCTTGCTACGGATGATGATGTGTTGTTCCGATCTCTTGGTATTCCTGTGCAGACAGGATTGTCCGGTAATCAGTAGTGTCCGGTAAAAAATAAAGCTGGTCTGAAAACCACTTGAGAAACAGC
>JBAXLG010000044.1:0-13906 GCA_037134935.1 Chlorobiaceae bacterium | reverse complement strand
TATAGTGCTTATATTATTACTATATAATGTCTTAAAGATTATTCAGCAAACCCTATGTAGCCGTTTGTATTAATTCTTTTTACCCTGACTTTTTCACGTATTCTTTTATGGTATTTTCGTCACCATGACGTCCAACAGTATTCACATAAAAGCCTTTTAACCAAAACTTTCTATCCCCAAAACTGAGCTTAACCTCTGGATATTTTGTAAAATTTTTCCTAACAGTGATACTTTTTACCATCTGGATGATTTTGGTCGATCTGTTCGTCGGAACACTCCAAATCAGAAAGTGCATATGATCTTCATTGGTACTCGTATCTTTTTGCTAGTTAAAGACATACAGATTTTAGTTTTTCATCAACAGCATCTCTGAACACCATCTTTCGAGACTGTGCCGGGCATACGTAATGGTACAAAAATACTGACACATTGTGGCTCCGATGGATATATGTGCTCAACTTGCAAGTCAGTATTTAAAAAAGGTGGCGGTAGCCAGACTGCTTCCTTTTGAGCTAAGTAACCTTTCGTGTTGGGGCCGCTTACCGGAAAGCATTATTTAAAAGGGATTTGCGGTGTATTTTTGATACGATTAAAGAAAGACCTGTTTAATCGGATAAAAAAATTCTCATAAATCATTTTTGAGTAATAAGTTCTGGCAAAAATTACCAACACAAAAGGTTACTTAGCTCTTCCTTTTAATACTTTAAAAAGAAAACAGTGCCAAAGATTGATTTACCCGGAACTGATGGTCACTCACGCTCTACAAAGTTATACAGATGTGGCGACGGGTAACAGTCAAGGAAAACTTTTTGTGCGTACCTGCTCGATGCGGGCGAACTCTTTAGAAATGGCGCTGAAAATATGGTTAGTGGCGGTCTGCATGATCATGGACATACCCGCATTAACCATTGTACGGACAACTTTTTTTGGTATGATACGGAAAGCAGGGTAAAGCAGAAACCTTACATCAACTTTCAATTCGAAGTGTACTCTGGTTCTATTTGCCTTAAGGCGATGCATATCAAGATCGGCAAAGGCTTTACCTTCAAAGCGGTACTTTTTCGGATCATTAATCTGCTGTGGTGCAGGGAAGTGCTTCCAGCGGACTTTTTTTCCTACCGTGTATTGCCTGATCATTTCCTCAGTGAGTAGCTCGGGATCTGAGCATTCAATATGATCCGGTAGCTGAACCAGCAATTCATCGCACTGTTCAACATAAAAGATAATATCGAACGGGTTGTTTTGCGGGTCAGTAACACGGAAATGCCATTTATAGACATTTTCAGTTTCAGTTGGCTCCACGCTGTAGCAAAAAGGGTTAAATCCAAGTATTTTTTTCTGGTCGGAAAGGTAAGGGGCGGTTTGTTCAAATTCCTTGTGAAAGATCCACTCGCCCCTGCTTATACCAGTTGCATCCATTTCCATTGTCAGTGCTCCGTAAGTTTCGTTTGTTGCAGAGTTCCGGTAACGTACTCATTTCGTTTCATTGGGAAAAATATAAAGAGAATCTGTTAAAACCTATTTACTCATTTATTGCGCGAGGCAACTTCAGCTGAATTTTAGTGATTACAGGAGTTCTGCCTGTAGTCGTTCGGCTTGGTCGTGCATTTTGAGGGCGTCGATAATTTCCTGAATATCACCCTGCATGATCTGTGAAAGAGCGTGGCTTGTAAATCCGATGCGGTGGTCGGTCACTCGTGACTGAGGGTAGTTGTAGGTGCGGATTTTGGCGCTCCTGTCACCGGTAGTAACCATAGAGCGGCGGAGGTCGGCGCGTTTCTGAATTTGCTCTGCAAGCAGGATGTCGTAGAGTTTTGTCCGAAGCATTTTCATCGCCCTTTCCTTGTTCTGGAGCTGTGAACGTTCTTCCTGACAGGCTACCGCAAGGCCACTGGGTATATGGGTAATTCTTACCGCTGTTTCAACCTTGTTGACGTTTTGACCACCTTTCCCTCCACTGCGATAGGTATCGAATCGCAGATCTTCTTTACGGATCTCTACATCAACATCTTCAGCTTCCGGCAGTACTGCCACGCTTACTGCCGAGGTGTGGATGCGACCCTGTGTTTCAGTGTCGGGAACTCGTTGCACTCGATGAACACCGCTTTCATATTTCATGATGCCGTAAACATCATGGCCGCTTACCCCAAGTGTAACCTCCCGAAACCCACCCGGTGTGGAGCTTTCATTGTAGTGGAGAAGTTCACACTGCCATCCCTCCTGTTCGGCATAGCGTTGATACATTCTCAGGAGGTCTGCAGCAAAAAGCGCAGCTTCCTCTCCTCCGGTACCAGCTCGAATTTCGATGATAACGTTACGTGAATCAGCTTCATCTTTCGGTAAAAGAAGTACTTTAAGCTGTTGCTCAAGTTCTGGAATTTTTTTCTGGAGTTTGTTGACCTCAGTCTGGACAAATTCCCTCATTTCCGACTCTTTCTCGTTTTTTAGCAGAAGCCTTGATTCGTCAAGCTCTCTTTTTGCCTGCATATAACAGTCGTAGACATAAACGATTTCTTTAAGGTCGCTGTATTCTTTGTTTAGTTTTCTGAAACGAGCCTGATCAGCGGCCACTTTTGGATCGGTAAGAAGTTGTTGAAGATCAAGGTGTTTTTCTTTGATAGAATGTAGTTTATCAAGCATTGCATCGAGAAATCAGATTCAGAGATTCAAAAGATCGTTGATAAAAATGAATGCGAACAGCCCAAATAACAGCACCATGCCAACTTGTTGAATGCGCATTTTTATCTTGAAGGGGATTTCACGACGAATGATCCCTTCAATAGCGTTCAGCATAAACTGGCCACCATCAAGAGCTGGAACCGGAAGGATATTTATAATAGCCAGAGAAATCGAAAGTATTGCAAGGAAGTACAGAAAACTAACTGGGCCTTGTTCGGCGCTTCGACTGGCGATTTTGGCAATCTTTATTGGTCCACCGACCGATTTACTAAACTCTTCCTGCCCAGTGAAGATTTTAGTAAATCCCTGAAAAGTTACGATACTCATTTTCCAGCTCTGGCCAAACCCACTGAGTAGCGATTGACCGAGTCCTATTTTTTTGCGTTCAGTCGTAATCGATTGTTTCGTTGATATACCAATCTTTCCTGCGTTATTTGGTACCACGGTAGTTATCAGTGTGGCGCCTTTTTTACGGAGTGCTTCTGCTGTGACATCACGTCCTTTAATAGGCATCATATATAGCCAGGTAATTGTAATAGGCTTTAATGCATGTGCAGAGATGATGTCAACAACTTCTACCCAATCTGAAACTGGTTTTCCATTAATAGCTGTAATAAGTCCTCCAGATTTTATCCCTGCCAGTTGGGCGGGTTGTCGCTTAAGGACTTCATCAATGATGGGCGGATTGATTGGTCGTATGCCAGTTCCTTGTTTATCGTTGATGCGCGACATAATGTTTGGTGGAGCCTCAATGGTGATGCTTTTTTCGTTGCGCAAAATAGTGTAAGAGAGTGACCGCGCTGTTAGGAGTTCAGGATCAAGCATTTCTTCCCAGCTTGCCAGTGATTTTCCGTTTGCCAATACAAACCGGTCACCGGTTTGTATGCCCATTGCCTCAAAGACCGATCCTTTTGCAACAAATGCGGGGATGTTGATCCTTGTGCGTGATTCGCCAAGTAGCAGTGTGACGCCGATAAAAATGGCTGTAGCGAGCATCATGTTCATAGCTACTCCTCCAGCCAAAACAATAAGACGCTTCCAGACTGGTTTTGCCCTGAACTCCCAAGGCTGGGGTTCCGTATTTTGAATGTTGGTGTCAAGGCTTTCATCAATCATGCCGGCAATCTTTACATATCCACCAAGAGGAAAGACCCCTAAACCGTACTCGGTTTCACCAATCTTTTTTTTCCAGAGCCTCATGTCGAAAAAGTCGAATCCAATGTAGAATTTTTCGACCCTCATGCGGAACAGTTTTGCGGTCAGAAAATGACCGAGTTCATGCGTCGTCACAAGAATAAATATGGCGATAATAAAGAAAAATATTGTGCTCAGAAGCTCCATGATAATCCTTTGTTGCAATAGAAAAAATAAGGCATATTTCTTTCAACGAAATCTAATCTGCGTTTTCAGGTTGGTGAACAGTGCTTACGCAATAAGTTTGGTTGCGGTTTCACGGGCCCATCTATCGGCCATAAGATATTCGTCAAGTTCAACTGGAGTAAATGCATCGTGCGACTGCATGGTTTTGTCAACCGTTGTAGCGATGTCGATAAAATTAATTTTTTTATCGAGAAAAGCGGTGACTGCGATTTCGTTGGCTGCATTGAGAACGGCTGGATAGGTACGACCTGCTTTTAAGGCATCAAATGCTAGACGGAGCGCAGGGAATCTTATCATATCGGGTTTTTCAAAAGTCAGCGATCCAATCTTGATAAGATCCAGTTTCTGTATGCCGCTTATGCAACGATCAGGATAAGATAAGGCATAGGCAATCGGTGCGCGCATGTCGGGTGCGCCGAGCTGGGCAATGACACAGCCATCAATGTATTCGACCATGGAATGAATAATACTTTGCGGATGCACAAGCACGTCGATTTTTTCAGCCGGCATGTTAAAAAGCCAGTGTGCTTCAATCACTTCAAGACCTTTATTCATCATCGTTGCGGAATCAATGGTAATCTTTGCTCCCATTGACCATTGTGGGTGTTTTAGTGCTTGTTCGGGCTGAACTGTTTTTAGTTCTTTAGCAGAGGTATTGCGAAATGGCCCGCCAGAAGCGGTAAGAATGATACGTTCTACGTCGTCTTTATTGTGACCTTCAAGCGACTGGAAGATAGCCGAGTGCTCACTGTCAACGGGCAACAATTGTACATTATGTTGTTTTACGAGATCAGATACCAGCTTTCCAGCAACGACCAGAGTCTCCTTGTTGGCCAGTGCAATATGTTTACCTGCCTTGATTGCGCTTACAGTAGGAAGAAGGCCAGCCGCCCCCACAATTGCAGAGACAACCATATATAGCCCATCGGCACCAGCAATTGTTGAGGCACCTTTAATTCCAAAAAAAATTTCTGGTTTGTATTTTCCTAGCAGGTCTTGAAGCTGTTTTACGGAATGCTCATCCTTTACAGAAACAGCTTCAGGTTGGAATTCTTTGATCTGTTCCGCGAGCAGTGCGATATTCCGCCCTGCAACAAGACCGGTAATGTTAAATTTATCGGGATGCTGCCTGACAACATCAAGAGTACTGACTCCAATGGAACCGGTAGATCCGAGAATTGCTAATGATCGCATAATGATGAACAAAAAAAGTTTCCGTTTTTGCGAGGTTAAATATTTGGACTGAATTTATGTTTTTTCGGTAAGGCTTACAAATAAACCGTCTTTAAAGGATTCCTTATCTGTTTTTTTGAACTTTCTGAGAAATTATCTTATAATGCGGTTCTACAATGGGTTCCTAGCTCAGCTGGTTAGAGCGACTGGTTTACACCCAGTAGGTCGGGGGTTCGAATCCCTCGGGACCCACATTAATTATTATATACAGGATAAAAAAGCAGGGTTTCCCTGCTTTTTTCATTTCCCGCCACGTTAAGGTTATTTGTGAATATAACGTTCAGCTTTCAAGACTAATCCGCTTTTTCTTAAGCCTTGCAACGGCAGCTTCAAGTTCCGCTTGCTCAGTGTTACTCAACTGGTTCGAACCAGTCTGGATGGTTGCATCTAAACCGATATTGTTGCTCGTTGTTTCTACGTCAATGTCAGATAGAAGCTCATCAACATACTGAACAGGAAAGAATCCTTCAGGACGTTTTCCCAGAATGTCCTCAATCTGGCTATACTGAAGCATTTCCTTCAAGAGGAGTTCACTAGCGAGCTTTTCGAGTTTCTCCTTGTTTTGTGTCAGCAATTCTGTCACTTTGATTCGGGATTCTTCCACAATAGACATAACTTCCTTGTCGATAAGACGAGCGGTCTCTTCACCATACTTTTTATCAATACCCGGACTTCCATAATAGGGGTTGTTGCTTTCAAAGAACGAGAGGTTGCCAAGTTTCTCACTCATACCGTAAACCATCACCATGTTGTAAGCTATACTGGTAACTTTTTCAAGGTCATTCTGTGCACCAGTAGAAATCTCATTAAAAATGATCTGTTCAGCTATACGTCCACCGAGAAGGCTACAAATGCGTGCAAGCAGCTCACTTTTTGTCATGAGATAACGATCCTCAAGTGGTATGTTCATTGTATAGCCAAGTGCGCTCATACCCCTTGGAACGATAGAAATTTTCTGAACAGGATCGTTTTCGGGCATTATCCAGCTTATAATGGCATGGCCGGCTTCATGATAGGCAACAATCTGCTTCTCGCGAGGGTTGATAACCTTGTTTTTTTTCTCAAGTCCAGCTACAACTCGCTCTATGGCATCTTCAAAATCCTTCATTTCTATACCTTGCTTATTGCGGCGTGAGGCCAGTAAAGCTGCTTCATTGGCGGCGTTGGCAATATCCGCACCAGCAAATCCTGGTGTCTGCGATGCAAGAACTTTCAGGTTGACATCGTCTGAAAGTGAAAGTTTTTTTGTGTGTACCTTAAAAATATCAATGCGTCCTTTCAGGTCTGGCTTGTCCACCATAATCTGGCGATCAAAACGACCAGGTCTGAGCAATGCCGAGTCGAGCACGTCAGGGCGATTGGTGGCAGCCATAAGAATAACACCTTTATCGGTTGCAAATCCATCCATTTCGACCAGTAGTTGGTTCAGGGTATTTTCCCGCTCATCATTGGCACCCATCATTGCACCTTTACCACGGCTACGACCGACAGCGTCAATTTCGTCAATGAAAATAATGCAAGGGGCTTTTTCTTTGGCCTGCTTGAAAAGGTCGCGAACTCTTGCTGCCCCCACGCCCACAAACATTTCAACAAAGTCTGAGCCGCTGATGCTGAAAAACGGTACATCTGCTTCGCCAGCAACAGCTTTGGCCAGCAGAGTTTTTCCTGTACCTGGAGGACCAACTAACAAGACTCCTTTCGGCAGTTTGCCGCCGAGTGTTGTATACTTTTTTGGGTCCTTGAGGAAATCGACTACCTCCATTACCTCAGCCTTGGCTTCGTCGAGACCGGCTACGTCCTTAAAGGTGATGCGGGTATGCTCATCCAGGTTTTCATAGAGCGCGGCCTTGTTTTTACCGATATTCATGAATTGAGATCCAGGGCCTCCCATTCGACGGAATACAAAAAAATAGAGACCGATAAGGAGGGCGAATGGAAGAAGCCATTGCAACAGTTCATTAATCCAAGTGCTACTTGGCAAGCCCTGGTATTTAATTCCTTTATTTTCAAGTAGCTCAATCAGGGTTTCATCACGTACCGGATTGACAAAAAACTCTTCTTTTTTTGATGTTGGCTGTTCCTTGGTAGCAATTTCTGTAACCAAGGGCGCTTTGAACGTTACATATATTTTTTCCGGAGCTATCCTTACTGATTCTACCTTGTTTTCAGCAATTTGTTTCCGGAACTCACTATAGGGAATTTCCTTTGTTGATCCTCGCCAGAAAAAGGCTAGCTGTATACCTATGAGAAGAACAATGACAACCACATAATACATTATTGAGAATTTTGGACGCGGTATATTGTTTTCCGATTCGTTTTTATAGGGATTTGAATGTTTACTCAGTTTTTTTGACATCAATCAACAATCATGGTTATAGTAACACGTCTCGCTCTTGAAAGAATTCCCAATTTCTAATTTACTGGATTCTCTCATTTAAAGAAGCATATCGTAAGAAAACATTTATATTATTAAATATATGTATAATGTGTGTTCTGGAAGTTATAAGTTTCATTGAAACTTCTTACTAGGTAATGTGTAGAAATACACTACTGCATTATTTTTACTATTCTAGTGCCGTTTTTTGTTGGTCACGGGTAGCTATTTTAAAATGTTTGTAGTTATGAGTTCAGTTCGATATAAGGTAAACAGGAGAATATCATCATTGAAATCTCTTTTGTGTGTCGGACTTGACAGCGATCCTGATAAAATTCCTGCAGTGTTTTCGCGATATAAAAGTCCGGTTCTTGAGTTTAATCGCGCTATCATCAGAGCGACCAGTGATGTTGCAGTTGCCTATAAAATCAATACTGCTTTCTACGAATCAAGAGGTATTTCGGGTTTGAAGGATATGGAAAAAACAATTTTCGATATCCCCGATGCGATTCTAACAATTGCCGATGCAAAGCGGGCTGATATCGGCAACACAAGCAAAAAATACGCACAGGCCTTTTTTGAGCACTGGCCTTTTGATTCAGTAACTGTTGCTCCCTACATGGGATTCGATTCCCTTGAGCCTTTTTTTGCTTATGAAGATAAGCTGGTTTTTGTGCTGTGCCTTACTTCGAATGGAGGGTCGGTGGATTTTGAGGAACAACCGATGCAGACCGGTAAACCTTTATACTGTAGTGTTCTCAACAAGGTTGCTACATGGAGTCGGAATGAAAATGGTGGCGTTGTTGTAGGGGCAACCAAGAGTGAGTTACTTGGTAAAATTCGCTGCGAAGCTCCAAATCTTTTTCTGCTGATTCCCGGGGTGGGAGCGCAGGGCGGATCACTTGAGGAGGCTGTTGAACTTGGGGTGGATGGCAACAGGCAAAGTGCTGTAATCAATATTAGTCGGAGCTTGATCTACCCTGCGGTACTTCCTTCAAAATCGTTTTTAGATATCGACGATTATGAACGGACGATTGCTACTGAGGTATCAAAAATTCACGACCGTATGAAACTCGTGTTATAGAGGCGGAACTTCAAGAATTAGGAATGATGTTTTTTCAAAAAATAGCAAAAATATTTTTGAGATGCTATTACAATAAAACAATATTATGTGTGGAATTGTTGGCTATATAGGGTGGCAAGAAGCGGCACCTCTTCTTTTTAAAGGTTTAAAGCGCCTTGAATATCGTGGTTATGATTCGGCGGGGATTGCCCTTTTGAATGGCACTCTTTCTGTTATGAAACAGATTGGTAGCGTGACTGGTCTTGAAGCGGA
This sequence comes from Chlorobiaceae bacterium, assembly GCA_037134935.1. Classification (GTDB taxonomy): domain Bacteria; phylum Bacteroidota; class Chlorobiia; order Chlorobiales; family Chlorobiaceae; genus Chlorobium. Next base: position 4,904 of record JBAXLG010000044.1, on the reverse strand, counting down.
TACTGTTGAGCTCAGGGCAAGTATGCCTGGAGCGACGGTTGGTATAGGTCATACGCGGTGGGCTACTCATGGTTCCCCCAGTGACCGTAATGCTCATCCTCATTTGAATGCAGCTAGGGATATTGCTGTTATTCATAATGGTATTATCGAAAATTATTCAACTTTAAAACAGGGGCTCATTGCTGAAGGCTATTTGTTTTTGAGTGATACCGATTCAGAGGTACTTGTTCACCTTATCGACAGAGTATGGAAAAACGATACTTTACTTAACCTCGAGTCAGCAACTCGCAATGCACTTCGTCATATTGAGGGTGCTTATGGTCTTTGTGTAATTGCTTCGCGTGAGCCTGACAAGATCGTTGTTGCAAGAAAAGGCAGTCCGTTGGTCATTGGTATTGGTATTGGTGAGTTTTTTATAGCATCGGATGCTGCTCCTATTGTAGAACATACTCATAAGGTCGTTTATCTTGCTGACGGTGAACTTGCTGTTGTGACGAAAGATGGCTATTCGGTCAAAACAATCGAAAATATCGAACAAGAAAAAATTGTAACAGAACTTGATTTTTCATTGGAAAAAATAGAGAAAGGTGGCTTTGAGCATTTCATGCTTAAGGAAATTTTTGAACAGCCGAGCGTAATGCATGATGTTATGCGAGGACGTGTGCAAGTTGAGGAAGGGCGGGTTTGTCTTGGTGGAATTGATGATTATCTTGACCGTCTTAAGATGGCAAAGCGCATTGTTATTTGTGCTTGCGGAACAAGCTGGCATGCTGGTCTGATAGGCGAATATCTTATCGAAGAGTTTGCTCGCATACCTGTTGAGGTGGATTTTGCTTCTGAGTTCAGATACCGTAATCCTATTGTTGGCGTTGATGACGTAGTGATTGTTATTTCCCAGTCGGGTGAAACAGCCGACACTCTCGCGGCTCTACGTATCGCAAAGGAAAAGGGAGCTCTCGTTATGGGCATTTGCAATGTTGTTGGTTCCACTATTGCCCGTGAAACTCTTTGTGGTATGTATACACATGCAGGGCCGGAAGTTGGAGTTGCTTCGACTAAAGCATTTACGGCCCAAGTAATCATGCTCTATATGCTGGCAATAGCATTAAGCAAAGGTCGAACCATTTCTCATGACGAGATTTCCTTGAACCTTAAGGAGCTGGCCAATATTCCTGAAAAAGCTGCACAGATTCTTGAGCTTGATGGTCAGATCAAAGATATTGCCGGACGTTTCAAAAATGCAAAGAACTTTCTCTACCTTGGCCGAGGCTATAATTTTCCAGTTGCTCTTGAGGGGGCATTGAAGCTTAAGGAAATATCCTATATACATGCTGAAGGCTATCCGGCAGCCGAAATGAAGCATGGGCCGATTGCGCTAATTGATGAAGATATGCCTGTTATTTTTATTGCAACTCACGATAGTACTTATACTAAAATTTTAAGCAATATTGAAGAGGTTCGGAGTCGTAAAGGCAGGGTGATTGCTATTGCTAATGAAGGTGATAAAGAAATCAGTCGTCTTGCTGAACATGTTATCCATATTCCCCAGGCTTCCGCACCAATCATGCCTCTTCTGACTGTTATACCTTTACAGCTACTTGCTTATCATATTGCTACTCTTCGTGGTTGCAATGTCGATCGTCCGAGAAATCTTGCTAAATCGGTTACAGTGGAATAATTTGTTAGGGGAATATTGAGTGGATTTATTTTTTGTTTAAATGGGTACGTTGAGTGTACAGGTTTGTTCTGATGTAGTTATTGACCAAGCAAGAATAGCTCTTTATGTTGTATATTGGCAGCATGTCATTGCTGTCAGGTTATAAGTCAAATAAATTCAACTGGTTACAGATATAGGTTTCTCGAACTGTGTCAGACGAATTGGTAACTAATTGCACAATATCAACTTTCTCAAACACACTGACACTCAGAATCTGTAAAAAAAGTGTAGCGGGATAGTTCCAAATTGAGTCTCTTTTTCACCAAGGCAATCAGCACATAAACCGAGATAGCAATCCATATCTGTGTTTTGACCGCGTTTTCCGGGGTGCCGTAAAAGGCCTTGATTCGCAGATGCTGTTTAATCCATTTGAAGAACAGTTCAATCTGCCATCGGTTTTTGTAAAGGTCTGTAATCACTGTCGGAGCAAGCTCGAAATTGTTAGTCAGGCACACATACGTCTTGCCTGTTTCCGGTTCGGTGTACTTGATTCGTCTCAGCTGTTCCGGATAGTTGACTGATGATTTCGGATCAGTCAGCTTGATGTTTTGGTCACATTGCAGCCCTGTAGCCTTGTTAACGGGGCTATAGTACTGGCGGCGAAATGAGAGATTTAATTTACCTCTGATGACAAAGTACCCATGAGACCGATGGATAGAGTACAACCTCTCGCAAACTATGAATTGCTCGTTGAAAGATAATCAAGATGCATTTATAAAAGTTTTATATCGGTATTGATGTTCATCTGAAGCAGTGGACAATCAGTGTTCAAAGCAATCAAATGGTATTAGCCAAATCGTTGACGATATCCACACCATCTGCAGGAACACTATTGAGCTATCTCCAACGGCAGTATCCGGGTTGTAAGTATTATGCGGTGTATGAAGCCGGTTACAGTGGCTTTTGGCCGGCACGAGATCTGCTTTCTCAGAAGATTGAAACCATAGTGGTTAATCCTGCAGATATCCCGACCATGCATAAAGAGCGTTCAACAAAAACTGATAGTGTTGACAGCAATCCTTTTGGTTCTTGAACTGATTGACATCAATCGGTTCAAACGGTTTGATGAACTCGTCTCTTATATCGGTTTGGCACCATCGATTCATGAGTCGGATGAACGGTCGTACTCGAAAGGACTGACGAAGCGACAACATCAGGAACTCCGATCACGGCTGATTGAATCTGCATGGATTGCTGTCCGAAAGTATCCTGCTTTGACAATGAAATTTGGTCAACTTTGCAAACGGATGAATAAGAGCAATGCTATTATCAGAATCGCTAAAATGTTGTTATTGCTCCGGCAATTAAAAGTGTTTATCCGTAGTTCTTAAAACGCTTGGGGAATAAAGGCCATAGTGTCTTTTTATCAATACCTATAGTTGCCGGAGCAATAAGTCGGATCCGAAATGTTTGGAAAACCGAAACTGCTTGTGTTTATGGTGTCATAGAATAACCCGTTCACTTTGACGGCCAAATTGACAGCAGGTGTGGACCTTTCTCCGGTTTTTACCTCGGTCTTTATTGAAGACAACGAGATTTTTCTAAGGTTGAGGCCACACCTCTTATTTTAAAAGTGACAATGCTGCTCGGCAAACTGAACTGGTCGCAGTCTGTTCATAACAGGTTCGATGAGATAGGCTGATCAAAGTATAAAAAGTCATGGGATGCTTGCTTCGATGCTGTGTTGAAAATGACAAACAGAATCTAGCTTTTTACATAACAGGAAGCGATTGCTTATCATTTTCTGGATCAGGTATTTGAGGGTGATTGTATCAATGACGCCCGGTTCAACCATACTCCAGAATGAATCGGATGCCTCCCATAATTTTAATCAACCGCATGCCAATCAATTCTAAGGAGATTTGCTGCAGCTGTAATGGTTGAACAGTGCTGAAGCAATGAAACGGCAAAGCCTTCAAACATGATTGTAAAGCGCGAATGGGGTGCGCGGCCCAGGGAACTGATATTGTCTTTACACCACACTTTCCGCACTGACATCTTGGAATGGGAGCGATAAGAATTGTTCGGAAATGTTGCATGGTATCAAGATGCCGCCACCGTTGTTCCTGGGCCCTATATCATACAGTGAACCGCCATCTCCACACTCTGGCCATACTACGTCATTACCGATAAATTTGATGCGAACATCTATCTTCAGTCCAGAACCTGAGAGGTTGACATCGTCTACCTTCCATATGGCTGGAAATCCTAAAAGTTGTTGGTAATGGTCTGTAAGTTTTTACAGGTTTTTAGGTGAGATTGAAATACTGCATTCTACGACTTTATTCCATCATCCCACTAAATTACTCGAAGAGAAACATTTAGCAGAGCTCGCTCAGAAGTATGAGCTTCATCCGAACCGGATAGGAGCATGGAAACGAGAATTTCTCGTTCATACAGCCGAAGTGTTCAAGTAAACAGAAAAACAGGATCAACAAAAGAGAAAGGAAGATTAGACCGAAAAACTCTACAAGAAAATCGGTCAACTCCAGATTGAAACTGATTTTCTAAAAAAAATGTTGAGCTGAAAACTGTTAAGGAGCATTGGAGCATGATCGAACAAAAACATAAAGGACTCAGTATACCCAAGCAATGCGAGTTACTGTCCATCCCTGTTTTATCAGCCGAAAAAACCGACGGCGCTGAATCAGGAACTGAGGTGGCTGATTGATGAGCAGTATTTGAAGAAACCGTACTATGGTGTCTATCGGATGTGGGAATGGCTGTGTAAGAACAAAGGCTATAAGATCAATATCAAACGGATTCGCCGGTTATATCGGTTGATGGGCCTGGCAGCCATTGGGCCAAAACCGAAGACATCGAAACCAGCACTAGGGCATCGGGTGTACCCGTCTTTGCTGAGAAACTTGGGCTAAGTAACCTTTCGCGTTGGGGCCGCTTACCGGCAAGTATTATTTAAAAGGGCTTTGCGGTGTATTTTTGATACGATTAAAGAAAGAGCTGTTTAATTGGAAGAAAAAAACGTTGTCCTGCATGCGGTTCCAGCATGCAACGGTATGGCAAAATCAGCGCAGGCGTCTGTGTGCCGAATGCAAGGTTCAGTTCGGTACGCAAACGCAGTGCTGTTCATATTAGGCACCTTTGGGATCGTTTCATAGGATGGCTCACCGGTACAGGCCCTCTGGCTGATATAGCCCATGACATGAGCTTGTCACGGAAGCAGCTC
>JBAXLG010000043.1:0-14082 GCA_037134935.1 Chlorobiaceae bacterium | reverse complement strand
ATGCAGGTAATTGCTGCAGTTTAGTGGCGGAAAGGTCAAGAGACTTCAACTGGGATAACTGACCAATCGATTCAGGTAAATACTCAAGTGAGGAGACGGCTATGCTAAGTATCGTCAACTGGGATAACTGACCAATTGATTCAGGTAACTGTTGCAGTTGGGAGCCGATAAGGAGAAGCTCCTCCAACTGGGATAATTGACCTATCGATTCAGGTAGTTCTTGCAGTGAAGTATCGATAAGGAGAAGCTCCTTCAACTGGAATAACTGCCCTATCGTTTCAGGTAATTGTTTTAAGTTAGTCATTGAAAGGTGCAGCTTCTCCAACTTGAATAATTGACCAATTGATTCAGGTAAAACTGTTATATCAAGTTTTGATAAATCCAGCACTATGGCTTTATCATGTGCGGCCTTCCTTATTCTTTCTTCGGCTGTTTTGAAATCTGAATTCATGGAATGAGTATGAAAAGTTTCCTGATAATAAAACTACAGCATAACAAGTGACAGCGCACTATCATCAAGCGCTACTGCTCAATCAATGGATAGCACTCTTTCAAAACAGGCAACGCTCTCAATATGAGCGGTATGCGGAAACATGTCCACCGGCTGCACCGATATAAGCCTGTAGCCGTGAAGAGAGATTTCTTTTCCATCCCTTGCCAGGCTTGCCGGGTTGCAGCTGACATAGACGATTCTGCGCGGCCTGAAGCGGAGCATGGTTGAAAGCGCCTTTGCATGCATGCCAGCCCTCGGCGGATCGGTAATAATCACTCCGGGTAAGCCATAGCCTTCAAGAGTTTCAATCATGGAAGGAAAATCTTGCAGATCAACCTGAAAAAATGCGGCATTGTCAATCCCGTTCAATGCTGCATTGCAGCGGGCATCGTTGATGGAGCTTTCAACAGCTTCAAGCCCGATAACCTGCCGGCAATGCTTTGCCAGATAGAGTGTTATGGTTCCTGTGCCGCAATAAAGGTCATAGACCGTATCGTCAGGCTTCAGCCCTGCGACGGCAAGAACGCTATTATAGAGCACCTCTGCCTGCAAGGAGTTGGTCTGAAAAAAAGAGTTTGCGGAAATCCTGAAATCAAGGTCACGAAGGCGTTCGGTAATAAAGCCAGAGCCGCTAAGCCTGAACTCCTCATCACCGGTAGCGACACCATTTTTTCTTTGAGTCACATTATTAACCACAGTCATCTGCTGACCATTAAACCCCGATTCGAGATGGTTCTTGTAACGCTGCATAAGCGCTTCATCGTACCATGATGTAACCAGATTAACCATAAGCTCGTTGCGGTGTTGACTGAAACGCACGACAAGATTCCGTAAAAAACCGGTATGTGCTCTGGCCCCATAGGGTTCAAGATTATTGGCAACAGCAAAGTCGCGGGTCAAGCGGAGTGCCTTGTTCATCAGCTCATTGGCAAGATAGCAGTAGTCAATGTCGATGACCTTTTCAAAATTGCCCGGAGTATGAAACCCAAGTGCAAAATCTTTGGGATGAAGAAGCTGTTCAATCGAAAGTTCTTCAGGAAGCAGATAGCGTCTGTTTGAACATGAAAACTCAATCTTGTTCCGGTAATGAAGAGAAGATGCAGCTGCAAGAACCGGCGCAACCGGAGGAGAGACAAAATTTCCAAGATGCACCAGGGCATCGTGTACCTTTTTCTGCTTATACTGCAGCTGGACATCATAACGGATATGCATCAGCTTACAGCCGCCACAAACGCCAAAATAGCTGCATAAAGGGGGCGTCCTGTCCGGCGACTCCTCAAGCAGCTCAACGGCAACAGCCTCAATGTAACTCTTGCGGATTTTTTTTATCCTGACTAAAACCCGATCACCCACAGCCAGCACTCCGCTGACCATAACGCCCATGCCATTGTCAAGCTTTCCAAAACACTGCTCTTTCTCAGCCAGATCGGTAACAGTCATTGCAATGGTATCACCTTTTCTGAAACTCTCTTCTGACATTCTTTCCTGGGATAAGTTAATGGAACAGCAAAATTAATAAAGAACCCTGTCGCAAGCGGTGCGAAATACGATCCAAAGAGATTTAAAGCCGTTGCTTAAAACGATCAGTTACAATACCTCCAGCCACCAGCAATAGCGTTGCAACGAATGCAAAGAGAGAAACCTTCTGACCTGTTTCAAATACACTTCTGTCATAATAAAAACAAACTTCGCGGCTGCCGGCTGGAATTATTACACCACGAAGAAGTCCATTCACTTTCACAATAGAGGTTTCGCGACCATCAACCTTTACCTTCCATCGAAGAGGGTAAAAAATTTCGCTCACAACAAGAAAAGCATCACGAGGCGCAACCACCTTGATCCGCATAATTTCCGGCTTTATGTCAAGTGAAGTAACCGTTGCAGGTGAAAAAGTTCTGGAACCAGTCCAGAGAGAAGCATCGACAAAGGCTTGGCCGGGTGGCAACTCATCAGTGAGTAAGCGATTAAACAGCTCCTCGTCGTTTTTAACTGCAGTAACACGTTCAGCAAACCATGCTCTGGGAACTGTTCGCTGAAGACGATAAATATTGACTGTTTCCGGCCCGGAAACAAGCTGCATCAAGCCGGTTTTAACCAGAACAAGTTCAGGATGTCCAAGTGGTAACGGGCTAATGACATAAGCCACATTGAGCATTCTGAGAATATTCAGGCTGGCAAGATTTCCGGTTTTTGCAAGAAACTCTTCATATAACTTCAGTTTTGCTGGATGATAACCGCCCACCGACTCAATACCGAACAGTGCGAACTTGCTCTCCGCAAAAATGGGGCCTGCAGGGTAAACCCTGAACGGTTTTTGCTGCGACTCCAGATAGCGGGTAATCTCGTCGTGCTGGAAAGCCCTATTAACCAACTGCCTCTCTGCAAGTACGGGAAAGCGGAGTGATGCTGCGGAAGGATAGGCAATCTGCAAGTCGCACCAGAGTAAATCACCAATTGCAAGAAAAAACAGCAAGGCGGCGGAGAAATACCAGGAAAGCTTCTGCTTGACGATAAGCCAGATCACTCCAGCAGAGAGGCCTGAAATGAACACGAGTGTCAGAAAACTCTCTTTCAGATACTCCCAGCGTACCTTGTCCACCATAAAGGCAAGATCAAAATTTTCAACGGAAGAAGAAGGAAAAATCGCACGGCAAAAGCTCTCAAAATTCTGTTCAAACACAAGAAAAAGCGCAAGAATAACAGCAAGAGCAAGAAGCGCAGCCTTGAGCGCATTGAGCAGCCGAGCCCGAGGATGCAAAAACAGCTGGTGCACTCCAACAGCAGAAAGTAGAGCAAGAATCAGGTATACCATGATGAGCGCCATAGATGGCACTCTGAAACGGCTGAAAAACGGCGCAAAATGATAGAATAAATCAAAAACAGGCGTAAAAAATCTGCCAAACGACAGGAGTAACGAAAAAAGCAAGGCTACAACAAGAAACTTTACCATCGGTTCTTTTCTGCACACAACGGCTCCACCAATGCTAAAAAGCAGCACAATAATTCCCGCATAATGAGGAAAATCAGTAAATGGCATGAACCCCCAGTAGGTGACTCCACCAAACCCAAAACTTCCTGGCAGTAAAAAAGTAAGCAGTTCCATGGGATGCATTGACCACAACGTTGCATACTCCCATGAAGAGCCAGCCCCCTGTTCAGTAACACCCCTTATGGAATAGGAGGCGTACTGAAATGAGGGGAGGTAGATCGCTGTAGAGATGCCTGCACCTAAAACAAGCGCAACTAAAAGAAGCATGGAACGGCGCATCGTGAATTGAAATGAATCTCGCCGGCTATAAAGCAGGAATAAGGCAAGCAGAAGAACAAGCAGCCATGTATAGTAAGCAATCTGGACATGGGCTCTCTGCATCTGAAACCCTGTAATCAGAGCAAGAAGACCCGTTTCCAGCAGTCCCCCTCGCTCAATGAGGCGCATCGTTGCCCAAAGCATCCAGGGCATGTATGCCGCTGTCATAAGCTGACTTCCATGACCATGCACCAGCATGGCCGTCATATAGGGATTCAGCATGAAAACCGCACCACCGAAAAACGAGGCAAACGTTGTCAGGCGATAATTCCGCAACAGAAGAAATACTCCGGAACCGGCAAAAATAAAATGCAGAAGCTGCAGAAAAAGGGGATCCTTATTTAAAAGAGAGAGCAGTACATTAGGATAGTAAAGGTTGCTGAGAAAGCTGAAAGCCTCAACTGTCGGCATGCCCGAAAAGAGCCATGGCTGCCAGAGTGGATAGATACCGGTAACATCTTGAAGCCTCTGGAGTGTTATCGATAAAGCCTGGGGGATAAGACTATCTGGAGCTATCGGAACTTTCGACTGGAAAACAAGCTGATAAAAAAGCAGCGCAACCAGAACGGTATAGCCAATTGGAACCATGAAAAACAGCAAATATTTTTTCTTCAAAGCGTTATCGTCCATGTTTCCTGTTAATAAATGGTAAGGCTTTTAAAATAATCTCCCGTTCCTCCTGTTCCAACTTCAGAAACAGCAACAATGCCATATAAATACCGGTCGACAGAACAGCTCCGACTGAAAGCGCGGTAAACAATGGCAGGCTGAGCAACCAAGGACGTACCGCTACAAGTAGTACGGCAGTAAAAACTGCTGAAGCAAAGGGTTTCAAGAGCTCTTTCCCAAAGGGGCTGATTTTGAGAAGATGATGAATCTGAAAAATTCGAAGAGCTGAAAGAATAAGAAAAACCAGCAGTGTTGCAAGAGCAGCTCCATTGATTCCCATACGTGGTATCAAAGCAAAATTGAGGGCAACCTGAAGCGCGAAAGCAGCAAGTGCATTGAGAAAACTGAGACGGGAATAACCCGTCATAGCCAGAACTGTTGAAGAAAGCCCGAAACAGACCAGCAAAAACGAAGAAGCAGTCAGAAGCATCAAAGCTGTACTTCCCGCCGCAAACCGTACACCGAACAAACCGAGCACTAACTCAGGAAAGAGCATAAAAAAAAGAACAGGTGGCATAATCACCACAACAATCCAGCGTGTTACCATCCTGTAAATTCGTCCTATTTCCTCGTTCTGACTGCCGGCATGCAATTCCGCAATCATCGGTGCGGCAATACCGGAAAAAGCAAGCAGTACAGATCGAATCAGACCCGCCGTTCTGGCGGCTGGATGATAGATTCCGACTGTTGCCACATCGGTAAGCATGCCAAGCATGATGATATCAAGCCAATGCGTCATCATACTCAAAAGCGAAACACCCATGAATGGCAGAGCATAGGCAAGCAGGACGCGATCTGTACGAGCACGGAAAATATCCGTTGCAACGACACCGCTGATTTTCGACAAATAGGGATAAATCCAGAAAAAGGATCCTATAGCAGCAAAAACAAAGGGGAAAAGCAAGGCTGCATCATGACCTGCTGTATAACGAAAGAGGATAGTCAGTAGCAGCAGCAACAACGGGGCAATAACCTGTGTAGCTATAATTTTAGGGGGCAGCTTCTGAAAGCCCTGAATAGCATGGCCGAAAAGCAACGTCACAACATTAAATGGAATAGCTGCGGCATAGCAACAGATCATAAGCTGGAGCAATCGACTATTGTTAAAAACCATAGAAATTTTTCCTGAAAAAAGCAGCAGCAGCAAAGCAACTGAACAAGAAAAGAACAGGCCGGTTTTCACTGCGGAACCGATAATCTTTTTCTGACGGCCAGGATCGTCGCTGTACACATTGATAAAACGCAATATACCAGAATCAAGACCGGCAACAGCAAGCACCTCGGCAATCTGGATAACGGCAAATGCAATGGCATACATCCCAAGGGCATCAGCGCCAAGCACCCTTGCCACAAACAAGTTGTAACCAAATCTTGCCATCTGACCAAAAAGAAATCCACCAAAGGAAAATCCAGCCTGGCCTGCTATCACAACATTGCGGTTCAAAAAAGCTTCTCCTGATATGCTTTCAGCAGCTCACGCTCCATTTCTGCCGCTATCACGTCCCAACTGTGCTTGCGGGCAAATGCCTGCCGCGCCTCCCTGCGTCGATCGGCGAGAGCATCAGGCACCATGCGCACGAACTCTTCAGAAGAATCAGCCACATGCACAACCTCCCGAGCCCGGTCAACTGTACTGCAGTAATTCATTGAAAGTACAGGAACACCAGCTGCCGTATATTCATAAAGCTTGTTCGGATGTGAAGCTCTTTTCAGTTTATTGCAAAGCAAAGGCATTAACGCTACATCAAAGTGCTGTACCCATTCAGGCAATTTCTCGTAATCAACTTTACCGAAATAATAAACATTGGAACGCGTGTTGATACGTACCTGCTTTTGCCACCAGTTATGCTCATAGGCAGGGCCGAGAAGCACAATAGAGTACTCCGGCCAAGCATCTGCTGTTGCCGCAATAAGGGCAGTATCCAGCCAATCCATTGCTCCGATATAGCCGAGAATAGTTCCTTTAATACGACTAAGTTCTTTGGGAACTTCACTACGAGAAAGGGCAAAATGGTTGAACTCAACACCGTTACCAAGTTCAACGCAACGTACGCCGGGTGGCAGACAAAGACGAGCAGTCAGTTCTGGGCTGACACTGAAAAGCAGGTCGACCACCGAAAGCCAGGCGTTGAGGGAGCTCTTCAACCACGTCGGCGGATTCCTTGAAAATGCTAAATGATCGTCATTTGCATCATAAAAACGAAGACGGCAGGGAAGTAAACGTGCAGCCTTACCCCAGTAGATATTGGAAAGACCGATAAGACGCTCAGAAGAGGTAAATCCAAGAGTCGCTACCCACCAAAGCATCAGAAAAATGCCGGGAAGAGAGAGAAGCAAACGCAATAGCGGATAGTCGAGTAGACGACCAATCTGGAAAGGGACGTTCTTTAAAAATGGTATACTGACTACCCATACGCGCCCTCTTTTGACTGGCAGCCAGTGGTGGCGCCGACCAAGTACATACGGTTCAATGAAGAGGATCTTCCACTTATCTCCAAATCGTCCCAGAATTCGCTGCTTACGGGTTGACAGAAAATCCCACTGTATCTCGGAAAACCAGATAAGCTTCATCGAACCGGAAGGCAATTCCCTACGAAACGGCAAGTTCATAAATCTGCACTTTTTCATACCATGCCCGCAAAAGCGGCTTAATGCCTGTAAAATAAAACAAAGGGCAACGGATACGAAACTCTCTGCTTCGAATAACCCTGTACCCTGCACGATTAAAAAGTGAAAGAGCCGCAGAACGGCTCATCTCATGAAAATGGTTGGGACTGGTAAGAAATGTTGGTTTCACGATCGGCATCGACACAAAAAGTCGTGCATCTTCTCCGTCAAGGCATTTTCCAACCTCCAGCAACGCATGCAGCGGATTGTAGAGATGCTCCAGCACTTCAAAAGCTGTTACAATGTCAAATGAACCGCCAAGTCGCTCAACATCGAGATCAATAGTTGTACTTTCGAAATCACAACCAAAGAGCTTCTCAAGCGATGCGGTCAATGGCGTTCGGTTTCCAAGATCCAGACCTCGGGAAAATGACCCAGGGGAAACTATCGTGTCGCTAATAAAATCAATTGTTTTACTCCAGCGTATCCGGTTGGCTGGATCGCTGAGATAAGCTTCATCAATTAGTACCCTGAAGGCAGCATTCATGCGATCTTTTACCTCTTTGTTACTTCCAGAAAACTGCTTTCCCTCACTCTTCCCAAAAAACTGTTAATAATACGTAAAGGAAACAGTATGAGAAAAAAAGCTATACCACCCCATGCCTTGTACTTGAGAAAAAGACGAAACGTTCCTATGCTTTTTTTTAATAGCTTCGTCAAAAGGGCACCAGAAAAAGAAGCTGAAACCTTATGCCATACCTTTGATGATGGTACATACTCAATGCTCATTCCTAAAGAACGAATGCGGAGGGAAATATCGACATCCTCAGCATACATGCCAAAACGTTCGTCAAAACCTCCCACTCTCTGAAAATCCAGACTGCGCATGGCAAAACAACACCCTGTAGCGTAACCAGTGGAACCAGAACGATCAAATTTCGGGGAGTCTTTTTTCCGGATTCCTACATGCCGAATGAGACCAGTCGCAAGCCTTATAATTCCACCGGCATACCAGATTGTGTCTGGACTGTCATGATAAAAGATTTTCGGAACAGCAATTCCCACCAACAACTGATGTTGCAAAGTATGAAAAAGCGGGTTACAAAAACCAGCATCAACAATGGTATCGTTGTTCAAAAAAATTACGAATTCCGCATGAAGCTCCATAACTCGTCTGAAACCAGCATTATTTCCGCCGGCATAACCGAGATTCGTTGGCAGCAGAAGCATTTCGATTTCTGGAAAAGCATTGTGGATTTGTTCGGCAGATCCATCGGTTGATCCGTTATCGACAACAAGCACCATGCAATCGGATAACAGCGCTCCAGCAAGTGACTTCAGGCAGGCAATTGTGTCTTTTGCTCCATTCCAGTTCAGAACTACTATGCAGGTTTTTAACTCCGTCATTACTGTTCTCCAGCTTCAGCCTCAAGAAAACGGGCAGCTGCAACAGCAAAAGTTTCCCAAGAAAATTCCCGCCCAAGCTCAGCAATAGCAGAACGCATTGCTGGCAACTTATTCCTTCCATCAAGAAACTCCCCAACAACTGCCACCAACCCCGGAGCCGAAGTTTCAGGAGCAATCCAGCCAGTACTTCCGTGACGCACAACATCAGGAAGAGCACCTTCAGGAGTCACAAGAACAGGGAGAGCATAACCATAAGCCTGTTGTAACACTCCTGACTGTGTTGCGCTACGGTAAGGCAGCACAACTGCATCCGCCGCACAAAAAAACAGTGCACTGCGTTCAGGGGAAACATAGCCAGGATAGAGATCAACACTCACAGAAATACCAAGCTTCCAAATCATATCCTGATAAATCGCCAGATTTTCGTAAAACTCTCCTGCTATGACCAGTTTGAGCATACGCTCCTTCCGTAAAATCTCAGGCAAGGCCTTAAGAAGCATATCAAGCCCCTTATATGGTCGAACATACCCAAAAAACAGCAGTACAGGTGCGCTTGCGTCAAGCTGAAGTGTCCTGCGCGCATCAGCCCGGCTTGGCCGACCTTTTTCCGGCTCATAAAGAGGATGAAAAAGCTGTAGCACTCTTGAATTTGGAGCGACAGTAAGCAGCTCCTTTGAAACGACAGATGAAAGTGTTAAAAATTCGCAAGAGGAGGCAACAAGCACTCTCTGCATTATAGGCTCAAAAAAAAATGAGTCATGAGAAGTAAAATTATGAAGTAACACCACAACCCTTATACCGGTCAGGCGATGCAGAACATAGCAAAACGGCGCCAAAAAACCTGTCCAGTATGCCACAAGTAAAATATTGGGTTTCATCAGCCTGATGCTACGGAGAGTAGCAAGCCAGGTAAAAGGGTTATAGAGCAAAAGCCGAGATTCTGGCAGGCGGCATTTTTCAGAATCACAAGAGCCATCAAAAGCACTGTTCATTAAAAAATTCGGATAGAGTGCCCGGAAAGCAACAGGAACAACATCGTATCCCTTTTGACAAAGAGCACTTCTGAAAAGTTCACTGAACCGGGCAATACCACCCTTCAAAGGAAAAAAGGGGGAGATAAAAGCTATCCGCAACGCGCTCAAGAGAGTTCCCTAACTATGTTCTCACTACTCTTCTCCAAACCCCTGTTCGAACAACTCCACCAGCTGCCGAGCTGCCTCCGAAGCATCCTCGCCATCAAGTTTCAATGTCAGTTGAGTCCCTTTCGGAGCAGCAAGGCTCATAACGCCAATAATAGATTTTGCATTGATTTCAACCCCATGCATCTCGATAAAAAAATTAGATTTGAACCGAGATGCCAGTTTGACTACGGCAGCCGCGGGCCTTGTATGCAGGCCGGCCTTGTTTTTAACAACAACGTTCTGAACAATCACAAGTATACCTATACGGGTTGATAATGTTTAGCTCCATAAGCAGGGTATTAGTCTGCTCTTCATAGTTTTTTTACCATTGCAATCTCGTCACATGCCATAAGCTTCGGACAATGGGTGCAATCTCTCCATATTTTCTGTGGAAAATACTCTTTCTGGATTTCACCGTACCCAACATGCACGAAAAAATCACGACTGAGGGTCAGAACAAAGACCTCTTTTACTCCTTCTTCGCGTAAAACCGATTCAGCTTTTTCAACCAGAAGCCGGCCTATCCCTTTCATTTTATACTTATTAAAAACTGCCAGAGAGCGAATCTCAGCCAGCTTCTGGGTATAGAAAGCAATAGCACAGCATCCGATCACCTCACCATTATACTCAGCAATAAAAAAGTTACGGATATTCTCCACAATATTCTCAACCGAACGCTCCAGCATAACACCTTTTCGAGCATACTCCTCAGTAATGGCAGAAATTGCTCCGGCATCGGCAAGGCGTGCATATCTGACGAAAAGTTCAGCTTGCCGCATGGGTTTATGCAACTACTTCCAACGGTTCAGCACTCCTGACACATGCGGAAACCTGCCTCCAGAGTTCATCCTTAAGCTCCTTGAGCCCTTTTCCTGTAACACTTGAGATGGAAAGCACCTTTATTCCCTTTTCAAGAAAAGGAATCTCAAAATCCTCCGGCGCAATATCAATTTTGGTCATAACAACTATCCTTGGCTTATTAAGAAGCTGTTTGTCAAACTTTTCAAGCTCTCCGAGAAGCGTACAATACTCAGCAGCAATATCTGGCGAGTCAGCCGAAACCAGTATTGCAAGTATTTTGGTACGTTCAATATGACGAAGAAACTGGATACCAAGCCCCTTTCCCTCTGCAGCACCTTCGATAATTCCCGGAATATCGGCCATTACAAAAGACTTGTATTCCTCATAACGCACAATACCAAGATTAGGCACCAGTGTCGTAAAAGGATAATCAGCGATTTTCGGTTTTGCGGCACTTATTACCGAAATAAGAGTGGACTTCCCTGCATTGGGAAATCCCACCAGACCAACATCAGCCATAAGTTTCAACTCCATGTCAAGCACCAAAGTGTCACCTTTTTGGCCCGGTTCAGCAAAACGGGGCACCTGACGAGTTGGAGTAGCAAAATGCTGATTACCTCGACCACCTCGGCCACCTTTGGCAATCAGCATTTCCTGGTGCTCACCAGTCAGGTCAGCAATTACTTCATGGGTTTCAGCGTTCCTGACAAGAGTACCACAAGGAACCTGAATAACAATGTCAGCTCCATCTCTACCGGTTTTTCGGGCGCCCTGACCATGTACGCCCCTTTCTGCTATATATTTTTTCTTATACTTGAAATCAAGCAGGGTTGTCAACTGCCTATTTGTTTTCAACCATACATGACCTCCTCGACCTCCGTCACCTCCGTCAGGCCCTCCCTTTGGCACAAACTTTTCCCGGCGAAAACTTACGCAACCCTTGCCACCATCTCCAGCCTCAACAACAATGGACGCACTATCAACAAACTTCACTTACACTCCTGACTTTTGAATAATCTTTTGTATTAACGTACTTTCATAAAAATAACAACCATCATCTAAGCGCAAAATACCCATGCCTGCAAAACATTCAGGAAAACCCTCTATCGAAAATCTGATTTTACGGCTCGAGGAAATAACCCGAAATATTGAAAACCCCGATACCGGCCTTGAAAACTCCATTTCGCTCTATGAGGAGGGATTAACCATTGCAGGGCAATGTAAAAAACGCCTGCAGGAAGCACGAAAAAAAATTGAGGTAATCAATCCCGAGCTGACAAAAAATTGGCCTGAAACGCCTCGCATAAAAGATCTTTTCGACAACGAACCCTGAGAGCCAATTACGACACATCAAGCTTCTGCAGGAGCACATCATTAACCATCTGGGGATTGGCCTTTCCTTTCATACGACTCATGCACTGGCCAACAAAAAAGCCAAGCAACTTTGTTTTCCCTCCACGATAAGCAGCAAGCTGACCGGGGTTGGCATCAAGAATTTCCTGAACAACAGCCTCAATAGCTCCAGAATCGGAAACCTGTGCAAGCCCTTCACGCTCAACAATTTCAGCAGGCGATGCTGTATCCAACAACATTATTTCGAACACCTTCTTAGATATTGTATTGCTTATCGTACACTCTTTTATCATAAGAAGCATATCGCCAAGCCGCCGCGGCGAAATAGGAAACTCCGTAATATCACGCAATTTTTCTTTCAAAGTACGCAATACCTCACCCATCACCCAGTTTGAGGAAGCCTTGGCATCCCCCGAAACAGTAACAGTCTCTTCAAAATAGTCGGCAATTTCCCGATCGACAGTCAGTACTTTCGCATCATAAACAGGGATAGCATACTGCTCAACAAAACGAGCTGCACGTTCTTCTGGAAACTCTGGAAGCTCACTTTTCATCCGATCAAGCAATTCCTGATCAACAAGCACAGGCACCAGATCAGGATCAGGAAAATAACGATAGTCATGGGCAAACTCTTTTCCCCGCATTGAACGGGTCTCTCCCTTGTCGGCATCCCAGAGTCTGGTCTCCTGTAGGATGACGCCACCACCATCAAGAATCACTCTATGACGTTCAGCTTCGTACTCAATAGCCTTTTCAACATTCTTGAACGAATTCATATTCTTGATCTCGGTACGAATACCATACTCTGTTGCACCCAATGCACGCAGTGAAACGTTAGCATCGCAACGAAGGCTACCTTCCTCCATATTACCATCCGAAATCCCCAGATACTTAACAATCTGACGGATTTTCTGCAAATATGCTGAAGCCTCCATAGGAGTTCGCATATCTGGATAACTTACAATTTCAAGCAGCGGAACCCCACTTCGATTGAGATCTATATAGGTATCGTCACCAATATCGTGAATTGATTTGCCGGCATCCTCTTCGATATGGATTCGTATAAGCCTGATCTCTTTGCGCCCATCTCCCACATCAATATGAAGCATTCCCTCACTGCAGATGGGCTCTTCATACTGAGAAATCTGGTACCCTTTTGGAAGGTCAGGATAAAAGTAGTTTTTACGGGCCAGCACTGAATGAGAAGCAATAGAACAACCTGTTGCAATTCCAAGCTTCACGGCATCCTCAACCACCTGCCGGTTAAGCACAGGAAGAGCTCCCGGAAGGGCAAGGCATACAGGGCACACATTGGTATTTGCAGGTTTTCCAAACTGTGCGGAACAACCACAGAATGCCTTGCTCGCGGTATTGAGCTGACAATGGACCTCAAGGCCCACTACTAATTCATACTTCATTGCAAAAATTAACGTTATTGAATAACACCGATCTATGGCGTCCGGCCTTATTTTTACTTTACTTATACGGAGATTTTAATATGGCTCATAAGAAAATTTCTGTCCGCCCACTGTAGCTTCAGCCATGACACCTGCTTTTGGCAAAACAAAAACCGCCACACCATTCGAAAAATCAATATTGGTAGCCATCCCTGTTGTAATCATAATTGCTGCAATCTGAGCATTCAGCTCATAGTTGCCTTTTTTGAACTCTTCAAGATCTCCCTTACCCTGGAAAAAAATAATTTCCGAGAAAGACTGAGCACCAAGTTGCGGACCAAGATTAACCTGCGTAATAGCTGAATGCCCTACCAGCTTATTGAGTTCATACACATAGCCTTTACCATGCCCTCCGCCCACAATCATGAATCCCCCTTTATAAACATCAGGAAAAACAACAAAACCATAAGCCTTTTCAAAAAAACGATGCAAAGCTGGTGAATATTTTTTTAGATATTCAACCGACTCTCTTGCCTTTTCTTCATTGGCCGGATCCCACCCTGCCTCTGCACTTGACATACACATCCCCGCAAACATAAAAACCAGAGTAATAATTTTCATTATTTTCGTCATGGCTACTCATTTTTTTGTTGCTTGATAAAACAAACCTATAACAAACTTAACAATAAGATACAAGAGTTAATGTACCATTTTCAGCCAAATAAATCACCTATCGGAAACATCAAGTGTCTTTAAAAATCTGAACAACAGTAAGTCCAGTTAAGATTTACTCTATTTTTCAGAACATTTTTAATCTCTACGGGTCATATTCCCCGCCGCTTGCGGCGTGATCTGATGTATATTAGT
>JBAXLG010000042.1:0-14286 GCA_037134935.1 Chlorobiaceae bacterium | reverse complement strand
ACAAATACTACCCAGGGGGCATGAGGGTCATCCAACTCGTATGTCTTGTAGTGAAACATTGAAGAACAACATTATAACAGTGAACTTTCAGCGGATGCTATTGTACGAAAGTCACACACCACTCCGAAAAACACGAACTAGTTCAAACAAAGCAATTCCGGCAGCTACCGCAACATTCAACGAATATTTGGTACCATATTGGGGAATCTCAAGCACATCATCACACATTTCAAGAATCTCGTTTTCAAGACCAGTAACTTCATTTCCGACAACAAGGCAGATCGGAAAATCACTAAAGCTCACAGCCGTATAAGCACGGCTACCTTCAGTAATCTCAAGTCCATAAATTTTCACGCCGTTGCTTTTCAAGCTTGCCAGAGCTTCAAGAGGATTGACATAATATTCCCATGCAACACTCTCCTGAGCTCCCAACGCGGTTTTATTAATCTCTTTTCTCGGTGGTGTTGCCGTATAGCCGGAAATAATCATTTTTTCAATGCCAGCAGCGTCAGCCGTTCGAAACATGGATCCAACATTCCACATGCTGCGTATATTATTTAGCATCAGAAAAATAGGATGCTTTACCGCTGTTGCATACTGCTCCACATTCAGCCGGTTCATCTCTTCACCAGAAAGTTTCGTAAATTCCTGCATGCTAAAGAGTTCTTATCTTTTCAATAAGACGCCGGTTTTCATCAATAAGACCAACATTAAATCTCAAGCAATTTTTCATCATCGGATAGCCAGATACATTCCTGACTAAAATGCCCTCACTGCAAAGTGCCTGAAAAACTTTACCGGCATCGCTGACCCTTATAATCAGAAAATTAGTATCGCTCTCGAACGGTTCAATACTATCAATTAAAAGCAACTCACCGTACAGTCGCTTCCGTTCATGAAGAATATATGATACAGCATCATTAACCAGGGAGTAATTCGCAAGTACATGCTCAAGCGTTATTTCGGCTAACCTTCCGGATGCAAAGGGAATTTTTGGCTTCGCAAGCTCAGCCATCAGTAAAGGATTGGCGATGGCAAAACCAATCCTGATCCCCGCAAGAGCAAGCGCTTTGGACATAGTACGAAGTACTACAAGATTTGGAAGTCGATCAATCAGTTCAAGAGCAGAACGCTGTCGGGAAAACTCAATGTATGCCTCATCTACCAGCACTATGGCATTAGAAGATTCCGCAATCAGACGAATATCATCAAGCGAAAGCGATTTAGACGTTGGATTGTTCGGAGTAGAGAGAATAATAAAATCAACATCCCCTTGACCTACAGCTCGAAGAATCGACTCCGTATCGAAATCAAGGCTCGGAAGCATAGGTACATTGACAATCTGGGACTGCAAAAGCAATGCGATTTTTTCGTAGAGTGAAAACGATGGTTCGGGAATCAGCACCTTTCTCGATGGACCAAGGCAAGCAAGAAAGATTGTGTACAGCATTTCATTTGAACCATTACTCATCATTACACAATCAGGCGACACTCCCAAAAAATCTGCATAGGCCTTCATTCCCCTGTAAGGCAGAATATCAGGATATCGGTTCCATGACTCCTTGAGAAAGGTGCCGAGAATCTCCTCCTTAAGCCACATTGGCACATCAAAAGGACTTTCGTTCTGGTTCAGCTTTACCTCTGCTTGCTGTCCCCCCTCAACCCTGTATGTAGCAATATTCTGTAAAGCAGGATTAAGATGGCACTGAATATCTTTCCGCATGTAGCACCTGTAATTGTTACACTGAATCGGTTAAATTGTAATAAACCATTATAAAAAAGCATCTTTTTCAAATAATTCATGAAAAAAATCTGGACAATTCTGATTTTTTTATAAATTTAAATAGGATAAAATTTATCTAATTTATCTTAATAAGGATGAAATTATGAACAGTGTAAAAAAAACACCTCTTGATCTTCTGAATGAGATATACAGCCTTGCCTACTGGATGACTGGCAGTGAGATTGATTCACACAACTTGGTACAGCTTACCTACGATCATGCGAACACCAAGACAAATGAAGATGAACTGCTAAAAACATTCAGAGAATGCTATTTGGAAAGATTCGGACAAAACACAAATTTATGTATAAACAACAAACCATGCCAAACAGACAAGCAACTGAACGAATCACTGAAACATTGGGGTGCAGACATCAAGCTATCTACTCTTTTGAGTGAAATATCAGGCCTGAAACACCGACAAATATCTAAAATTGTCGGTAAACCGCTTGAAACTATTCGCATGTGGCTGTTATGGGGAAGAAAATTGCTTATAGACTGTAAACCTTTTTATCCTATAACGTTACAAGCATCATAAGAAATATAGATAAACCTATAGATGTAAACAAGCACATTGAATTTTTAAGAACTATCGAAAAGATCGTAGACTTTACAGGATTTAAAAACTTTTTGACTTTTAAAAGAATAGCCTATAAAGCTATAACAACTGGTATGCAGACATAAAACAAAATCGGTTCAGTTATCTCTTTCTAAAAGGCCAGTTAGAAATAATTGGCCTTTTGTTAATTTACCTTTACATCTTATACCTTTAAATATTGCAGAATTAAATCATGCCTTTTACTCTATGATAATTATCACCGGTGGAGCTGGATTTATCGGTAGTGCCATGCTCTGGGAACTTAATCGCAACGGTGAAACGAATATCATTGTTGTTGACGATCTAGGATCAACAACAACAAATAAGTGGCGTAACCTTTCCGGTCTTAATTTTGCTGACTTTATCTCCAAAGACCTTTTCCCAGACCTTCTTGACAGAGATGCTTTCGGAAGCATTTCCGCAATTATTCACATGGGAGCAAATAGCTCAACCACGGAAACAGATGCTGACCACCTTTTGACCAACAATTACAGCTACTCAAAAAAAATCGCTGCATACTGTATGGCCAATGAGGTCAGGCTTGTCTATGCATCAAGCGCAGCAACCTATGGTAATAGTGCTAAAGGATACAGCGACGACATAGCTGGACTTGATTTCTTGCGTCCCTTGAACATGTATGGATACTCAAAGCATCTGTTTGACCACTGGGCACTGAAAAACGGTATTCTAAACAAAGGTACCGGGCTGAAATTTTTCAACGTTTACGGACCGAACGAGTATCATAAAGAGGATATGAGTAGTGTGGTATTCAAAGCATTTCATCAGATTCGTGACACAGGATCGGTCAAACTCTTTCAGTCACACCGATCTGACTACCAAGATGGGGAACAATTGCGTGATTTTGTTTATGTAAAGGACTGCACCCGGATTATGTCATGGTTGCTCAGCAATCCTTCAGCAACAGGGTTGTTCAACATCGGCACAGGAAAAGCGAGAAGCTTCCGAGACCTTGCTATAGCAACGTTCTCTGCCCTTGGTCGTCAAAGCATTATTGACTACACACCCATGCCGGAAGCCTTACGCAACAAATATCAATATTACACCTGCGCAGATGTCGAAAAACTTCATTCAGCAGGATATAATGAAGAATTTACTTCGCTTGAAGAAGGCATAAAAGATTATATAAAAAACTACTTAGCAACCAACAATCCTTATCTCGATTTTACAGAAACCCATTAATAATGCATAACCATAAGTAACCTTGAACAAAGAAAAAACAATAGACATAGAAGGTATAGAGCCCGTCATTCTTTTTGGAACATATGATTCACATCTAAAAAAAATTATGGGCGAGTTGCCCAATTTACGTATCACTGCTCGGGGAACCCAAATTACCCTCCTTGGAAAATCTGAAGAAATCGAAACGGCCGAAAAGATTTTCAGAGAGATGATGTTTCTTGCAAACAAACACGGTGAAATACTTGAAAATGATTTGAATACATTGATTACACTCGCCTCGTCGCCTGCTCCAGAAATGCAAGCAGCTCATCATGGAACTGAAGATATAATAGTCGCAACACCGGACTATGTTGTCAAAGCAAAAACAAACGGACAACGACGGATGGTGGAAAAAGCAAGAACAAATGATATTGTATTTGCCATCGGCCCAGCAGGCACAGGAAAAACTTATACCGCTGTAGCCATAGCAGTCGCCGCATGGAAATCCAAAACTGTTAAACGCATTGTACTCGCAAGACCAGCCGTAGAGGCCGGTGAAAGTCTCGGGTTTCTACCCGGTGATTTAGCCCAGAAAATAGACCCCTATCTACGTCCCCTCTATGATGCATTGCAGGACATGCTGACCGCTGAAAAGCTGAAACTTCTCACTGAACGGAGAGTTATCGAAATTGTCCCTTTAGCCTACATGCGTGGCAGAACATTGAACAACGCCTTTATTATTCTCGACGAAGCCCAAAACGCATCAAACAAGCAAATGAAAATGTGTTTGACCCGGCTCGGCCTCAATTCAAAAGCAATCATTACCGGCGATATCACCCAAATTGATCTTCCACAACAAATAGACTCTGGACTTACAAATTCGCCGAAAATTCTTGATAATATAAAAGGAATAAGCTTTGTTTATCTGGATAAAACCGATGTCGTTCGCCACAAGCTGGTTCGCGATATCATTAACGCCTACGAAATCTATGAACAAAAATGAGCACAACTAAAATTACGACCTGCAGGCAGGGTAAAAAGCGGCCACTAAGACCGCTCTAAACAAAACAATAAATAAATAAGTTACACCTGCACGTATGCCGATGCATTTGCACCACAGATGGGGCATGTTTCAGGAAGATTTCCCAGCTCAATATGGCCGCAGATCGGACAGAGCCAAACCTCAGTTTCAGTAATATCCTTACCATCCAGCACTGCTTCAAGCGCTTTCCTGTAAAGTTCTGCATGTACCTGTTCAGCTTTCAAAGCAAAGGAAAACATTCTTTTAGCAGAATGCCCTTCAGCTTCCGCTTGCAGAAGCATCGGAGGATACATTTCGGTATGCTCGTATGTTTCCCCCTCTATAGCACTCTTCAAGTTTTTGACTGTCAAGCCAGTTCCACCCAACGCAGCAAGATGCCCTTCGGCATGGATACGTTCAGCCATCGCTGTGGTACGAAACAGCTTTGCAACATTTTCAAAGCCCTCCTTTTCAGCTGCTTTTGCAAAAGCAAGGTATTTCTGGTTCGCCTGGCTCTCGCCGGCAAATGCACCTTTAAGATTCTCGTTTGTCGTCGGCATAGATATTTGTTTATACTTTTTTCCTGACTGTTTTTCTGCACTTCTATTGAAAAATAGTAGTAATGATTCCACTATAATCCAAGTGCCGAAAAAGGTTAATTTTTTTATAAAATGTACAGTGAGAATACTGTATTGATATACCAATACAAATATATTATATAGAAGCTCTTACCGCATAACAATTGTTCTGTTCATTTTCCCTTTCTGACGCTCGCCATGTTCAAACCAAAACTTTTTACTCTTTTACCTAAGCTCACCCCTGACCAAATATTGAAAGATGTCATTTCCGGTATTCTTGTCGGTATTGTTGCGCTACCACTGGCAATTGCTTTTGCCATTGCATCAGGAGTTTCGCCTGAAAAAGGACTTATCAGCGCTGTGGTCGGCGGTTTTCTCGTTTCCTTGCTTGGGGGGAGCCGTGTACAAATTGGAGGACCAACTGGGGCTTTTATTGTCATTCTTTTCGGAATTGTTCAACAATACGGTATAAACGGACTTCTGCTGGCCACCATCATGGCTGGTATTATCCTAATGATTATGGGCTTTGCCCAATTCGGATCACTCATCAAGTTTATCCCCTATCCGGTCATTGTCGGATTTACCAGCGGCATTGCAGTTATTATTTTTTCCAGTCAAATCAAGGATTTTCTCGGCCTTGCCATCAACACTGTTCCTCCTGATTTTATAGGAAAATGGACGGCTTACAGCCGCAACCTGCCTACAATAGACTGGCAAAGTTTCCTGATCGGCTTATTTGCTCTCCTGATTATCATGTTGTGGCCAAAAATTTCCCGGAAAATTCCTGGTTCACTCATAGCCATCGTCGCCACAACCATAATAGTGCAATACTTTCAACTCCATGTAGCTACTATCGAAACACGTTTTGGAGAGATCCCCTCCATGATTCCTGCACCGGTTCTCCCCACATTTGATTTTGCTACTATTCGCAACCTTCTGATGCCGGCAACCACCATCGCCATACTTGGAGCAATCGAAGCCCTCCTTTCAGCCGTTGTTGCCGATGGTATGATCGGCGGAAGGCATAAATCTAATATGGAACTCATTGCCCAGGGAGTAGCAAATATCATTACCCCTCTGTTTGGTGGTATTCCTGTTACCGGAGCAATTGCGCGAACCGCCACTAACGTCAAAAACGGCGGCAGAACTCCGCTGTCCGGTATTGTACATGCTATAACACTACTCTTAATCATGTTACTATTCGGCAAATGGGCAAAACTTATTCCGATGCCAACGCTTGCAGCAATCCTTATTATTGTTGCGTGGAACATGAGTGAAATCAAGGTATTTCGACAATTACTAAAAAGCCCAAAAAGCGATGTTATTGTCCTTTTGACCACATTCAGCTTGACCGTCATATTTGATCTGACAATCGCCATCGAAATCGGTATGCTGCTCTCAGTCATCCTCTTTATGCAGCGCATGGTCGGACTTTCGAATGTCGGGATTATCACACAGGAGCTTAAAGACAGGGAGGAAGAGGACGATCCCAACACAATTGTAACACGCCGAGTGCCTGAAGGTGTTGAAGTTTTTGAAATTAGTGGGCCTTTTTTCTTTGGTGCGGCAAGCAAATTCAGGGATGCTATGCACATCGTTGAAAAGGCTCCAAAAATACGCATCATCAGAATGCGACAAGTACTTTCTATTGATGCAACAAGTTTGAACATGATGAGAGAACTGCTCAAAGACAGTAATAAAACCTCAACCCGACTGATCCTTTCAGGCGTTCATGCCCAACCATTATTCGCACTTCAGCAATACGGACTATATGACGAAATCGGTGAAGAAAACATTTTCGGCAATATTGATGATGCACTTGACCGTGCAAGGGAGCTACTCGGTCTACCGAAATTAGGAAGGCAAAAAAACTTCAGTCCTTCGGTACAAAGGGAAATAAAACAAGGAACCAATTGATTATGAAAAACGGTTACCGATGATATATGTATGAGTGATGAGTAAGAATATACAAAAAGTAACTTGTTTTTATTTTTGATAAACAAAGAAAGCGGAGAAAAGTCATGACCAGCTGGTATGACACACTTAAAAAACCTCACTTCACCCCGCCAAGTAAATTTTTTTGGCCTATATGGGCTGTAATTTACATGTTTATTTTTGCGGCAATGACACTCTACTTTTTTGCGCCTTCAAAGCCTCATCTTTTTGGCACAATCATCTTGCTGATTATTCATTTTACGGCAGGCTTCAACTGGACTGGAATTTTTTTTACCCGCAAAAAAATATTACTGGCATTTTTTGATATTATTTTGATTGATGTCACACTTATAGCCATAATTGTATTGTTCATGCAGGCAAGCATTTCAGCCGCCCTTCTTCTTCTGCCTTATCTTTTATGGGGCATTTTTGCCACTTACCTCAACTGGCACATTTACCGACTTAACCCGTAAAAATGAAAAAAAGAACACTTGTCAAGGCCTCATTTGATGATGTAATGAAAAATTGAATTGTACTACACTCCTTCTTGATAATCAATGCATACTTAACAACAGATACCACCAGATTACCTTGGAAATCTGCAAATAAAAACATGAGGAATGAAATATTCAGAAGCAAGAGAGGGAAGAACTTTTATTATCAGACTTGAAGATGGTGAAATTGTACACGAAAAACTAGAGCAATTTGTAAAAGCTCATGGGATTTCCCGAGCTTCGCTTATCGCAATCGGTGGAGCAGATAAAGGCAGCCTGATTGTTGTGGGACCTGAAGAAAGCCGTTCACATCCTGTTGTTCCCATGACTCATGAACTGTATGATGCTCATGAAATTACAGGCACTGGAACTATTTTTCCTGATGATGAAGGCAACCCGATACTCCACATGCATATGGCTTGTGGGCGAGAGGAAAATACAGTAACAGGCTGCATTAGACAAGGGGTAAAAGTATGGCTGGTAATGGAAATCATTCTAACAGAGCTGATAGAAAACACGTCAACACGTCAGTATGATCCAAAATCAGGTTTTAAATTACTTGCACCTTGAACAGAAAAAAGATGCTATGATCAGGCAAAAGGATTTTCATGAAAGGGCTTTCCAAGTGATCGGGCAAGCGCTTCATGAGTAATATTTCCATTCCAGATATTTAAACCCATCGAAAGACCGGGCATCATAACCATTGCACTCTCAAGTCCCAAATCAGCAATTCTTCTGATATAAGGCAACGTTGCTCCTGTCAACGCTTCAGTAGAAGTTTGAGGATAAGCGGCAGGCATGTTTGCTACACAGTAATGCACAATCCCTTCTTCAACAAAGACTGGCTTGTCATGGGTCGTCGGCCTTGAAGATTCAATACACCCGCCTTGATCGACTGCTATGTCAACAAGAACAGCTCCCTGCTTCATTTTTCGGAGTACTGCCCTGCTGATAAGTTTTGGAGCAACAGCACCAGGAACCAATACTGCACCAATCAACAGATCAGCTGCTTCAAGCTGTTCTTCAATATGCTGCTCGGTTGAATAGAGCGTATGAACCTGGGGTGGCAGAGCAGATTCCAGATAACGCATCCTCTCGTGATCAATTTCAAGCACTGTCACGTCGGCACCAAGCCCGGCAGCAACTTTAGCTGCATGCATACCAGCTGAACCTCCGCCAAGAATTGCAACCTTCCCCGGCAGAACACCGGGAACACCACCCAGCAATTTACCTTTACCACCGTAATGACGGCCAAGGTAATAAGCTCCCATCAACACACTCATTTTTCCAGCAATTTCACTCATGGGTGCCAGCAAAGGGAGATGACCGTTTTCCTGAACCGTCTCATAAGCAAGTGCAGTTACCCCTGACTCAAGCAATTGGTTGACCAGTGCTGGCATGCTCGCCAAATGCAGAAAAGTAAACAGAATCATATCCTCACGAAAAAAACGGTATTCCTGTTCAAGAGGCTCCTTGACCTTTACAACAAGATCACTTTTCCATACCTTTTCAGATGAAGAAGAAAGCACAGCGCCAGCACGACGGTATTTATCATCACTGGAACCGCTTCCTACCCCTGCACCGGCTTCGACTATAACCCTGTGCCCGGCAGCCACAAGATGACGAACTCCGGAAGGTGTACAGGAGACCCTGTTTTCTCCGGACTTTCTTTCTAAAGGAATACCGATGTTCATAGTTGCATACTTGATAAATGAATGATAGTATTTAACCTCATATTTAAGCCTGGTTGCAAACCCATTCCGGCACATATTTCCATGCGGTTTTCATTTCCAGATCGTTTCGGTAACACAAAGGATCGTGTTGATGAACCAGCGACCAGAATGCTCGGGAGTGATTCAAGTGAACTGTGTGGCAAAGTTCATGCACCATGATGTACCGCACAAGATAATCCGGCAAAAAAAGCAACTTGGTATTAAGGGTAATTGACCGACGGGATGAACAGCTTCCCCATCGAGAATGTTGCAGACGAACCCCGGCAACAGCAAAATTGAAACCATGTGCAGCTGCAAGCTTCTCAAGAGAAGGAATAAGAATGGCCCGTGCCCGATGCTTCAACCAGGAACAAAGAAGTCGGCGGCAGAGCACCATATCGGCCGCATCACCCGAAACAAACAGGCTATTTCCATTACTTTCAACAAGTTCTAACCCTCCGCTCCCTGCATGATTATAAACAACCGACCATGTTTCAGAAAAATCAGGAAAAACAATCTGGCTGGGCAGCCCCTTATCCCTCACAGAAACGGAATCCTGCCGAAGCGCATCAAACTTTGCCGCCATCTTCTTTATCCATTCTTCATGATGAAGAAGCAGTGATGAAATCTTTTTTTTATCAAATCCTTTAGGAACAACCACAACCAAGCCACCATATGGAGTCATTTTCAAACGCGCATACTTTGCCCTCGGACTAATTTTTATAGTATAGGGCAAGTAAGAACCACCAAACCCGAAGCTTTCAGAGGTAAATAAAGACGTCATCAAGATAGATCAAAAACAGACCATGAAGAGAGGCTTCATGACCTGCCGAAATTATATGTTCTAACTTTTAAATGTACATAAGCACAGCAAACAATACACATCAACACAAAAAAAACTGCTCAGCCAAGTGCATTCTGCAAATCCTCAATAAGATCGTCACAATCCTCAATACCAACCGAAAGCCTGATAATGGCATCAGTGATCCCTGCAGCTTCCCGATGATCACGATCCATTGAAGCATGACTCATTGTTGCCGGATGCTCAATCAGCGATTCAACACCACCAAGGCTTTCAGCAAGAGCAAAAAGTTTTGTGGTTTTCAGCACACGGTTGACATCCTCAATGCTACCATTCAACTCAAAGGAAACCATGCCACCAAAACTCCGCTGCTGTGCTTTAGCCAGCTCATGCTGAGGATGTTCCGGAAGACCGGGATAAAACACCCGCTTCACTTTCGGATGCTGGTTAAGAAACTCCGCTACAGCAAACGCATTACGCTCATGTTCCTTCATCCTGACCACCAACGTTTTGATACCACGGAGTACCAGCCAGCAATCAAAAGGTTGAGCACAAGTACCAAGAGCATTAACGAGAAATTTCAGTTTCAGGTCAAGCTCCTCACTGTTCGACAACACTGCCCCACCAACCACATCTGAATGACCGTTCAGATACTTGGTAGTTGAGTGTACCACAATATCAGCTCCAAGTTCAAACGGCCTCTGACCATAAGGAGAAAGAAAAGTATTATCCACAATAGTCAACAAACCCCTTTCTTTGGCAATTGCCGCAACCGCCCGAATGTCAACAAGGTTCAACAGGGGATTCGATGGCGTTTCAACCCAAACCGCTTTGGTATTGCCATTCACAAAAGGAATAAGGTTCGCAGCCTCCTGCAGGTTTATAAAATGCACCTTCAAGCCAAAATGTTCTTCAACCGTTTTCAGCAACCTTGAGGTACCACCATAACAATCATCGGTGCAAATGATCTCGTCGCCGGAATGAAAAAAGTTCAGTACACTGGTAATCGCCGCCATACCTGTCGTTACGGCAACAGCCGAGGAGCATCCTTCAAGTGCGCATAAGCTATCTTCAAGCGCCTTACGTGTAGGGTTACCACTTCGGGTATAGTCAAATCCCCGATGCTTGCCAATATCTTCGAATACAAAAGTCGAACTTTGGTAAATCGGAGTCATAATTGCGCCATATGCCTTATCAGGGGCTACACCGGCATGAATTGTATCAGTCTGGAAACTCATAGATATCGTCGTTCAAAAATTAAATGGTTGATAAAACACATCAACAGAAAAAATGAAATAAAAAAACCTCTTCCTTTATGAGCATGGAAGAGGTTTTTAGCGTAACTCTGTTTCTTATGGCATCTGTAAACAGTATGCCTGTTTTGAAAAGAGAAGCGATATAAGCTCTTTTTCACTCATCAACCTTCAGCAGCATCCAAGTAAAATACCAGAATGTATAGAGCACAGAAGTAGAATGTGGCACCGTGTTCCGGTATTAAGGGAATCGGTTGTCAAGGCTTCGCAGGGTCTATTCCCTCAGCCTTTCTTGATGATCAATAATAAACAAAAAACATGGTAACAATTGTTAATATACAACTTTCACTGAAAAAAATATAACCCATCATTTAAAACTCAATATAAAAACGGAAGTTATACGGTAATCTCTTCACTCAAAGGGAAAAATTTATTAACTTTTTGTTAATGTAAAAAAGTAGATCCTCAATTGAATCTCTAGGTACCTTTGATAAATTAAACGTATTTTCCGATGTATAGGTAGTTGCGTGCACATTTCGATGTTGATTGTGATAACCCGAACCGTTCATAACCACAGTTGAGGCAAATTAATGAGCATCATCCCCACCAAGAGTTATAACGTAACTATGTGAATCAATTTAATAAGGCCAAACAAGCTTCCATGTTTGGAAAACACTTTGTTTGTATAGCGAAAGGTTGCGCTGTTGCAGCACTTTTTATGTATTACCCTATTGCGGTTTGCTGCTCAAACATTGAAGAGGGTTCCAAAACAACGATGATGTTAGTTGAAAAGAATAATGGTCAAACGGTGAATATCCGCCTTGGCGAAACCACCCAGATCACACTGCCAGAAAACGCAACAACGGGCTACCGCTGGGGAATTGATCAATATGACGAGGAATTCATAACCATTCTGGACACCGAACCACACTATACTGCAAATGCAGTTGGGTCTGGTGGTGCCGTAACGTTCATTGTACAAGGCAAAAAAATTGGCTTAGGTGAGGTTCTGTTGAAAAATTGGCGGATATGGGAAGGCGACTCATCTGTTTCTGAACGTTTTCACATCAAGCTTAATGTTGTTGCCTCGTAACTTTTTCAAGTATAAACTATTATTGTTCATTTAAGCAAAGTGGTACTTCCCTCTCCCACTTCATGGGTTGGCTCTTTTTAATGAGGAATAGTAAACCAGATAATTAATCAGGAAAATCAATGGAAAGATGGTTGCTTGATACCAATTTTCCTTGATTCTGGTGCGTATAAACTTTTTAAATGGACACAATATATTACGCAACATTTTAGGTATTCATACAGTTCTTCTGAAACACCAGACTAATTGTCTTAATTAAAAAAAGTAATAAGGAGAAAAAATCATGATGAGACATACCATGTCAAAATCTCTTTTATTGACACAGCCACTTATGCTGCTATTGTTGTTTACTCTTATAACTAATTCATTTGCCAATGCAGCTGAATCAGCCTCTCAATTTAAAATACTAAAGGTTAACAATACAACAGAAAACAGTAAAGATAGAGCTGGCTTGGGCGACAGGATTCAAGTCCACATTGATAGCTTGAGCGCTCTTTCACAACTTACGGGTAATAATATTAAAAATATAAAGTTAAAAATTAATGACCAGATTATTGCTGATTCAGAACCGCTTAAAATTGATGATAATACCTTGGAATATAAACTTATCAGTACAGAAAAGTCTAAAGCGGTATGGGACTCTTTACGAGTAAAATCAAATAAGGCATTAATTCCAGTAACCATTTCTGTTGGCCAGGAAAACAGTTCAATTGATTTACCTGTGACCGCACAACAAAATAACTTTATATTAATTCTTCGTGATCAACGAACATTCACCTTTTTATTTATTTTTGGATTAATTCTTTTTTTACTGACTTTTTTAAAACTAAACAAAAAAGATGCCCGTTTACGTAATTATGGCCCAGAATCAACATACAGCCTGGCTCTTGTGCAAATGGCGATATGGTATTATGTTGTAACTATAGGATATTTATATATTTATATCATAACAGGCAATCAACCTGTTTTAAATAATTCGATACTTGTTTTACTTGGAATAAGCAGCGGTACGGCTGTTGGCGCAAGAATTATAGATGGCGCTAAAGTCGATAAACAAACAGCGGATAGTGCTGATTGTTCACCAAATAATGAAGAGCCAAAAGCAAATGACAAAAACAGTGTGCTGAATAAACTTGAAAATATAAAAAGCAGTGGGAATATTTTTATTGATATTCTCTCCGACGAATACGGCATTGCGCTGTCTCGATTTCAGGTGCTTGTGTGGACATGCATTGTTGTATTTATTTTTGTTCATGATGTTTATAGTACAATGAAAATGCCTGATTTTTCTGACAGCAACGTACTGATACTTATGGGAATAAGTTCCGGTTCATATATTGGATATAAAATTAAGGAAGACTATTCACGGAAAACCGATAATGCTAAGGGTTAAACGTATTAAAAAATTGAACTCGTATTTTTTCAAAAAAACACAGTAAAACTTATCTACCAGACACCGATTTTCCCGGTGTCTGGCCATCAGGTTGCATATGTTCAACAAAAAAATTGTAAGGCACGCCTTCAGGGCAGTTATCCCATGTCTCAATTACAAATACTCTGATGGCACAAGACATCAAGACATAACATCACAACGTTGAGGCATAAATGCTCTGTTTTCGCAATAAAACAAAAAGAAGTGAAGTGTAAGCCGTTAATTTCTTTGTGAATTTTTTCATTGTATAAGCTCTCCACAAGAATTGGTTTGGTAATTAAAAGGCCAGACATGACACCGATACAAATGTAAATCATCAAAGAAATACTAAAGGGCACCTCTATTTATTTTTAGATGCTCTATCAAGATAAGATATAATAAGTTAGCATCATGCCATGAGGGTAATATT
>JBAXLG010000041.1:0-15225 GCA_037134935.1 Chlorobiaceae bacterium | reverse complement strand
GATTTTAATCATTTTTTCCACAACCAAGTGGTCCCGTTTTTCGGGCTCACGTCCGAAGGAGAAAAGAAAAGATTCTCAGTTTCTGCAGAAGATCAAAAAAGCCCGCTATTTTCGGGCTTCTTTAAAAGATAATTTGTTACTTTTATCATAATTGTCGACTACCTAGCGGTGCTGACAGTACTCCGATAACATCTATTCCACCCCCAATTCCCTGCTAACAGGGAAATTATCAGGGTAAATCGTAAAATTCTGAGACTCGGATGTCTGGAAACCCGTGTGGTTCTTGACTTTTTATCGATTCAGCTAAAAATTATCAGGGAATAACAGGGAATTGGTCAAAAAAGGGCGCTACATGACGTATTTTTGTTTGATACTAACAGGGAATATCAGCGAAAAATGCAAAATTAAATTACTTTTGAAATACCGCAAAACCTGTTTTTTCAATTCCCTGTTATTTTTTTATCAGGGCATGAAAATGCAAGAAGAGGGAATGGTTTTATAATCATTTATTGGCGCTGACAAACCTCCACAATTGTGTTATAGATAGTTGGCTCATACAGATCTACAAGAGGGTTGTTAAGGCCTTCCGATTCCAGTATCCTAATGACATCACAAGCAAGTGCCCAATAGTAGTCCTGATGCTTAAACTTATCGGATGAGAGATTCCAGCAAATCGTTGCGATTCGTTTTGTCATCCGCCATTTCAGATACTGTTGCTCTGCTTCAGCCCAATCGCTTTTGTCATCACCCGGCCCCCCTAGTTTCATGCGATATTGGTATTGCTGATAAGCTAAAGCTTCAATCTCTTTATTTGCGTGAAACCTTTCGGCAGCCACACGATCCTTGATAAGATATTCGAGGTAATCAATCTCTTTCTCTTCGCAAAACTCACGTTCTGCTTCAAGAAAACACTGCTCATATGAGTATTCAGGATGATTTATCTTCCTGAAATATGCTGAGTCAAAAATATTGTTTACCGTATTGATGATGCTCTCCATTTCATCGTATTGCCTCAGATGAATTAAATGGGGAGATTTCAACTTCAGGTAGTTAACTAAATCAACAAGATATACGGCTTTTTGGTAATCATCAGAAACATCACCTTTGCGTCGAAACTTTTGCCTGTATAAATAGATATAATATGCAACTATGTGTATGGTGAGAGTTGGGATAGAATCGAGAAGTATAGGCTCAACGGATTCTGGTATCGCTGCCGTAATTATAATACTTCCATTTTCAATGGCTAGAATTTCGACACTGTCGGACGATATTCCAAGGATACCTGCTAATGAAAATGGAAGCAGGCGTATCAGGGTCTTGTCTTGGGGACTGAATGGAAACTCCACACGAAACGTGACCACCGATCGTTGTTCGGCATCTAGCGCATCATCCGCTTTGCGAAGAATCCACGGTCTTTCCTTGTAGATGCGAAGAGATATTTCTCCCCAGTTTTCTTTATCTGCCCTCTGATGACAGTTCTCGCAGAGACAGAGAAGGTCAGCGGCGCAGTGCTCTTTAGATTTGTGCCAAGGAATGATATGTGCCCGTTCGAGTGGGCAAGACTCCCCACAAACAGCGCAACGGTGGCCACTTTCTCTCAGGACATCCCTTGCAATATCAGATGGTATTTTCGGTCTATTATGGGACATCATTTTGTTTGTACTATTTGACCAACGAGCTAAAATAAGGAGCAAGCAAGAGGGCTGCCTGCCCTGAAAAAAAATAAGCTATTACAAATAGACATTAAATCAACTTTTTGATTATAGTTTTTAATTGAATTTTTCGCTGAAACTGTACAGGCAGAAATGCTATAGAAATATATAGTTATTTTTCCTTTCTTAAAGAATAACATTGTCCCAAAGCGTAACAGCTTTTGCCTTTGCGAGGCTTGAACCGTGTGCGATGAAAGTTGCATGCACGGTTCTTAAGGAACTGTGTGGCATAGTAATGCGTTGCTGTTACCTGATTATACTCATTCAGCATGTATTTTGCATTTCAAGCAGATAAATTTAACCGTCATGATTTGTATGGTTTAAAAATATCATGACGGCTTTCTGTTCCATGACGCATGAACGAACTAGAAAAATTTGGCTTTTCATGGTGTTCGTTTTTTTTATGCAAGTCCATTATGAAACCGTCTCTGCCTATCGAACCGCACGTCTTCAAGCTTTTATAGCTTGGCAGGATGTGACGTGTACTTCGAGTGCCGCATGAATGCTGCAACATTCCCTTCTCAAATCGAAATCCTTTCGTCAACGATAATCTTTTTTTCTTTATTTTTGATAACTTGACAGTGCCCTACTGATTTGCTATATACTCATGAATTGCTATTACTCCCTTGTACGTATTTTGAAGCATTGGATTTCAGAGCCATCCATGCATTAATATGCCGATTTAATTCATCATGTTTCCGTCCACGGTTGATTAACATCTCTCGATCAACATTATTGAATGGAATAGCATTCTTTCCAAGACATTCATACCAGATTTTTGCGATTAATGATTTGGGAGATGGACTCGTTTGCTCAGTATTAATGTGAGATACAAAAAGAACATCAGGAATAATTCCAAACTGGCTTTTATATTTATCCTCCAAGTCCTGTAGAATAACCTCAAGTGATAGGCTTTGATTCAGAGTATTTTTTTTTATTTCAAACCATGTTCTATTTCTGTTATATTTTGGCGTTTTTTTTATAATTTTTAATTCATCAATTAGTCCTTTTTTTTCGATGAGTTCAAAATAATTTCTAAACTCTGGCGTACTCACCGAAAATATTCCTTGTGCCGCAATCACATTATGTTTCATGAGTCCCATATGAATAAGATGCATTATTGCACATATTGGCTGATATTCTTTGATGGATAATGTTAATAAATCATCATCTAGTTTAACTACGCCTTTAGTAGCAGCTAATTTCAATCCCGCGTTTAAGCAAATTACCGAAATGTCGCCTTTAAACATTTTCTTAAAAAAAGAATCCTCTGAAGCCATCCAATCCAAAGAATTTGGTTCATGACTACCCAGCCCCCCAAAAACACAATATGACTCTGTGTTTAAAAGTGAGTAAAGCCATGGATCTATAGGAATAAATAAATCAGATGTGAAGCACCATTTTAGATCACTAATAAAAGATTCACCATAACCGATGCGAAATTTAAACTGATTTTCTAAAAGAGGGTGAAGATACCGCAAAGACAAAGCTTCAGCATAAGATTTTGGGCCACAGATAAGAGCATGAGCAATAAATGAGAGAATAACATCTCTTACTAACTCATTTATGAATGGAAGAGTATTGTTTATTAGTTCAGTTCGCTGAATTGTTAAGGGTAAATGCCCTGCACTGTCTAAAATTGCAACAGAAGGAGAATGCAGATGAGTTTTCCAAGGCCATTCAAAATTTGCATTTGTAATTGTCCCAAAGTTATTTCGTGTATGCCCTATTCGAATACCATTACAAGAAAAATGTATCTTATTGAATGTCCAATAAACAGCATCAAAGCCTTTGGGATGAATAACTGCCCATTCTGACGAAAGCTGATTATTATAAATAGGAATCTCAATTTCTTGGGCTAGCAATTCTGATTGTGATCCACATACAATTCGCTTTACTACTTTTGGCCAATCCCAACAATACCAATCAATTATTTTACAAGCAGTTCCATCTTGAATTTGCTCACTATTCTCCAGTTTTAAAGAATCAACCGAGCTTCTATTCAAGTCTACTTCAATGGTCGTCCCAATAGGAAGATTCTTAGAACGCTGAATTTCAATGAGATGGCTATCCGCTGTTGCTTCGATTTTAAATCCATGTGATTTATCCACATCTGCATGCCGAGTCCACATTCGAAAAGAATGACCAAGCAGAAAAATGGCAAAAACACCAATACCAAAATGTCCGGTACGGATCACTCGTGGAACCCCATCTTCATTGTTAAACTCTTTCTGCCATTCTTCACTTCTACGAAAAGACGCTCCAGCTCGAAGAAAATAATTTTGGATTGTCCCACTTCTCATGCCTATTCCTCTGTCTCTCACTCGTAAAAACCAAGTACCGCTTTCCCTTTTAATGAATTCAATGAGAACATCTCCCTCCTGCTCAGGCAATTCGAGTAAATTGATAGACTTTCTATGTTTACCACACCAGATTTCTAATTCACGGACAGCATCTACCGCATTTTGCATCAGTTCACGAACGCCAATGCTCGGTTGTGTTCCATACAACGGTTCGACTAACACGGTCAGTAAGTTAGGGTCAACTGTAAATCCTGTTCGCTCTGGAACATATGGCAGTTTTTCTCGAAAGGGCAAGCTTTGCAAGTTCGAGTAGATTCTACGAGTCACCAGCTTGAGCTTATCAAGTCCGAGATCCGTACACCGCCCATAAGCTTCATCAAGAACTGCTGTGGAATGATCCATTTCTGCCTGTAATGCATCTAAGAGTTCATTAAGCTGAAGGAAAAGCGATAGACTTAAATCCTCACTTACAGTAACAACCTTGCCATTAGGGTTGTCTGATGGACCTATGTTTAAAACAGCACGATGTTTCTCCCATTCCCTAATTGATACAGGACTTTGAGGGTTTCTAAGTCGGAGTAAAGCAGTGGGGGCTCTTTGTCTGTCTATCTGGAGGTAATCGGCAACACGTAGAAGCGCCATTGGATAAAGTATAGCACATCCCATTGGCCTCGGCACTTGTTGGTAGAGTGAACGAGATTCCAAATACATTTTTGACACACGAAGTGACATTGCATGTGATCTCGCTGTAAGGCCAATCAAGTCAGCCAAGTGATTCAGCGGATGTTCTTTATCCTTACCTATGGCTGGAAAATGGCCTTCACTAGCCCCAATCTTAAGTCCTGGAAATCCGTATAATGCTATCTCATGGGCTAAGCGTGCATGATGTCTACGAATGAATTCACCAATAATCAGAAAGTGATTTTTCTCCCACTGCCCAGTGCTCACTGGAAGCTCTTGGAATTTCCAATTAAATGCAGATTCTTCTCCGATAATGTTCGCCAAATCGCGATCACTTAACCGACGAGCCTCATAAACATATTCTCCCCACAATTCGTACCAAGGACGGTCAGCAGTATGACCTTCATGATTCTCGTTAAACCAACTGAGTGGCTGAAACAATGAATCTTTACTGATCAGTTCCAAGAACCCACCTGAATGCATATGCATGGCAAGATCATGCAAAAGTGTTGCACCAATAATCACGGCAGCATCAACATCGCAAAGCAAAGTCTGGTTCGATTTATTGATACTTATTTCCCGAACTTCCAATGGAACAAGCTCTACCGCTGTTTTTAAAACATTATTGACATGCTCAATACCATGATCGGTGAAATCCGGGAAAAAAGTGAGTTTGTTGTCAACAAGAATTTGACCAACTTTATTAGCAAATGTCATTAATGGAGCTTGAAGCTCACTTTCTTTAAGCAGAAGCTGTAAATATTTTGGAAATATTATGTTAGCCATATTTAACTTTCGTTTTTTGTGGCAGTGAATACGCATTTCTCAATCAATTTAACCAAAAAGTAACTTTTTACTGATAGTGCATCTACAAATGAATACTGACAATCCAGTTTTATATCAGGCCAGTTATCCAACATAATTTTTTTCAAAAAAAATCATGACGGGCGGATTTCGACTTGAAGAAGGCAGATTGGAGTATTCAGGAGGCTCTGTGGGTACACGTTACATCCTGCCAAGTCACAAAAGCTTGAAGACTTGCAATTCGATAGTCATCGTTCAGAGGCGGTTTCATAACGATGACGAATTCGGAATAGGTTACCAATTGGACTTGCTACATTTTAAGAGCTTATTCGTAAATAATGGGAATAAACGCTATACTATCTCCAAAAGAAAAAACCATCTATGGAGGAACTATGGCGAAGTCAAACACGAAATCATGGGAGGTAAGCGACGCATTCCGGCAAAAAGTGTCCCCGTTGAGATAGTGTCAAGTTATTGAAAATATCAATGAAAAGTATTGTTGGTGAACGGATTTCGATTTGAGAAGGAAATATTGGAGTATTCAGGCGGCTCTGTGCGTACACGTCACATCCTGCCAAGCTATAAAAGCTTGGAGACGTACAGTTCGATAGTCAGTGGCGGTTTCATAACGATAACGAATTCGAAAAAGGTTACCGACGTGGGCATGAACCGACAGGAACCTTTGCACCTGCCTTGGTGATTTGAATTTTCGCATTTGCCGCTCTTTTTGTCGTGTAGGTTGGTGCGATAATTCGGCTCGGTTGTTGAGTCCCTTGTGCTGCCGGTGTTCAACACCGGGCATGATTTCTCGTTTAGCCGCACCGTAACTTTTCAGCTTGTCGGTGATGATGACACGGGGAACATAGCACAGTCCTTTCAATAGCTTACGGAAGAAACGCAAAGCTGCTTTCCGATTACGTCGGGATTGCATCAGGATATCAAGGGTATAGCCATATTGATCCACAGCCCGCCAGAGATAGTGGTGTTGACCCTTGATGGTGAGCACCACCTCATCCAGATGCCATTTATCTCCGCGTTTTGGTTGCCGACGACGAATTGTGTTGGCATAATCTTGCCCAAACTTGAGTGTCCATTGTCGAATGGATTCATAGGTGACAATTACCCCGCGATAAGCCAGCATTTCTTCTATATCACGAAAGCTCAAGGTGAAACGGAAGTAAAGCCATACTGCATGACTGATGATTTCGGTCGGATACCGGTGACCAGCGTAGAGGTTCGTTTGCTTTTTCATAGCTAAACCCTACAAAATTTCAGTCTTCTAAGCAACTTGACAGTTCCTGAAAGAGGAAAGAAACGATTCTCAGAAAATAGTTGAAGCCCTGAAGCCCGCATGGTGCGGGCTTCTTGGGTGATAAACACTGATTAATTACTGAGAACAGACTTGCTGGCGGAGAGGGAGGGATTCGAACCCTCGATAGCCCTATAAGAACTATGACGGTTTAGCAAACCGTTGCCTTCAGCCGCTCGGCCACCTCTCCTGATATGTAATATGTACCGCGGAGGATGAGGGACTCGAACCCCCATGGGCGTGAACCCGGCAGTTTTCAAGACTGCTGCCTTACCAATTAGGCTAATCCTCCTTCATATTGTATAAAAACAGGTTTGAAATATAGTTAAACCTGTGGAAAATGCCAGAAAAAAAGCTTTTTTACGATTTTTGTAATCAAAGCCGTTTTGTCTGGAAACCTGAAAAAACAGTGCTGACTGAGTTTTTACACTCAACAGTTCCTGGCGGAGAGGGAGGGATTCGAACCCTCGAGGGCGGTAAAACCCTACCCGCTTTCCAGGCGAGCGCACTAGACCAACTATGCGACCTCTCCATAAGAGCAAAACAAGCCTTAAATTTATATTCTATTCTTGATTTTCAAAACCATTCTGTTGTTGAAACAATGGTAATAAAAACTTTTATTACTTTTTACGCTGATTTTCACTTCAAAGTGAAATATTGTAAACAGCCATTACGATTGGTCGTACCAGCTCAATAACAGATTAATGAGGTGCTTGTAGAGCAACAAATCGCTTTATTGTCATTCTATCTTGACTTTTTGTAAATTGGCAAAATTGATTTTGCTGCAATTCATTAACCCTGATGCCAATGACGAAGATTCTCTATGAAGCATTGACGTTTGACGATGTTCTTCTGATCCCCGCATATTCAACTGTTCTGCCAAAGGAAACAACTGTTTCAAGCCGTCTTACAAAGAGCATTACATTGAAAATTCCTCTTGTGAGTGCGGCAATGGATACCGTAACGGAGTCAGAGCTGGCTATAGCCTTGGCTCGTTCGGGCGGTATCGGCATTATCCATAAAAACCTGACAATTGCAGAACAGGCTCGTGAAGTAGCAAGGGTTAAGCGTTTTGAAAGCGGTATTATCCGCGATCCCTTTACTCTTTACGAAGATTCAACCATGCAGGATGCGCTTGATCTGATGCTCCGCAATTCCATTTCAGGAATTCCGGTGGTCGCTCGCCCGAAATTTGAGGGTGATACCTCAATGAAGCTCAAAGGAATTGTTACAAACAGGGATCTTCGCATTAATCCGAAACCCGATGCGACCATCACCAGCATCATGACCAGTAATAATCTCATTACTGCCCGAGAAGATGTTGCTCTTGAAAAAGCCGAAGAGATTCTGCTTTCCAACAAGATTGAAAAACTGCTGATTACCGATAATGATGGCAACCTGAAAGGGTTAATCACCTTCAAGGATATTCAGAAACGCAAACAGTTTCCCAATGCCTGCAAGGACAGTCAGGGGCACCTGAGAGTGGGAGCTGCTGTTGGTATCCGCGAAAATACAGTTGAAAGGGTTACAGCGTTGATAGATGCGGGCGTCGATGTTGTTGCTATTGATACCGCACATGGCCATAGCAAGGCTGTTCTTGATATGATCAAGGCAATCAAGAAGGTCTATCCTGATCTTGAAGTTATTGCGGGCAATGTCGCGACGCCTGAAGGGGTCAGAGACCTTATTGAAGCAGGAGCAGACTGTGTTAAAGTCGGTATTGGGCCGGGCAGTATCTGTACCACCCGTATTGTTGCTGGTGTTGGAATACCGCAGTTAACGGCAATTATGAATTGTGCAGAAGAGGCGGCAAAAACCAATACGCCAATTATTGCCGATGGTGGAGTAAAATACAGCGGTGATATCGCTAAAGCTCTTGCTGCCGGAGCGGATTCCGTTATGATAGGCAGTATTTTTGCCGGAACTGACGAAAGCCCGGGCGAAACCGTTCTCTATGAAGGGAGGAAATTCAAAACTTATCGAGGAATGGGTTCTCTTGGCGCAATGTCCGAACCGGAAGGAAGCAGCGATCGCTATTTTCAGGACGCATCCATGGAGTCGAAAAAATATGTACCGGAAGGCATAGAGGGCCGTATTCCATCAAAAGGCTCACTCGAAGAAGTGGTTTACCAGTTAATCGGAGGGCTTAAATCCGCAATGGGATATTGTGGTGTTGCCACTATTAATGACCTGAGAACAACCACAAAATTTGTACGAATAACCTCTGCCGGCCTGAGGGAAAGCCACCCTCACGATATTAAAATAATCAAGGAAGCACCGAATTATTCAACTTCGATGTAAATCTGAAGCGTGTAAAGGATAGAGGGGGCTGTTTCCCTCTCTTTTACATGCGCTATTTGTTATTAGTCAATCCCTCTAACCGGTCTTCAATGTCGGCATAGATTTCCTGCAGTTCGTTAATGATATCCTGATCGGTTTTCCACATGCCGCGGCCATGCGCTTCAAGCATACGGCCAACAATATTCTTGACCGCCAGAGGATTAACTTTGGCGATCCGCTCTCTCATTTCGGGATCAAGTGCATAGGTTTCGGCGGTTTTCTGGTAAACCCAATTATCAACACTGTTGGTTACGGCATCCCAGCCAAGCATATAGGTTACCCTGTTGCTGATTTCGGTAGCGCCGCTGTGACCATGTTTGAGCATGCCTTCAAACCATTTCGGGTTGAGCAGTTTTGACCGATACTCAATACGCAGCAGTTTTTCGGCATCATCAACCTTGATATCTGAGGTGAATGACTCGACATAGTTGAGCTTGATGTCGTTACCTTTTGTGTTGCGGCGCTTTGCGGCAAGCTGCAGCGACCCCGATGAAGAGAAGTAGTGGTCAATATCTGAAATACCGAACTCGGTGGAATCGACCTGGTGCACAACGCGGTCAACTGACTCTAAAAGTTTTTCCAGGATTTCACTCTCTTTTTCCCCTTTTCTGCCGCCGCCGTATGCACTGCTGTTACGGCGGATAAAAAGGTCGTCAAGATCGTTTTCCGATTCCCATGCGGAATCCTCAATCATATCGTCAACATAACTGCCATATGCGCCTGGCGACTGGGTAAACTGGCGGGCGGTAGCACTTTCAAACGCCATACCGGAAGCAAGCGCTTCATCAACATGTTTTTTCACATAGTTCATCTCAATCGGTTCATCGGCTTTTGCCGCCTCTTTAACGAGCCTGTCAAGCTGGTCCATGAGAAGGCCAAATGCATCACGGAAAATCGGGCTGAGCTGCATAAGCACATCAATACGCGGGCGGGCAAGTTTTTCAAGAGGCACTAAGCTATAATGACTGATTTTACCGAAAGCGTCGTATGAAGGTTGTGCTCCAATCAGCCTGATAACCACGGCAACGGCCTCACCCTTGGTTTTGATGGTGTCCAGCCCCCAGAGTACCTGAGCAATGGTTTCAGGGTACACGCCGCCATTTTCCTCAAGGTGCCTGGTTATGATACTGTCGGCAATGCTCATTCCACGCTTGAAAGCCAGTTCAGAGGGGATTCTCCATGGATCGATGGAGTGAATATTGCGCCCGGAAGGAAGCACGCTTA
The DNA here is from genome assembly GCA_037134935.1 of Chlorobiaceae bacterium. GTDB lineage: Bacteria > Bacteroidota > Chlorobiia > Chlorobiales > Chlorobiaceae > Chlorobium. The sequence continues at coordinate 4,852 of JBAXLG010000041.1, read as the reverse complement.
CTCCGTCGCGTACAAGATCACCACCAAAGCCGGATGCAATATAACGCCCATCCAGTACCCGCAGAAGAGCATCCATTTCGGCTGTATTGTTGCGAAGTGCATGAAGAAGCTGTCTGCCCTCCATAATCAGCTGGTTGATGAAAGAGTTATATTCTGCAGGGAGCTTGGTACCGCCCGTTATTGAAGCAACGATCTCCAACGCATTTTTCTGATCAAAAAATACCTGCTGTACAAAAGTGTGGCATGCCTGCTCCACCCACTCGCGCAGTCGGATAGCCTGTTCATACCCCTTTCTCGATTGAGAGCTCAACTCTTCATAACTGTTGTAGTGATCGTTTTTACCGGAAAAGGTCATAAACATAAAGGGGAGTGTTTTGCCGTTTTCTCCCAAATTTTTGAGCGTTTCGGTAATGGTGACGATCTGTGATTCCAGTGGACTTGCCTCACCGAAAACATGGAGTGAATTTGAAATCAGCCGGTGTTCAAGTTCGGCAATATAACTGTACAGCCTGCTGGCATATTCACCAAACCGTTCATTCTCACGAAGCGGACAATCGTCGGTTAGATTCAGCAACTCGGCTTTCTGCATGACAGCTTCCTCAATACCGGAACTGATGCCGGCAGCTTCATAACTGTTACCAAGATATTTTTCACGATAATCGACGAGCAATCCTTTCAATACAGGCAACTCCTTGTATAGTCCAGCTCGGGAGAGCGGGGGAACAACATGGGATACCATTGTAGCCAAACCTCGCCGTTTTGCAATGGTCGACTCACTGGGATTATTGATAGGGTAGATATAGAGGTGCGGTACCTCACCCAGAAGAGCGTCCGGCCAGCAGTCACCTGTCAGACCAGTCTGCAGTCCGGGCATCCATTCGGCGGATCCATGCATACCGACATGCACCATGGCATGAGCCTGAAACTCACGGCTGATCCATCGATAAAATGCAATATACTGGTGATGCGGCGTGTTTTCCTTATCAAAAAGCAACCGCATTGGATCGCCCTGTACCCCAATACGCGGTTGAACTCCAATAAAGATATTACCGAATTTTATGCCACCAACAAAAAGCTCCTGTTCTCCTATAGGTACAATTTCGCCGGGGAAGTTCTGCCAGCGAGCTTCAATACGTTCACGTTCCCTTGAAGACGTCAGTTGCTTAAACTTCTCATCATTGACTTTTACTGCATCAGGGTGGTGCTGCTGAATCTGGTGATCGGTCGCCCGGTCAAGTGCAGAAAAAAGTACCTCGGAATTTTCAGGCAACTGGCCAACATTGTATCCCGCTTTCTTAAGGCTTTGCAGTACGGCAAAAAGTGTTCTGGGTACATCAAGCAATGCCGCACTTGCTTTTTTGCCGAAGCCAGGAGGATAATCGTAAACAATAAAAGCCAGTTTTTTATCGCGGTTTGGTGCTTCCCGGAGTCGAAGCCACTGTTTGATAAGAACAGCAAGCCGTTCCAAGCGCTCTGGAACGGTCTCTATTTTACCTTGCTGTAAAGCACCAAGAATAACAGGGCATATTGCTCCATCCATTTCCGGAATGGAATAGGTGAAGGTAATCTGCATGGGGGAAACACCCAGCTCCTTCCATGAGTCAAATTCCTGGGTTAGTAACGGCTGGGCAACAATATAGGGAACATCAAGCTTTGCCATAATTTCGTGACGTGCTTCAGCTGCCGTTCCGGGTTTGGTCGATCCTGCAGGACCTCCCACAAGACCAAAACCCATCATATTGACCAACAGATCTATATTTTCCTTGATCAGCCAGTCACGCACCAGCACGTGCCCCTCAACACCCATCACAAAAGCAGGAAAAACATGAATGCCGTGTTTTTCAAGAACACGGATGGTGTTGTCGATATAGGTTTTTTCTTGAATAAGATGCTTGCGAAAAAACAGAATGCTGATTTTCTGCCCTTTATCGAAGTTTATGCCGCGTTTTTTCGACCAGTTTTTGAAGCTTCTAACATCCTTGAAATATGCCGGAGCATCAGGATGATAAAGACCCATATTCGGAACGTCAACAATTGCTCCTACAGTTGTCGGTTCATTAAAGTATTCACGCAGAATAAAACGAAACATGTTCGCAATATTCTCTGGAGTCGGCTGCATCCAGTATGAATACACCATCAGCCAGTTTTTGAAATCCTTTGCCTTGTTAGGCACAAGCGGGAGAATAGTGCGCATGATTTTCATGAGCTTCATGTAACCGTAAAGGGCATCCTCATCACGTCCTTTAACCAGCATTTTCGCTACTTTTTTAACTATATCAGGCATGCCTGCCTTACCATCTCCAACGGCATAACTTCCTACTTTGGTAAGCCGCATGGCTTCAGGCATTGACTCGAAAACAAAAACAGTCTGTTCATTGGTCGACTGATCAAGCTGTTGTTTGAACCAGTCAATCTGTTCTTTGAAATTGATCATGCTCATGAAAATGCAATCTGCTTCCTGAATTGCTTTTGCGGCATCAGGATTCTGCTTTTCAAGATCAATATCACTCCACTGAGTAAGATCAGCTTCGCTGTCAAGAAGCCCTTTGATTTTTCTCCAAAGGCCGGCATTATATTGTTCAAGCCCTACAATAGCCGCAATTTTACGACGATTATGCATTATCAAGAAGAAACAGGTGACATAATTAAAAGATCCTCAAAGCATAGCCTCGAAGTATTAAAAGAGTTTTAGGCGTGTTGTACATGCAGAACGGTACAGCTCATATTCCCGATTATTATATGATGAATATAGTCGTCTATTCCTCGCCATGCCAAACAACGTATTCACATAACAGGCTTTTGAGCAAAACGTTCCTCTACAAAACACACTCTTGACTGTCAGATCGATTTCTGAAAATTTCTTTTGCTGTTTACTTGATACGTCAAGATATACCCCCTTCGAACCAATATTGATCTCTTCTGAAAAGATAACTCTGCATCTGTTTTACCGTACACGCAAAAAGGTATAATTGAACAGATACCTTATGAGTTTTATATGCAAACACCCAATAAATACATCTTTTTTTCGAGGTAAACAGTGAGGAAATTCGACAATAAGAGATTACATGAAAAAGTTTCAAAAAAAAGTTCTAAGAATTTTGATTTTCAAAGTATATCTTCCCTCATGTTATTTTTTTTACACAGCTAATACTTATTCAAATTCAATACAGAAAAGATTCTATGGCAAAAGTAAAAGTCGGTATTAACGGATTTGGCCGCATTGGCCGTCTGGTTTTTCGCCAGGCAATGAACAACCCGAAATATGAAATTGTTGCAATTAACGACCTCTGCGATACAAAAACCCTTGCACACCTTCTGAAGTACGATTCTACCCATAAAAAATTTAATGGTGAAGTCAGTGTAGATGGTACCAATCTTGTGGTAAACGGTAAAGTCATAACCATCACAGCAGAACGTGACCCGGCAGCTCTTCCATGGAAAGCTCTTGGATGCGATCTGGTTGTAGAATCAACAGGAATTTTCACTTCACGCGAAGCCGCAGCAAAGCATATTACCGCAGGTGCGAAAAAGGTTATCATTTCAGCTCCGGCAAAAAACAAGGTTGATGCAACCATTGTGCTCGGTGTGAATGGCAACTCAATAACCGGCAAGGAAGAAATTATCTCAAACGCAAGCTGCACTACCAACTGCCTTGCTCCAATGGTTAAAGTACTGCAGGACAATTTCGGTATAGAAAAGGGATTCATGACCACTGTTCATGCATATACCAACGACCAGAACATTCTTGATCTTCCTCATTCCGACCTTCGCCGTGCTCGTTCAGCGGCATTATCAATTATCCCAACCAGCACCGGTGCGGCAAAAGCCATTGGTGAGGTTATTCCTGAGCTTATCGGCAGACTCGACGGTTTCGCTATGAGAGTACCGGTACCGGATGGTTCCGTCACCGATGTTACTGCCATTCTGAACCGTGCTGCAACAAAAGATGAAATCAATGCTGCAATAAAAGCAGCTTCGGAAGGACCAATGAAGGGATATCTTGAATATTGTACAGATCCTATCGTTTCTCAAGACATCGTTGGAAATCCTCACTCATGCATTTTTGACTCACTCTTGACCATGAGTGCCGGCAACTTTGTAAAAGTGGTTGGCTGGTATGACAATGAGCTTGGATACTCAACCAGAGTTACCGACCTGCTTGAAATCTATTCGCAGTATGTTTAAAAGGTACTCTTCATCAAGGTGATTTTTAAAAAAAGGTGCTCCAAAGGGGTGCCTTTTTTTATACTTTACTTTTCTACAATTTCAGTCCAGTGCTTCAACGCAACTATTTTTTCCTATGACACATACCGCAGCTATACCAATGAGAGCCGTAATTCTCTTCGACAGCAAAACTTCGGGAGGGTCAACTGAAAAACTCATTGATTCTATCGGTCGGAAACTTGCCGAAACAGGAGCTTATGTTGAAAAAGCAAAATGCAAAAGTACAGGAGATTACAGCTTTGTCAAAGATTTTGATGTTGTCATCATGGGAGCCCCGATTTACTATCTCATGGTATCGTCGGAACTTCTTGGCGCACTACTCCAAAGTAACCTGAAAAGCTACCTTCCTGGGAAAAAAATTGCACTCTTTCTTACCTGTGGCAGCCCTGAGTTGATGGCAAACCTGCTCTATCTTCCGCAGTTGAAACTCAACCTTATCGGCAGTACCATTATTGCTGAAAAAATCTTTGCTCCGGATCAGCTTGCAGATCCAGTTATAATAAAAAACTATGTCGCTGAATTGAACGAGGCTTACAAAAAGTCGTAATGCAGATAACAATGGTTTAAAAATAAGAGCTAAGTAACCTTTTGTGTGTGGTGGTTATCACCAAAAGCCTAAAGCATCAAA
>JBAXLG010000040.1:0-15527 GCA_037134935.1 Chlorobiaceae bacterium | reverse complement strand
CCACAAGAGTGACAAACCAAATGATAAGCTGCACCTGACAATCACTGCCGGTTGTGCGGAGTGCCACAATACCAACAAGTGGAAACCGGCTTCCTTCAATCATCGAAAACTTAGTACGTCAAATCAATGCCTGGAGTGCCACAAGAGTGACAAACCAAATGATAAGCTGCACCTGACAATCACTGCCGGTTGTACGGAATGCCACAATACCAACAAGTGGAAACCGGCTTCCTTCAATCATAACAAATATTTTAAGCTCGACAGAGATCACTCGGCAAGTTGTGCAAAGTGTCATACCGATCCGAATAATTACAAAACATATACTTGTTATAATTGCCATGAACACTCTCCATCAAAGATAGCTGCAGAGCATCGTAAGGAAAGAATATCCAATTATCAAAACTGCATCAAATGCCATCGCAGTAGTAGCGAACGGGAACGGGAGCACGAAGGTCGTGGTAATGATGATTAGAAATCTGAGTCCCTGGCCGTAACCCCTTCACGGCCAAATATTATAGATATTCTGTTAAAAACAACGGAAATACATGGTCAGGATTGAGTTTTTTCGGCACTATTTGCAAACTCAAACCCTATATATTTATATATTAGAATGGCTTACCAGTACTTGCTGTCTGTTGAGTGTTGAGAAAAAACGGAAAAACATTTTCGATTGTGACAAATCCAGAGTCCCGTTTGATAAAATGGTGCCTTATACAATGAAGAATGTATTCAGGATTTCTAACTCCCGCTATTCATGAAAATTCAAAGCACCGAGTGCTGTTTTACAAAAATTCCTCGTAATAATCAAGATCCTTCTGGAATGTTTCTTCAAGAGCGCCGAGTGAAAGTAAGGCGGCCCCAATGCAGATGCTGCCCACAAGCAATGCGCTGGATTCAAGACTGAGAAACCCTCGACTGAACTGAAACAGTATGGTAATGGGCGCCACCATGCCACGAACAATATTTGGTACGGTCGTAGCCACTGTAGCACGAAGATTAGTACCGAATTGCTCGGCCGCAACAGTCACAAAAATCGCCCAGTACCCACAGGCAAAACCAAGAATTGCACAAACTGAATAAAAGAATTGGGGATTCTGTTGTCCCTGTAGAAAATATAGCGCAACAGCAGCTACAGTAAGAAGCATAAACAGAAGAATAACCTTTTTTCTGCTTTGCATAAGCTGACTTAGCAAGCCGCTTGAAAGATCACCAAACACAAGGCCAAGATAGCAGTACATGACCGCATCTCCGGCAGAAACTGATCCGGTTGTACCAATCTCAGCAGCAAATTCCGGAGAAAATGTAATGAGGACCCCAACAACAAACCAGATCGGTATCCCAATCAGGATAGAGTTAAGATAGCGTAAAAAACGGTTCCGGTCAGTAAACAATGCGAGAATATTCCCCCGACTGACAACGGTTTTTTCTTCCATCACCTTAAACATCTGCGATTCAGAAACCTTTATGCGTGCAGCAAGCAGTAAAAAACCGAGACCTCCTCCAATAAAAAAGGCAGTATTCCACTGATATGTATTAGCCACAATATTGGCAAGAATGGCACCCGAAACACCAATTGAAGCGACCAGCATAGTACCATAACCGCGTATCCGGGTATGGAGTACTTCAGAAACAAGCGTAATACCAGCCCCAAGTTCTCCTGCAAGTCCAACTCCGGCAATAAAACGGAAAACAGCATAAGCTGGAAGTGAGGTAACAAAACCATTAGCAATATTGGCTATGGAATAAAGTAAAATAGAGGCAAACATGATTTTCAGGCGGCCTTTTTTGTCACCAAGCCATCCCCAGAGAATTCCTCCAACAAGCATACCAATCATCTGGGTATTCAGCAAAATAACGCCATAATCAATCAGCTCTTTTCCGAACAGCCCTAATGATTTGAGGCTCGGTACCCTGACAATATTGAAAAGCACAAGATCATAGATATCAACAAAATACCCCAATGCCGCCACAATAACAGGCAGGCTGAAAATATCGCGAACCGATGTATGTTCTGTACGTTCCACAAATCCTCCACAACTACGTTAATACCCCCTTGAGGCAATTAAAAGACATTTCCATACTCATAGAGAGAGAACGCCCCCACACCAACTCTCTTTAATATTGACCAAGACGCTTTATCTCAGCATTAATCTCAGCATTAACATCCTTGTTATAAATCTCCTTTTTACCTCCACTTTTATACGAATAGATATAAAATACCTTTCCACCAAACTTGTCCGTGAATTGACGATGCGTTTCTTCCTGAATAATCTTTTCCTTAAAAATTTCAGGTAACTGAACAATTCCTCCTCCAAACGTCATCGGCTTGATCTGAAGCCCGACAAATTTTTCGAACACCTTGATAAAAAAATCAACATTGAATAATCGGTCCCACTCATCTGGAGCTGGTTCAATTTTCACTCCGAGAAGATGTTACATTTGACCATAAACTGTCTGAATTTCAGTCATGTACCCATCAAACGTACGCTCAATAACAAGCTGCATCATATACATAATACAGTCCTCTTCTGTCACCATCTCAATTTCAGACTGAATAACTTCTGTTATTTTTACGTAGAGTTTTCTCCCCAATTCAACAATATCTTCTTCCGACCTTACATGCGAAAAGTAATACTTACGCCAATCTTCAACTGTTTCTGGTGTACATTTTCTGATAGACTCTGATATAGCTCCAACATTTCTTTTGAAATTAAGCTGAAAGCGATTCATCACACTGTTCAGGATCCACTCTTTTGCCATTGGCCGATTCAGATAAGATTAAAAACTTCGCTTTGTATTTATACTCATAGCTACTATCTATACCAACCAATGCACTTTTTATCAGATGTGCATTGATAAATGTTTTATTCTCAAGGTAGAGATAACAAAGAAGATTATTTTCTGCATCATATTTCAGCTGATCATACTTTAAAAAAATTTTCTTTCCTTTAATTTTATCAACTAGATAATCAACAGCTTGATCTTGCGTGAAAGAGTCATTTTTGATCCCGATGAGTTTTACCGTCACACCATTGGAGAGCATTACTTTTTCCGGACTGAGTATCTCCTTAACTGTAAATAGTTTTTCACGCTTTGTATAGCTTGATTTTTCAATTCGTGAACCAAAAGTAAGTGTTCTGGGGTCAATTTTTTTATCGAATTTATGGGGATCGTTAAATTGATACGGAAGACACTCAATTGCAGTAATAAAATCTCCAGGAAAAGTATCGGAGAAAAATCTGTACTCCGTTCCACTAAGGTCAGATTGGTCGATATTGAGCTTCTTTTTGGCAATTTCGATAAACTCAGCATTAATTTCGTAACCCACTGAGTTTCGACCAAGACTTCTTGCTGTAAGTGAAGTTGTACCACTTCCCATGAATGGGTCAAGAACAGTTTCACCCCAAAAAGAAAACATTTTAATCAAACGCAAAGGAAGCTCTTCAGGAAACACAGCAATGTGACCATCCTGTTTTGCGCCAGTAAAATTCCAATGACCCGAAAAATAAGAATTCCAATCCTCGGTGTTCATAACTGAACGTTCCTTTTGCTCTTTTGTAGGCTTGGACGCGTTACCTTGTTTTTTAAAAATGAGAATAAACTCATAATCAAGTTTGAGTATACCATTTCGAGGATAAGGAAAGCTCCCCATAATTGAAGCCCCCCCTGTTGGGTTGGTAGTTGTGATCTTCTGCCAGATCACGGCCCCCATATAATCAAAGCCGATAGTCTCACAAAATCTGATAATCTCTGTACGAATAGGAATAACCTTGTATCTGCCGTAATAAACAGATCGAGCAAACTGATCACCGATATTGATGCAGAGACGGCATCCAGAGTGTAATACTCTCTCGCATTCCATCCATACAAGGTTCAGGTTGTTGATATAACTTTCGTAACTTTCGTGAAAACCAATCTGGCTTTCAATCCCGTAATCCTTGAGCTGCCAATAAGGCGGGGAAGTGACAATAAGGTGCACAGACCTATCAGGCAGAAGATTCATTTGACGACTGTCACCATGTATGATTGTATGAAGAGTCTTCAATTGCGGGTTTTTACAACGTTATCAGAATCGCAATTACTAAATACCTGGCCCCACAGAATATTCCTGCAATGCATTTAATCAAGTATAGTTAATTACAAACCAATAGTTTCTGTTTTGTTATTGAGGTACGAGAAGCACTGGTTTATCAAGAGCTTCCAACAGAGCTTTATCCCTATTGTAGACATCATCAAGGAACACAATATGATCGTTTTCGGCAAAAGCTGTCAAGTAAACGATAAACACCGGAATCCTTTTTGGCAGATATACAGCAATTGTTTTTTCACTATTGATAGTAGCAATGATTCTTTCCTTGCTCCATTTGACACTATCGTGAAGTACAAGTCTAACCAGTTCCTGAGGATTATCAACCCTTATGCATCCGGAGCTGAAGGTTCTGATATTCTTTGCAAAAAGTTCCTTTGCCGGTGTATCATGCAAATATACTGTATACTTATTTGGAAGCATAAATTTGATCCGTCCCAGTGCTCCATGCTCTCCTGCAGTCTGCTGAAGGCGGTAAGGAAAATTCTCTGTTGTGTATTTTGACCAGTCAACCAAGGCCGGATTGACAAGGGCACCGTTACGATCAAATATATTCAGTTTTTTTTTTGTAAGATAGGAACTGTTTTTGCGGATAGCTGGCAATACATCTTTAGTAAGAATGGTTGGTGGAACCACCCAGCTTGGATTGAAAATAACATACTGCATATTTGCCTTGAATACCGGAGTTTCGCGGAATGGCTGGCCAACGATAACTCGGGTTTTCCACCTGTAAATACCTTTTTCAACATAGTAAAGGGTAAATTCCGCAATATTAACAAGAACACAGGTCTGTTCAAGGTCATTTAAAAGCCACCTGCATCGCTCCAGATTAATTCTGAGCTGATCAACACGCCGCTCAACAGGAATATTCATAGCTTTTACTGTAGCCGGACCAATAACACCGTCAGCATCTATACCATTGGTCTTTTGAAAATGCTTAACAGCTTCAACCATCTCACTGCTATAGACACTTGATGTATCTGCATTACTGAGCATAATGTCATCCGAAAACGACAGACGTTTACGGAATTGCAGAATACGAGCATCCATGTCCCCCTCTTTCAAGATAGCTCCATCAACCAAATGTGGCCAGTTTCCAGCCTTGGCAATTGTACGATACCGGACCAGCTCTTTTTTCAATGCATCGTATACAAAATGCTGTGGATGAAGCTCTTGTAAAAAAACTGCAATACGTTCATTTGCAATAGCCTGTTGAAGCATGAAATCCAAAGAGCTTCGTTTTTTGAAATCACTAATATTCCAATGCGGATCAAGACTGACAGGATTTACTTTTCCATATCGGAGATGTTCCGCGAGAGTGAACAACGCATCACTCAGGAGAATATCTGATTTTGCCGCCTGCTCAGGTGTTGCTGGAGAATGGCTGTACAGTGCCTTAATTTCCGTGATATGATAATCCGAAGGGTCAAGGCCATCTTCAGCAGCACTCTCAATTGCGCTTATCAGTTCGGTAATCATTGACCGTTTTAGCCATGCTGGTTGATATGCCCTTGCGGCATAGAACCGGGCCAAACGGTTTTTTACCAAAAAACTTCTGGTAGCACCTGACACATTTTTTTGTTGCAGTGAATGGGTGAAATAACGACGAATACTTTCGGATAATGGATTACTGAGAATGCTCTTATGCTGAGTAACAGGATTCTTTGTTTGACGTTGAATATACTCATTCGACACTGTAGCTTGCTTTCCATAAGCGGGTATAACAGGAATCAAAGCAATCCATAAAAGAAGAATACCGATCATTGAGAAAGTGTTATAAAAAAGGCGTAGAAACATACTGTAACCGGGCAAGATCAGGATTGAGAAACGTAGAAGTAAGTGCATATTCTCTTGATTCCTGATAGATAAAAAGGCAACTTCCCCCTTTTATAAGATTGATAACCTGTTGATTCTCCTGAAAAGAGAGTGCAAGACATCCCTGACTTCTTCCAAGACGACCATTCTTTCTAATAAAGTCAGAAGAAACATATTCAGCCCCATGAATCACAATGCTTCTCATTTCAGCATTGTCATTAATCCCTCGTTCCATACCAAGAAGTCGTAAAGAATAACCGTGCTTACCATCATAACTATTACCTGTTGTAAAAAAGCCAAGACTGCTTTTATAGGAGCCAAGTGCATTAGAAAAGCGCTCTGCATAGTTATCACCACTGCCACTGCCATGCGCAACAAGACCTGAATAAAGCAGACACCCGTTATTAATATCAATAACAAAAAGCCGTTCATCGACAGATGGCTTGCTAAAATCGACTACCGTCAAAATATCGTCACGAGTAACCTTGCCCTGTTGCTTAAGGGCATAATAACCAGCAAGGGCCAAGCTAAGTACCTGTTGATCTATTCGGCTTGTGAGTTCGGAAGATTGGGAAAGAAAGAAAAGAGTCTTATTAAAAGGATCGGGATCATTAGTCAGAGAAGGGCCTTCCATAGGACCAATCAGCATAAGCATCATGAAAAATGCGACTATCAATCGAATCATAAGCAACCTCAATAAATTTGAAACGGAATCTTAAGATCACCCGGCATATACTTAAAAACATCTAAGTATATGCCAACACCAACAAGCTTCTTTTTTAAGAAAGAGTACATGGATTGAAAATCCCTTTGAAAAAAGAAAAAGGGTTCAATACCTTTGGAGTCTGAATACAAAAGAGGTAATTGAAAAATTTTTACGAGGGAAAAGATAAGATTTATTTCGATGCGTTCAAATTGCCCCCGACTTAGGAAATATCTTCAGAATTATCAGAATAAACAGTGGACGGATGATAAAATAGAACCTGCGCCTCTGCAATATTCCTGAACAATTTGAGATGGTAAAGATGCGGCACCAAGTTCAGCATTAATGTCGCAAGCCCTTCCCACATTGAAACCCAGGCAACAATAGTAAGACCTTCAGCAAAAACAGAGTTGAGAAAATATTCTTTTTCTGCCATATGAATGAGATGCTCAACCCATAGAGAAATAAAAAGAATAGCTATACCAGTAGTGAATAGTATCATTGACGTTCTGAGCATTTTTTTCATAGCAGTGAACTCAAGTTCTCTTTGGTACAAAAAAAATTTCTGTATACTAGTTCGTACACGCAGGGTAAACTGTTCTGAAGGAAACTGCTCAAACACAAACCGAAGAACAAATTTCGAATGTCCTATTTCACGAACACACTCTGTTAAATAATAGACAAGATCTTCATCAAGATCCTTTTTATGGTAAGGGGCTGTCTTGTCGAAATCCTCATAAAGATCCTCAACACGTTTTGTTGCTACATCAATAATGACATAGCCTTCATTCGTTTGTTCATACCTGTCAAGTATCTTTTTTTTCACTGGACGCATCCTTCAGTTACCAATTTGAAGAATACAGTCCAATAATATCCCTGTATGCAAAGGCCATAGCACAAAACGATACAGGTATTGTTACAAGAAGACCAACGCCGAGAGCTAGTACACCACAGAGATTAAGAAAAAAAAGAACCGTACATAACCAAAAGATAGAAAACCATTGTTTGGTAACAATTTTACGACTTATCTCCATAGCCTGCCAGAACTCCATCCGGTAATCAACAATAAGAAAAATAGTAAAAGTATAACTTACAGCAAGATATATACCAGGTAAAATAAGAAACACAAAACCAACAGCCACTATGACACTCATTACTAATTCCGCCAGAAAAAGAGGAAGAAAATAATTGAATCCACTGAAAAAGTCTGAAAACTGGATCTGCTTACCGCTCATGCGTTTGAAAGCCGCAATTCCAAAGCCTGCATATAAAAGAGTGGTTAGTAAAGAAGAAAAATTATTAAACTTAGAACTTGCAACTGAAATCGCAAAAACAATGAGCGTAAACCCTATAAATTCACCGATGTTTTGTTTAAAGAGTTCCCAACCTTGACGAAGATATTCTGAAACATTAACCTGATATCCCTTATTTATCTGGCGGTCAAACAAGTTATGATCAATTTTTATACCGAAATCAAAAGCAGACATAGCTCTCTTTACTTTTTAAGGATAAAATGTGTAGTTGTGGATAAGTGTATTACTATCAGTAGCATATCTTCAATAAAATATTACATCAAAAAGATACATCATCAGGGAATGTTAAGACAAATTTCCTCTTGCATATCACTCCGCTTATTGCTCCGGCAACTATAGGTATTGATAATAAACACTATAGTCTGTAGTCATAACGCATTTAATGGCTAAGGATTAACACTTGTAATTGCCGCAGCAATAAGAATACTGACAATACGCAAATGAATACAATAGTCGCCTTAATCTGATGCAAAACGAGCCAAACAATTCGGTATTCAAAAAAACAACCATCTTGAATTTGGACATATCGGAAAAGCAATACTTATCCTAAAAGTTTCCCAAATAACACAAGTGACTTTAAGAAGTTTATTGGTGTAGAACTACTTAAATATTCTATCTGTATCCAAAAGATCAAATCTTTTTAACTCCCTAATCCATCATTTAAAGCGTAATGCCTTAAACGATAACCATCAATACTTTTACCAATCCCCTGACGATCCACCGCCACCGAAACCTCCCCCTCCTCCGCTGAATCCACCGCCACTATCCGAATTGCTCCCACCTCCGGTATTAAAATCGTTCCCGCCCCAAAAAACAAGGCCTTTACGCCACCGTGAAATCCAACTAAACAAAATGAACATTATAAATATTAGAAAAAAGAACCAAGGTTGATCCTCTACCTTTCCGTTGTGTTTAACTTTGGACTTAGCCTTGTATTCACCATGAACAGCCATTATTATCGAAGAAATGCCTCTGGTAAATCCCGCATCAAATTGACGCAATTTGAAAGCAGGAACTATCTCGTCACGTATAATACGTCCAGAAAGGAGATCGGTCAACCGACCTTCCAAACCATACCCAACTTCAATACGAGTCTTATGATCATCTCTAGATACAATGAGGAGTATTCCGTTATCACTACCTTTATAACCTATTTTCCACGATTCTGCTACTCGTATTGAAAAATTTTCAATAGGTTCTCCTTGAAGCGAAGGAACAGTAAGAATTACAATCTGCGTAGAGTCCGTCGTTTCAAACTGCTGAAGTTTTGCTTCGATATCCGCTTTTGTCGAAGCTGATATCATTGCAGCATAATCGTTCACCCTCCCTGAAAGGACAGGAACACCAATTGCAAACAGATTGCTGAATGGCATAAATTGCAGCAGTGCCACAAAAAAAAAGAATACTATTCTTATCCATAGGTATGTTAATCGATTCATATCGAATTGCGTCATTAAAAGTTCACTGCAGGAACTACCTTTGCGGAGGCATCAGCCTTGAAATATTCTTTCGCTTTCAGCTGTAAAAGGACATTGTTCGTAATGGAGTTGGGGAACTGCCGGATAGAGAAGTTAAAAGTCTCTACAGCTCCATTATATCGCTGACGGGCAACACTGATGCGATTTTCGGTGCCTTCAAGCTGATTTTGGAGATCCCTGAAATTCTGGTTAGCCTTAAGTTCGGGATAACGCTCAACCGCTACAAGCAGACGAGAAAGAGTTGATGAAAGATTCCCTTGGGCATTCCGGAACTTTGCCATAGCTGCAGGATCACTGAGCATTTGAGGCGTAAGTTGAATTGATGTGGCTTTAGCTCTAGCTTCTACTACAGCTGTCAACGTCTCTTTTTCAAAGTTTGCTGCCCCTTTGACTGTTGCAACGAGATTCGGTACAAGATCAGATCGCCTCTGAAGCTGCGATTCTAAATCCCCCCATGATCGGTTTACTGCCTCTTCATTTTGCTGGATACTGTTGTATCCGCATCCGGAAAAGATAATAAAAAACAGGAAATACATAATCAGTTTTGCTCGTGACATCTTCATAAAACAGTACTCCTTGGTCTGATGTTGATTAATATTTAAATTAAAATTGCAACTTTTTTTGTGGTTATAACCCTTTATTTCAGCTTATAAGCCTTTCAACTGTAAACATACCCTGTACTTTTTTCAGTTTGCCCATAAGGGTATTAAGTTTTTCAGCGTTGTGCACATAGATCATCAGAGTTCCTTCAAACATTCCATCACGAGCATGCAGTGACATACTACGGATATTGGTATCAAATTTGGAGATAACCGTTGTAATCTGGTTAGAAATACCTTTACGGTCTTCACCAACAATCCTTATTCCAGCAAGAAAATCACTCTCAACTTTACGGTTCCATGCAACCGAAACAACTCGTTCACTTTTCAATAGATTCTCATTACTGACATTGGCGCAATTCTTTCGATGAATCTTCACAACACCTTCCGTAGTAACAAACCCAAGCACATCATCGCCAGGAACAGGCTGACAGCAGTTTGCATATGAATAGGCAATATTGGTCATGCCGGAAATAATAACCTCCTCCTTTTTCATTGTTAGATGCCCGAGCTCCTGATCTTGGCGGGCTATCTGTAGGTAATCCTCAACCTGACGAGACTCATCGTGCAAGGTTTTCAATACAGGTTCAGTTTCTTTGCGGGGATTTGTTACCCACTCAATAACCTCATCACTGTTTATCTGCTGGTTGGCCAAAGCACTGAAGAAATCTGCAGGGGTTTTCATCCCATACCGTTTGACTTGACGAATGATCTCATTATCCGAAAAAAGCTTTTTGGTGCCACTCAACATTTTATCCCAGATGCCTCGGCCCTTCTCAATCTGCAAACGTCTTTCTTCATTGATGGCAGATCGTATTTTAAGCTTGGCACGCTGGGTTACTACTATTTTAAGCCAGTCTGCTTTTGGCTTTTGATTTTTCGATGTAATAATTTCCAACCGATCACCTGATTTAAGTTGCGCATTCAGGCGAACAATTTTACCATTAACTTTAGCGCCAATACACCCATTCCCAACCTCAGTATGAATAGCATAGGCAAAATCTATTGGTGTCGCGCCTACCGGCATGGTTTTCATATCACCTTTCGGAGTAAACACATAAATCTCGTCATGGTAGAGATTGAGCTTGAAACCCTCCATAAAGGATGCCGCCGAATCGGCATCTTTGATCAATTCTCTAGCCCAGCGCAGAAATAAGTCAATATGAGCATCATCCCTGGATATTTTTTCTTTGTATCTCCAATGAGCAGCAACACCGAGTTCGGCAAACTCATGCATACGCTTTGTGCGGATCTGTAGCTCTATCATACTGCCTTTAGTACCGATTATGGCAGAATGAAGAGACTGGTATCCATTATGCTTGGGTATCGAGATATAATCCTTGAAGTACTCTGGAATCGGAGGATATTTTTGCGTAATAAAGCTGTAAACAGCAAAGCAATCGGAAATCCGCTCGGTATCAATAATCACCCTGAGACCATAAAGATCATGAATATCCTCAAAACCCTTGTTCTTATTACGCATCTTGTTATAAATCGAAAAAAGATGCTTTGCCCGTCCCTGAACCTCTACCTTGAACCCCTGTTTTTCAAGATCAGCCGTGATAGGAGAAATCATTTTGTTCAGATAGTTGATTCTTTCCGCTTTACTCAGGCGAATTTTGTGCTGCAGAAAATTGTACATCGCCGGATCAATATATTTGAGAGCAAGGTTTTCGAACTCAACCTTCATTTTCCCAAGACCAAACCGATGAGCAAGAGGAGCATAAATATCTCTGGTTTCAAGCGCGATTTTTAGTCGACGATGCTCCGGAAGTGATTCAAGTGTCCTCATATTATGCAACCGATCGCAAAACTTGATCAGAATAACTCGGATATCTTTAACCATTGAGAGCAACATTTTGCGGAAACCTTCTGCTTGAGAAGTTTCACGGTTAATCATGATACCGGAAATCTTGGTCAACCCTTCGACAATCTCAGCGACTTCAACGCCAAGCTCGGCAACAATGTCTTCATATGTATAGCCACTATCCTCAATTACATCATGCAATAGCGCTGCGGCTACAGAGACGCCATCAAGAGGAAGTTCATTAAGAAGAATTGTAGCAACTTCAACCGGATGATAAAAAAAAGGCTCACCTGAAGCTCTTTTTTCGCCTTCATGTGCTCGATAACACATAAAGAACGCACGTTGAATCAACGATTCATCAAAATTTTTAAGATTTTTTCGGGAAAGCCGAAGTATCTCGTTGAGTTTACTGTAATGGTTCTTCTCTATCTGAGCTAACATCGTAGCATGAACTCCCGTGAACAACTCATTAAAGGGTAAAAAATCATAAATTCCTTTTTATATACGTAATTTGTGCACAAGAAAACAAATGACAGAAAAACCATTTAGCCATTATTTTAAGACTGACGAGACTTTGCTTCTTCAAGCTTTAAAATTTCATCACGGAGATAGGCCGCTTTTTCATACTCCATCTGGACTGCCGCCTCCTGCATCTCAAGTCGTAGTTCATCAACCATGGCATAACCTTCTTCAGGGGTCAGATTAGCAAGCATTCTTTCGGGTTTTGGCTCAAGCCCGAAACGTTTTCTTCGATAGCGCTCCTCGGCATCAGCAACACCAGTAGTGTCGAGAATCTGATCAAATGATTTTATGATGGAGCGAGGCACGATGCCGTGCTCTTCATTATACTGCTGCTGTATCAGCCGACGACGGGCAGTCTCATCAAGTACCTCTCGGATTGAACGAGTCACCACATCGGCATAGAGCACAACAAACCCATCAATATTACGAGCAGCCCTACCGGCAATCTGCATAAGAGAACCGGTATTTCTCAAAAAGCCCTCCTTATCAGCATCAAGAATTGCAACAAGAGATACCTCCGGTAGATCAAGGCCTTCCCTAAGGAGGTTAACCCCAACAAGTACATCAATATCTCCTATCCTGAGTTCCCTGAGAATCTGAATACGTTCAAGACTTTTTATCTCGGAATGAAGATAACGTGAATGGATCCCTGTTTTTCTGAAAAAATCATGCAAATCCTCTGCCATCCTCTTCGTAAGAGTCATAACCAGAACCTTATGGGATTTAGCTATATGGCGACGGATCTCTGCCAAGAGATTATCGATCTGACCTTTTACCGGCCTCACTTCCACCGGAGGATCAAGTAGGCCCGTTGGACGAACAAGCTGCTCAACCACCACTCCACCCGAACGCATCAGTTCATAATTACTAGGAGTAGCGCTTACACAGATAACCTGAGGAACTATCTCCTCAAACTCATCAAAGCGCAACGGTCGGTTATCTAAGGCGGAAGGAAGCCGAAATCCATGTTCGACAAGAATAGTTTTTCGTGAACGATCGCCTCCATACATACCCCGTATCTGTGGAAGTGTAACATGCGATTCGTCAATAACAACAAGATAATCCTCAGGAAAATAGTCTAGAAGACAGTAAGGCCGGTCACCAGCATGGCGTGCAGAAAGATGGCGTGAATAATTTTCAATGCCGGAACAGTAGCCAAGCTCTTTCATCATTTCAAGGTCATAACGGGTACGTTCCTCAAGCCGGCGAGCTTCAATAAACTTGTTTTCCAAGCGAAAAAAATTCAGTCGCTCGGCAAGCTCATTCTCAATATCCAGAATGGCATTTTTAAGTTTTGCTTCTTCGGCAACAAATTGCCGTGCTGGATATATAAAGGCATAATCTTCAAGCCCAATCACTTCGCCACTGTGAATATCAAAAATCTGCAAACTTTCTATCTCATTTCCGAAAAACTCTACCCTAAGAGCAAGATCTTCATGCATTGGCACAAGATCAATAATATCCCCCCTCACACGAAACTTTCCAGAAGCCGGATTTATATCATCACGAATGTAATGCAAGGCGATCAGTTCCTTGAGAAAAAGATCCCTGCCTTTTTCCATTCCCACCCGCAGTTCGACAATCTGTGACTTCCAGTCTTCAGGAGAACCTAAACCGTAAATACAACTTACAGAACTAACGACAATCACATCATTCCTGCCACTCAGCAGTGAACTGGTAGCCCTGAGCCTCAACCGTTCAATCTCGTCGTTGATACGAAGATCTTTAGCAATATACTTGTCAAGAGACGGCAGGTAGGCTTCGGGTTGGTAAAAATCATAGTAGCTGATAAAATATTCGACCGAATTATCAGGAAAAAATTGCTTTAGCTCACCATAAAGTTGAGCTGCAAGAGTCTTGTTATGACTTATTACCAAAACAGGTTTATTGACCTGCGCAATAACATTAGAAATAGTAAAAGTTTTCCCAGAACCAGTCACGCCAAGCAATGTCTGATAAGAGTTACCTGAAATAACCCCTGCACACAACGTTCGAATGGCTTTTGGCTGGTCTCCCGTAGGGATGTATGGACTTACAAGCTTATATATTCCGTTCCCCTGCATAAAAAAATGCTCCCTTACCTATATTTTTCAGCACTTACGTTTTTAATGCCCTAGCTCCCTATTGTTAGGGCATGGAATCCACAAGTTGTTTGTTTAAATAGTTATTAATTTTGCCAACAGGCACGGTATTTCCGAACAGCTGAAAAGCATGCCGAAATCCTTTCATTTCCATAAATCGCTTCGGGTTGGTGTGACCAATACCGCTATGCAATCGGTTATAATAGCAATTCATGAATCGGTCAAATACCTGTTACGCTTGCTCCTAGGTCTCAAATCCACACTTCCGGCAGACAACTTTTTCAACAATTGAGTGAAAGATCTCAATATAGCAGTTCTCTTGCGATGTTGCTACATGGGTGAACTCATGATCGACATCCATTTCTTTAAGGTATTCTCTGACTTTGCCGGATTCAAACTGACTGCCGTTATCAGTTCGCAGACTGACTTGTTCCGGTAGTTGGTAATGAGCAAGAACTTCCTATATCAATGCAACAACCTGAGCTTTGGACTTGCTATATTTTCGTAGACAGCAGAAGAAGCGGTCAAATTGGTGCTGAAGGGAAAAAAAACCTGCAGAGAGATAGCTGAATATCTTGGTATTCGCGATGATCAGCTGCATCGGTGGAACAAGAACTATCAGCAGTATGGAAGCAGCACAGCATTTCCAGGCAATGGAAAATGCCTGATGCACAGGAAGCAAAGATTCGGCAATTGGAGACAGAACTGAGAATCGTAAAGGAGAAGCGAGCAATCTTAAAAAAAGCGATGGCTGTGTTCTCCAGAAACCCTCAGTGACATACCGGTTCATGAAGGGTCATCACCCTATCTTTGCTGTCAGAACGATGTGCCGCGTGTTCGGAGTTTCTGCCAACGGGTATTATCGGTGGACACAGCGTCCAGAAAGTAAGCGAACTCCTTAGCCCCCTAAAAAACTGGACAAGAAAGTCTACAAGTGAATAGATTACCTCAAACCCTTGTAAACGATGAACAAACGAGTTTGGAACACAGAACAGAAACTGTCAATTCTCCGGGAGGCTGAAGCGAACGGGATTACTGCGACGATCAGGAAATACGGTGTCTATAAGACTGAAGTACTCCCCGAAAATAGGACAGCAAGTATAAGAGGGAAAAAACCAATAA
>JBAXLG010000039.1:0-15705 GCA_037134935.1 Chlorobiaceae bacterium | reverse complement strand
GGTTTTGGGCAAGTTACCAACTTAATCCAGTGTCTAAAAATCCGGGTCCACTATATTATAAATGGCCAGTCATTTTTTATTCTTATTCAGAATTGATCGTCTGATTGAAGTTGACTGAGCAGTGACTTGGATAAAGAAAAAGGCAGTCTCATAATTTGACTTATGAGACTGCCTTTTTTGTGAAACATTCGTTGCAGTATATCCGTACTAGAAAATGCTACTCATCAACCTTAATCCTCATAGAGTAGAACGAGCGGGTGATGAATATCAATGAAACCGCAAAGAATATACCTGAACAGATCAATACCATCGGCTTTTGAGTAACAGATAGCTTGATGGCAACTTCAATAGCAAGAAGACCAAATAGCGTGGTGAACTTGATTATAGGGTTCAAGGCAACGGATGAAGTATCCTTGAAAGGGTCACCAACAGTATCCCCTACAATGGTAGCATCATGCAACTCAGTACCTTTTGCATTGAGCTCGGTTTCAACAAGTTTCTTTGCATTATCCCAAGCCCCACCGGCATTAGCCATATATATGGCCTGGTAGAGGCCAAACAGGGCTATAGAAATAAGGTATCCAATAAAAAAGAATGAATCCAGGAATGCAAAAGCAAGTGTGCTGAAGAAGATTGCAAGAAAAAGATTGGTCATACCTTTCTGAGCAAATTTCGTGCAGATCTCCACAACTTTTTTACTGTCTTCGACTGAGGCTCTTTCCGCTCCATCATCCAGTCTGATGTTGTTTTTGATAAATTCAACGGCATAGTATGCGCCAGTGGTCACAGCATTCATTGATGCACCAGTAAACCAGTATATTACCGCGCCGCCAGCCAAAAGACCAAGCAAAAATGGAGGGTGAAGAATCGATAAATTACCTGTAAGATCAGGGGAAAGACCTTTGGTAAGAATCATGATAATAGAAAAAATCATCGTCGTGGAGCCTACCACAGCGGTACCTATAAGGACTGGCTTGGCTGTTGCCTTAAATGTATTGCCTGCCCCATCGTTGGCTTCAAGGTATCGTTTTGCATTTCCAAAATCAGGCTGAAAGCCGAATTCGCTCTCAATATTCTGCTTTATGTTTGGAATTGTTTCAATCAGTGAAAGCTCATAAACCGACTGTGCGTTGTCGGTAACTGGACCGTAGGAATCAACCGCTATAGTAACAGGTCCCATACTCAGGAAGCCAAACGCCACAAGGCCAAAAGCAAAAACGGAAGGAGCAATCATCAGCTGGTCAAGCCCGAACACGCTTATACCATAAGCTGCCCCCATAAGAGCAATAATCGCAAGCCCCATCCAGTATGCACTGAAGTTGCCAGCAACAAGACCAGCAAGAATGTTTAGTGGCGCACCACCCTCTTTGGAACACTGAACAATGTTACGAACATGAGCACATTCGGTGGAGGTAAAGCGATTAACCAGCTCAGGAATCAGGGCACCAGCAATTGTCCCACAGGTAATAATTGAGGCGAGCTTCCACCACATTGTACCGTCACCAAGCGTACGAATCAGATAATAGGATGCAATATAAGTAAGCACAATTGATACAATAGAGGTAAGCCATACTAACGTGATAAGAGGCTTTTCAAAATTCATCTCATCTGCATTACTGTACTTTATTTTAGCCACCGCGGCATTGATCCAGTAAGAAGCTGCACTGGCAAGAATCATGACCAGACGCATAGTGAAAATCCAAACCAGTAACATTACCTGCACATTCTCTGCATTCGGAACAGCTGGTGCTTTTATGGCCAGCAGGATAAATGAAATCAGAGCTACACCGGTAACGCCGTAAGTTTCAAAACCATCAGCAGTCGGTCCAACTGAATCGCCAGCATTGTCACCCGTACAATCAGCAATAACTCCGGGATTACGGGCATCATCTTCTTTTATTTTGAAAACGATCTTCATGAGGTCAGAACCTATGTCGGCAATTTTGGTAAAAATACCGCCGGCAATACGAAGCACTGAGGCTCCCAGAGACTCACCGATAGCGAACCCGATAAAGCATGGGCCAGCATAGTCAACAGGAACAAATAGCAAAATGCAAAGCATGACAAAAAGCTCAATGCTAATAAGCAGCATTCCGATACTCATACCAGCTCTTAACGGAATGGCATAGGTAGGAAAAGGTTTTCCTTTAAGACTTGCGAATGCCGTCCTTGAGTTGGCAAAGGTGTTAATCCTCATACCAAACCAGGCAACAGTATAGCTTCCAATGATACCGATAAGACTACATGCAAGAATAAAAATAACTTTTGCAGCTGCGAGCTGGCTGAGCCAGCCAAAGTAGGCAACAATAATTATGCCAACAAGTACCCAGAGAACCAGAATAAATTTACCCTGTGTGATAAGATAGGTTTTGCATGTTTCGTAAATCAGTTCACTGATTTCACGCATTGCACTGTGAACGGGAAGCTTGCGGATGCCCATGAATTGTACAATACCGAACACTATACCAAACAGGCATATTATAAGACCCCACAACAAAAGAGTATAGCCTGGAATACCCCCGGGCAATACCTGATCAAGAAAGGATACCGAATGTAAATTAGGTAATACCAAATCCGCCTCACTTGCTTGCGCAACTTGCGACAGCAGCAAGGATCCTATACCTCCCAGAACAGCTCCGGCTCTGGTTAACCATCTTACTTCCAAAGTTTTTTTCATTGCAACGTTGTTCACTATTATACTTGATTCTTGATTCCAAAAAAGAACGTTTTAGTCAAATGTTGACAAAAACAAAAGTCCTGTCAACAACATTAGCGCATAATTTGCAACTTTTTTTCATGAATCTCAATATTTTTTCGTAGAACGTGAAAACATTATAGTAACCTGTTAAACTTTTCTTCTGAAAACCACTTAAGCTTTTGATAGTGCTCGAAATCAAATTATCTTAAGTAGCTGTATATTTTATAAGTTATATCTTAAAACAGTTGATCGTAAAAGGCTACTTTTTTAGAAACACAACCACAACATTAATACAGATATGCCAGAGGTTTTTCAGTACCCGATGATATCCCCAGGATGGTTAATTGATTATTTTGACTTATTGGCTTGGTGTATTGGTGCTGTTTTTCTTTCTGGAGTATGGGTATTGTTTTTCAGATATGGCAAGTTCAGTTACGGAATCGACTTAGGTTGTCTCTGGAAAACCACGGTTATGATTTTAATAACTACAGCTTCAATTGGAACCCAAAGATATTTAAGTGTAAATTTTCAAGCAAAACATGGTCAGGATGGCGATTCCATAAAAATTTCCTCAGATAAGCTACTCTACCGTGATCGTAAAGGCAATGAAAAACAATTTAAACTTGCTGATATTACTACAATTTATCAAGAACCTATTACTTATAATCCTCCTGCGAAAATCTATATTGTTGCAGCAAAAGCTTCACTTAAAGATTCGCTTTTTATAACAAAAAACCTTCCTGGCTACCAACGGTTACTATCAGACTTGTCAATGGAAACCGGTGTTACTGTAAAGCTGCGCTAAGCTCTTTTTTAAAGATAGACGAACATGTTTTTTTCTGGAGAATCAACAGATTCCGAACCACTTCTTCTTGCCATTGAAATAGGCAATACTAACACTTCATTTGCTGTTTTCAAGGGCGACAAATCTCTTGAGGCACTAAAGGTAATGTCGAAAACTTTTTTCGTGTATGAAGATATTGCCGAATTAGTTAAACCTATTCTTCAGCGTTATCCTGTTCTTTGTGATGCAGTGCTTTGCAGTGTTATCCCTTCAGTTGATTCTTTGGTTACAACCTGTCTTCGACGGCTTCTTTCCGGCAACATAGTTGAGGTTAGTACTTCGTTACATCTTCCTTTCACTCTGCATTACAAATCGTCCGATAAATTTGGCGCGGACCGTATTGCGCTTTGCGCCTTAAGTCGAAGACTTTATCCCGACGATGCGGTTATAGCACTTGATGTTGGTACAGCTATAACAATTGATATCCTTAGTTCCGGTAAGGGAATGTATCTTGGTGGTCTCATTATGCCTGGTCTTGACCTTATGGCACTTTCGCTGCATGAACATACAGCACGTCTTCCTCTTGCGGGCATTGATCTTCCTGAAACTTTGATTGGAAATTCAACGGTAGAGTGTATCAGGAATGGAATTGTCTGGGGCTGTGTGTCGAGCATAGAGGGGTTAATCTTGAAGATTAAAACTTGGTTACTGAAAGAACATGATGAAAAGAATATCAGAGTGATTATTACTGGCGGCAGCGCACCGCTTGTTGCCAGCCTCCTTACATCAGCACCGTTGCTTGAAGAACTTGCTGTGCTTAGAGGTACCTGTTATCTTTTCCAGCTCAATGCTCAAGAGCAACGAAATTTGAACAATCCCTATTGAAGAATGCCTTGGCATCGCTTATGGATTTCAGTACATGCCGGTCATCAATATTTTCTTCTAAAAGAACCGCTTTTCCAAGTCTGTTCAAAAGAACAAAGCAAAGTTGTTTATCCAGTTTTTTTTTGTCGGACAGCATGTTTTCAAGTAGCCGGCTGTTTTCTATACTTAAAAATATGCGATTGACAACTCCATTGGGGAATTGGAATTTCTGCAGAATCGAAAGGCCACTTTCAAGCGAAGGTTTATCAAGGTAACTAAGATTGCGCGATAAAAAGAAAGCACAAACCATACCGATAGTAACGGCTTCACCATGGCGAATGTGTTTGTAATTGGCAATTTTTTCCAGTCCGTGAGCAAATGTATGTCCGAAATTCAGCGTAGCTCTCAGCCCAGAGGTTTCCCTGAAATCCTTCCGTACAATATCAGCCTTGATTAAGGCACTTCTTTTTACACACTCAGTCAGAAATGGCTCTGTGAGAGAAATAATATTATTGAAATGAAGGCTGACAAAAGAAAGAAAATCTGTATCAGCAATAAAACCATATTTTACTATCTCAGCCATTCCTGAATAGATTTCCCTTTTCGGGAGAGTTTTAAGATATGAGGGATCAATCAGAACCAGCTTAGGCAGATGGAAAAAACCTATAAGATTTTTACCAAGAGGATGATTAATAGCAACTTTTCCCCCAATAGAGCTGTCAGTCATAGCGAGTAGTGTGGTTGGATACTGTATCACAGGGATGCCTCTATAATAGCTGGCAGCCACAAATCCCCCGAGGTCGCCCACAACTCCTCCACCAACAGCAAGCAAATTCCAGCTGCGGTCAACATTCGCTTCAATCATTTTGCCATATAATTGGTAAGCTGTATTAAAGCTTTTTGATGCTTCACGAGCAGGAACAACAAGCTCTTTCCACTTAAATCCCTCTTGGTGAAGCGTTTTTAGAAGAGCATCACCGTAAATTTTGCGGGTGTTTTTATCGAACAGTACAACAGTTTTTTTTGAAAGTCCATGGGTTTTGAATAATTCACCCAATCCATGAGTAACCGGAGTTCCTGTAATTATTTCGCTCACTGCTTTTACGTTGATGGAGTATTGATTTTTGTGAAAGTGGGTGCTTTTTTTACATACCGTTCTATTTTACGAGTCAACTCCTCAACGGTTGATCCTATTCGCTTGACATCAGTAAATACAGTTATACTAGCATTTTCATAACGAAACTTACGTTTGGCAAGAATTGTTGTGATTTTGTCTTCTATCTCTTCGCGAGAAAGCTTCCGGTCGTTATCACCTTTCAGCAATGGACGGTCGGTTTTGTTGCAAAGTCTTCTTGCTAAAGTTTTAACAGATAATTTCAAATAGACCAGAGTGCCTGATTTTTTGATAAGTTCATAAGAGTGATCGTTTTCCAGTGTACCACCACCAAGAGATATGATCAGATTTTTTTCATGAATAAGCCCGGTCAGGAAATGTAATTCGAGGTCTCTGAAATGTGGTTCACCCTCCTCAGCAAAAATCCTGTTAATCGCTTTCCCTGCATGTTTTTCAATGGCTTGGTCAAGATCTACGAATTCGTAGCCAAGAGAATTGGCAAGCAATGGCCCTATGGTAGATTTACCAGAACCACTAAACCCGGTTAAAAAAATGAGTGAATGATTTTTTTTCACAACTAATGGCTTAAAAAGCTTGCTATTACAGCTATTTGTATCTCTAATAACTTATTTGTGATATGTCAGTTCACCCGAATTATCCGGGCAATATCATCAGGTACTGAATATCATTTTTTTTGTAAAAAAGTTTCTTTTCGTTTGTTATGCCAAACGGTGCAACAATTACCCCCCGTATACAAAAAAGGTAGCACGTCCAAAATTCAGATGCAAAAATAAAACGGAAAGTCCTTCACTCTTCAGCTTTGTATGATTACAGAATAACGTACGAAAAACGGCAGGCAATAGATTTGATAACTTATTTTGTAATACTTATTTTTAGCAGTAATGGCAAGTGATCGGAATAGCCGCCCTTATATTCCCCTTTTTCATATGTAGGCCAAGGCTTTTTACCCGAATAGTCGAGCATCCGTGAAATTGAAAAACAGCGGAATGCATCGTTCGAAATTGAAAATCCTCTGTTGTCAAGCATACCACGTGAAAGGAGAATCTGATCAATTCGTTGCCATTTGTTGTGGTAATAGTAGCTCCCGATTCCCCTGTAGTTACTCCAGCAGTTGTAAAGTATTGTGCTCCGTTGAGATCTGACTTTTGAAATATCGAATGATGAGCTAAGTATTTCTTTAAGAGAACGATTGTTCGGTTCGTCATTGAAATCTCCCATTGTGATAATAGCAGATAGAGGATTACTAAGATACAAGCTGTCCAGAATATGTCGTGTTACCTTTGCAGCCATAAGTCGCTTTGGTTCGCTCCATTGGGTATCGAAGGATCTTGATGGCCAGTGATTAAGAATAAGGTGAAACAGATGTCCGGCAACTGCAAATTTGGCGACAATAATTTTACGTGTTGGCTTGTCTGCAAGATGGACGCTGTAAGCTTTCGAAAAACTCAAAGTAACGTAGCGAGGATTGTAGGCGAGACCTATATCGATTCCTCTTGGATCGGGTGATTCGTAATAAATTGTTTTATAATGTACTCCCTGAATTCCATTTAGTGTCTGTTGAAAAACGTTACGATTTTCTACCTCCGCAAACGCCAGAATGTCAGGAACTTTTTTATAATCAGGATGCGCTTCCACCGCCATTAGGATATGGCGAATTCGCATTTGTTTCAATGTAAGTTTTTTTTCTGTCCAATGCAGTTTTCCTGCTGGAGTGAAATCATCGTCGTCAGTTAACGGATCGTTGGCTGTATCGAAAAGGTTTTCAGTGTTCCACCACATAAGAAGCAGTGTTTTATTTACTGTTGGCTGTCTTTGAGCACACTGGGATATTTGTGAAACGGCCATAAAAAAAAGAAAATAACAGTAGAGAAGTGTTCGCATAAACTCCGTTCCATGTATATTTTTTTCTTTACCATAATCATTATGTAAATTAGTCGGGATTTTTCAGTTGTCAATATTTTATTATTTCAATGATAGTAGAAAGCCTTATGACTCAGAAGTATGATGTCAAAGATCGGGCGAAAGATATCCTCGAGGAAACTCTTGACAGGGAAGCTGTTATTGTGGTGGCAAGGATTTCGGAAGAGATGCAGCTTTTGTTCCGAGCTCATCCAGAACCGACGTGGGAAGAGGTTGAACGGATTGTGACTGGTTTTTTTCTTGAGAACGGAAAATCGGAAAAATTTATTGAAGACTGGATAAAGACTTCTGAAGAGTATAGTTGTACAAGAGGGCTTAGCTTGCAAGACCGACCGAAAGCTATGCTTTCAGATCTTGGTGTTTTCAGATTTATGAGCTTTTTGAAAGACAAGGGCTTGACTGATGATCAGATTACCATTGTGCTAACTGGAGCGGTTCAGCAGGCAGCAGTCAATAATAATAACGAGTTGGGCAACATATAAAGATGGTAATGGCTATGATAGTCAATCAATAATTCAAAGCGTTCATCATGGAAAAAACAACTCAACTTTATGAGGGTAAAGCCAAAAAAGTATTTTTAACGAAAGATAGTGGATTGGTAATACAGGAGTTTAAGGACGATGCAACAGCATTCAATAACAAAAAAAAGGGAAATATTGCCGATAAGGGCGTTGTAAACAACGCTATATCCTGTAAACTTTTTACCCTGCTCGAGCAAAACGGTATCCATACACATCTTGTTGAAAAGCTTTCAGATCGTGAGATGCTCTGCAGGCATCTCAATATTATAAAAGTTGAGGTTGTTGTACGAAACATTGCCGCAGGTTCTTTGGTAAAAAGGTACGGTTTTGCTGAAGGAACAGTACTTGATCACCCCATTGTCGAATTCTATCTGAAAAATGATGATCTTGATGATCCTTTGATGAACGAGTCTCATGCTGTTGCGCTTGGTGTAGCAACTTTTGAAGAACTTGCTATTTTAAAAAAACATGCACAAGCTATTAATATTGTTCTAAAAAAATTTTTTTTCGATAGGAAACTGAAACTGGTTGACTTCAAGCTCGAATTTGGTCGCAATAATGGTGAAATACTGCTCGGTGATGAAATAAGTCCCGATACCTGCCGGCTCTGGGATTTTGAGACGAACGAAAAGCTTGACAAAGATAGGTTCCGTTTTGACCTTGGTGGTGTTGAGTACGCATACAGTGAAGTACAGAAACGTGTTCTTGATCTTGCCTAAAACCAACAGTAGAGACATTCGGGGTTATTAATGCTTGAATCTGCAATTACCTTTCTGCAGCATGCAGATCCTTTGGCGATCTATGTATTTCTTTTTCTCATCGCTTTTTTTGAAAACGTTATACCACCAATACCCGGAGATCTTCCTATAGCCTTTACAGGGTACCTGATTTATAACAGCAATATAACCTTTGCCAGTTCGATATTGTGGGCTTCTTTGGGATCTACTTCTGGTTTCATGCTGATATTTCTTCTCAGCAAACATTTTGGATTGAAATTGTACTCTGGAAGTGATACTACCAGCAGCCAATATCGCTGGTTAAAAACTATTCACCGTTTTTTCCCACCTTCGGATATGGAACTTCTTCGTGGGAAATTTGCCGCTCATGGTTACCTTGCTGTACTTATTAACCGTTTTCTCTTTGGCTCTAGAGCAGTTATTTCTGTTTTAGCAGGCTTGATGCATCTCAAGACTCCTTTCGTTCTGATCGCAGCTTTTTTAAGTGCTACCACATGGAATGTGTTATTACTTTATGGTGGATATTTTTTGCGAAGTAACTGGAAGGATATCGGCAGTTATGTTATCGTTTACAGCATTCCTTTATCGGTATCATTTGTTCTATTGCTTCTCTTTTCCGCATGGAAGTTTTTTAAAGAAAAGAAAGCGGAAACATGAACGAGTTTTTTTATTATTTATTACAAACTTGAAGTATTCATCTTTTTTGTTTGTTAATTCACAAGAATTATTTCACATACCATGGCAAAAGACTTAAAAATTTATCCTGCTGAAAAAAAAGGTAAGCTTTTGGAGCTGACTTCGATTGAGGATCTAAAAGAGATGGCGCGCCAAGTCCGGAGGGATGTTATCAGAATGCTTGCGATGGCCAATTCCGGACATACAGGCGGATCACTTGGCATGGCTGATATTTTTACCGCACTTTACTTTAGGCTACTTCAGCACAAACCTCATGAATTCTGGATTCATCATGATGCTGATATGCTTTTTCTTTCCAATGGTCATATTGCTCCTGTTTGGTACAGTGTTCTTGCTCGTGCAGGCTATTTTTCTTTGAGCGAGCTAAATTCACTGCGCCAAGTCAACTCCTATCTTCAAGGTCATCCAACCTCTGAATCGAAACTTCCGGGTATCAGAATAGCTTCAGGATCACTTGGTCAGGGGCTTTCGGCTGCAGTTGGTGCTGCTCTTGGTCTTCGTATGAATGGTAATGAGAGCGATGTGTTTTGTTTGATGGGTGATGGAGAGTGTCAAGAGGGCCAGATCTGGGAAGCAGCCATGAGCGCTTCTCATTATAGACTTGACAATCTTATTGGTATCGTTGATTACAACAATCAACAGATTGATGGTGAGGTTATAGATGTTATGAGCTTGGAACCTTTTGCTGATAAATGGCGTGCATTCGGGTGGGATGTTTATCATTGCGATGGCAACGATATCGAAGATTTTATTACTACCATCGAGAATCTGAGATCCGGCAGTAAACGTAACGGACCTTGTGTTGTCTTGGCCGAAACGGTTATGGGTAAAGGAGTCCATTTCTTTGAGGGAACTATGCCTGACCACTCAAACTGGCATGGAAAACCACCGTCAAAGGATGATGCGGTAAAAGCGCTTGTCATTCTTGGCGAGACCATCTTTGGTGACTTTTAGAGTAGATATGATCTCGTGCAAATACTTGCTGGTACATATAAAGGACGAAAAATCAGGAGTTCATCATCAAATGCTATTCGCCCCTGTAGCAGCCGAGTGAAAAAGTCGCTTTTCGACACGCTTGCTACAAGGCTGGATTTCGAAGAAATAACAGTTCTTGATCTTTTTGCTGGATTTGGCTCTCTTGGTTTTGAGGCATTAAGTCGAGGAGCTGCTTCGGCTTGGTTTGTCGATCAGCATGTTGATGCTTTGAAAGCCCTGAAAATAACGGCATCCCAATTTGGGATTGAGGATAGAGTAAAGATAGTCAATGCAGATGTTTCTGCATTTCTCAGCCGTATTACTTGCCAATTTGATATAATTTTTTGTGATCCTCCATATTCCTGGTCTGATTATGAGCGGCTTATTCAAACAATTTTGGGAGGCAATTTTCTTTCAAAAGATGGTACGCTCATTATAGAGCATAACGCGCATATTGTGTTCAAGCATTTCCCTTGCTATTCTTTTCATAAGGATTACGGGATGACACGAGTTACTTTTTTTTCAGCACCGACCTCATAATTCAATGAAACAGTATGCCATTTATCCAGGAGCCTTTGATCCTTTCACCAATGGTCACCTTGATGTGCTTGAACGTGCCTTGATTATTTTCGATAAGGTAACTGTTGTCATTGCTGAGAACAGCCGGAAAAGCTCGCTGTTTACGATTGACGAACGGTATGCGATGATTATGGAGATTATCAGAGAGTATTCCGGTATCAGTGTTGATGTACTGCATCACGGTCTTCTTGCCGATTATGCTCGTCAGGTTGGAGCAAAAGCTATTGTCAGGGGTATCCGACAGGTAAAGGATTTTGAATATGAATTTCAGATGTCACTTCTTAACCGTCATCTTTATCCGGATGTTACAACTGTTTTTCTCATGCCAAATGTCAAGTACACATACGTGGCATCGTCCATTATCAGAGAGGTAGCAATGCTCGGGGGCGATGTCAGTAAATTTGTGCATCCCTATGTCATGGAAATGTTAAATCAAAAACGTACGCAACTCTAAAAAAAGATAACACACTATTAGATATGTCAACACTATCTTTTCCTGAAGAAAAATATCTGACACGCAGGGTACTCAGTATGCAGGAATCGCAAACCATGAGGATCAGCAATCTTGCTAATAAAATGAAAGCTGAAGGAAAAGATATTGTCAGTCTTTCTGCAGGCGAGCCAGATTTTCCTACACCAGACAATGTCAAGCAGGCAGGTATCGAAGCCATCAAAGCAGGCTTTACGCGCTATACAGCAAATTCTGGTATTACAGAGCTTAAAACAGCAATAGTGGCAAAATTCCGACGCGACAACAGTCTGGAATTCCAGGAAAATCAGATCATCGTCAGTAACGGAGGAAAGCAAACTCTTGCAAACACCTTTCTTGCACTTTGTCAGGAGGGTGATGAGGTAATTATTCCCGCACCTTACTGGGTAAGCTTTCCTGAAATGGTGCGTCTTGCCGGAGGCACACCTCTTATTGTCCATACTTCATTGGAAAATGAATATAAAATTACTCCAGCTCAACTTGAAAAAGCTATTACTCCCAAGACGAAGATTCTGATTCTCAACTCTCCATCTAATCCCACCGGCACTGTTTATGATGAAGCGGAGGTGCGAGCTCTGATGCGGGTTATCGAAGAGCGCGGAATATTTGTGGTGTCAGATGAGATGTATGACATGATTGTTTATGATGGAGTGCGTCCATTTTCCCCCGCAAGAATTCCTTCCATGAAAGAGTGGGTCATTGTAAGTAACGGAGTGTCGAAAACCTACGCCATGACCGGCTGGAGGATTGGTTATCTTGCTGGACCAAAATGGCTTATTGATGCTTGCGATAAGATACAGTCACAGACTACATCAAACCCGAACGCTATCGCCCAAAAAGCTGCTGTGGCGGCATTGACCGGTAACCAGGAAATTGTAGAAGAGCACCGTGCGGAATTTGAAAAAAGGCGTGATTACATGTACCAAGCTCTTAACAGTATCCCTGGTTTTAAAACATCGCTGCCAAAAGGTGCATTTTATATTTTTCCCGATATCAGTGGTGTGCTTGGCCGAACTTTTAACAATGTAGTTATGAAAGATTCGGCAGACGTTGCCGAATATCTTCTAAAAGAGCATTTCGTTGCAACTGTTCCTGGTGATGCATTCGGTGCTCCTGAAAATCTTCGTCTTTCCTATGCGGCATCAATTGAATCACTTGAGAAAGCAGTCAACCGTATCAGGAGTGCGTTCCAATAGAAGATCAATGCTGAAAGTCCGCCGCAGTAGGCTTTATACCGTTTGGTTTAGGTGGTACTCTCGCCGCCAGTTCAGAAAGTATTTCAATTCAGTAAGAGCTTTTATACAGTCCGGAGTGCAGGAAATGGATCCTCGCACTCCAGTAATTTTTTATGCCAATCACGCTTACTGGTGGGATGGATTCTGGTCACAATTTTGTACCGAAACATTTTTTTCTCAAAACCTTCATATCATTATTGAATACCAACAGCTACAAAAGCATCAGTTTTTTACGCGCCTCGGTGCTTTTTCCCTCAACCGTTTACGTCCTAAAAGCTGGCCAGCTACCATTCATTATGCTGCTGAACTGCTGACAGCCAAATCCAGCCGTCAAAACGCATTATGGATTTTTCCCCAGGGAAAGATAGAGCATGTCGACAAAAGGCCGCTCTTGTTTTTTAAAGGCACGGCGTCAATAGTTTCGCGTGTTCTTGAAAAAACAAACCAGATATACCTTGTATCTATTGTTAGCCGGATTGACTACCTTGAAGAACAAAGGCCCGAACTCTTTCTTTCATTTAAAGAACCGCTCCTGATTTCCCGAGAAGAATATGCTGGTCCCAGAGAACTGACCACTTACATGCAGAGAACAACCGAAAATCATCTCGATAAACTCACCAGCAATATCAGTAACAGGATGCTTGACGATGCCATGATTATCCTCAAAGGACGTTCTTCTATAAATACGAAAGTTGAGAAAATCAGGCAGTTATTTGGTATAGATAAAACATAACAATTTTCCAGTTGCAGGTGCTGGAGCTCTATTTCCTACCACCCTACAGCCCAGAACTCAATCGCATTGAAAAGACGGTTTATTGATGAATACCTGCAGAACCAAACAAAGGACGTGATCAATGGGAAAGAAGAGCTTTAAGGACATCAATCCGGCAGCCGCCTTCATCAGCAGCGCACACCCGCCGACAGACACGGAGTATACACATAATACAGATTATACACAGTATACGCATGACGTGCATGATATGCCCATAGCGAGAAGCGAAAATCCTGCCCCTTATGGAGCAACCCGAAACGAGACCAAGAGCAAGCGTTTAAATCTCTTGATACGGCCAACTTTGTTACAGGACTTCTCAAAAGTTGCCCACATGAAGCGGGCAAGCGTGAACAGCTTATTGAACATGCTTATAGCGACTACGTTGCACAAGAGACGGAAGCTGTTCAGCAGTATAACCAGACCTATAAAGGAGTGTGATAACATGGCCGTGGAAAAAATATACACCCTGACCGAAGTCATAGAGATGTTGAAAATCACCCGCCGGAGTTTTTACCGGTACATAGAGGCAGGATCACTGAACGCCGTCAAGATAGCCCGCCGATGGTACGTAAAGGAAAGCGCCCTGCAGGAGTTCCTGGACAGGGGAACCGGCACCCAAGATGCAGAGCGTAAATGATTTCCATGTGCGAAACTCTATACGGGACATAAAAAAAGGGCATAAAAAGCAGAGCGTTTTGACTAACCAAACATCATCCCATATGAAAAGACGAGCAGTAATTATTGGAGGAGGATTACTTCTACTGGTAGTTGTTTTGGAATTGTCTGCAATAGCGTTCAATCTTGAACCATCACCTGAGATGAAGCGGATCGGATGGGCAACAAAATTCCAATGGAATCGGATTGTTGCATTAACAGGAAATGCTGGTGCGCAGCGCAATCTCGGAAGGATGTACTACTACGGCAAAGGAATGCCGCAAAGCTATGCAGAAGCAGTCAAATGGTCTCGCCTTGCTGCTGATCAGGGAGATGCAAGGGCTCAAAACATTCTCGGAGTGATGTACGCCAATGGACAAGGAGTGCCGCAAAGCTATGCAGAAGTGCTAAAATGGTTTCGCCTTGCTGCTGATCAGGGAGAACAAAACAATAGCGAAAGAGTGGTTTGGTAAAGCTTGCAATAACGGAAATCAGCAGGGTTGTGACGAATACCAAAAACTGAATGCGGCGGGATATTGAAGGTCTGTGTCCGTTAAATAGCAATAGCGGACATAGAAAAAGAGCATCAGACACAAATCTATAAGGTAGATTATGAAAAGAAAAATTTCTGTTTTTATTGCTTCGCCAGGTGATCTCGCTACTGAGCGCAGCGCTTTTAAAAATGCGATTAAGCAACTCAATGTGGGTTTTGGAGATGGTGCAAACGTTGAATTTGTGCCGTTGGGATGGGAGGATACGCTCGCCTCCACAGGTCGCCGAAGTCAGGGAGTAATCAATACGGAAATAGATAAGTGTGATGTGTTTATTCTCGCAATGCATAGGCGATGGGGACAGGAGGCACCTGATGCAAAGCCATACACCTCATATACTGAAGAAGAGTTTCACAGAGCTCTTGATCGATGGGAAAAAAATGCAGCACCAGAAATATTTGTCTTTTTTAAACGAGTTGATGCAGCATCTGAAGCAGATCCGGGGCCTCAACTTAAAAAGGTAATAGATTTCAGAAAGCACTTAGAGGATACACGGCAAATACTGTATCACTATTTCGACGATGAGGCGGGATTTATCAATGAAGTGGATCGGCACCTTCGAGCCTATGCTAAAGGTGAGCTTCCTGAAGCTGACCAACAACAAAACATAGTCATTCTTCCATCAGCGCTCCTTGAAGAGGTGAATAAGGCGAAAGCCTATGCAGTACAAAAAGCTATGGAAGCAGAGCAGGCTCATGATGATACGGAAAAAGCGCTCCTGAAACTTGAATTGATGCAGTTACAAATCGCACAAGATGCGGCAGCATTGTCCCGAGAGGGGAAAATTGAATATGCACGGCAAAAATTTTCTGAACTTATAATGGAAACGGCTGACATCAGAATTTTGTACCTCGGCTATGAATTTTTTTATCGCACGGGGGATTTGAATTCAGCCTTCAAAGCTTTAAATACGTGGCTAAATATCAGTGGGGCTGAACAAACAACGCCTAACACAGCAAATGTCTACTGCAACCTCGGAATCCTGTATCGAACAAAAGGGGAAATCGAAAAAGCTGAGGAGATGTTCTGGAAAGCGTTAGTCATCGATGAAGCTCTTGGTCGTAAAGATGGTATTGCTACTCATTACGGCAATC
>JBAXLG010000038.1:0-16360 GCA_037134935.1 Chlorobiaceae bacterium | reverse complement strand
CTGTTTCTCAAGTGGTTTTCAGACCAGCTTTATTTTTTACCGGACACTACTGATCACACCTCAACATATGTTGAAAAAGAGGGTGGTGGAGATAGTGCTGCATTTAGATATTACAGATATAGAATAGCACCGCGCCCTGTTGATGTTGATGTCATGACTTATTTTGAGCTTCGTTTCAAGAAAGTTAGTGCGGCAAAAAAAGAAATGGCGTATTTCATCAATGAACAAACCATTTCAAACGCTCAAATCATAAAAGGAACTGCAACAAACTTAAATTTCCTACGAAAAGAGAGTATTGATTATATATACACCGACCCACCGTATGGCAAGAAAATCCCTTACCTTGATTTATCAACAATGTGGAACGCTTGGCTTGACCTGGAAGTAACAGAAAAAGATTATCTGCAAGAAGCTATTGAAGGCGGGGAACACCATAAGAGTAAAAACGAATACAACGAGTTAATAGCTCAAAGCATTAAGGAGATGTATCGGGTGTTGAAATATGACCGTTGGCTTTCCTTTGTATTTGCTCATAAAGACCCTGAATTCTGGCAT
Source organism: Chlorobiaceae bacterium (assembly GCA_037134935.1). Classification (GTDB taxonomy): domain Bacteria; phylum Bacteroidota; class Chlorobiia; order Chlorobiales; family Chlorobiaceae; genus Chlorobium. Next base: position 15,805 of record JBAXLG010000038.1, on the reverse strand, counting down.
TTAATTATTGACACTGCAGAAAGTTGCGGCTTTGAATATATCGGTGCTGTTCCTCAGAAAAACGGACAAACAAGCTTTAAAAAACGGCAAAATCCATTCACGGTTTTATCAGGTCAACTGATTATCAACTTCCGTAAAGTTCGCAATCCGAGAGCAATTATGAAAGCCAACCTGGGAGTTGACATTGCTGAAATTGTGATGCAGACCATTGAAAGGGATCATAGCAAAAAATAATGGCGCAACGTTAGAGCAAATCAATGATGAGTTAATCATTAAAGGGCTCGAATTGGGTTTTCTTGATCTGCTTAAAAAAGAATATTCCGACCTGACCCCTGTTTTGCTTGATAATTTTGATTACAACGAAACAATAGAGCAATTTACAATCAGAAAAGACACAAAATTCAAGACCCATCTTGACGTAAAGCTTCGTGTACGATATTACTTGATTAGCTATTTACGGAGAATGGAACGCGAAAAGAAAAAGCCCCATTTTGATGAAATCATTTTAGCAATTCTACCACTCTTAAAAAACGGCACAACACCAGAACATCAGACAATTTTAACTGTATTAGAAGACATAGCCGAGCGATCCGGTCAAGACGGCTGGAAATTAAAACGTGATGGCCAAATGGCCTTTTTTGACTAACAATTCTATACCGTCGAATGAGCTCTGCATTTCCAGACTCAACTGTAACCTTTGGTTATTCAATAAAAAAATGAACCCTAAGTCAGTTATCTTATGCCTTTTTTCTTTCATTGTAACATATCACCTTCATGATAACTGCTAAGGAAAATTTTAATTTTCAAAAAATCATTGCAGCCACCGGCATTCTGCTGTTTATTATCAAACTGGGGGCATGGTATATAACCAACTCAGTGGCTATTCTTACTGATGCGCTGGAAAGTACCGTGAATGTAACCAGTGCTTTTATAGGATTATATAGTCTCTATATTTCTGCAAAGCCAAAAGACTCGAGTCATCCGTACGGTCATGGCAAGGTAGAATTTATTTCCGCAGCTATTGAAGGTACACTGATTTCTGGGGCCGGATTGCTGATTATCTATGAGGCAGTGAAAAATCTTAGCGATCCCAAGCCGATTGGTCAGCTTGATTATGGCATTCTTTTGATCACAGTAACCGCAATAATTAATTATCTGGTTGGTGCAATAGCTGTTAAAAAAGGCAAAAAAAACAATTCACTCGCTCTTGTAGCCAGTGGTAAACACCTGCAGTCAGATACGTATTCCACAATTGGCATTATTGCCGGACTGATTCTCTTGTTTTTGACAAAGATGGCGTGGCTTGATAGTGCTGTTGCCCTCATTTTCGCCCTGTTGATTGTCTATACCGGGTATAAAATTATTCGAGACTCACTCAGGGGAATTATGGATGAGGCAGATGACGCTCTGCTTGAAAAAATGGTCAGCCTGCTACAGGCCAACCGTACTGAAAACCTGATTGATCTCCATAACATGAGAATCATCAAGTATGGTAATACTTTGCATCTTGATTGCCATGTGACGGTGCCATGGTATCTCAATGTGCACGAAGCGCACAGGGAAATTGATTCTCTCGACAAGCTGGTCAATGAAAGCTTTGGTGAAAACATTGAACTGTTTATCCATACCGATGGTTGTCTTGACTACTCATGCGAAATTTGCCGGAAGTCGGATTGTACCATTCGCAAGGCTCCTTTCAAGCATAAAGTCGACTGGACAGTCAAAAACATATCAAGCGACCACAAGCATCATGCCGACATGAACTCGTAATATGTTTTCAGTTATTACCAGGTGCCTTGAATATCATGAGTCGAGCTACTGTCACAGCATCGCTGAAAGCACCATTAAGATCACCTTCGGCATATTTTGCAGTTGCCCTTCCTGAGTAGGCTGTTGCATATTCTTTATCCAGTTCAATAGCTTTTGTAAAGTCTTCTATGGCGCCCTTGTGATCACCTGTTGCATATTTTAAAGCAGCACGGCCTGCGTGTGCGCTTGCAGACTTGGGGTCAACAGTAATTGCCTTTGGAAAATCCTTAATTGATGGTTGAACTTGACCATTACCACCCTTTTCCTGCGTATTAGATAAACCGTTTTTATTTGTTGCACTGTCGCAACCATAAATGACTCCAAGGGTCAACCCAAGAAGCGTTATCAACACAAGCAGAGTATGTTTTTTCATAGATTTTTAGATTTTTCATTTACATTCTTTCAGAATGTACTCTATACATTGCAGGATTCCTGATATTCCTTGGACAAGGTTACCAGCGTTCGAATTTTTTCTACCAAACAGTTAATACTATTTGTCCCAAATATAAAAAAACACACTCTTAGATTCCGTTCTATACTTCTGAATTACAGCTTTGGAGGTATCAAAATCCGTAAATTCTAATAATACGAAAACCAGCTCTTTGGATTGATGGTTTTGGAGCGACTGTTTTCCTATTCTGTACTTAATCGAACGTTTATTTACACTGAGGTTAACCAACTGAACAGCGTACCGTTCAAAGCCAAGATACCTACAGCAAAGATATTGTAGAGAAATAGGAAAACGTCTTTTATATTGACGATTACTTGGTGCTTCATAGCGAGCTAATGCTGTTTTAATAAAGACTTAACTTATTATTTAATAATAAAATAATATATAGATATTTCTATGGAAATCTCCCGACTGTTCACTACTCCCGGCGAAAATGTCTATGACAGGTTTCAATACACAACCAGATCGTCTGTTCTTCGCAATCCTGATGGTTCAAAAGTGTTTGAAATGACCAATATCGAAGTACCAGCACAGTGGTCGCAGGTAGCTGCCGATATTCTGGCACAGAAATATTTTCGGAAAAGCGGAGTTCCACAGTTTGATGAACAGGGGGAAGTTCTGATTGGCAGTGATGGGATGGTAGTGACTGGCAGTGAACACTCAATCAGGCAGGTTGTCCATCGTTTGGCTGGCTGCTGGCGGGAGTGGGGGGAGAAAAACCGGTATTTTGATACTCCTGACGATGCCCAGACCTTTTACGATGAAGTGGCTTTCATGATGCTCAAGCAGATGGGTGCTCCAAATTCACCACAGTGGTTCAATACTGGACTTAATTTTGCTTATGGCACTACCGGTCCGGCTCAGGGACATTATCATGTCGATCCGGAAACGCAGGAAGTGAAGGAATCTGAAGATGCTTACAGCAGACCTCAAGCCCACGCATGTTTTATACAGTCTGTCAGTGACGATCTTGTCAACGATGGAGGTATTTTCGATCTGGCAATCCGCGAAGCCCGAGTTTTCAAGTTCGGCAGCGGTTCTGGAACCAATTTCTCAAATCTTCGATCGGGGGGAGAAAAGCTCAGTGGAGGCGGCAGCTCTTCGGGCTTAATGAGTTTTTTGAAAATTTTCGATTCGGCAGCAGGCGCAATAAAATCAGGCGGTACAACACGCCGGGCAGCCAAAATGGTTATTGTTGATATTGATCATCCGGATGTGGAGAAGTTTATTGAGTGGAAAGCCAAAGAAGAGGATAAAGTAGCTGCACTGGTAGCTGGCTCGCGAATCTGTTCCCGCTTTCTTCAGGCCATTGTTGAAGAGGCTCTTGCCAATGGTGCTGACCGCAAGGTAAACCCAAGACTTCATAAACTCATACAAAATGCACTGAGCAGGGCTGTTCCGATGAGCTATATTGTCAGGGTACTTGCTTTAGTGGAACAGGGGTATACCTCGCTTGATTTTGAGGAATATAACTCCAATTATGAGTCGGAAGCGTATCAGACAGTTGGCGGCCAGAACTCAAACAACACTGTGAGGGTGACCAACGAGTTCATGAAGGCCGTTGCAAATGATGATGTATGGCAGCTCCGTGAGCGTACCACAGGCAAGAGTGCCCGTGCCGTTAAAGCCCGTGACCTATGGGAAAAAATTCTGCTTAGTTCATGGAAATGTGCCGATCCGGGTCTGCAGTTCGATACCACAATCAACGAGTGGCATACCTGCCCTCAATCCGGGCGTATCAATGCAAGCAATCCATGCTCTGAATACATGTTTCTCGATGATACCGCATGTAATTTAGCGAGTCTCAACCTTATCCATTTTATTGATGAAGCGTCCGGCAAGGTCAAGATTCGGGAGTTACAACACGCTTCAAGCCTCTGGACTATCGTACTTGAAATTTCAGTTCTGATGGCCCATTTTCCTTCAAGGGAGATTGCCCGACTCAGTTACGAGTACAGAACCCTTGGTCTCGGTTTTGCAAATCTCGGTACGGTACTGATGGTACTTGGTATCCCTTACGATTCCCCGAAAGCGCTTGCTCTTGCCGGAGCAATATCAGCTATAATGACCGGTCAGGCCTATACAACGTCAGCAGAGATGGCTCGTGATCTTGCTCCTTTTGCCGGATACAGTGTCAACGCAAAGGATATGTTGCGCGTAATCCGCAACCATCGCAGGGCAGCCAGAAACCTTTCTGAAGAAGAGTATGAGGGGCTTTCGGTCAATCCACGCGGTCTTGATTCGGAATATTGCCCCACAGAGCTTTTTGAAGCTGCAGGAAAGATCTGGGATGAAGCACTCCAGAAAGGAAAGAAGTACGGTTTCCGTAATGCTCAGGTCAGTGTTATTGCTCCTACCGGCACTATCGGTCTGGTTATGGATTGTGATACAACAGGTATTGAACCGGAGTTTGCCATTGTGAAATTCAAAAAACTGGCTGGGGGCGGATATTTCAAGATTGTCAATCAGTCGGTGCATAATGCATTGCAAAGGCTCGGTTATACAGTACCACAGATTGACGATATCGAACGCTACTGCAAGGGTCACGGCACACTCGCCGGTTCGCCTTCTATCAACCGGCAATGGCTTAAAATCCGAGGCTTTACCGATGATAAAATTGAAGTTATTGAATCGCAGCTGGAGACGGTTTTCGACATTCGTTTTGCTTTCAACAAGTGGATTCTCGGTGAGGATTTCTGGGCTACGCTCGGCTTTAACGATCAACAGCTTAACGATCCTAATTTCGACATGCTTCAGGCACTTGGAGCTACACCTGAGGATGTTGAAGCTGCCAATGATTACGTATGTGGCACCATGACCATCGAAGGAGCTCCTCATTTGAAACTTGAACATCTGCCAGTGTTTGATTGTGCCAGTAAATGTGGAAAGAAAGGTTTGCGCTATATCAATCATATGGCTCATGTACGCATGATGTCAGCAGTACAGCCGTTTATTTCAGGGGCTATTTCCAAAACGGTCAATATGCCAGGAACCGCCACTACCGCTCAAATCGGCGATGTCTACCAGTCTGCATGGCAGCATATGACCAAAGCCATTACCATCTACCGCGATGGTTCAAAACTTTCGCAGCCGCTCAATATTTCGAGTTATCAGGATCTTGATGAGATTATCATGCTGGGAACAGAAGAAAATCTTGATGAAACCAAGGGACCAAAAGAGGTTCAGGAGCGGATTATCGAGCAGGTTTACCACCGTTCCGAACGGAGATATCTGCCAAAAAGAAGAAAAGGATACATTCGTGAAGCATACGTTGGTGGACACAAAGTCTTTCTGAGAACGGGAGAATACGAAGATGGAGCTCTCGGCGAAATTTTTATTGACATGTATAAGGAAGGCGCTTCATTCAAAGGACTGCTGAACTGTTTTGCCGTACTTGCATCAAAAGCCCTGCAGTACGGTATGCCGCTTGAAGAGCTTGTCGACAGTTTTACCTTTACTCGGTTTGAACCAGCAGGAAATGTTCAGGGACATAACGTCATAAAAAATTCAACTTCTATTCTCGATTATGTTTTTCGCTCAATCGGTTATGACTATCTAGGCCGTCAGGATTTTGTGCATGTAAAAGCTGTTGATGAGATCCATGATGAGGATATTGCTGGTAAAGAAAAAAGTAACGGAACAAACGGCCATGCCCAGACTGTTAAACCCGCTCTTATGGTTCATGGCGAATCCGCTTATTTATCAACAAGCAAAAACAAGGTTTTTCAGGCAAAAGTACAGGGATATACCGGAGAGCAGTGTGAAAATTGTGGGTGTATGCGTGTCAAGCAAAACGGCACCTGCAAAATTTGCGAAGATTGCGGTATGACAACAGGCTGTTCCTGAGGATGGATTGTTACTTACCCCAGAAATAAAATCTGGGGTAAGTAAGTTAACTCTGCCTATAGCCTCTTTTTCAAGCGGCATTTTCTTGAGGGTAGCAAGTTATCCTCCTTTATCCTAATTGATCAATCACTCTTTTAATATAAATCAGTTACCTGTATATCCGGCTATAGTGATTTCTCTTTGAGAAGAATAGACAACTATGACCTCTTGCACACTTTACCACGCTGAATCAAGCTAAATCATTTAAAATAAACAAGAAACAGAAAAAGGTATATGTTTAATTATGCAGGGATAAATATCTTTAGTACATTTCGCTTTAGCTACAAATAAATAAATTGTCTTCTAATTTTCTCTCGACAAATAAAACATCACTTTGCAGACAACCCACCTTGAATTGCTCAGTCAGACACTGGAAAAACTGAATGGCCCTTTATCTGAAAGCATCTACCAGGTACCAGGTATCTGGACAGGCAAAGAAACCGCAACAGAACAGGTAAATCCTGTAGAATACTTCAAAAACATTATTGAAGGTATACTGAAAAGCAGTGATAAACCTCACCCTGTACCAATTGATGCAGACTGGAGGTCTGGAGCGATCGTTTATAACCTTTTTATCCGACTTGCTACGGCATTTGACCATAACGGCGACGGAACTATCAGCACGGAAGCACTCAATTCAGGCTTCAGGGAAACCGGTACTCTCCTGAAAGCTATTGCTCTTTTACCGTACATAAAAAAACTTGGGGCAAATACTGTTTATCTCCTTCCTCTCACTGAAATTGGCTCTCAATGCAAAAAAGGCTCTCTCGGTTCCCCTTATGCTGTAAAAAACCTCAGAAAGCTCAATCCCAATCTTGACGAACCGATACTCGGACTTTCGCCTGAAATTCTTTTTAAAGCCTTTGTGGAGGCAGCTCATATCCTCAATATGTCCGTTGTTCTGGAATTTGTTTTCAGAACCGCATCAATTGACAGCTTCTGGATAAAGGATCACCCGGAATGGTTCTACTGGTTACGAGATGATAACAGTACAAGTCAATACGAATCTCCGCGTTTTGATCAAGATACGCTCAACAGGATTTATGAGCTGGTTGACCGTCATGAAATGAACAACCTGCCTGCCCCATCCTCTGAGTATCAGAAACAATTTATTTTGCCACCAATTACAGTAAATGAACAAGATGGCATACTGCATGGTACTGCTACTGATGGAACGCCATGCCGAATAGCAAGTGCATTCTCTGACTGGCCCCCGGACGATCGGCAGCCTGCATGGACCGATGTCACTTACCTTAAAATGCATAATCAGGAAAAATTTAACTACATCGCTTATAACACTATCAGGATGTACGACAGTGCTCTTGAAAATCCTGAAACCTTCAATACCGAACTGTGGGAAGAAATTGCAGATATTATTCCATCATACCAGGAAAAGTACCTTATTGACGGGGCAATGATTGATATGGGCCATGCTCTACCTTCACTCCTGAAACAGACAATTGTTGCGAAAGCCCGCGAAAAAAGAGCTGATTTCGCATTCTGGGATGAAAATTTTGATCCGACCCCTTCAATTCGTGACGAAGGATTCAATGCCGTTTTTGGCTCACTACCTTTTGTCATTCAAGATATTGTCTATATCAGGGGGCTATTAAACTACCTCAACAAAACAGGTGTTGTACTGCCATTTTTTGGCACTGGAGAAAATCACAACACACCGAGAGTCTGCTTCCGTTACCCACGTCAGGAAGCTGGAAGAAATTTTTCGATATTCATATTCACCCTCAGCGCTGTTCTGCCTGCTATACCTTTTATCCATTCGGGCATGGAACTCTGTGAATGGTATCCTGTAAATCTTGGCCTGAATTTCAACGAAGAAGACCGAGCACTCTATCCACCTGAAAAACTGCCATTATTCAGTGCGCTCAGTTATGACTGGAAAACCACCAACGGTCTGGCACCTCTCAACAACTATATTTCAAGGATTCTGGAAATCAGACAGCAGTTTCTCGACATAGTTCTCTCTGGCGAAAAGGGATCAATATCCATTCCCTATGTGAGCGAACCAGAGCTTTTTGCGGTAATGAGGACTTCAGGCGACAGATCACTTCTCTTTGTCGGCAACAGTAATTTGTATGACCAAAAGAACGGCATACTTGAATTCAGTATGAACAAAACCACACTTCATGACCTGATCGGAAAAAACACTTATGCAGTAAAGGAACACAAACTTGAGCTAACTTGCGCACCGGGTCAATGCATGCTCTTTGAACTTCCAAAAGAACGGTAGCAACGAACATATCAGTACCTATTTCTTATAAACTGAAAAAGCTTTTTTAGGTTGTTCTGTGATCTCCCTGAACTCCTATAGCTTTGTTTATTTATTTCATTTTCGTTAACTTTTACTAAAGTTAGTGAAATTGCGTCAAATCTCTTTTGGATAACCTTTTCAATGGATTAGTTTTCCACGGATAATGGAAAACTGTCTCTTTCAGACGTGAAGAAGCCTGAACGGGAACCAGCATGGTAGCTATGTTGGATATAAAACAGATAACAATTATAGCCCTTTTTGTTGCTGAGAGTCAGTCTCAAAAAAAAAGAAAAACCGTGTGAGAACAAGCCTTCCAGAACAGGTTATACCCTAGGTTCAGGTAATAGGCTGACATTAAGCCATTTAAGAACAAATAGTAGGTATGGTAATTTTTTTAACCCATAAACTTTCACTGCATGAAAAAGAAAACAATTGCATCATTATTGTTGCTTGCAACTCTTGGCATTACTTTTTCGGGTTGTGCAACAATAATTGACGGGACAAGTCAAAAAGTCAGCTTTTCAAGTAACCCATCAAAAGCAGATGTAACTATTGATGGTAAGACGATAGGAAAAACACCATTAACTGAAGATTTATCAAAAAAAGAGAACCATACGGTAAAAATAAACCTTAATGGATATCACCCTTATGAAATAACGTTGACAAAAAAGGTTAACAGCTGGGTATGGGGAAATCTTGTGTTTGGGGGAATTGTTGGGTTAGCCGTTGATGCTATTAGTGGCGGCTTATATGAGCTTACACCATCACAGGTTAACGCCGACTTAAAATTAAAAGGAATTTCCTCTACCTTTATAAAAGACAAATCTCTTTACGTTACGGTAACGCTTCAACCAGACAGTTCATGGAAAAAAATAGGCGAACTGAAAGGCCTTTAATCTCCCAATAGAGAAGCAACTTTGCTACTATGAGGCCCTGAAAATTGACAGGGCTTCATAGTGTTACTTATAACCACGAAACAACATTTCCGGAAAAAAAAGCCAGACCGGTTCCAATGCATACCAAAACATTATGATATTCTGAATTTCGTAGATGACCCATCAGCTTGTCACGTGCAGAGGAAAAAATATACCTACCTAAGGCTATCCCCCATTGAGCTTCTCCATCTCTCTATGTGGCTCTAAAACAATAATTTACCTCTGGGCACAATGAAAACCTGCTCCCGACCACCTCAACAATTTCTACTTTTATGTATAACCTTCTTCCCCTTCATATTCTCCTTCCGCTATCTTTTGTTAATAACTCCAGTGAAGTACGAAAGACATCTACTAAACAAGGATTTACGTCAATGAAAAAGATCTATAAATAAAGAATTTGGTGAAAAACTTAATACCTTTTCAATAGTTGAAAATGGTATTTTCATATAATAAATTATCTTTACTTTTCTAAAGCCTTTCTATACTTTCCGTAAAATACTATTAAATAAAGTTTTACCTGTTCCTCTTCTTCCTCTTATTGTACTTTACATTCTTTCATTATTCCCTTCTTTTTTGTAATGTTCTGTTGAAATTGTAAAGTTCTTGTAATGCAATAGGTTTACAGGGGGGTGAATGATGGGTGTTTCAGTTCGGGAAGTCGGGTTGAAAACGGGGGGTGTTTCCTTCAGTGTTGATGTATATTACAAAGGGCAGCGGCAGCAGATAAAAACTGATATTCGGGCAGATAAAACACATGGCCGAGAGTATCAGACAGCAAAACGAATGGCTGAAGCGAAAGCGATAGAGCTTGAAGCATTGCTTCAGGTTGATCCGTCGGCGGTGTTTATGAGCAAGGAGAAACGCAGCAGTTGTTTTATCGAATACTTTGAGGCTGTTACTGTGAAGGAAAAAGGGAGTGCTTCCATTTATCGGAACTGTTTGATGCATCTTCGGAGATTTCACGGAAACAGCCCTCTTTTCATGCAACATATTTCGTTAGTATGGGTTGAGCGGTTCAGGGCATATCTTGACGGCCTTGAAATCAAAGCAACCACAAAAGCCAACTACCTTGCAGCCCTGAAGATTATTCTCAACATGGCAGTGAAAGAAAACCTGATTAGTGATTTTACCCGGAAGATCAAACCGTTCAAGAAAAACGATACTCTCCCGAAATTCCTGACCCTTGACCAGGTTAAAACCCTTGAAGCCACCAGATGCACAAACCCCGCAGTTAAGACGGCATTCCTGTTTTCCTGTGTTACAGGGTTACGGGTTTCTGATGTTGAGCAGTTGCGGTTTTCTGACCTTCAGCAAGAGGGTGACAGGGTAACACTGCGTTACAAAATGAAGAAAACCGGGCAGTGGCAGTTCTTGCCATTGGGCGGGCAGGCTATAAAATACCTTGATAAAGCTAAATTGATTCATGCTGAGATGTCCGGAGATCAGCAAGGTGAAAACGCTCCCGTATTTCCGTTACCATGCAGGGTAACAAGTTCGTTCATGATTGCCCGTTGGGGCCGTGATGCGGAAATTCCCTTCCCCCTTGGCTGGCATTGCGGACGGCATTCTTTTGCAGTACTGAGCCTTTCGATGGGAACAGACCTCTACACCGTGAGCAAGTTGATGGGGCATAAAACCATTGCGATGACTCAAGTGTATGCAAAAGTCCTTGACCAGACAAAAAAGGCGGCAATGGATAAACTGCCTGTTTGGTGAATGTTTTTAGTTATTATTTTCTGAGCGGCTTGCGAAATGTTCAGTAAAAAACGGAAAGATGAAGAGTGAAATTGTTTTTCATCTCAAATATTTTTTACTTTTGGAGGGGTGCATTTCATACACACCCTACATGGTTGAAAAGTGCCGGTGATGATGGGATTGAGACATTTAATGAAGGTAAGGAATGAACCAGAGTCCTAATATTTGAAAACACCTGTAACAGTGGATTGGAGCTGCAGGGTCACAAAGGATATAACCTCTCATTGTTTCAGGCATACGTTTGCCACCTTGCAACTATCAAAGGGAACAGATATTTACACCGTTTCAAAGATGCTGGGGCACCGTGAACTGAAAACCACACAGATTTATGCAAAGATTATAGACCAGACCAAACGTGAAGCTGCCGACAAGAATAAAACTGGATTGGTAAAGAACAGCAAAACATAGCAGACAATGGGCAATATTTTAACAGTGATATTTGATGCGGTGCAGTACATGGCACGCCCAGCAAATTACAAAGAATGCTCAAAAATTGACGGTGAGATGTTGCGGATTTTATTTCACAGACTCGAACTCCCTTCGAAATATTGGCACGCATCCATAGCGACAAGCGCATTAGTCAAGTATATCGACAAAGAAGCAACTACCACAGAGGATATTTATTCATTCGGTAAGGAGGCAGGGGAAAATAGAGAAATATATGAAGAGGTTGTTCGTGCGCTTGGTTTATATCAGAAATGGATTTTGAAAGCGGCCGAGCGAGCAGGAATAAAACCTGAAGAAATCCAAAACATCCTTAATGGATCGTCCAGCATATTGACGTACGCGCTTGGACTAAAATACCAAGTTGCAAAAGAATTTAAATTAGCGGAGGAAGCGGAAGAATTTATTCGAAATCAAAGAGATGAAAACGGCAGACCAGACCTTTCAGCAGATCAGGAGGTGAAGAAGACCCACCCCCTAATTGAGGCGGTTGAGAGTTGGAAACCAGGAAAAACACGACCACAGATTTTCCATACAGAAATTGATAAAATAAAAAAGAAGCATGGATATGGAACAGAACAGGCGGTGAAAACCTTTTGTGATCGCTACAAGTTCAGCGAGCACGTAAAAGCGTTTGAAAAATCTTATGAACGATATTGCAAAAAACTGGCCAATAAAAAAAAAGGACGATAGAGCGACGGTTGAACGACGATTCAACCCCGATTATAACGTTTAACTAAATATAGAATAATATTTTAGCGGAAATTTTTTGCTTAAAATGGAATTGTAAGGAATAACCTTTATAACCAAAACCATTTTAAGTATGAACACAATTGAAACCACACCACAGCCAGCAGTACAGCCCATCCAACGTCCCCGGCAGAAATACCTCTCCACAGAACAAGCACTGCAGTATATCAAGGACGTGTACGGCGTTCAGATTGCACGTTCAACCCTCTACAAAAAGCGTTCACTTGAAAAAGAGGGCTTTATTGGAAAAAGGAGCCCCTTTGGAAAACTTGTATTCGACCCCGAACAGATTGACCGTTACATGCAGACAGGCAACGCACGGGCAACTGTTCAGCATGAGGAGGCATAACCATGAGCGGACAAAAAAAAGCCGGTGGCGGGCAAGCTACCGGCAAAGAAGGGTATTTGTTGGGGGCAAACAATGGGCATTGCTTACAGCCAAAATATACGCACCCTGCAAGCAATCTCAAAGCCTTTAATACCACAGCCAGAAAAAGGGCAATGGTTGAAAGTAACGGCCAACTCTTGTGCCGGAACGCAAGGAGGGCTGGGCTATGAGCACCATCACACAGGAAGAGAAACTCAAGCAGGCGCGGGCAATTGACGCGCTCCTGCATGGGGAAGAACTCCCGTTTCCGGAGCACTCCTTTCCTGAGGAGTTTTTTCAGCCCGTTGTCGAGTATTTCTGTTCCATGACGGACGCGCCCACATCGTTTCTCTATTGCAGCGCTTTGATGACCGTTTCGGCAGTGGTCGGTAATCGGGCTTATGTGCAGGCCGGCAGCCAAAAACTGAAACCCAATCTCTATCTCCTGCTGCTTGCCGGTTCAACCGTCGGCAGGAAAAGCACTGGAATCAACTTGACAAGAAGATACCTTCGGGAACTTGCAGAACGGTTACAATCGAATGAAACAGGATTCGATGCCGCGTCATCCGCTCCTTTACCGGCTGATGGCCTTGTGCAGCATGGGTTTTTAATGCCTGATTCCGGTTCACTGGAAGGGTTGATTGAGGCAATGCGGGAACCGGAATCTATAACAGTAACCGAGAGGAACGGTAAAGACAAAATTCAACATCAGGAGCCTGAGCAGAAAACTGTCCTGAACAGTGGCTTGGCTCTGTACAGCGAGTTTGCCGGATTCCTTGACATGATAGCCAAAGAGTACAATCGGGGTTATGAATCGTTCATTATTGACTGTTATGATGGCAATGATCACATCCGGCAGTTAAAGAAAGAGCGGTCATTTATCAAGAATCCCTGCCTCTCTCTCTTCGGAGCTTCCACCATGACACAATTTCGCCAGCGTATTCGGGAGGATGACAAGCATACCGGCTATCTGCAGAGGTTTCTTTTCTGCTATGAACCTGAGCAGCAAAGGCGTTTGCTCTCTCTTGTTGAAATCAACACGCCAGATGATGAATCGGAAAAGCTTGTCCTTGATGCACTGGAAAATATCTATAGGATGGCTTGCACTATCCATGAAACAGCAACATCATTCACCATCTCCGATGAAGCACAAGCGGTTTATCAAACTGCGTTTGATGTTGATCAAAGCATCATAGCACAGGTTTCAACCACCGACAAAGAGTTTGCCGGAATGCTGCAGGGTTATTTCGGGCGACTTGATGCCAAGCGCTTTAAGCTTGCCTTGATCTTTCAGGTTGTCAAGGATACAAACAACGGTAAAACCGAACAGCTTATTTCCGGGGAATCCATGCAGCAGGCCTGTGAGGTTATCACCTTTTTTCAGGGGATGGTTGTGAGGTTGCTGAGAGATGAATTCCGGTTCACACCGTTTGAGCAGAAAACAAAAAAGCTGACCGATCTGCTCCGGAAAAACAACAGGCAGTTGACACGGCGGGAGTTATTGCAGCAGAGCCACTGGAATAGCAAAGAGTTTAAAGAAGTTATTGAGACAGGAACCGAATCAGGCTTATGGGTTGAAGAGCAGCAGAAACAGCCCTCAGGGCAACACAGCATAGTAATCCGGTTATGCGAAACAACCAGCTAACACCTCTAACACCTAACGCATGTATTTGTGATTGATTAGGTGTTCAAGGTGTTCGCAAGCTGTTTTTGAAAAAGCACAAGAAGAAAAGGCTATGAGCAAGCACGATGGTAAAGTTTCAATTTCGTACAAACAAGGGCTGAATGCACAGGAACCTTCAGGGTTCAAGCTCTGCTCCGTTACTCTTGACCAGTTGGCCGAGATGGTGCGCTCTGCCGGTCAGTATGCCGCAACAGCGTTCAACAATGGGTACAGGGATGCAAGGCACGCATTACCGGGTGCGGAGCTGATCATTCTGGACTACGATAACGGCATTACCCTTGCCGAAGCCAAAACCCTGTTCAGTCAATACATGGGCATGATTGCCACAACACGGAATCACCAGAAAGAGAAGCACGGTGTTATCTGTGATCGGTTCAGGGTGATTCTGCCGGCACGAAAGCCGGTCATGCTTGACGGTGCAGCATTCTCTGCCATGATGAAGGAGGTGATTGCTCACTATGGAGCGGACAGGGCTTGCAGTGATATATCGCGGATGTATTTCGGTCATCCTGATTCTGAAGTTGTTTTTCTGGATGGTTGGAAGTTGTTCGACTGGCAGCCCTTCTATAATTCAGCACAGGATAAGGAACGGCAGAGAACACACCAAAAGAGAACGTTCACACAACGGTCGTCAGGTGATCGTAAAGCCGCGCAACTGGATAAGGCCATACAAACATTCATGCAGAACAACTTTGTCATTGGTGCACGTAATGATACACTTTACAAAGTTGCTCACTGGCTGCATGATGAGCAGATTGATGATGTTGCGGGCAGGATTGCTGCATTGAACAGCCAGTCAGGTTGCCCGTTGCCGGATGATGAGGTCAACAGGATTATCAAGGGAGTGCAAACCACAAAAAAACAAACAACCATGAAAAGAACAGAGACCGCATAGTCATTTGCCCCCCCTTTTTTTTGAAAAGCCCCCCCGTCTTATTTAAGCGGGTCATAAGGGGTAAGCCAACAATTTTTTTGTAAATTTTGGGGGAACTATGTGATAAGCGGTTGTATGCGTTACAGTAATGAATAAACGGTGCATGGTATGGGAAGAATGAGAAAGTACGAAGAAAGTTTTCCGGCACGGGTTGAAGCGATGGCCAAAGAGGGATTGCTTGAAAAGGATATGGCTGCCATGCTGGGCATCAGTGTAAAAACATTTGAGGAGTATAAAAAGGAGTATCCGCTATTTCTACACTCCCTAAAAGCAGGCAAGGCGGTTATTGACCATCAGGTGGAGAACAAGCTTTTCAAGGCGGCAATGGGATATGAGTACAAGGAGACCAAGGTTATCACCAATGAAGATGGGTCGGTGCGTACCGAGGTTACAACCAAGCAAGCTCATCCAAATGTTACCGCTCAAATATTCTGGCTGAAGAACAGAGATGCCAAGAACTGGAGAGAATCGGACGTGAGCCCGTAAAACGGGGCCACTTGGTTGTGGAAAAATGATTAAAAT
>JBAXLG010000037.1:0-16387 GCA_037134935.1 Chlorobiaceae bacterium | reverse complement strand
AAGCCCATCTCTTTGATGGGCTTTTTCGTTTCCCCCTCTTTCACTGTTTGGTTATGAAAGGTAATCAGTATAAAAAGGTGTTTTTGGATCCATCTTAATAAAACACATGGTGGTAACAGGACTTGACATACTACTCAAAAATATTGATCGTTTGCGCAATCGCAAGATCGGATTGATTGTCAATCAATCCTCTGTAACGACAGAATTACAATACTCATGGAATGCATTGAAAGAAAAAGGAGTGAATCTTCAGAGAATTTTTTCACCAGAACACGGGCTATTCGCTACAGAACAAGACCAAGTTGCTGTCGGCTATCAACCAGAACTTGACTGTGAATTGGTGAGTCTTTACGGAAACAGTGCTGAATCACTCTTTCCTGACAATTCATTGTTCGATAATCTTGATCTTATCCTATTCGATATTCAGGATGTTGGTTGCCGCTATTACACCTATGTCAATACTTTAGCTTTTTTCATGGAAGCTCTTTCCGGAAAAGAAACCGAGATTATGGTGCTTGATCGTCCGAATCCTCTTGGAGGCAACATTGTGGAAGGTCCGTTGCTTGATGCGAATTTCCGATCGTTTGTGGGTATTTTTCCTGTACCGGTAAGACACGGTATGACTGCAGGAGAACTGGCACTTCTTTACCGGAATTCTAAAAAACTCGACATCAATCTCTCTGTAACTAAAATGGAAGGCTGGAAACGCTCCATGCTTTTTCCTGAAACCGGCTTGCCATGGATTCCTCCATCTCCAAATATGCCAACATTTTCCACGGCAGAAGTATACCCAGGTATGTGCTTGTTTGAAGGTTTAAACGCATCTGAAGGAAGAGGTACTACAACGCCGTTCCAGCTTTCAGGAGCACCATTTATCCAACCTGAAGAATTTACGGCACGATGCAGACAATTCAACCTCGAAGGTGTTTTTTTTCGGCCCACATGGTTCAAGCCGACATTTCACAAGTTCTGTGGAGAAGTTACAGGGGGCATATGGTTGCAGGTTACCAATCATGAGCGGTTTCGACCTTTCGCTACTGGAGTAGTTATGACGGCGGTTATTCACGCGCTCTATCCTATGTACCTTGAATTTTTGAATGGTGTTTATGAATTTAACGACACACTTCCAGCCTTTGATCTTTTGGCTGGAACCAGTAATATTCGAACCTTGATACTTAATGGAGCAGAAATCAACAGCATTCTCGAATCATGGCTAGATGACGAAAAGAAATTTTGTGGATTCAAGCAAAATTTCCACCTGTACGATTAAGGTGCTCAGATGCTTCTACATGCCCCATGGATCATGAGCTTGTTGCCGATCTTTTTATTAACCTCCGAGAATATTATAGAAGACCATGCAACCTATAGATCTGGCTATCATCATTCTTTTTCTGATTGGGAATACCATTTTTGGCCTTTGGCATGGAAAAAACAATAAAAATACCGAAGATTATTTCCATGGGGGACACAAGCTTCCGTGGATTGTTTCTATGTTCTCCATAGTCGCTTCAGAAACCTCAGTACTGACTTTTGTTAGTGTTCCCGGTATTGCTTATCGAGGTGACTGGACCTTTCTTCAGCTTGCTATGGGTTATATCGTCGGTAGAATCCTAGTCAGTGCCATTCTTCTTCCAGTATATTTCAAACATGGCGTTAGTTCCATTTATGAAGTCATCGGTATTCGTTTCGGTTCTGATATGCAAAAAATTGCTTCGGTGATTTTCCTTATCACTAGAACGCTGGGTGACGCCATAAGATTTTTGGCTGCAGGTATTGTAGTGCAGGTGGTTACCGGTAGCACCTTACCTTTTGCGATTATGATCATCGGTATTGTTACTCTTGTCTATACTTTGTCTGGAGGCATAAAGGCTGTTATTTGGCTTGAAAGTTTTCAATTTAGCCTTTATCTCCTTGGGGGAATCCTTTCCATCGTATTCCTTCTTCATAGCATCGACAAAGGACTTCCTGAAATACTGACATCATTAGCCAACTCAGGAAAAATACATATCATCAATTCAGACCATCATTTTTTAAACAATCCTCTTGCATTTATCAGTGCCTTTATTGGGGGTATTTTTCTGTCACTCTCATCACATGGAGTTGATTACATGATGGTTCAGCGTGTGCTATGCTGCAAGAATCTGTCGTCGGCTAGAAAAGCAATGATTGGTAGCGGATTTTTCGTTTTTTTTCAGTTTTCAGTTTTTCTTTTTGTGGGCTCTCTGATTTATGTGTTCATGCATGGAGTTTATATAGAAAAAGACCGTGAATTTGCTTTTTTTATTGTTCACCAACTCCCACCAGGAATAAAAGGGTTACTAATTGCCGGTGTATTGTCAGCAGCCATGTCAACCCATAGCTCAGCAATCAACGCTTTGGCATCCTCAACAGTGCACGATCTATTTGGCGGAAAAACGTCTCTTTTTTTTTCAAGAGCAATTAGCTTAATTTGGGCAATCCTGCTCATCATTATTTCTCTACTGTTTAATGAAAGTAACGAATCAATCGTTATGCTGGGTCTTGAAATTGCCTCTTTCACTTACGGTGGCCTCCTTGGTCTTTTCCTACTTTCGAAAATCAGTAGAGATTTCCAACCACTCAGCCTTGTTTTGGGGCTAATTGCTAGTATGGGGATTATTTTTGCATTCAAATTGAATCAATTTTTCACGATTGCCAATATGGGAACCATCTTTTGTTTCGATTTTCAGAAATTGGCTTGGACATGGTATATTCCTGTAGCAGTAATTGTAAATATTGGAATTACTTTTGCTATTGAAATGATTTTTTTTAGCAAAAAAAATCATGGGTCAAAACAAAAGCTTATTCATAAATAAATTGGTCGCGCTCTACTTTATTCAGATATTTGAGAGATAACAGCATAAGCATTTTTAAAATATCTCATTTCTTGGTGGTTCGTTGAAGTTCTCATTCCAGCTTGCGAAGCTGTTGTTCTTCTGGAGTTTTCAGCGGTCTGATAGCTCAACAAGATGCTGCTTTGTTTGCAGGACATCCCACCTGAAGCTTAAACTGGTTGCCATGTTTTTTATTGAGGTATTGATGCGCAGTAGCAGTTAAACGGCATCAACCTTTACTATAAAGCCCCACACTTTCCTTCACTTGCATTGTCATTGCTCCAACCTCCTCTTTGTTGAAGATACGGTTCCCCTCTATCGCTGTTAAAATATAGCAAGCTCCAAGGTTGTAATTTCAGGTTTTTGTATAGGTGTGTACGCTGTTCTGTGCCGAAGGAAGATAGTTTACACCAAACCAGCATACAAGTAGCACAATAAAGGATAGTGCAAGATACCACTGTAATTTTCCTCGGTCAATTTTATAGCGGAAAGCATGAAGATAGGCGAGATAGGCGAGCCATGACAGGAAAGCCCATGTCTCTTTTGGATCCCATGTCCAGTAATGTCCCCAAGCCTCTTTTGCCCAGAGAGCACCAAAAATGAGGCCAAATGTCAGTAACACAAAACCAAGCAAAGCCAGATAGTGTGCAATAGATTCACCATTATCATTTTTTAGTGACCTCAACTGAAGAGAGATATTATGTAATGCTGTTACCGAGGATGCTGCCAGTAAAACATAACCGACAAGATAGACCACAACATGAGGAACAAACCACGGGCTCTGCAAGGCAGGCATAAGAGTTTTATCAAAAACTTCGGGATTAAAGTAGTTTATCCCGAGAAAAAATCCCGACAGTACCATGCAGTAGTACTTTAGCCAGCGGATTTTCCAACGGTACTCAACAAGCAATCCAACAAGCGGAATAAGTGCAGCATACCAAAGGCGCGTTTCTCCAAGAGTTCTAAGGGGAGGACGATCAAGTACAATCCAATAGTTAGCAATAAAGGCAACTATAACAGCCGATCCTCCAAAAAAGAGAATAGAAGCAAGCAATTTCAGCACTGGAATTTTACGAGCAAAAAGGTCAAGCAAAGAACCTGTCACCCAGCATGCAATGGCCAGAATGGCCGCAGTTTTAAAATCAAATACCATTATGCAACCTCTGAACTTTTAATACCATTCCAGAAAAACAGAGTATTCCCTGCCATAATCATGAATAACCCAAGATAAACCGCTGGAAGCCAAGGGTCATGAATAACTTCAACCAGACTTAGTTGTGACCAACGTCCCGCTTTTTCATCATAACCCATCTGATACAGTTTCCAGCCTTTGAAGTCTACGGGATGATTAACCTCAAGATTCGCTTTTTTCTGATCGCCGTTTTCATCCTGAACGGATATTGCTGAACGGAACGATTTCGGAGAGCCCTGCATCATGATAAGAAAAAGCCCACCTAAGTCAGCCGCATATGGTTTCAGAATGGGACTACCCGTGCTTATCCACGCTTCGCGGGGAATTGCATTTGTACTGATAATCCTAACTTTTGCAAAGGGAATTCCTGTTATGCGGTCTGCCGGTTGAGGAGCACCATTTTTTCCGGGAAGCGCATGGGGCATATAATCAAGCACTAACACTTCGACACCCTTCCATGATGCCTTTACACCCTTGCGTACCTGAATAATGGTCTGAGAATGTTCTACCAGCAATTTGTCGCTATGAGGATCATAGAGTAGCAGTTGGGGCGGATACTCTTCAAGTGAAAAGTTCTGAAGAAAAATAGAAAAAGGAAGTGGTTTCGGAAGTTCACTATCCATAGTATAGCCGAGGTTATTGGCTTTTCCAACCTCAATTGGCACAACAAGTCGCTGCAGGTCAGGACTGCCAAAAATACCACATGAAAGCGCTATCCAAAAACCTGCATGAAAGAGAATGAACTGAAAATTTTGCCGGTTGAAAGGTAACAGCCTCCATGAAAGTCCTATACCAAGATTAACGAGGAAAAGTAATATCGTCAGTGCAAAAGGCCAGCTTGAAAAGATATGGTTTATCCGTAATAATGCGGAAAGTGAACCAGGTATTGCATCTTCCTGTGGAACAATTCCCCCAATCAATGAGAGTGTGGCAATCGCACAAATAAGAAAAAGCCCAAGAGGAATACCACCCAGCCATTTGACTACGGAATTGTTTCTGAACGCCAAACCGACACTTAAAATCAAAACGCCAAACACCCCAAGAAATATCGCATTGTATGGTAAATGTGGTTGAGGAATACCTTCCCCCCCAACAGCATACTCAATGCCAAAACCAGCAATAACGAAAATTGCGGTAAAAAGCATGGACTCTTTAAACTCCCAAGGGGCATGAAACCAGCGACGAGGGGCAACAACCATAACGCTATACCTTTCTATATTGTATTAAACAAGTATCTTTTTTTAGGCACATTTTTTACATGTTCCGCAATCTGACGAATTTCCTGTATCGGTACTTTTCTCATATATTTTTATTGCACATTCAGGCATTTTCGCGACATCCTCAAACAATTCCATAATAAGGTTTGAATGCGTACAGCCAGTCTGCAACTTTTTTCATCAGGACTGGAGATATTGTAAATATTGTAGCAAAACAGTTAACAGTTCCTTACGAGGGCAAGGTATTGTGTCAGTATACAGGACACAAATATAATAGTTAAAAAAACTTAAAAGCTATGAACACAACAATTGTAAAATGGTTAGTTTTTATTTTTTCCGGTGTTCATGCTGATCTGTGATGTGGAGCACCAAGCACAAGTCCAGACATAAAAGGCTAAACAATGAGCAGAAAAAAACATTAAGCAACATAACAAAAAAGCGATAATTTTTCATTGATGTAATTTACTCTGTGTTGAACGGAGTAAAGTTGCGTGATATAGGGAATAACGAAAAGCAACAAAGTTTGCCTGAAGCCTTTGCATATCTTTGGTGAAAGAACAGTAATGGTTGTTTTTAGGCTTTTTTCAGTAGCCGTAACTTTTCAGGAGGTTGTTTTTTTTACGCCAGTCTGGTCGTACTTTTATAAAAAGTTCAAGAAAAACCGGCCTGCCGAGCAGTTCTTCAATATCTTTTCTTGCCGTCTGCCCAAGTTTTTTCAAGGCTGCACCTTTGTGCCCGATCATGATCTGTTTTTGCGTCTCACGTTCGACGATGACTGAACACCGGATAAGATCCTTGCGTGTTGGGTCATTATCATACTGTTCCTTGAACTCATCAACGACTACCTCTGTAGAATAGGGCACCTCACGGCCGTAAAGCAAAAATATCTTTTCACGGATAATTTCACTGACAAAAAATCGTTCAGGCGCGGTACTGAGCATATCTTCAGGATAGAGTGGCTCGTTGAGGGGAAGAAACGGCTGAATTGTTTCGACCAGTTGAGGAAGGTTTTTGCCTTTCAATGCTGAAACAGAGAGGATAGAAACGGGGTTCCAGGTGTTCTTGACAAACTCTTCGGTTTGGTGTTGATGTTTGTCACTGACAAGATCCAATTTATTGAGCACAGCAATAATTGGTTTTCCTGCCGGCTTCAACCATTCACTGAAGAGCTCTTCTGCAAACTCACGATCTATAAAATCTTCTTTGCCCGAATATGGAAGCAGGGCAATGGCAATATCGGCATCTTTAAGAGTATTGCGGATTACACCCAGCATCGACTCATGAAGTTTTTGCTGCGGTTTCATGATGCCTGGCGTGTCGAGGAAGATAATCTGGCATTGGTCGTTATGGTATATTCCGGTGATTTTTTTTCTTGTCGTTTGTGGTTTAGGGGTTACAATTGAAAGTTTATAGTCAAGCAATTTGTTGAGTAGAGTTGATTTACCCGCATTGGGAGGCCCGATTATAGTTGCGAAACCGCAGGAAAACGAAGTAGAATCCATGTTATATTATGAAGTGTTTAATCAATTTAAACATATACTATACTAAATTATACGCGTTTCACTGTAATGCAAACAGGCTAACTCGGAACATCAATGGAAAAACAAAGCAAACTCGATAAATGGCTTCTGGTTCCAATGGCCGGGCTGATTGTTTTAGGATTGATGGCGGTATACAGTGCAACTCACGGAACTGGTGATCCAACCCTGTTTTACCGTCAACTGGTATGGAGCTTGATAGGTGTTGTTGCTGTAGTCTTTGTCTACTATAATGATGTCCGTTTTATCAGGGATAATTCTTATCTCTTTTATATGCTTGGGCTTCTACTGCTCGTTGTGGTTTTGATTTTTGGAAAAACAATAGCAGGGCAGACCAGTTGGGTCAAAATTGGCTTTTTCAGTTTTCAGCCTTCCGAAATAGCCAAGATGGCAACTATTCTTGCGTTGTCGAGATTTCTTTCTGATGATGAAACCGATATCCGTTCAATTCCTCATCTTTTTATTGCCTTTGCAATTCCGCTATTTCCCGCATTGCTTATCATGATGCAGCCTGATATGGGGACGGCACTGACTTGTCTTTCATTTATTGCTCCGATGATTATTATGGCGGGTTTTGACATTTATATTCTTATGGTGCTTATTTTCCCTGTTATTTTAATGCTTGTCGGTTTTATTAATATTTATACTATTGTTGCATTTTCCCTGTTTCTATTTGCAGTACTTGTTTTTGTGCGCAAAAAATTTCAGATTCATCAGCTGTTTGTTATTGGTTCAGGTCTTGCAACCGGAATTTTTACTCACCGTTTTGCCGGCGAAATACTCAAGCCTCATCAGATGAAAAGGATCCAGACCTTTCTTGATCCCATGTCCGATCCCCAAGGAGCTGGATATAATGTTCTGCAGGCAAAAATTGCCATTAGTTCCGGAGGCTTTTTTGGGAAAGGCTTTCTTCACGGCACACAGACACAACTGCGTTTTATTCCTGCACAATGGACAGATTTCATTTTTTGTGTTATTGCTGAAGAACTTGGATTTATTGGTGCTGCTCTTTTAATTGCTCTTTATCTTGCACTGATTCTTAGGTTGATCTGGGGAATATTTTCAATCAAAAACAAGTTTGTTGAGCTTACGACAGCCGGTTTTGTCGCACTGCTTTTTATTCATGTTGTTGTCAATATCGGGATGACTGTTGGTCTTATTCCAGTTATTGGTGTTCCTTTGCCTTTTGTTTCTTATGGTGGTTCTTCTCTTGTAGGGAATATGATTATGGTGGGACTCGCACTGAATTTTTTCAGGAATAAAAGAAGTTTGGGGTATTAGGATGCTATGATAAGAGGCAGTCTCAAAAGGGGCAGTATAAAACGCAAAAAAGCCCTTCTCCAGCAGCCTTTCTGCGTTTTTGTTCGCATCTATGTGGAAAAAACGTATACCCTGTAGTTTTGATTGGAAATCTCAAAAAAAAATGGACAATGCCTGTCAAAAACCACTCAAGCAGAGCAGAAACTTCATAAGATTTAGGTTACAAGGTTTAGAAAAAGTTGAGGCCTTGGCAGATAACTTTGCCAAGATCGCAGGATAAGGTACTCTTTTTTTCCCTGAACTTACTGACTGAGTAGTTGTTTGGATAAACTGAAAAAACCGTCCCATAATTTGACTTATGAGACGGTCTCGTTATGCGGCCAACAAGCCCACACTATATCAATAGCATAGATACTCTTTTTAGCTTCCAAGAGCCTTAAGCATGGCCTCTCCGAGATCGGCTGGGCTATCAACAACATGAATCCCCGCAGCTTCCATCGCTCTAATTTTGTCTTCAGCGGTTCCTTTACCACCTGATACAATAGCTCCAGCATGACCCATTCTGCGACCGGGAGGTGCTGTACGACCAGCGATAAATCCAACAACCGGCTTTTTGAAATACTTACCAATATACTCAGCAGCCTCTTCCTCTGCACTTCCACCTATCTCACCGATCATAACAAGCCCTTCTGTTTCACTATCCTGCTCAAACAGCTTAATAGCATCAATAAATCGTGTGCCAATAATTGGATCACCACCGATACCAATACAGGTTGACTGACCAAGACCGACATGACTAAGCTGATACACCGCTTCATAAGTAAGGGTGCCACTACGGGAAACAACTCCGATAGTCCCCTTTTTATGAATAAAGCCAGGCATAATGCCAACTTTAGCTTCGCCTGGGGTAATAACACCGGGACAGTTTGGCCCTACAAGAACACATCCTTTTTTCTTTACAAAAGCGTAAGCTTTCATCATATCATTGACCGGTATGCCTTCGGTAATACAAATAATCACTTTCAGACCAGCATCGGCAGCTTCCATAATAGCATCAGCAGCGAATGCCGCCGGAACAAAAATAATCGTCGCATTAGCTTCTGCTTTTTCTACAGCATCACGTACAGTGTTAAACACCGGTACAGGCCGGCAAAACTTGTCTTTTTCATTACCATAATACAAGGCGCCTCCTTTCCCTGGAGTGACTCCCGCAACTACATTAGTTCCATATTCGAGAATCTGGGAAGTATGGAAAGTTCCTTCTCCGCCAGTTATACCCTGCACAAGCAGGCGTGTATCCTTGTTAACTAAAACACTCATAATGCAGATTATTATTTATTAATAGTTACAAAATAATTTCTTCAACATCATATGGATCGTTGAATATGTCTAGCAATACCAAGCAATTTTCCTTCCTCAAAAAAATTACAGATAAGGTGCAATCCTACAGGAAGATTCATCTGGTCAAAACCTACAGGAACACTGATAGCAGGCATTCCGACGATACTTGCTGGAACAGTGAATACATCGGCAAGATACATTTCAAGAGGATCTGCTGTTTTATCGCCAATACCGAAAGGAGGAAATGGTGAAGTCGGACCGGCTATGACATCAACCATTTTAAGAGCCTCAAGATACCTGTCCTGAAACACCCTTCTCACCTGCTGAGCCTTTTTATAGTAAGTATCGTAATAACCTGCCGAAAGTACATAGGTACCCAACATTATTCTTCGCTTAACTTCCTTGCCGAACCCTTCAGTTCTTGAGTTGACATACATCGCAGCTAATTCTTTCGAATGTTCGGAGCGATAGCCATACCTTGAACCATCAAAACGGGCCAGATTGGATGAAGCTTCCGCTGTTACCAGAATATAGTAGGCCGCTATGGCATAATCACTTCCGGGAAGTGTTATATTAACTAACTCAGCTCCTTGGTCACGAAGTTCGTACAGTTTTTTCTTTACAATATGAGCAACATCTGGGTTAAGGCTTTCGTGAAACAACTCAGCAGGAACACCAATCCTGAGTCCTTCAACAGAAATAGATTCCATGTCCGAACGATAATCGGGCACATTATGCCAAGAAGAAGTAGCATCATGCGAATCCTTCCCAGCCATAACTCCGAGTACCAAAGCGGCATCATCACAATTCAAGGCAAGTACTCCTATCTGATCAAATGAAGACGCGAATGCTACAAGACCATAACGGGAAATTCTTCCATATGTCGGTTTCAATCCTACAATATTACAAAAACCTGCTGGTTGCCGGACAGAACCCCCTGTATCTGAACCAAGAGCTACCATGGCCAAGCCATTAGTAACTGCTGCGGCCGAACCACCTGAACTGCCACCCGGCACTCTTTTTTTATCAAAAGGATTGGGAACATTACCAAACGCAGAATTTTCATTCGAGCTGCCCATGGCAAACTCATCCATATTTGTTTTACCAAGAAAAATTGCATCTTCCTTTTCAAGCCGACATACTGCCGTTGCGTCATAAACACTGTCGTAATTTTCAAGAATTTTCGAAGCACAGGTTAACCTGGCTCCATTTATGGCTATATTATCTTTTATTGCCATCGGCATCCCGAAAAGTTTTCCTATACTGCCGCCTTCCCTGAGTTTCCGGTCAAGGGTTCTTGCCCGCTCCAGTGCTTGCTCATGAAAAACAGTTATATAAATATTATCATCTCGGCGACGATCAATACGATCCAGATAAATACGCACGATCTCTTCGCAGGTTAGTGTATGCGAGAGAAGCTGGGAACGAAGATCTTCGTAACTAATTACTTGCACTGTTGTTGTGAATGATTTTAAAAGAAGAATTTATGGGCCTTATACCTGCTTGCATTTCAAGAAGAAAATGAGTTTCTATGTGCTGGCTTTGCGCTCCGTGTAAAGTTTGTATAATAAGAAATAACTGCATATTATTCACTCAATTTGAGACGTTTTAGTCTTCAGAAAACATCCACAACTTATGTCAGCGTCTGACATCACGCGATAAGAAATAAAAAGATTTACGGCTCTCACAAAAAAACAATGGCTCATTCATCATCGCGTAAACCAAACGGTTTCCCCTCATTCACAGACACTGAAGATAAAAGTATACAGGCTGAATTGAAATCGACCTGTCAGATTCCTTGCCATATTGCTTTGATTATGGACGGTAACGGACGATGGGCACAGTTGAAAGGCAAAACAAGAATTCATGGCCATATTGCTGGAGTGGATTCCGTTCGTGACATTGTTGAAGCCTGCACCCAGCTCGGGATTAAATATCTTACCCTTTTCACCTTTTCTATAGAGAATTGGAGTCGACCGGCAAAAGAGGTGTCGGCGTTGATGCGGCTTCTCGTCAAAGTTATAGGCAGAGAGACACGAAAACTTCATGACAACAATATCCGTTTCAATGTTATTGGGAATATGACTCTTTTGCCGGAGAAGGTACAGACCGTTCTCAAAAACACTATGAAATTAACTAAAAACAATAACA
This sequence comes from Chlorobiaceae bacterium, assembly GCA_037134935.1. Lineage (GTDB taxonomy): Bacteria > Bacteroidota > Chlorobiia > Chlorobiales > Chlorobiaceae > Chlorobium. The sequence goes on along the minus strand of JBAXLG010000037.1, from coordinate 4,836 downwards.
AGCTTGTACTGAATATTGCACTCAGCTATAGTGGCAAATGGGATATTGTGCAGGCTTGCCGAGCCATGTTTAAGGATATTCAGGCTGGTTTATGGGATTCTGAAGCTATAGATGAGCAACTTCTCGCGTCTTACTTGTCCACGGCTAACATGCCTGATCCAGAGCTTCTCATTCGTACAAGCGGAGAGTTCAGGATAAGCAATTTTATGCTCTGGCAAAGTGCGTACTCAGAAATATATTTTACCAATACCTTTTGGCCCGACTTTCGTCGTTTCCAGCTTTATGAAGCCATACGGGAATATCATAACAGGGAAAGAAGGTTTGGACTTACAAGTGAACAAATTCAGATAATAAATACTGCATCAAACACGCTTTAAACTGATTGTCCTTAAGGAATTATGAAACACACACACAAACTGATACGAATACTTCTAATTGTTTTTGTAATCAATATCAACGGGAAAACCATTGAAGCACAAACGAATACCATTGAACCAACGAAAATCCCAGAGACGACACAGAATTTTTTCATAATCAAATCTATTTCCTTCACTGGTCTTGAATCACTTAGTGAACAGGAAGTAACAGCTCGTCTTCCGATAAAAATCAATGACCGGATTACTCTTCCCGGAACAGAACTATCCGGCGCCATGCAATACCTCTGGCAGTTACAGTTTTTCAGCGACATCAAAGTTGAAAAAACTGATCTCAACGAACACTATATCGACCTAAAATTCATTGTGAATGAACTGCCGGTACTTGATCAGGTAACCTTTGAGGGAAACGGAAAGGTCAAAAGTGATGAATTACGTCAGAAAACCTCGCTTGTCACAGGAAAAAAAATCAGCCCACAGGATCTATTTACAGCCGCAAATAAAATAGAACAGTTCTATGTGTCGAAAGGTTATCTGAATGCCAACGCAGAATTTAAACTGACAGAAAATGGTAAAAATCATGTGAATTCTTTTTTTAAGATAAGTGAAGGAGCGAAAGTATGTATTGAAAAAATCACCTTTCATGGAAACACTGCCTTCAATCAGAAAAAGCTCAGAGCCGCTCTCCAAGAAACCCATCAAAATTCTTGGTGGCGCAAAATATTCGGTACACCAAAACTTGATAAAGATAAATTCAATGACGACAAAAACCTTCTCTTAGACTTCTACCGTAACAATGGCTACCGTGACGCAAGAGTTCTGCGTGATTCTATCAGTTATACGAACGATAAAAAAGGTCTATTTATTGATATTTACCTTGAAGAAGGTCAAAAATATTATATCAGGAACATCACGTGGAGTGGTAATTCAAAGGATTTTGCCACAACGGAACTTCTCAATAAAAACTTCAGAATTAAAACAGGTGATGTTTACAATGCCAAACTGATTCAAGACCGACTGAATTTTTCGCAGGACAACACTGACATAAGCTCAATTTATCTGGATCGCGGCTACCTCTCTTTTAAAGCAAAACTTGACGAACAAATCATACAGCCTAATTTTGTCGATCTATCCATCTCTCTGACGGAAGGCGATCAGTTTCAATTGAATACAGTCAATATAAAAGGTAATACCAAAACGAACGACCATGTCATCCGCCGAGAGCTTTACACAATACCCGGAGATATGTTCAGCCGTAGTAATGTTGTGCGTAGCATTAGAGAAATTAACATGCTAAGCTACTTTGAACCGGATCAGATTTCTCCCGATGTGCAACCGAACTATGAAAACAACACTGTTGATATCACATACAATGTCGTTGAAAAACAGACCGACACGTTCAACGCTTCAGTAGGTTATGGAGGTACCGGAGCCACCGGTGCACTTGGTGTCAGCTTCAATAACTTCTCGCTCCAGAACATTTTCAACCCAGAAGCATACACTCCACTGCCGCACGGCGACGGTCAGAAACTGGGTTTGCAATGGCAATTCGGAAGCAGCAACTACAACACGCTAAGCCTCTCTTTTACAGAACCATGGGCATTTGGCGGGCCAACTGCAGTAGGATTTTCAGCATTTAAAACCCACAGTGCCTACGACTATTCACCTAACGATGGTAAAGACAATCCAACCATCATCAATCAATACGGAGCAAACCTCTCTATCGGCAGACGTTTGACATGGCCGGATGACTACACATCAATCAACTGGAAACTCAAATATCTTCACAATAAAGGAGGCTTCTTGAGTTTTATTATTGATCCGAACACTATTGATCCAAACATACCCAATAAAGCTGAGGAATATTCAATATCACAAACCCTTGGGCGTAATAGTATCGACAGCCCTATCTATCCTCGAAAAGGGAGCAAAAACTCAATTATGGTTGAGCTTGCCGGAGGCCCCCTTCCTGGTAGTGTTGATTTCTACAAACTTAACGGAAGCTCAAGTTGGTTTTTTCCACTGTCAAAAAATTTAGTCTGGAACATTTCAACTCAGCATGGCTATATGGCGACCTTCAAAGATACCGATTACATCCCTTATACCGAATACTTCTATATGGGCGGTAGCGGCATGTCCACGCTTCCAACTATTCCGCTTAGAGGATATGATGACAGAAGTCTTGGCGCAGAACTTGGTTCAACCGGCCTTTATGCAGGCAAAATCTATTCGAAGTTCACTTCAGAAATTCGTTATCCGTTAAGTATGTCACAGTCAATAAGTGTTTATGGGCTGACCTTCATAGAGGCTGGAAATCTCTGGCAGAACACAAAAGATGTCAATTTTTCAGATCTTAAAAAGTCGGCAGGTCTTGGCCTACGTCTCTATTTGCCGATTCTTGGACAGATCGGGCTTGATTACGGTTACGGATTCAATGCGGTAAATGCGGTAAAAAGTATTCCAGGAAAGACAAAACAGGGATGGAGCCTTTTGTTCAGCTTTGGTTCAACGAACGATTAAATCGCGACATTGCAAAAAAAATCTATAGTTACCATCATGCGTGATGACAAACAGTAGATGGAAGTGTTCAAGTTGTAGCCGGTGAAATTTCTGCTCATCTATAAACGCAGATTTCTAAGTGCAAGGATTGCAGCGCCAATTTTTAAACCGCCATTTAAACTGGTAACTCGGTTAATGGCTGTACAGCAAGTTTTTTGTAACAGTCAATAACGACGCTATTGACTGTAGCCCATGATTGTTTTTCTGCATATGCAAGGCCAAAAGCTCTCAACTCTTCATACAACTGAAAATTACTATACAATTCACGACATTTGCCAAAGAAATCTTCAACATCTCCTGCCCGGGCAACAAGTCCACCTCCAGATTTATCAATAATATTTCGGCAACCACCAGCATTCGAAACAATCGCAGGAAGTCCTGATGATAGTGCTTCAAGAGCAACGTTACAAAAAGCCTCTGTTGTTGAAGGGAAAAAAAATATATCCCCACTGGCATAAGCCTCAGATAATCTTGAACCAGTGAGGTAGCCGGTAAATACTGCTTCCGGCATTCTTTGTTTCATTTCCTCTTCGGCAGGACCTGAACCAATTAAAACAAATCTAACGCACTCACTATAGCCCGCCTCAATAAATCGTTCATAAACCCTCATAACAATTTCAACATCCTTGTAGTGTACAAATCGTCCAGCGTACACAATCACCTTCCTGCCGGATGCATTCCAGGCTGTACGCAGTTCTTCGGAACGACGCAATGGATGAAAAAGCTCCCTATCTATTCCCCTTGACCAGATAGCCACATTGTTGATTTTCTTATCCTCAAGTTTCCGTAAAACACTTTCATTAGGTGCAAAGACAACATCGCATTTGTTATAGAACCAGGTCAGATACCTCCAAATGAGCTTTTCAGCAAAACCGAGATTGAAGTAACTGAGATAGGATGGAAAATCGGTATGAAAAACAGAAACAACCGGCAGAGATTTACTGTGAGCGTAGAGGAGAAACTTTCTGCCAATAATATCAGGCGTAGAAATGTGTACGATATCAGGAGAGAAACGTTCAAGTTGTCGGTGTGTTGTCGCAGTGAAAAAGCCAAGCTTATAGTCAGGATAAAGCGGCAACTGCATTGAAGGCATGCTGTAAACACTCACTCCATTGTGGTCATCACGGCTTGAAACATCAGGTGACCAAACGCAAAGTTGATCACTGTTTTTCTTGAATGAAGAAACAAGCTGATAAATGGATTTTACCGCACCGTCCTTATTTTTGACATAAGTCCCTGAGTATAAAGCAATCTTCATAAAAGCCGTAAAACGTAAAAAATAGAGAAGTTATTCAGTTGCCAATACCACAATAATTTTCACTTGAAGATAGGCAATCGTGACAAAATGTAACATTTACACACGAAAAATCTATAATGACTATTGTCATTCTTTTACTTCCATTGCGATCTTTACAACTTTTTTACATATCAGTCACCTGTAATCTTCGAAGGAAATCCGCAATGTCTTCACGCTGCATGAACAGATCAGGCTACTAACTTAAACTCTGCACCTTTTTCTCAATCACTAATCATGTAATTCCATTTTGTAACCAAGAACGCTGTAACGTATAATATTGTAAGTGTTGTTATTGTCCAAAAGTTGAAAGACAAAGCTTATACAGGATATGGCGCGACCAGCAAAAATCGGTAAAAAGATGGTTGCTCTTGCGCAACAAATGGTAAAAGAACCCAAAACTGCCCGTGAACGCCTTGCAGGCCAGTGTGTTCTTCTCTTGGACTTGCAACAAAAAACTATACACATCAAGAAGTCAGGCGTAATGATTGTTGATAACGGTTAAGAAAATCGACTGGCGACAAGTATCCTAAGATTGAATGCCTGCGTTTCCGGTTGTAAAACATTACAATGTATTTAAAGATGCCCCGCCTTGCATCTGCATGATTC
>JBAXLG010000036.1:0-16717 GCA_037134935.1 Chlorobiaceae bacterium | reverse complement strand
AGCTGCGATTGCAAGGGATAGAAAGAAAGAAGAAGCAAAAGGAGACCGATGATGATGATTCTACTGGTCTGGCAAACAAAGGAAGACTGCTTGTTGACGCAACCTGCTGGTGATCAGCGAACTGTATCGCCAACAGGTTGAGATGAAAAACAGTAACAGGAAAAGCATAGCTGATCGCCTTGTCAGTATCAGTCAGCCACATGTTCGGGCATTGGTTCGAGGCAAAGCTGCAGCAAAGACCGAGTTCGGCATGAAACTTTCACTCAGTCTTGTTGATGGAGGGAGCACGGTTGAGAAGATGTCATGGTATAATGAAGGATGCGATCTGAGAACGAACATCGAACGCTATCATGAGCGTTATGGCTATTATCCTGAGTCGGTGCATGCTGATAAAATTTATTGGACAGTAGCCAACCGCCTATGGTGTAAGGAACAAGGAATCAGGAATGCCGTGGCGGGTAAATTCGGCCAAGGAAAACGACGGTTCGGCTTGAAGCGGATCATGTCAAGGCTGGCCGAAAGCAGTAAGACCGTCGTGTCAGTTATCTTTCTGGTCATAAACCTTGAACAGTTGCTCTTCGTTCATGTTTTGTCTTTTTTTATCTTGTTCAAGCTATCACTGCAAGAGCAAAAGTGGCTGCTCGGCAGCCTGAATCGGCACTATCACTATGACGGCAATATGGAACTGACAAGAGTGCCTGTTGCTTGGTGAATGCTTGTGAACGTTTTATTGCGTTATGCAGCAGACACTACTTAGCTCGTAAAATCAAAATTAGTTCCCATTAAATTCCGCGAAGAGCCTTATGGGTTATAGGTGATTGTTTTTCACGTTTTTTTGCAGAAGGTGTTTTATTTCAGCGGTAAAGGATGCCATGACGAGGAGAGGGTTGACATTGCGTTCAATGGCACGGATGGCTTCTTCCGTGAGGGTTGAGAGCAGGAAGAAATCTGCATGGGGAAAGTTTTTTACAAAACGATCAATTGAGTTCGTAATATCCGGGTTGTTCAATGCCTGAAAATCCGGGATAATTTTTCGGCGGTTGATGTCTTGAAAAAAGAGAAGTAATGCTGCAAGAAAAAGTGTAAGCTCATTGCGCGAAAGGTTTTTGGTGTTTTCTTCGCAGGCGAGTATTGCTTCATGGAAATGGCGCGGAGTAAGTACTTTTCGCAGATAATCGAGTGCCTGGTTACGAAGTGTAATGGTTGGTATCTCAGTCGGGCTGTTTATGAGTTCCCATAAAAGACGAAGGTTTCCTTTGGAAAAACTGACGATAAAGCTCAGTTCGGGTTCCATAATTTCAGGGTGGTTTTCCTGCATCCACAGGCGAAGCTCATGTGTTGTCACCCGAGAAAATCTGATGGTTTGACATCGGGATCGGATAGTTGGCAAGAGCGTTTCAGGCCTTGATGACACAAGAATAAACACTACATGTGCTGGTGGTTCCTCTAAAAGCTTCAACAGTTTGTTCGCGGCTGAAGGATGCAGTCTGTCGACCTGCGAAATAATAAAGATTTTTTTGTTTCCCTCGTTAGGCATAAACGAGGCTTTATGTTGGAGAGTAATAACCTGTTCGGTCAGAATGCCCATGGAGCGTTCCATGGCAGGGGATATATAGGGATTCTGTTTTTTTTGTTCCAGTAGTAGATCGTACCGTTCTTTGGCATCGTTGAACCGCTTGTTTTCTTTTTTTACACTATCCCCAGGATTAAGCAAAGCTGATTCTACAGGAAAAATATATTCCACATTCTGATGCATGAATGAGCGTACCTGCTGGCAGTCAGGGCATATTTCGCATGAGCCGTCATAATTCTGTTTCGAAATGGAACGACAGTTGAGAATTGAGGCGATTTCAAAGGCAATTGATTCTTTTCCCAAACCTTCCGGACCGATAAAAAGGTAGGCATGAGCAAAACGATCTCTTTCAAGAGCTTTTTGCAGAACGCGGATTTGCTGTTTATGGCCAATAATGTTTTTCCAGCTCATGCCTTTTCTGTTACGCTCAGATAAAGGTCAGCCAGTTGTAGGTATCTTCACCAGTCTGGACAATTTTTAGATAGTTGTGCTGAAGTGCTTCGGTAATTATACCTCGTTTTTCATTTCCTATCGGATATTTATCAATACTTCTGACAGGAGTAATCTCTGCCGCCGTTCCGGTCAGGAATACCTCATCAGCAACATAGAGTGCTTCGCGGGGAATCAGTGTTTCACGAACCTCATAGCCTAACACCTTCGCAAGGTGCATGACTGCATATCGGGTAAATCCTGGTAGAATTGATTGACCCGACATAGGGGTATAGATGATTCCATCGCGAACAACGAAAATATTTTCACCGCTGCCCTCGGAAACATAACCATTGACGTCGAGTGCCAGTCCTTCGGCATAGTCGTCCATCAATGCCTCCATTTTGATAAGCTGTGAATTAAGGTAATTGCCTCCTGCTTTAGCCCATGCAGGGAGTGTATTTGGCGCAGGTTTGGTCCATGAGGAAACGCGAACATCCACACCAGTTTCCAAAACATCTTCTCCCAAATAGGTTCCCCATTCCCATGTAGCGATAGCGACTTCGATAGATGCACGGTGAGGATTAACTCCGAATGCTCCCTGCCCTCGGTAGACCAGTGGTCGTATGTAACAAGATTTATGATTGTTTGCTTGGATGGTGCTTATGACTGCGTCTTTTAACTCTTTTTCTGAATATGGAATTTCGATACGATATATTTTTGAGGAGTCTCTGAGACGTTTGATATGTTCATCCAGAAAGAGAATTGCTGAGCCTTTGAGGGTTTCATAGCAACGAATACCTTCAAAGGTTGATGATCCGTAATGGATAACATGAGACAGAATGTGGATTTTTGCGTCATTCCAGTCAATCAGTTCGCCGTTCATCCAGATTTTAGCAGACTTATTCATGATGCGCGTATTGGAATGTTAAAATCATTACCAGTGTGACAACTCAAAGATATATTGTTTTGAGTTTTATAAAAGTAAAAGCATGTTTTTTTATGCAGTTGTGACATGATCAATCTGTTTTTGATCTAAAGCAATGCAGGGAAGTAATGACAGTAAAGGTACAGGAATGGTGGCGCAGAAAAAAACCAACCAGAGTTTGTTGCTGGTTGGTTTTTTTGCAACGGTTTTGGTCAATAGATCCTTTCATATACGCCATCCACTTCGCGTAGAATCGGTTCATAGCAATGAGCTTTGCGGCCAAAGCAGATGCCTAGTGATTCATACATGGCGATGTGGTCAAGATCAACATGGCGTTGGACAATTGCTTTACCGGATTCAATGAATTCAATTTTGCGCCCTTTGACTTTCGATATCGTCACTCCTGTTTTGCCTTCAAGAAGAAGCATTATTGCGGCAGCTCCTGCTTCAAAACCGAAGTTAATGTCGTAAGCTGAGGAGTTTCCTGACCGGACAAGATGTCCAGGATGGATTTCACGAACTTCTGGAATCTCGTAAATGCCTTCAACAAACATGCCTGTTTCTTTCATGAAAATCGGCATGGCCGGATCGGTTTTCATTCTTTTCTGGATTTGCTGACAGGTAAATTTACCTGCGCCTGCAAGTTTTTTATGACCGAAAGCATCAATGCCAGCCGATTCATCAACAATATCACTACCGTCAGCATTTTTCAATCCCTCAGCAACTACAACAGTGTACGTTCCGCTATGGACATCGCTTTCCCTGATCCTGCGGGTAAAGCGTTCTTTTAGGTGTTCATAGACAATATCCCAATCCGCCGGAATTTCTGGTATGAGAATACAGTCTGCTTCTGCTGCCACTCCGCTACGGAAAGCGGTATGACCTGCATATCGGCCGAAAACTTCAGTTACCAGTACCCTGTTGTGGGTTTTTCCTGTAGTTTTCAGGTCGTGCACAAACTGTGCGATGCGATTGATGGTGGAGTCGCCGCCGACTGAGTAGGTCTGAAGGTCAAGGTCCATGGTTTTAGGTGCATGAATACACTGTATGCCATTCTGGTTGAGATCAACCATGACGCTGCCTGAATCGTCCCCACCGCTTATAACGAGAGCATCAAGGGCAAATTTTTTCATTCCATTTTTGATGCGGTTATATTTTTCAGGATTGCTTATTGCCTTGATTTTAACTCTTGAATGACCGGCTTCAGATCCGGCAAAGCTTGCATCAAACCGATCAAGACGTTCCTGGTCAAGAAAGACAATATGTTCTTGATCAATAAGGTTGTACAACCCTGCGTAGCCATTTGGAATGATATAAAGTTCAAGACCTTTTGAGAGAGCCATCGTTGCCGCGCCTTTCAGCACGGCATTGAGCCCACCACAATCCCCACCGCTGGTCAGAATTCCGATTTTTTTCACTGTTATGTTCTCCTTTCAATACTCAGGTTAGTTTTTAATCGTCTAATTTATTTATTTGTCAAGGAAATACTCTTTCCTGCTTCTGGCAGTCAAGATAGATTTTTATGTGTGATTTTTCAACGATCAGCTGCAAAATTTTAATAGCAGTAGATACTCACAGTAACGTCTGAACTTATATTTTTTTAATGAATTACGTGGATGAGGCAAGAATTGCTTTTGTGCATCTCAGGGAAAGAAAGCGTCAAACAATCTTGACTGCTCTTGGTGTGGCTGTGGGTTCTGCTATGCTTGTGACGACCATTTCAGTAGCACGGGGTTCGTCGTCTAATGTGGTCACCAAAGTGATTGACACTGTTCCGCATGTGCTGATCAATGCCGAAAGAGTAGTTCCGCTGATACCTGATATTATTGTTAAGTTGCATGCTGACCGGATTGCAATGGTGATAAAAAATATTACCCCAGATAAACAGGAGGTTATCAAGAACTATACAGGAGTTGTTCAGAGCATTCGTCAGCTAAGGGAGATTCAGAATATTTCTCCTTTTGTTCTCAGTAAGCTCATAGCGCGCAACAAAACGCGATTTACACCATGTTTGGCCAGAGGTGTGGTTCCCCAGCTTGAAGGTGAAATTGCAGGCTTAAAAAAGAATCTGATAGAACAAAGCGCTCTTGAGGAGCTTGCCTATATGCCGAATGGTATTCTTGTGGGAGATCTTCTTGCAAAAAAACTTAATGTCGGGTACCACTCAAGGTTTGTACTGGTAACAAAAAATAGCGAAGAGTTTCCGGTAATGTTGGTGGGTCGATTCAGTAGTGGGTTCAATGCAAAGGATGAGCGGGAAGCTTACGTCAATCTGTCCCTTGCCCAGAGGATGGAGGGACTTGCCTCGAATTCGGTGACCGGTATTGGTTTAAGAACCTCCCGTGTTGAACGTTCAGGAGAGACAGCTGCCAAAGCGCAAGCGATTAGCGGTTATAAAAGTGAAAGCTGGGACGAAACCAACCGCAACGTCATTGAATTTTATAACCGCAATGCTTTGATTACGCTGGTTCTTGTCAGCTTTGTTTTTATTGTTGCTGGTCTCGGGGTATCATCAGTTATGACGACGGTCGTATTGCAAAAGGTCAAGGATATAGCCATAATGCGTTCAATGGGTATGGCAGCAGGTGGCATTATACGGATTTTCATGTTTGAAGGGCTTATGATTGGTCTTTTCGGGGTACTTATCGGTAGCCCGATTGGGCATGTGATCTGTTATTTAGTCTCAACCATTCGTTTTGAAGCAAGTTCTGCTGGTGTGCTGAAAGCTGACAGGATTATTGTTATCGAAATGTTCGATGTGCATCTGATTGTGGCGATTTTCGGTATGTTGATAGCTCTTGTTTCTTCTATTACTCCAGCTAGAAGGGCGACACAATATCAGCCAGTCAGTATTCTTAGGGGAGATGTAGGTGGCTAGGCTTGGCGGATTATGCATACAGCATGTGCGGCCGCACCTTCTTTACGTCCTATGTATCCGAGTGTTTCATTGGTTGTGGCCTTGACCGATACTGTTCCTATTTCAATACTGAGACATCGTGCAATATTTTTTCGCATCTCGTTAATATAGGGTGCTATTTTTGGTGCTTCAAGAAGCAACATAGCATCAACATTCACTGTCAGGTAACCGTTTTTTTTAAGAAGATTTGCAACATGCTTGAGTAGTAACATACTGTTGATATCCTTGAATTCCATACTTGTGTTGGGAAAGTGAAACCCTATGTCACCAAGTGCTGCTGCACCCAGAAGTGCGTCACTGACCGCATGAAGCAAAACATCGGCATCACTGTGACCGTCAAGTCCTTTATTTCCGGGGATTTCAACACCACCGATCACAAGTTTTCGGCCTTCTGCAAAGGGGTGTACATCAATACCAATTCCTATACGCATTGTCAAAAAAGTTTTAGGATTATAACTTCTTATACTAAAGATAGATATAAATCATTAATATTCAGAATATTACTAGTTTTGAGATTTGTAATAAACCGTGAAGAAAGTAGGGTGTGATAATGACCATTTAACTTGTAAGGTCTTTTGATGAGGCATGAGCGAGATATTCTGGAAATTTTCGTAAAAAGAGATAAAACAACATTACTTTTATGACTTTTTCCCGATTACAGCGGTTTTTCTGGATATGCGCTGGAACTCCGGTATCAGTGATTGAAAAATATCCGACAGAGTACAGCAAATATCTTGGTATAGGTGCAACTATTTTTTTTACGGCTCTTTTTGCTGGCTTGTCAGGTGGTTACGCACTTTATTTTGTTTTTGCTGGTAGCAGCCTTGCTGGGTTGTGGGCTATACTGTTTGGTTTTATATGGGGTTTAGCGATCTTTAACCTTGACCGTTATATTGTTTCAAGTATTGATAAAAGTTCGAAAGGTTTAAAACAGCTTTATCAGGCCTCTCCACGTTTGATTTTTGCTGTTTTGATTGCCATGGTCATTGCTCGCCCTCTTGAATTGAAAATATTTGATAAAGAGATTCATGAGCAGCTACGTACCCGTTATCTTTCCGACCAGAAGGAGCGGATTGTCAAGGCTCAGCAGTCATTCAAGGAGAAGTATGCTCAGGAAATCGGGCAAATTTCAGTGTATCAGAAAGAGTATGACAGTCTGAGCAGTGAAGTGAGCCGGTTGCGTGAGGAACTGAAAGCAGAGGTGTTTGGTGCACGGACTTTAACCACTTCAGGTGTGGAGGGGTATGGTTCTTATGCGAAGAACAAGGAACAGGTTGTGATGAGCAAACAGAAAAGACTTGATTTTCTTGCCGGAGAGCTAGCTGGATTGCAGGAGTTTATGAACAAGCAGAAAATGACGGAGGGTATCAATAATCAGATAATGTTGAATGATGAGGCACTTGACAGGAAGGCGGCTCGTGCAGGTTTTGCCGACAGGAATTGGGCTTTAGGTAACCTGACCCATACGACGAACGATGTGAGTCGCTCTTCAGCTAATGCAATTTCTTTTATAACTTTGCTTTTTATTGCTTTCGAATGTGCACCACTTATTGTCAAACTGCTCTCCGATGTTGGGCCTTCGGATGTTGATATCCGGGAGTCAGAATCCCGAATCATTGCGCAAATTACCAATAATTCATTTCTATCGCGAAACCGTATTGTACGGGAATACCGTACTCTTGGTTCACATACTGGTCGTACTCGGACAAAAAGATATCTTTCCAATAAAAGGGGGCAAAGCAGAAATGGCTAAGTGGTAATCAGGCTCCCGCAGTACTCTTTGATGGAAATTGTTCCTTTCTTTGAGAAGTGTTTTTCAATTGCTATTGCAACCTTTTCGCCGATATTTGGATAGACAAAGTTCATAGTTCCGATCTGAACAGCCCGCGCTCCTACGAGGATAAATTCCATAGCGTCTTCCCACCCAGCAATGCCCCCCATACCGATAATCGGTATTTTTACGGAATTATAGACTTCCCAGACCTTTGCAAGGGCAATCGGTTTGATTGCAGGTCCTGAAAGTCCTCCAGTAATGTTTTTCAAAAGAGGTTCTCGGGTTTGGTGGTTTACCGCCATACCAACAACCGTATTGATGAGTGAAACTGAATCTGCACCAGCATCTTCTGCCGCCAGAGCAATGGAACTAATTGAAGTTACGTTCGGTGTCAGTTTAATCATGAGGTGTCGTCCAGTTATTTTTCGTAGTTCCGAGACAACTTCAAAAGTCGCCTTCTGGCTGACTCCCATAATCATACATTCACCTTTGACATTCGGGCAAGAAAGGTTGATTTCGTAACCGCTGAGTCCTTCAATACGTTCCAGCTTTGATACGACTTCACAGTACTCTTCGATAGAGCGACCAGCAATATTGACAATAATAGCTGTATCAAGATCAATAAGAAAAGGAATTTTTTCCGTCATGAATCGTTCCAGCCCAACATTGGCTAGTCCGATAGCATTAATCATTCCCGATGGGGTTTCAGCGATGCGTTGAGGGGAATTTCCTGTTCGGGGTTCTAATGATATCGCCTTGGTGACTATACCGCCGATTTTGGACACATCACAGAGGCTGTTAAGCTCTTCACCATAAGATGCAGTTCCTGATGCAAGGAGTACAGGTGATTTAAGCTCAAGTCCCCCGCCAAGGGATACTGATGCACTGTTTGATAATTTGGCTTTTTTGTGTTGATGCATGGTGTTTGGTACTCGACAAGAATACCGGAAAAGCGTTTTGTAATTACCTACCCTTTTACGTGTAAAAGAGTAGGTAATTACAAAATTTTTATGACTTAAGATAATAGAGATTCGCGTAGTCTCTTACCATTCTATGGGTGTTGTATTCCGGCCCAATTGTAGCAATAGAATTCCGGATTTTTTTGATCCATTCTGTGGGAATGTTTTCTTTGTTGCGTTTGTAAAATGTTGGGATGATATGGGTTTCAAGTGTTGTGTACATTTTTTCAGCATCGAAACTGTCCTGTTCCTCATGATTGTCAAAGGATTCACCATTACCAATAGAAAAGCCGTTTTCACCGTTATAGGCTTCAGGCCACCAACCGTCGAGCACACTGAAATTGAGCCCACCATGCAGCACAATTTTTTCTCCAGATGTACCACTTGCTTCCATTGGTCTCACTGGAGTGTTCAGCCAAATATCTACACCCGAAACCATTCTTTTTGCTACACCAAGGTTGTAGTTTTCAAGAAAAATAACTTTGCCTGTGAACTGTGGTCTGCGGGAGTGCTGGATGATTTGGCGAATATAATCTTTCCCTGCATCATCATGCGGATGGGCTTTTCCTGCAAAAACAATCTGCACAGGCATGGCTGTATTATTGATGATTCTATCAAGGCGGTCAAGATCACTAAAAATCAGTGGCGCGCGTTTATAAGTAGCAAAACGACGAGCAAAACCTATGGTAAGTACGTCGGGAGAAAAGGTGTTTTTCGGCGACCGCATGACATCGTATTCGTTGTAGAATGTATTAGAATGCTGGTGAAACAACTGGTTGGCAATATACCGGTCAATGAAATCAAACAAGTTGCGTTTCAGGCTATATCGCAAAGACCAGAGTTCAGTATCAGTAACTTTTGCAAGAGCAGCTTCTGCGGTTTTAGGTGACAGAATCATATCATCAATACTTCCTGCGTGATTTTTCCAGAATGTTTCAGTCAATCCGCATGTCCAGCTGCTTGCGTGGACACCATTGGTAATATGGCCGATTGGGACTTCTGAAACTTTATTATTCGTATAGATGTGTTGCCACATCGAACGTGATACCTCTCCGTGTAGTTTTGATACTCCGTTTGCCGAACGTGAAAGGTTTAGAGCAAGCACCGTCATGGTGAAAAGACCGTAAATATTTTCTCTGTCTTCGGAGCCGAGTTTCATCAAATCGTCAAAGTTAATGCCCGTTTTGTTAAGATATTTGTCAAAGGAATAATGCATCATCTCTCTCGAGAAACGGTCATGACCCGCTGGTACCGGCGTGTGTGTGGTGAAGATGCAACGTGAGCGCACTGTCTCCATTGCTTTTGGCAACGAGATTCCTTTTGTAAGTTCCATGGAGAGCAGTTCAATTGTGAGAAATGCGGAATGCCCTTCGTTCATGTGATAGACGGAGGGGTGCAGGCCAAGTTGGTTCAGTAATTTTACTCCGCCAATACCCAGAAGAATTTCCTGGTTGATACGCATATTTTGGTCACCACCGTAAACTCGACAGCAAATATCACGATAATGTGATTCATTAACTTCGATATTGGTATCAAGTAGATAGAGTGTTGCTCTACCTACTTTTAGGCGCCATGCTTGAGCAAAAACCTCACTTTGTGCTATATTTACAGTAATGATAAGATCACTTCCATCCGGGTTAGTTACTTTTTCAATTGGAAGGTTTTCAGGATGCTGCAGTGGATAGTCTTCCATCTGCCATCCATCGTGATTGAGGTATTGACGGAAGTAACCTTCCTTATAAAACAGAGTTATTCCTACAAAGTTAATACCAAGATCACTGGCTGATTTCAGGTGATCTCCGGCAAGTACTCCGAGTCCTCCAGAATAAATTCTTACGCTTTCATGAATACCGAATTCCGCGCTGAAATAGGCTACAGGATTCTCCACAAGTTCAGGTGCATTTTGTGCAGCCCAAGTATTTTTTTCATTCATGTAGGCTGTAAAACTAGCATAGACCGATTCTATTTTTTTACCATATTTACCATGGCTTCGGGCTTCTAATTCATCACTCGAAATATGACGTAACAGCTCGACAGGATTATGATTGTTTCTTTCCCAAAGCAATGGAGAGATTTCCTCAAAAATCTGTTTTGCTTCTGTATTCCACGACCACCAGAGATTTCTACTCAGTTCTTTAAGCGAAATTATTTTTTTTTGCATTTTTGATAAAGGATAAATAAATGCTTTGCAGCAGAAAGTTGAAGAATGGCAATATTTTATAACATCAAAGCATCGTACAGCTTCGGATGTATTCTTTTTTAAACTTAAAAATATCGATCAATTTACTGTTTTAGAATAAAAAACCGCACAACATAAAGAATTGATTACAAAAGAAGTAAAAATAGCGCATCTGTCGGATCTTCATATTTCCGGAAAACAAGACCGCCGACAGCTTGATGATCTTGATCACATGTTCGACCATTTCAATTCTGAAGGTTTTAATCATATTATTATTTCAGGAGACCTTAGCAACGCTGCCAATCCAGATGATTGGGAGATTGTGAAAGAAAAACTGGTGAAACATGGCCAGTATAACTGGGAAAAAACTACCGTTATAGCCGGTAATCACGATTTGACCAATCTTGAAGAGGAGCTTCGTTTTTATAATGCGTTGAATCCTTTGTCGTTTTTCAGGAAAAACACGTTCACCCATAAACTCAGTGAATTTGCACGATTTTTCCATGAACTGATTACTGGAAAAGAAATTGGCGATGTAACGTGTCCATTTGTCAAGATCATAAATTACCCGTCGCTGAGCATTGCTATTACAGCTCTTAATTCAGTTTATCCGTGGTCTCCTTACGATAATCCACTTGGGGCCCGGGGGATTATTACTTCCAGACAACTATATGCACTTTCTCAGAATAATGTTTTTTCTTCCCTCAGAGGTTGTTTTGTTATAGGGCTTTGCCATCATGCTTACAAGGTTTATGGCACCGATTCGTTGATTGATCAGGCTTTCGACTGGACTATGGAGCTAAAAAACCGGACAGAGTTTCTAGATTGCATGATTGCTTTGCATGCAAAATTAGTGCTTCATGGTCATTTTCACCGTTTTCAATCCTATATGGTTAAAGGTGTTTTGTTTATCAATGGGGGAAGTTTTCGCTACAGCCCGAAACAGTACAGTGAACTGGTCATTGAAGGGCAAGAGAGCTTTCGTCAGCGATTTGTGACTTTTTCATGAGAGTGCCCCTTTAATTATTACTTCTATGTGCTAATGGCTAACAATTTTCATTCACGGAATACTAATCTATTTTATTTTTTGTAGGTAGTTACGAATTCTTTCGGCGTGATCTCGATCTTCCTGGTTCAGTTGCTTGAAAATCTTTGCGGAATAAGAGAGTGAGGGACTGTCTAAAAACTGCTGGAAATGGGATTCACCCGCAGACATTTCGAGTTCAAGGGCAGCTTGAAATGCTTCAATTCTTGATGGGGGAGTTGTTGTATAAGCAATTATGAGTGTAGAAATTTTTGTGTTGGCATCAACAATAGATTGCAAGTCTTTGGCTAATAGGTTATCTGGAAAAAATTCAAGAGGTTGGGGCTGCTTTTTTTCCTGCTGAAGTAGTGTTGCGTGTCCTCTTTCCTCCATTGCCAGTTGCCACCAAAAATCCTCGTCCTCTGTAAAATGATCATGAAGTATAGTATAAAGCTTTGCAAGGTTCAATTCAAGTTTGATAGACTCGTCGAGATGTTTATGAAGCGTTGAGTGCATGATAAATACGTTTTGTTTTACGGTTGGATCGGTTCTTGTCACGCGCAATTTTGCCAGTCTCAATTGCATCGCACCTTTAAACGAAATATAAAACGAATTTAAATAACAAATGCTTTACAACGCTTTGTTTACGTTTATTATTGATTATTACTATGTCTTGTCTACCTATTGTAAAAAGAAGTAACCATCACCACACCAAGAGCTCCTAAAAAAGGGTGACGTTTTCCCCTCCTTGCTCATACCCAAGATTTTCGATAAACTTGACGGTGTCGCGTGGTCTGGGAATTGATCTAAAATATTCAATTGAACATGTCAAAAAAGAATCTTCATGGTTTATCCAGAAGTATTCCTGAGCAGGTAAAGCGGGAAGTACGTCAGCGATCCAAATTTGGCTGTGTGGTATGCCGCTATGGTTTCTATGAGTATGAACACATAGCTCCATCTTTTGAAACCGCGACTACTCATGACCCAGCCAATATTTGCTGCCTTTGTAGTTCATGCCATAGCGCCGTTACAAGAGGCCAACGTTCCAAGTCGTCCGTAGCAGCTGCTTATGCCGCAATTCAAGCGAAAACATCAGAGGACGCCAGCAATCCTTTTGGCCCGCTTGACTTCTATGGAGGTTGGGCTGAACTCCGTATCGGAGGACTTCACTATAACCCACTCATTCAAACTGTACTTCGCGTTCATGGAGAAGACATTATTAAAATTATTCCTAGCGATGCAAAACGCCAAGGATCTATTTCTGCGATTTTTTTTGATGAAGCAAGTAATCCTGTTTTAGCACTTGATAAAAACGAATGGGAAGGTTCTACAGAAAACTGGGATATCAATGTTGTTGGGTAGCGCATTACTGTTCGCCCACGAGGAAAAACCATCACACTTCAACTCAGACTTGATCCGCCTGCAGTAATCGTTATCGAATGCCTTGACATGCGAATTCATAACTGCCATCTACTTGTTTCTGAGACAGCATACGCAGCTGGGAGGTATCTAAATGATGGCTCTATTTATTGAGTGGCTGCAAATATTTGGATTTTACAACCATTCCCGGACAGCGTTGCTATTGAGTTTGCATATCCTGATGAATTACAAGAACGGTTGTGTTTATTCGGAGATAAGGGGCAAGGATGGAATACTCAAAACGATTTTTATGTGTCGAGAGCGGGTGTAGGTTGTATGTGGATATCAATTGCGAGTATGTGTGGTGAGCTTTATGAGTATCGGTCAGTGAGTGGGGTACGACCAATTGACGGTATGCGTAAGATGATCCAGAGGGGTTCACGCGAGTTTATGGAGTATTTTAGGACTCAAGTGTAAATACCTTAAAAAGCTTATTTCCCTATGAGTTAATATAGATGTCTCCTAAAACATGGAGTCGAATTATGGAATATTCCCAAGCAGTGAAAATAAGTGTGCTGAAAAAGTCTTGCCGCCTGATGCACGAAGTATCGTGGAGGTAAGCAAAGAGAGCGGCATAAATGATCAGACAATCAGGAATTGGATTAAGCAGAGTGCATCAGGTATCTTGCCTGATTGCTCCTTAGCCCCTAAAAAACTGGGGCAAGAAAGTCTACAAGTGATTAGATTACCTCAAACCCTTGTAAACGATGAACAAACGAGTTTGGAACACAGAACAGAAACTGTCAATTCTCCGGGAGGCTGAAGCGATTTTTAAACAGAGAAATGCAACGATGCGACAAGCTCAGATAAGATATCCTAAGCGGTGGGGTTCTCGATCAGTCAAGCTATGGGACGTGCTAAAAAAAGTAGTGCTGAACCCAGATAAAAAGAATGACTTTTTTAAATAACGCGACATCTTTGTTGACATAAACCGAGAAAATTCTGGATTGGAGGGAATTTATGACTTTGGCATGGCCTGAATATATCGGTTTCATATTGCTATTGATTCCTCTTGCCGTGATTTTAGGTTATGGAGTGATCCGGCAACTCCAGGTGCATAATGCTCTTGTCAGTCCACATCTTGTCAATGCTATGATTCCTGGTGTGAGTATCAAAACTATTATCTTGAAAAAAGTAATGATTTTTTTCGGGATTGCTTTTTTACTTATTGCTTTGACTGGTCCTATACTTTCCTGTGGCGATAGACCTGTACTTCGCAAAGGAGCAGACTTGGTGTTTGTGATTGATGTGTCAAACAGTATGAGAGCTACTGATGTGGCGCCTGACCGTCTTACCCAGTCGAAATATGAAATTAGTCGAATAAGCCGTGCTGTTAAAGGTGGTCGACAGGCAATTATTCTTTTTGCCGCAAAGCCATTTGTGCAATGCCCTCTTACTATTGATCAGGATGTATTTGATGCGTTACTTGGCATGGCTTCTCCTGATCTTATTGAAACGCAGGGAACGGTTTTTCGTTCAGCTCTTGAATTAGCAGAAACCCTTCTGGCTCCAGCATCGGAACGCTATAGTGTGGCTGGAATAAAAGGTGAAAAGATTATCGTGCTTCTCAGTGATGGTGAAGATCATCATGGTGATTTTCTTTCTGAAGGCCGTCGTTTGAAAAAGTCAGGTATCCATTTTTTTGTTATAGGAGTAGGTCAGCATCATTCTGTTTCAATACCTTTAGGTGTTTCTAGTGAAAGGGTTAAGTTAGATGATCGTGGTCGGGTTGTAATGACCAGTTTCAAGCAGAAAACGCTTCAGACTCTGGCCAGTGAATCTGGTGGGTTGTACTTTCGGAGTAGTGCAAATCATTTCGTTTACAACGACGTTTCTTCTATGATCAATCGTATTGTAGCGGCATCGCGATGGTTAACGATGCCTGTCGAGCGCGAGCCGCTTTATTATTATTTTCTTGGATTTGGTTTGTTTCTTTTGATTGCTGAGGCGATGATTGGAACTGGAAAGCTCAAACGATAAAAATTTTGCAGAAATGTGCCATAA
Source organism: Chlorobiaceae bacterium (assembly GCA_037134935.1). Classification (GTDB taxonomy): domain Bacteria; phylum Bacteroidota; class Chlorobiia; order Chlorobiales; family Chlorobiaceae; genus Chlorobium. Next base: position 1,511 of record JBAXLG010000036.1, on the reverse strand, counting down.
TGTGGTAACATAAATTTCATGTATAAAAAAATATTACATTCTATTTTCTATTTATTATTCAAGTAATAGTAGTTTTTTTTATACGAAAAACAGAAATATTATGGAGCAACAGAATACAAGTCAGAAAATTCTTGACCCTATAGAAAGGGCTCAACTTGGCTTGAAGGTTTTAACCTTGCCGTATAAGGAAGCGGAAGAGGTTATTGATGCATATGTCAGCAAAGGAAATTATGACAAAACGAGTGTGGATTTTTTCAAGAATCAGGTTGCGACGCAGCATCACATCCAAGAGAAAAGTGCGGAACTGATTTCCACTGGTGAGCAAATTTTCAAGCTTGTGGTGGATGCTTTTGTGAAAAATCTTCCGAAACCGGATGATGATAATAGTGTTGGATCTTGAACTTTTCCAGTATGTACTGGGCGCAAAAAGAGAAGGGGTCTTAATATTTTTTTTACATGGTCGCCTCAATTTGTATTGTTAGCGGCGTTTTTTTGTTGAGCCCGGCATATAATTAAATCATGCAATCAAGTAAGTTTTAATATCCATTCCCAGCCAATCAGTGAATGAAGGGAGGTCGGATTATCCTGCATTCTTCTTGCTGCTTGGGTAATGACAGCACCAATAGTATCAAATACGCGATTGGCAAATGCTTTCTCACGCAATTTATCCCATAAGTGCTCCACTGGATGTAGTTCTGGTGAATACGGAGGCAATGTTATCAGTGCCTCCTATGTGTTAATATATTATTGCTCCGGCAATTAAAAGTGTTTATCTGTAGCTCTTAAAACTTTTGGGGAATAAAGTCCATAGTGTCTTTTTATCAATACTTATAGTTGCCGGAGCAATAAATAATATAGATGTCGCCACCACCAAGGAGGCGAATTATGGAATATTCCCGAGCAGTGAGATTAAGTGTACTGAAAAAGTCTTGCCTCCTGATGCGCGAAGTATTGTCGAGGTAAGCAAAGAGACCGGCATAAATGATCAGACAATCAGGAATTGGATCAAGAAGAGTGCATCAGGTATCTTGCCTGATTGCAGTCAAGAGAGCAGTCCACGATTCATGACCCCAAAAGAGAAATACCAGTTAGTGCCTGAAGCTGGCGGCATTGATAACGAACAACTGAGCGGGTTTCTCAGAGAACGAGGCCTGCACTCATAACACCTAACGATCTGGGATCAGGAACTCCGAGAAATGATTGACAAGAAAAATGACAAAAATGATCAAGAGCTTAAAGCCTTAAAGAAAAGAAACCAAGAGCTTGAAAAGGAGCTTCATCGAAAGGAGAAAGCTCTGGCCGAAGCCGCAGCACTACTCCTATTGAAAAAAACTATAGGATCTTATGGAGGACCAAAAGGACGACTGATCCTCAAAGTACACCGGCTGGAGATCATTCCCCTGATTGACGAAGCTCATGGCAATGGTACCAGATATCATATGGCATGCAAGGCAGGGCATCTGCATGATTCTGGCACTTCTGCCCATAAATCCACTCGGTTTTCAGACTCT
>JBAXLG010000035.1:0-18387 GCA_037134935.1 Chlorobiaceae bacterium | reverse complement strand
AAATAAGCAGGTGACACAAGACGAGAAAATTGAGTTGCTCATTGACAAAACAAGAACAAACTACTCAAGAACAGAAGTAGTGCCGGCAGACCACCGTTCAATCGCATCCTGATGTTCAAGATTCTCATTCTGCAAAGCCTGTAACCTGTTTCGGATGATCAATTGGAATAGTTTCAAACGTTTTATTGATCTGAAAGCAAGGGACAGATTGTCGGATAGTAAGACGATTTGGAAGTTTCGAGAAACTCTCATTCAGGAAAACGTTATTGAAGGGCATCTCTATTTATTTTTAAGCGCCATATCTTCATAAAAAGTAAAAGGTTAACATCATCCAATAAGTGTCATATTCTACAACATGATGCCGCTATGTGCAACTCAACAAAAAAGTCTCTGATATCATGGGATAATTAAGCCCTGTTGTAAGCAAAATAAAACATTCTATTCTTATAACAGTATAAAGTACAATGCCTACCAAATCAGAAAGACCGAAATCATAGTCTTTGCCGTGATGGTCGGTTGCTGTGATGGAAAAAAAATCGATTTTTAAAGATGCCCTCAACTACTTCAAACACAAAGTCACGAATGCAGAGTCAGAAGCGATCAACAGCAAAATTCAGTTGCTAAAATCAGGTACAAGAGGGTTTCGGGGTTTCGAAAGCTACCGGATAAGAATCCTTTTTTATTGTGAAAAGCTGGAAATGCAAATCTAAAGCATAAAGTAAAATCAAAATTAGTGCCTATTAAATTCCGCGAATAGCCTTACGAATAAGGCTTAATAAAAAAAAATGATTTTACGACTCTACCCTTTTCCAACGGTTGTGCAACCAAAACCACTCTTCTGGGTAACGATAAATATAGCTTTCAAGCACTTTAGTATAACGGCGAGCAAGCTCTTCAACATCAGTTTTAGCAGTACTGAGACCGCTTATATCAATCTTCTCAATATCGACAATAAAACGCCCACCCCCTGTTCTACGGCACATCGCTACAAAAATCGGAACGCCCGCTTTAAGAGCAAGAAAAGCTGGACCGAGAAAAACAGGGGTGCGGCGACCTAGAAACTCCATAAAAAACACACCTTGCGGATCAGACTGATCACCAAGAATCGATAAAATTCCGCCATTCTGAAGAGTTCTTAGGCCTTCACGAAGAGCCCGTCCTTTATAAATAATTCGGTTACCTAGCATAGTTCTCCATGCATTTATCTGCCGATCAACTTCATGATTTTTCAATCGCTTCACCACAACGGTCAGTGGCGCCAACAAGATACCACCACAGATCGCCATAAGTTCCCAGTTTCCGAAATGTGCAGAGACAAGTACCCCACCTTTTTTGCAGTCTATGGTCGCCGCAAAAATATGCCGAGCATCAACATCCAGCACTTGAGCTACATCTTCAGCGCTCCTCATCATGGGAAGACGAAACATTTCGATAATATTTTCAGCCTGGTTACAGTAAACCCGACGGGCAATAGTGTTAATTTCAATGCTTGTTTTTTCAGGGAAAGTACGAGCAAGGTTTTCTTCAACAAGCTTTCGCCTTGTTTTAAGAATATCATAAACAAAATTTCCGATAAAATGGGCTATTGAAGTGGACGTGCTCCGGCTTACGCTTCTGATAAACACGCCAAATATTATAAAGAGCCTATAAAGTGCTCTATCAGCAATATTATCTTTTTTTTGCCCGTTACGTTTCATAGAAATCGTCTGTATTTTTACTATGTGGACAATCAGAAAGTATACGCTAAATTGAAAAAATTACCGGAAATTTATTTTTTATCCGGCTCAGTGCAAATCTATACATATATGAAATAGCTATGAATGATTCAAATAAGCTTCTCAGTAACAGTGAAGCTCTTGAAAAAGTAAGAGTATGGCAGCGTTCGGGAAAAACAGTTGTTTTTACAAATGGTTGTTTCGATATTTTGCATGCCGGACATGTACAGTACCTTTCGGAGGCAAAAAAACTTGGCGATATACTTCTTATCGGGCTCAACAGCGATGCGTCAGTCCATCGCATCAAAGGTGTGAATCGTCCAATATGCAGTGAAACCAACAGAGCAACAGTACTCTCTGCAATACAGGTAGTAGATGCAATTACCCTTTTTGACGAGAATACTCCTGAAGCACTTATAGGCCTTTTATTACCGGATATTCTAATCAAAGGATCTGACTGGGCTGTCGAACAGATTGCCGGCTCACGGTTAGTACTTGATAATGGAGGAAAGGTTCTAACGTTACCCTTACTAGATGGCTGTTCAACAAGCAATATTATTGAAAAAATTCTCCAGTGCTATACTAACTCATCACTTTACGGTGGAACGGATTAAACACTATACGCTCAGATTGCTGACAGTCTTTTTGGCATTCATACTTTTTCTGTCGCTTACCACCATAATTCTTCTTAATGGTGGAATGCTGGACCGAATGGCGAAGGATCGAGCTATTTCTCTTTTTAACGAAAAGTTTTTTGGGCGGCTTGAGCTGAAAGAGCTTCAACTAAAGTTTCCCAACGATATCACGCTTATCAATCCCCGTATTTATGTACCCGGTGAAGCCACCCCTGCACTGGAAGCACGTAATATTTCACTGAAGCTCAATTTTCTCACTTTGCTTCAACCTGAAATCCGGCTGTTGTATCTACGTCGCCTGACTGCCGATTCGCTCAACGCAAGGATTATTAAACAGGAAAACGGCAAAATCAATCTTGATCTTGCCTTCACTTCACGAGACCCTGATTCTACGAAAAAATCTCTTGAACATTTTTTCAGTAAAAAAATACAGCTAAAAAACAGCAGCATTTCATACGCAGAACAAAATAAGCATTCCAGTAGCCCTACTTTTTTTCTAAAGAACATTAACATGGAACTCTCATCTTTTACTACAAAAAAAAAACTACTTAAAGGAAAACTTGATAAACTACAATTCAACATCCCCTTAAATAGCTTCTCACTACGGCAAGCATCCGGAACTTTTCTTTTTTCGGACACCCGTTCAGAAATTCTCACACTGAAAACAGAAGGAAATAAAAGCAATGCGGAGCTCTCTGCTACTTTTAGTAACTTCAATATTTTCTCTCCTCAGCGGCAAAAACAGCTTTACCAGGCAACTTCTTTTGTAAATATTCAAAAACTTGCTATTCATAGCGATGATCTAAAACTACTTTTTCCTTCACATACATTGCCTGAAGGAACTTACACTCTGAAAGGAAACGCAAAAGGGAAAAAAGATAATATTGAGATCCTTGATGCTTTATTAACACACTTAAACAGCAGAATAGCACTGAAGGGAAAATTACTTAATCTGCAAAACAGAACCACCTTTGGATTCCAGCTTGAATGCTATAGCTCAAGGATTGCAAGTATATTTCTCGAGTCATTTTTGAAAAAAAGCTTTTACAAGGACATCGCTCATAATACAGGGGATATAACTTTTTTTGGCCAAACAATTGGAAATTTGAAATCTGCCCAGACCGACCTGACCATTCGGTCTGCTCCAATTGTAGCCACTATAAGCGCGAAAACAACAAGGGAAGAATCGGAACAACTTACATGCAAAGGCACCATCGCTCTAAAAAACGTTAAAACCCAAAAGTTAATTGGATTTGGTGGTCAAAAAGGTCTTTTTAATGCTTTCGGTAGCTTTGAAGGGAAGCAGTTCAAGAAGGAAATAAATCAGCTGACAATTGATATGAAAGTAGTTGATTCCTTCTGGCAAAATCAACCATTGAAAGAAGGGTTCTTGCGATTCAATTACGATAACAGCATAATGACTTCCATGGTTTTTTTGAAAAACCATTTGACAACATTTAATCTTAACGCAGAAATTGATTGGAAAAATAAAGTACCCCGCTACCAAGCTGTTGGAAAATTAGATCGACTTGATATATCAAAAGTTCTCGGCTCTGATGGTATCAAAACAGATCTGAACGGTCTTTTCAACTTAAAAGGATCAGGATTTGATCCTGAAATGTTGAATATTTCCTCTGTAATGCAATTCGCCCCCTCCGTTATAAACAGTATTCAGCTTAAAGACAATTCAAAAATCTTTATCGAAATAGCTCAACACGAAGGTTTTTCGAGAACAAACATCAACAGTGATTTTCTTGATATTCATACTGAAAGCAATTGTACTCTTGAAAAACTGATAACTTTTGGAAAAATGACAAGTGCAGGTATTTCAAGGGAAATTGCGTCACAAAATATATGGCAAACAAAGCTCTCCACGCCAGAAAATGATACAGGTAAACTCGTAGAGCCATTCACAGTCAATTACCGTATCACAGTAAAAAATATCTCCCCACTAACAGTGTTTTTTCCTATTCAAGATTTTTCTTTACGGGGAAACGTTGAAGGACTGGCCATCTACCGGAACGGGCAATGTTCACTCGAATCTTCAATAAAGCTTGAAGAATTCAAGGTACGAAACTATTTGCAGCTTGAAAATCTATCTATGAAAGCTAGTATAGAATGTACTGGTAGTGCAACACAAAAGGCGTCAGTAACCGGGCATATATCATCCATAACATATGAAGGCACGAAAACAAGTGAAGCCTTTTTTACCGGCATCTATACGCTATCGCATTTGGATGTTATGGTCGACCTTGCTATACCGGATTTTATACAAAGTTTTTCAACAAAATTCTCAGTAATAAAAAACAGCAACAGCTATGACCTGACCCTTAATCATCTTTCAATGAAAGACGCAGAAAACATATGGCAGATATCGGAAGAATCTCATATTTTGCTTAGCAGAACAGCAGCAAAATTGAATCATCTAACTTTAGAGAAAGGCCCACAACTGATTGTGCTTGATGGTGAGCTTAGCAACTTGCAAGCCAGCAGTTTTCAATGTAAAATTTCAAACTTCCAGCTTAAAGAATTAAAACAATTTTTCCGCAACCCTTCTTTTAAAATGCTTGAGGGAACAATAAATGCCTCATTGACATTCAGCGGAAATCCAGAGTTAAAAACAAGCGTGCTCAAAGTGATCGGACAAAATATCCGTTATGATAAAATTGTAATAGGATCCCTTCAAGGCAGTGCCAACCATAGAGGAGACCTTCTTCATTTTGACATTCATAGTAGTACTCCCGTTTCAGAAAAAAATACCGAACAATCAACAGCAATAAACATTATCGAGGGAAGTGGAAACATTCCTATATCACTCACTTATTATCCCTTACAAATTCATGTGAATGAAAATCAAGCAATCAACGCATCATTCCATTCAGATAATCTTTCCGCACAGTTTCTTGAATACTTACTCCCTTTTTTCGAATCAGCTGAAGGTGTAATTCCAACGACTCTAAAGATTGAAGGGAAAACACCGCAACCCGATATTTATCTGATCAGCCATTTACAGGACAACAGGATTAAAATCGAACCAACCCAAGTATCTTACCTAATCAATGGTGAAATCTATATCACTCCAAAAGTAATTGAGCTACGGGATATAAACATTAGAGATAATCTAATGGGTATAGGGCAAATAAGCGGACAGGTGAAACTATACAAAATGGAACCTAAAGAACTTACTATAGAGGGAAAGTTTGATAAACTGCTACTTTTCAACAAAAAAGATAGAAAAGATGAAACCTCATTTGGAACCATTACCGGCACAACCAATAATATTCTACTTCACGGTAATTTTTCTGCACCGCTTATTGAAGGAGAATTAAAAGTTAATGCGGCGGATTTCTCGATATACCGGATAGGCGCAAATGAAAGCGCAAAGTATGTCGGTATTAACAAATTCATCGAATTTGTGCCAAGTTATCCATCAAATAGTATAACCGATATCAATAATAAGAAAAAGTCAACTAAACCGACAGAGTTTCACTATTCATTGTTTGATATTCTTCAAGTAAAAAATTTGAAATTAAACAATCTCGAACCACTTAAATATACAGTAATTTTTGACAGACTCAGAGGGGAGCAGCTTGAAACCTCAATCAATAATTTGTCCCTGATGGTTAATAAGACTAATCAGCTATATAGGCTTTTTGGTTCAGTAAATATCGTTGGTGGTAAATATAAATTTACAAATTCGAATTTTGACCTTCAAAACGGCGGAAAGATAACTTGGAACAATGCTGATATCCGTGGTGGAGTTATGAATAATCTTTACGGCATAAAGTATGTAAATACCACAAACCAGCAAACCGGTGAACGTGATAATATAAAACTGTTGCTTGCTATTACCGGCACACTCAATGAGCCACAGGTCGGTATGGGCTATTACCTAAACGAACAGAGTCAACCATTTGCATCGGTGAATATGATCGGAGGACAATCGAGCCAGATAGACCCTAATGCGGAACTGAACGTCATTTCTATGCTACTATCCAAACAATGGTATATCAGACCAGGAAGTAGTAATCAGAACAACAATATTGCGTCAAGCGTAGGGATCTCAGCAGGTACAGGCATGATTTCATCACAGATATCAAAAGTTGTGCAGGATATCGCTGGACTTGAAAGTTTCAATGTCAATGTAGGGGTTGATAAACACGGGACACTGAGTGGACTTGACCTGTACTTTGCGCTCAATGTCCCTGGTACAGGGGGTAAAGTCCGATTTATAGGCACAGGAAATTCACCCAGTATCAGGGAATCAGTAATGTCTGATTATTACGGTACAGCACAGAAAATCGAATATCGGGTGACGCCAAAAGTCTACCTTGAAGCTTATCGTTCTTACGGACAAATTGAAAATGAAACATCCAGTATCAATTTAGAGAAACCATCGGAAACATGGGGAGCCAGCATTTCCTACAGGGAACGTTTCCACACATGGGAACAGTTCTGGAAGCGTATTATTCCATCATCTGACAAAAAAAAATAAATCCTTCTGTTTTTTGTAAATTATCGGTAAGCTATTCTGGGTTAAACGTATAAGGGGATATATTATTGAGAGAAAAAAACATCATTATCGGCATCTGTGGTGGCATTGCCGCCTATAAAGCACCGCAAATTGTAAGACTTTTAAAAAAAGAAGGTGCAAATGTCAAGGTCGCTCTCACTAATGCAGGTGCACATTTCGTAAGTGAGCTGTCGCTGGCAACAGTTTCTCAAGAACCAATTTATCGTAATATACTTCCACCTACGGACAAACTTGGCACTGACTTTACCCATCATATTTCTCTCGGCGAGTGGGCTGATGCATTAGTAATTGCACCTGCCACAGCAAATACTTTAGCAAAACTTGCTACCGGCATTTGTGACGACATACTTACTACATGTTTTATCACGTTACGACCAAGCAAACCAATACTTATTTTCCCTGCTATGGACGGTCAAATGTTTCTATCGCATTCAGTTCAGAGAAACATAGCCATCCTTGAAGCGCAAGGATGCATGGTGTTCAATCCGGAAAGTGGCGATCTCGCTTCGGGCCAATACGGGCTTGGCCGGATGCCTGAACCACAATCTATCCTTTGCCATCTTAAAAAGGCCTTACATTGCTATGAGAAACGCTCTTTGTTTTACGGCAAATCCATAATTGTAACCGCGGGGCCGACACGGGAAAAAATTGATGGTATTCGTTATATATCCAACTACTCTTCCGGAAAAATGGGATTCGCCATAGCTCATGCTGCAGCAAAACGCGGAGCCATAGTTACCCTCATTACTGGGCCTGTTCATCTTAAAACTCCCTATGGAGTTGAACGTATTGATGTTGAAAGTGCAGCAGAAATGCATTCAGTCGCTAAAAGATTTTTCCGAACCTGTAGTATCTTTATTGGTACTGCAGCTGTTGCAGATTACCGACCTTTAGCGCCTTACGAAGGGAAAATGAAAAAAGATAAGCAAGAAATTCATTTGACTCTGATAAAGAATCCCGATATACTTGAGGATTTCAGTCTACAAAAAAATGCCGAACAACTTGCTATTGGGTTTGCACTTGAAGTCCAATCAGACATTTATAATGCGAAAAAAAAACTTGAAGCGAAAAAACTTGACCTTATTGCGTTCAATTTTTTCGACCGCAAAACCGCAGGATTTGATGTTGATACAAATATACTAACCCTTATAGCGCGCGGTGGAAAAATAATAGAACTACCAAAAATGACAAAAAACTTAGCTGCAGAAAAGTTGCTGACCACCATAGAAAAGCTCTGCGTTAAGCCAACATCAATTGCTGAAAATAAACAATAGTCTCATGCAAGGTTTATTATTCGATAACGAAGGGAATAAACCTCCTATAGAGGGAAATACATTGTTAGCAACAGAAGAACTGGAAATACTAAAAGAGACAACTAAAACATGCTGTAAATGCAGGCTTGGTGCGATGAGGCAGAATCTTGTTTTTGGTGAAGGAAATCCCTCTGCAAAAGTTGTGGTTATCGGTGAAGCGCCTGGAGCAGAAGAAGATGCTTCTGGACAACCTTTTGTCGGAAAATCCGGCCAACTTCTTGGAAAAATTCTTCAAGCGATTCATTTTGAACGCGAAGAAGTCTATATCTGCAATATCTTGAAATGCCGTCCTCCGGGAAACCGCAACCCTTTAGAAGATGAAATTATCTGTTGTATGCCTTGGCTGATCCAGCAGCTGCAGATTATCAAGCCAAAAATTATTCTGATTCTTGGAAAAGTTGCAGCAAATACCATTTTTACCAACAACCTCTCCATGGGAATAATGAGAGGCAAGATGATCAGATGGAAAGAGTTTGACTGTTTTGTTACCTATCATCCGGCAGCACTTTTGCGTAACCCCCACTGGAAACGATCCTGCTGGGAAGATGTACAACTGATGCGACGTCATTACGAACAACTCACTAAAAAGTGACTTCTTTAGTAAAAATGGAATTCAATAATGATCAAAAAAGGTGATGGTACCATAGATTTTAGTAAAGATATTGATTTCGGCCAGGAAAGTCGCATTCCACCCTATTCAACTGAAATTGAACAAGAGGTTCTTGCTTGTATTCTTCTCGAAGATGACCCTATTGAGCAGGTCATCCAAATATTTGGTGATAATACAGCGGATGTCTTTTATGAAAAACGCCACCAGATCATTTTCAAGGCGATGATGCAGCTTTACCATAAACGGCAGGCCATTGACATTATCACAGTTAGTGAAGAGTTGCTAAAAACGAACGAGCTTGAATCTGTTGGTGGTCGCCACTACTTAGCTGAACTTTCCGGAAAAGTCATCAGTGCAGCCAATATTGAGTACTACGCACGACTTGCGAAGGAAAAGTATCTTTACCGAAGACTCATCTCCATAGCTACAAAAATTTCTGGAGCAGCCTATAGCTCATCAATGGATATTTTTGATCTTGTAGAACATGCTTCTCAGCAATTTTTCAATATTTCTCAAGCAGGTATTAAAAAAAAAGCTTCGCTAATAAAAGAGCTGGTTAAAAACGGTATACGAATACTGGAAAACCTGCGGGCAAAGCAATCTTCAATTACAGGCATCGGATCAGGATTCTCCGAACTTGATCAACTTACAGCAGGGTTTCAACCATCCGACATGATCATCGTTGCAGCAAGGCCTTCTGCAGGTAAAACAGCTTTTGCGCTTGCACTGGCAAGGAATGCCGCTGTTGATTTCAAAACACCAGTTCTTTTTTTCAGTCTTGAAATGGCAGAGGTGCAGCTTGCTGTAAGGCTCATGTGCGCTGAAGCCTATGTTGAATCCCAACTTGTCAGGACTGGTCGTATAACACCAGAAATGATGGGCAGAATTATCAACAGCATGGATAAACTGAATGAAGCCAAGCTGTTTATAGATGATACACCAGGAATGTCCATCATGGAACTCGCAGCAAAAACCCGTCGGATGAAACAAGAGCACAATATCGGCATGGTAATAGTAGATTACCTTCAGCTGGTAACACCCGTCCGAGATGGAAAAACAAACAGAGAACAAGAAATTGCACAGATTTCCCGATCACTAAAAGCGCTAGCCAAAGAGCTTAACATTTCCGTTATTGCCTTAGCCCAGCTTAACCGCTCGGTAGAACAACGGGCGGGCGACCGAAGACCCCAGCTCAGCGATCTCAGGGAATCCGGCTCTATTGAACAGGACGCTGATGTTGTCATGTTCCTTTCTAGGCCTGAAATGTACGGTACAACAACTTTCAGTGATGATGGTTCATCGACAAAAGATGTGGTTGAAATTATCATAGGAAAACAGAGAAATGGCCCGATTGGTGATATACGACTGATATTCAGGAAAAACTATGGGCGTTTTGAGTCAAAAACAAATACTTATATAACTGGCGAAAAAACATCCAGCACTTCTCTGGAACAAGAACACTATGCTTCAGCTTTACCAGAACACGATAAGTCAAACACCGGAGCATTCATAACACCAGACGAAGCCCCTTTTTAAATACTTTATTATGACTGAAATCAAACGCGATAGAAACCACAGCAAAAAAAATATAAGACCGGAACAAGCGGCTAAAGAAACCGAAATTCCAAGGCAGGAAAAAGAACAAACCTATATGGGAATCGGTGCCTCAAAAGGCATAGAGATAGGAAAGTGTTATAGATTTGTCAAGGAAATGGATAACTATGAAATCAAAGAGCTCAAGAAAAAGAATCTCAATGAGGAGGTTGATCGGTTTCTTGCTGCTCTAAACCGGTCAGAAAAAGAGCTAAAAAAAATTGAAAGAATAACAACAAGAAAACTTGGTAAAGGATACTCAAATCTTTTTCAGGTACAGATAATGATTCTTCACGATCCAACTTTGATTGACGTCATTTCTTCTCGTATCTTAACAGAACGGAAACCTGCGCATATTGTCATTGAGGAAGAGTTTCATAAATATTTTGAAAAGTTTAAAAAGTCCGAAGAACAGATATTTCAGGAACGAGCTGATGACCTGCTTGATATCAAGGAACGGATCATCAGAAACCTTCATATCCGGAAACTGCATTCATGGATTCCCGAAGGAGTGATTGTTTCATCATATAACCTTTCATCTGCGGATGTAATACTATTAAGTCAGAATAATATCAAGGGATTTATAACTGATTGTGGGGGGAAAACCTCTCATATCTCTCTGATCTGCAAGTCACTCAACATTCCAATCGTTGTAGGACTTGGTAACCTTTCTCATAAGGTATCAACCGGTATGCCAATAATCATAGACGGAACAACAGGAATTGTGATTACTGACCCGGAAAAAAATACAATTGAACAATATACCCGAAAAAAAGAGCGTGAAAAAAAGCATGAAGACAATGCATCAATGACGGCTGCGCTACCAGCCACAACCAAATGTGGAATCAGGATCACTTTTTTCGCCAATATCGATTTCAGGGAAGAGCTTGCGGCCTTGACTACTTCAGGTGCAGAAGGAGTTGGACTATTCAGAAGTGAAAACCTTTTTACCGACAGCGCAAAAGTTCCAACGGAATCCGAACAGTATATCTATTATAGGGATATGGCTGAAACAATTGCACCTATGCCTCTCGATATTCGCCTGTTTGATATAGGCGGTGATAAGCTGAACTATTCTCCGATAAAGGAGCCTAATCCGAATCTCGGATGGCGAGGCATCAGAATCCTGATTGATATGCCTGATATTCTTGACGAACAGGTCAGAGCTATAATCAGAGCAAATATCCATGGAAATATTTATATCCTGCTGCCCATGATCATATCTCTAGAAGAAATTTACCATGTGCGAACACTAATTGATCATCACTTTGATAAACTCACTAAAGAGAGTGATCTGCAGATTGACAAACCTGGCATCGGAGCAATGATAGAGGTGCCGGCAGCGGTTGAGCTCATTGATGATATCACAAAATGTGTTGATTTCATAAGTATAGGAACTAATGACCTTATTCAGTACACGCTGGCCGTAGACAGAAACAACGTTATTGTACAAAATCTCTATGAAAAATTCCATCCAGCAATTATCCGACAACTGTACAAGGTTATTGCTTCCGCTCAGAAAAATCACTGCAGAGCACTTATTTGCGGTGATATGGGCTCAGAACCACTTGTGTTACCATTTCTGATAGGATGCGGTCTCAGAAAATTCAGTGTTGTCGCCTCGGATATCCCGAACCTCAAATCTCTGGTATCTCATTATTCAATCGCTGAAACTGAATTACTCGCAAAGCAATGTCTCGCACTCAATACATCTACTGCTGTCAAAGCCTGCCTACAAGCATTCCAAGCTGAACATTTATCCCTCTGAAAACGGCTCAGGGACGATAATCTTGAATTATTGCATTCTTTTGTAAAGATGCAAAATATTCAGCAACCAATTGTTCTTGTTTTACCCTAAGCAACTGAGGTGCAACATTGGTTCTTTCAACCTTGAAATTAATCCCTTGAGGAAAAGTTCTATTAACAAGCTTTACTAGTGCATATCCATCAACAGTTTTAACTGGAGAAGAAAGTTTTCCTATCACCATCCCCGACATAGCTTCAACAAGGGGCCGGTCAACACCGTAACCTGGAATAAAACCATCACTCCATCGAATATCGTCAGCAATAACAACATTCAATCCATGATTAGCAGCCGCAATCTTTTCAATTGTTACTCCTACACCTTTTGACATTGCAAGCAATTTTTTCTCAAGAGCTGTGTCTTTCTTTTCCCTGACTAATTTCGCTGTAATCATGTTTTTTAGATCTTGATCAAGCATACGGTATCCTGTATCATTTTTTCCAGTCAGCCGCATGATATAAAACCCTTTTTCAGTCTCAATAACATCTGAAAGCTCCCCCTCAGATGCTTTAAAGGCGAATGCATTTACTTTATCGCTGTAACCGATCGGAGTAATAAGCATATGCTTGCCAAACTCTCCGGTCTTGTCAATATGCAGTTTCGCATCAGCCGCATTCTTGACAAAACCTTTCTCCTTGGCATTATTTTGAAAAGCCATAGCAGTACGCTTTACACCCTCGACTGTTTCCGATGACGGCTTGATGTTCCTGACTATTTCCGAACAGGAAATAGCCGTCTGATCAAAACCCGTCACTTTGATTATATGCAGTCCAAACTGTGTCTGCACCGGCCCGATAACCGCACCAGGGTGGGCGTTGAAAACCGCTTTAGCAAATTCAGGCACCATACGTTCCTTACTAAACCATCCAATATCTCCCCCATTGTCTGCACTGCCAGGATCAGCAGAATATTTTTTAGCAAGTACCTCAAAAGGAACCCTTTCTTGAAGTTGTTTAAAAATCAGCATAGATAACTCCCGTACTTTCTGGACATCCTCTCTAATGGCAGGATTAAAGCGCAATAGAATATGGGATGCCCTCGCCACAGGCTGGGCTGAGGCGGCAACCTGCTTGATCTTGATTAGACGGTATTCTCCTCGATCAGCTACTGGCCCAACAATCATACCCGGTTTGAGATTTGCCGGACTGAAAACCGCTATTCCTGCCACCGGAGAAAAATCAGCTTTGTTATAGGATACATTGATTCCAGTTGGACGATCACTTTGTACCTTAACAAAATCACTATCATTAACAGATCTGGAAAACTCTAACCTTATATTTTCAAGCTCGTTACAAACAGCAAGACTGTCTTTTGATGAGGGAAGAAGGGGAAAAAACACAAAATCAGCTTTTCTGGAAGGCTCTTGTTTGAAAATCACTTTATGATCATCGTAATACTTTTTGACTTCATCCCCTTTTACCGGAAAATTACTGTCAGAACCAACAAAACTTAATGGCACCGGAAGAAAAGTGGCAGAAAACCTCAAAAATTCCCTGCCGACAATATCGTCAACCTCTCTGCCTGTTACATGGTCCAAAGTTTGAAGCACTCTGATAAGTTTATTTACTTTGAGTTCTTGACGCACAATTTTTTCAATCTGTACCCATAAATCCTTGTTGCGAGGATCACGGCGTACACTGTCAAGTTTTTGGCGATCAATAGTACCTGTTGCTGGATTAATAAAATTTTGACGGATCACCAGAGGTGGATTCAAACTATTCACTGCATCAATCACCTCTTGATCTTGAAGAGAAATATTGAACTTTTTAAACTGCTGATCAAGAAGGGTCTGATCAACTACCATTTTCCAAGCCTGCTCACGAAGAGCAAGTTCAGTTTCAGGAGTCATTTCATTATTGGGATTGGCTCTCCGATAATTAGCCGTAAACTCTTTGTATATATCATTATATTGAGTCATCGAAATAGCCTGCCCATTGACTTTTCCTGCTTGATCTTTCTTGCCGGTGAATCCGGATAAATTCATTCCCCACTCAAAAACAATCAACGCAATAAATGCGGCCAATAGAGTATACAAAATAATATGCGTCTTATTGCGCAAGCTGGACATTACAGCCATAACTCATCCCTTCGATTAAGATGTTGTAAAAAACTTTTTCTAAATATCAGTTATCACTCCAACCTTCCCGGCCAACCAGCGGAACAAAAGTAAACTGCTGAAAAACCTCTTTGCTAAAGTTGTTACCAAATCTTTGAAAAACCGTCATCTGCTGGGAAGCATATCCTCCAATGGGTATAACCATACAACCGGTATCTGTAAGCTGTTGAATAAGCATCTGGGACTTCGACGGAGCCCCAGCCGTTACCAGAATACCGTCAAAAGGGGCTTCCTCCTTCCAGCCAAGTGTCCCGTCTCCATAACGGCACGCTATCTGCAAACCAAGACTCGAAAACCGTTTTTCAGCACTTTCAAACAACCCTAAAATCCTCTCAACAGTAAAAACCACATAACCAAGAGCGGCAAGAATTGCCGCCTGATAACCGGATCCGGTACCAATCTCAAGCACCTTTCCCGAAGGACAACGTTCAACAAGCAAAGTAGTCATATAAGCTACCGTATAGGGCTGCGAAATAGTCTGACCAAAACCAATTGGGTACGCACTATCCTTATATGCAAAATCCCAAGTATCTTCTGAAACAAAAAGGTGCCTTTTAACCTTCAGAAAAGCATCAAGAACCCTTCTGTTTTCAAGACCATATCGTTTCAGCGTATCAACCATCTCACGACGCTTGAACTCCAGAAATTTTTCCGACTTAGACTTATTCATCGAGGAAAAAATATCGAACAGCCCTCACAGGCTATAAGAAAACCTTATCTTTCAATCAGTAAAAAAACATTCCACTTCCTTAACGGACTTAATTAATGTTCCCATCCATTATAGGATTGCTAATATTGCATCAAAAAAAAATAAAAAACAATGTCTGAAGAGCAGTTTACCATTTTCGGAAATAAATACCGTATGGGTACCTATATTCTCTTG
The DNA here is from genome assembly GCA_037134935.1 of Chlorobiaceae bacterium. GTDB lineage: Bacteria > Bacteroidota > Chlorobiia > Chlorobiales > Chlorobiaceae > Chlorobium. Next base: position 3,184 of record JBAXLG010000035.1, on the reverse strand, counting down.
ATACAGGTCTCCAAACCATTTCAACTTGCATTCGGCAGATTTCAAAATGGAGCACTCATTAGAATACCCGATGGTGATTATCTCTATATCGGTTCTGCACTTGGTAGAGAAAAATCAGGAAGTTCTCTTGCCATGAGGCTCATCCGCCACACATCAAGATCCAGTAGTAAAGCTCCTCATCAAATCCGAGCCACACTATTGAAGTGCTTTTCAGAAAATGAGTTTACTGAAAACTCAGCCAAAGCAACTCCGGCAAAAAAACTTCGATGGCATATCGACTATTTTCTTGACCAAACTGAAACTGAAATAACCCATATCGTTATGGTAAGAAGCCCAATAAAACTTGAACAAAAACTGGCTGAACTACTCCAATCCACTAATCTAACATCCCTGCTAGCTCCACGTTTAGGAGCTGGAGATAACCGAAACAGTACACATCTTCTTAAGATTACTGATCAAAAACTGATTCTTGAGCTTCTCCGGCAATACATTCCTAATATCAACCTTAGCTAAAGCCCACGTCCCAAAAGCGCTTCAACAAACTTTGCCCGTTCAAACAACTGCAAATCGTCGATTTTCTCGCCTACTCCAATATATTTAACAGGAAGTTTAAGGTCGCCAGAAATAGATAGCACAATTCCACCTTTTGCCGTACCATCAAGTTTGGAAACAATAAGTCCAGTCACATTTACAAATTTTGTAAACTCCCTGGCTTGCGTCACAGCATTCTGGCCTGTAGTACCGTCCAGTACCAGCAGTACTTCATGAGGCGCTTCGGGAATTTTCTTTTTAGCAACCCTCATAATTTTAGCAAGTTCCTCCATGAGATGGCTTTTATTATGAAGTCGTCCAGCTGTATCGACGAGCACAACATCTGCATTTCTCGATACCGCAGCACTAACTGCATCATATACAACCGAAGCCGGATCGGCACCCTGACCCTGACCAATAAGTGGAACTCCCGCCCTATCCGCCCATATCTTAAGCTGTTCATAAGCGGCAGCCCTAAAGGTATCAGCAGCAGCAATAATGACTTTCTTACCGGCTTTTTCATAGTTATGCGCCAATTTGGCAACACTGGTAGTTTTTCCTGCACCGTTCACCCCAACAATTAAAATCACATAAGGCTTTGCAGGAAGCAATGCGTCGAACTCAATCGGGTACTCCATCCCCGTATCCTGTAACATATGCTGAATCTCTTCTATCAACATCCCATTAAGCTCAGCTTCTGACCGGTAGGACTCATTTTTAGCGCGTTCCATAATAGCATCAACAATCCTCAGTGTAGTTTCCACTCCTACATCTGCGCCAACAAGAATCGTTTCAAGCTCTTCAAGAAACTGCTCATCTATCACGGTTTTGCCTTTTGTAATAACAGACAGCTTTTCACGAAGAGTATCACGGGTTTTTCCGAGCCCTTCAGCCAATTTTGATAATTTGAACTTGTCAAAAAAACCCATAAAAATGATATTGTGTTTATTAATTGAAAATAAGATAAAACCAGTCGGGCTGTTATCCCGTAATGCCTTAAAGTTAATTTTAAATTTACGTAAAAATATGCCTTATAAAGCTATTTCGAGAATCGGAGAGTTTGGCCTTATCAACAAAATTAATACGCTTGCAGAATCGACCTATCAACCAGTACCGGAGCTTCTAATGGGAATCGGTGATGACTGTGCGATCTTTAAACCATCAGGAAAGTTTCTGCAGGTATCAACAACGGATTTGCTTGCAGAACAAGTACATTTTAACCTGTTGACAACTCCACTGAAACATCTTGGCTACAAAGCAATCAGTGTAAATGTATCCGATATTTGCGCAATGAATGCTCTTCCCCGCTATTCACTTATATCAATAGCCATTCCCCCATCTTTTTCAATAGAAATGATTGAAGAACTTTATAAAGGAATGAGTGATGCTGCAAAGGAATATGGACTTGCCATTGCTGGTGGTGATACGTCGTCATCACAATCAGGGCTACTCATTTCAGTTTCCATGATCGGTGAAGTTTCCTCTGAACAAGTCACCAAAAGAAGCGGTGCTCGGCCAGGAGAGCTGCTCTGTGTTACCGGATCACTCGGCGCAGCTACTGCAGGTCTCAAACTTCTTATGCGTGACAAAGAGATCATGTTGGAACATATTGAGAACAATGAGCCATATAACCAAATCATTATTGCTGACCTGAAGGAATACACCGAGGTCATACAGAACCAGCTTTTACCGCTTGCACGTCTTGATATCATAAAATTCTTTCATTCGAGAAATATCCAACCGACTTCTATGATAGATATTTCCGATGGTCTTGCTTCAGAACTTTGTCATATCTGTCGCTGTTCAAAAATAGGGGCGTTGATTAATGAACGCCACATACCAATCAACCCCTCAACAAGGTTGATTGCAGATGAAATGCATGAAGATGTAATGACTTGGGCACTGACTGGAGGTGAAGATTATCAACTGCTTTTTACAATCCATAACAACGATTACGAAACAATTGCCAATAACAAGGAAATATCAATTATCGGCTTTACAACAGCTCCTGATGACGGCATATACCTTTCAGACATTTCTGGAATGCGGATTGATCTTTCTTCAATCAAAGGTTTTGATCATTTCAGCACCTGACAACACCTAAATAGTGTCTGCGGCATAACGCAATAAAACGTTCACAAGCATTCACCAAGCAACAGGCACTCTTGTCAGTTCCATATTGCCGTCATAGTGATAGTGCCGATTCAGGCTGCCGAGCAGCCACTTTTGCTCTTGCAGTGATAGCTTGAACAAGATAAAAAAAGAGCTAAGTAACCTTTCGTGTTGGGGCCGCTTACCGGAAAGCATTATTTAAAAGGGATTTGCGGTGTATTTTTGATACGATTAAAGAAAGACCTGTTTAATCGGATAAAAAAATTCTCATAAATCATTTTTGAGTAATAAGTTCTGGCAAAAATTACCAACACAAAAGGTTACTTAGCTCTAAAAAAAGACAAAACATGAACGAAGAGCAACTGCTCAAGGTTCATGACCAGAAAGATAACTGACACGACGGTCTTATTCCATCTTGCAACCAAGAGCGCTGTAACGTATAATATTGTAAGTGTTGTTATTGTCCAAAAGTTGCAAGACAAAGCTTATACAGGATATGGCGCGACCAGCAAAAGTCAACAAACAGATGGTTGCTCTTGCG
>JBAXLG010000034.1:2500-19324 GCA_037134935.1 Chlorobiaceae bacterium | reverse complement strand
TCTTCATGATCAATCCGGGTTTGGGTTGATCATGAAGAAAATATAAGATTCTTATGCGACACTAGTGTCTTGACATGACACTAGTTTTCTTCTTCAAGAAAGCAATGTTGAGAAACAATTAGATGTTGTGGAGTGGAGTTTTATATACATAGACAGACTGACAAGATGTTATTATCTAAATCGTGAAAATGCGTCAGAAGTTGCAGATAATGCGATAAGCGAACTTAATGATAGATTCAAAGAACACGGAGTTGGTTTTCAATTCATTGAAGAAAAAATAGTAAGGGTAGACTCCGAATTCATTCATGTTGAAGCTTTTAAGCCAGCATTAAGATTGCTGACCGAAAAAAATTATCATGGTGCCCAACAAGAATTTCTAAGTGCTTATGAGCATTACCGTCATGGTAAACATAAAGAAGCACTCAATGACTGTCTGAAGTCTTTCGAGAGTACCATGAAGGCTATCTGTGATAAACACAAATGGTCATATCAACACAATGATACAGCTAAAACCTTAATTAAGATTTGTTTTGACAATAGTCTTGTTCCTCTGTTTTGGCAACAACAGCTAAGCTCATTGCGCAGCATGTTAGAAAGTAGCATTCCAACAGGTAGAAATAGGTTAAGCGGGCATGGACAAGGGGCGACCCCAACAGTGGTTCCAGATTACCTTGTTGCATACATGCTTCATATGACAGCATCAACATTAGTGTTTTTGACCACCGCAGAGAAAAAACTTTCATAGCGCATTTTCGATGTAAGTGTGCGGCTTTTGACTTTTTTGATCTTTGAGTGTACGTTTATCCGGTTATATCGAACGTTAGATAACTCTCTTTATGTCAACCTGACATCTTTTCCCTCCGTTTTATCCAGCAACTATCTTTTTTAGCAACTTTTAAGCGAGGACTTAGAATCCTTAAAGGGTTCAGGGCGTACCTTATTCCTAAGTAATTGAGCTGTTCAATAAAACAGCGACTGTAAACCAAACTTTTTATATCTCAATTTCAACCAATACAAATAATGACAAACGATACCAAAGCATCAGTCACTCCTCTTACAATCGGTGTAATCATTATTTCTCTTCTTACCGTTTTGATGATTGCTCTTTATATCGCAATTGGCCTCTCTCCAGCTGCCTTGGTTGGGCTGAGCAGTCTCTTCATCATTGCGGTCATGGTGCACACAACCGTTACCTGGAAACAGTTGACCTGATATATCGTTCGAAAAAACCGGCGCATTGGTTATCAATAGTGCGCTACTCACTTTTGCCGAGTTTTCCGGATTTTTTTTAAGGCGATAATCCCGCTTAAATCAACGGCTAAAGTGTGCGTTTTTTTGGGGAGGGGTCAGTCGGGTCTCAGCAAAAGGTTTAACAGCTTCCAGAACTGCCGAACCTGAGTATTGTATTTACTGTGGAAAACTGAATCTTATTACCGGGTGATGATGTAGTTTGTTTACAGGTCTACCCAATAAATTATATGAAGAACCAAAAAACAAGAATCTGAGTCCTCGAAAAGCATGCTATTCAGGTGTAAAATTCAGAACACAATCGGCATCATAATGTACAATAAAACAAGTGCCCGAGAGGAGATTCGAACTCCTACACCTTTCGGCGCTACCCCCTCAAGATAGTGTGTCTACCAATTTCACCACTCGGGCTTGTCAAATTGCTGAATGCATCAATACACTCAGTGAGAATAGAAGGACTCGAACCTTCGACCCTCTGCTTAAAAGGCAGATGCTCTACCTACTGAGCTATATTCTCAACCAATAAAAATGGTATAACCATACCAGAATTTACTTATTCTGATATCTCAAACGCTTTTTGTGTCGGTTCTTACGACGCATTTTTTTACGTTTGTGTACCGCCATTTTATGACGTTTTCTTTTTTTTCCACAGGGCATAGAGTAAAATGTCTTTCCTCTTGTTTTTAAAGGGAGATAATATACATTAATTCCCCAAATCAACAAGTAACTAATTTGGTTTTATTAACGTCATCTCATTTTGTCACTATTCATTTATCAAGCATTCATATACTTGAAAAACTCTTTATTGTCTTTTGTATCAGCCATTTTCTCCCTCATGAATTCCATACATTCAATAGGATTTTTATCTGCAAGATACTTCCTGAGCAGCCATGTTCTGGAAAGCTCTTCTTGCGTAAATAACAATTCCTCTTTACGGGTTCCAGATCGGAGAATATCGATAGACGGAAATACCCTTCGCTCAGAAAGCCTGCGATCAAGTAGAAGCTCCATATTACCTGTTCCCTTGAACTCTTCAAAGATAACATCATCCATTCGAGAACCAGTGTCAACAAGTGCTGTTGCAATAATAGTCAAACTCCCACCTTCCTCAATATTACGGGCTGCACCAAAAAAACGTTTCGGTTTGGTAAGCGCATTGGCATCAATACCTCCGGATAAAATTTTTCCTGAATGAGGAATGATAGTATTATGAGCCCTTGCAAGTCGAGTTATGGAATCGAGTAAAACCACAACATCCCTTCCGACTTCTACAAGTCGTTTTGCCTTTTCCAGAACCATGTCAGCAACAAGAACATGACGCTCTGGATCTTCATCAAAAGTTGAACTCACGACTTCTGCTGACACACTGCGTGCCATATCAGTCACTTCTTCAGGCCGTTCATCGATCAGCAAAACAATAAGGTAAACTTCCGGATGATTTTTTATTATGGCATTTGCAATCATTTGCAAAAGCATAGTTTTACCGGTTTTTGGCTGTGCTACAATCAAACCTCTCTGACCTTTTCCAATTGGGGTAAAAATATCCATGATTCTACCGCAGTATTCTGACTGCTTTGTTTCAAGCTTGAGACGTTCTCTCGGAAAAAGCGGAGTAAGGTTTTCAAAATACGGTCGTTCTCTCGTAATTTCAGGATCGTTTCCATCAATAGTGTTAATCTTCAGCAAAGCAAAAAAACGCTCCCCCTCTTTGGGGGCCCTGACCTGACCTGACACCGTATCACCGGTACGCATATTGAATCGCTTTATCTGCGAAGGAGATACATAAATATCGTCAGGGGAAGATAGGTAGTTATAATTGGCGGAACGTAAAAAGCCGTAACCTTCTGGTATAACCTGCAGAACACCAGTATTAACCATGACATTGCCACTTTCAGAATCGGTATTCTTCTGTGACTGAGCTTCGATAATCTTGAAAATCAATTCTTCCTTTCTTAAGCCTGCAGCAGTAACACCAATCTCTTTTGCTAAAGTGTGCAGTTCAAAAACCTTCTTTTTCTGGAGCATATTGATGTCCAGACCTTTAAAAACCGTATTGTTCGACATTGTAAATTGTATTCAACACTTATTGATTTAAAAAAACAACAGGAAAAAAGTGTATAGCAGATTACCCCTGAACGGCCATATCCAATATCAAATTCATCATTCAAAGGATGTTATAGCTTTACCTTTGACATTTTATCTTTTATATAACATGGAAGCAGAAAAAAGAAAATGACAGGGAAAAATTGTCTATAACTGAAAAAGGGATAATAACTATAAGGAATCAATTGCGGAACGAGATGCCCAGAAAGATAAATGAAGAATTTCTGTAGTTTATTTCAAATATAAAATTTTTCTGTAAAAAAAACTCTTTTCACTACAAGGTTTTCGGCAATGGTAAGCGATTTGTTTTTTTGTGTGTATTCTTTCTGGAAATAGACCACCTTATTCATGAATTTTTGGAAGCTCAAAGTCAACTGACTAAAACTGAGCTACCCTTGAACCAAGAACTCGGATAAGGCCAGTGAATCAAATCTTGCGTAGAGCAAAATAAGTATCACTCATTTGTGAATATTGTCTTTTTTTATTGATTCGGCAACTGCTACAGGGAAACATGTTATAGGCCTGCGTAAAGAATGTCGAAAAAACCTGGATGTGGCAGAGCTTTTTGGTTTATTTACATGAAACAACAAGCCGATAGTGTCAACGATATTTAGAGTGAAGGCAGCATGATCCAGACCAACTCAAACTTCCGTTTGCCTTTTAGGATTGTCAGTCGGTCCTGATGTTGATACTATACTCAGCAAAAGCTACTTTGCAAGGCATATGAGCAATATCCAGCTGGAGTAAAAAACTGAACAAGTGGTGCGTGTTTTAAACGTAAAATATGAATCTAAATCCGAAAAGGCTGAAATTTACTGGGCAGGTGAAACCGGTGTTGCAACAAATGGAACTCTTGTGCGGGGTTATACGCCTGCAGGCAAGTCCCTTGGACTGTGTCTGAATGCTCGTAAAGAACATATCCGCATGATTTCAGAGATAAGCAATCAAGGCAAGCCGCAATTTATGTGTTACGCAGATACCACGAATGGAAATCGTTTGATTGAGTTCATGAAACGACTTTTCAAAGATGTTGGTCAAAAAGTAATCTTAATTCTCGACTATCTGGAAGTGCATCATTACAAGCCAGTTAAAGAATGGCACAAAAAAATACATTACACAAATAATACAAGTATTGTATCTACCATCAGATTAAAACTTTATCAATTAACTATCAAAAAATATCTTATTGGGTCAATTAAATAGATGTGCCCCTCAAAAGAAAGGAAGTAATATATTGCTATAAAAAAACACGCTTTACCCGTGAAGAAACCGAGCAAAGTGTTTCATAGCTAATTGTGCCAGCTATACTGGCGAGTTCATCGGCGGAAAGCCCATCCCATCCAAAAAGAATGGCTTTATCTCCTTTTTTGACATTGTGTTTTGTTCCAAGATCAACCATAATTTGGTCCATAGTAACTGTGCCAACCTGTTGGTATGATTTGCCATTGATCATTACAGAGGCACGGCCTGACAATGCTCTGGAATAACCATCCGCATATCCTGCCGCTATGGTTGCGATATGGCGGGGCCCTGGTGCACTCCAAGTACGGTTGTAGCTAATTGTTGTCCCTGATGACACTTTTTTAACAAAAACGACTTTTGCCTCTACCTGCATTACCGGTTTTACATCAAGATGGCAAGAAATATTTCCTAAAGGATGATATCCATAGAGCAGAATACCTGGGCGAACCATGTCAAGCCATGATTCAGGAGTGGAAAGAAATGCACCGCTGTTGGCAGCATGCTTACATACACGTCTTGATGAAGCATGCTCGTATTCCGCAGTAAGCGTTTTAAAATCCGCAAGTTGTTGTTCAGTAAAACCTTTAGATGAAGTACTGTCAGCAAAATGAGTATAGATTCCTTTGAGTTGAAGGTGCTCTGAGCGATCAATCTGATGTAAAATCTCCATGGCAATTGAAGGAGAAGCACCCAGGCGCCCCATGCCAGTATCAACTTTAACCTGTACTGCAAGAGTTTTGTTGTGTGCTGATGCAATTTCTATTGCTGCATGAAGAGTTTCAATGTCACACAGTGTCATATCAATGCCATATTGCAAGAAGAATTCAATATGGGAGTAAAGCGGTGAAGAAAACGCTAAAATTGACGACGTTTTTTTCAATGCGCCACCAGTTTTTAGCTCAATGGCCTCATGAATATTGGCCACACCGAAATTCTTAACTCCAGACGCTTCAAGTGCTGCCGAAACCCTGTGAATGTTATGACCGTAAGCATTGGCTTTTACAATACCCATTATACATGCAGCTCCATTAAGCCTTTCACGGATAAGACGTACATTCCGCACTATATTTTCTATAGAAACGAAAGCTTCTGTCATGTTCTCGGCAGGAATATTTTTCGGTGCTAAAGCTAGCTCTTTCTTATGCATAACAAATGAAATTTTTTATGCTTATATATTTTTTGGTATAAAACCACAAGAGAAAGTAGTTCCAATTGGGCCATTTAAAAAAAAATTTCAAGGTCATAATTTAATCTCTATGGGTAAATTCCCCGAAGCATTGCTTCTTGAAAAATATCAATCCAATATGAATTAATTTCTTGTAGCTCTGCTTCGAGGATTCTATTTTTTTTATTATCAAGCCATAAAGTCTCATATTCCTATGGTATCGAGAATTGTTCAATTAATTTATATTTCCAGTTAAAGGCAATCAGGCTACAAGGTAACTTAACCTCTTTTAGTTATGCTATTATGATTCAGAACAACGATATATTCGGGCTTGCAGTCGAAACACCTCTGATTATAATCAAACAGATGGCGCGCCACATCCAGCCAAAGGTTATGGCCAAACTTGAATATATGAACCCAGCATGTTCACACTATTATCGAGGTGCTTCTGCTATTATCAGAGATGCTGAAGCAAGGCAACTGATTCATCCGGGAATGACCCTTGTTGACTGGACTTATGGCAACAGTGGAATTGCTTTAGCCATGGCAGGAGTAAGCCGTGGTTACAAGTTACTTCTTGCTGTTCCTGATACAATATCGAGAGAGAAGCTCGATATGCTCAAAGCTATTGGTTCAGAATTGGTTATTACCCCTACGGATGCTTTACCGGGTGCTCTTCGCAGTTGCAAGAGTGTCGCTGAAAGTCTGGTAAATAATATTTCCAACGCTTTTTTTGTTGGAATTTATGAAAACCCAATCAGTCTGAAGGTGCACCGCGAAATCACTGGAAGTGAGATTTTCCGGCAAACAAAAGGTAGGGTTTCCCATGTTTTTGTACCAATTATCTCCGGTGCGATGCTTTTCGGTCTTGGTCGCTATCTAAAATCCATAAATCCTAAGATTTGTGTTATCGGTGTTGAACCTCAGGGTTCGATTTATGCCAGCCTTTTCAGAAATGGAACACCTGGAAAGTTTGGAGTTTCAGAACTTGAAGAAATTGGCTCACATAATCCCTCAGTTTTTTGGGACCCATCGGTTATTGATGATGTGATTCAGGTGAGTGATTATGCCGCCTTTAACTGTGGCAGAGAACTCCTAAGAATGGAAGCAATTTTTGCTGGGGGGGCGTCAGGTGCGGTTATGGCTGCGGCTCTCCAAAACGGAGCCACTTATTCTCATAATGACTTTATTGTCGTTATGATGAATGATTTCGGTGGCTATTACTTGAGCAAAATGTATCGTGATGAGTGGATGCGAAAGCGAGGCTTTTACCGTAAGCAAAAATCAGCACTTGATCAGATTACCGCAGAAGATATCTTACAGTTAAAAGTTCGGAAGGACTTGATTTTTGCCTATCCAGAAAATACTCTTGCTGAAGTATTTGAAATGATGAAACAAAATGATGTTTCCCAGCTTCCTATTGTGTCTTATAATGCACCTATCGGCAGTATCAGCGAAAACAAGATTCTTTCTATATTGATTGAAAACGACGAAGCAATGAATTCACCTGTTGTCGGATTCATGGAACCACCTTTTCCGGTTTGCCTTCCGGATGCCACGATTTCCGAATTATCTGAAAAACTACAACAAAGCGCTTCTGGAGTGCTGATAAGTCTTTCTAATGAAAGGCTTCAACTGCTTACTAAATCAGATCTTATTGATGCTTTGACCCACAAATGAGTTTGATCGAAATTATCTGGTTGTTTTTTCCGTGTAATTTACTTAATTAAGCACTTCCTGAATATTCCTTTTTTAACATATACACCAGGATAAAAATTATCAGGAATCCATCTCCAATGACCATTTCAGTAAAGTAAAGCGTATTTGCAGTGATGCTTTAAGGCGTTTACCCAGAAAAATCAAATAACAGAAAAAGGATCCCGACTGCTAATGAACATGTGGGTAATTAATTAATATAATATGACAGTAGAGTCCAGAAAAAGACCATTCATTTTGGAAGGGAAGATCAAGGCTAGCTTTTGTGAAGGTTGCGGCCAAATTACCGACAAGGTTTTTGTTGGTGAATGGATACGAAGTAATAAGCCAAAGGATGATGATTTTCTGTTAACAGCACCTCTGAAAAAAAACAAGGAAGGAAGAAACGGTAAAAATTCAGTATTGCCGGCAGCTGAAAACCAATACTGGATTCGCTGTGCTGCATGTAACCAAATTTACTTACTCAAGGAGTGGCAAATACAGATTGACAGGGAAATCAGTCCGAATAAGCTTAAACCCGAGGACTGTCAAATCTATAGCCCAAACGGTATTTACGCTAAAGGTGACGCACTCTATCATCAGACTCTTGGTGAAGTTGGAATAGTAAGGGAAAAACAGGCAACAGGAAGTGGTGCCTATATTATTATAGTGGAGTTTTGCAACAGCGGTAAAAAACAGTTACTCGAAAATGTTCGGCTGAATCCCGTAAAAGAAAAAAGTTCAAAGAGTATTACTGACATTATTAAACTAAAACTAAGGCGTTGATCTTTTAAAAGGGGGTGAATTTCATTGGTTAGTGTGCAGATAAATGATAATGAATCAATTGACAAAATGCTGAAACGGTTCAAGAAGAAGTATGAGCGTGCAGGTATTTTAAAGGAGTTTCGTAAGAACGCGTACTTTGTTAAACCTTCAGTTGATGGTCGGTTAAAACGCTCCAGAAGCAAACGGAGAGCGCAGAGAGCAAATGAAGAACGCAATTCATGATTATTCTAATCAAATAAGTTATTTAAAGCAGCTCCTTTACGGGAGTTGCTTTTTTTGTGAACACCAATTCAATGGCTCATGAGAGTTTTCAAAGGTGAAGTTACATCGTTGCCTCCCGACAAATCAATTTCCCACCGCGCAGCACTTATAGGGTCATTGTCAGAAGGAATCACGGAGATTACAAACTTTTCTGGAGGCTTTGACAATCAGTCAACCCTAAGTGTACTGAAGAATTTAGGAATAGTACTTCGAGAGGAAAAAATAGAGGGTTTGTACAGCCATCGAATCCGCAAAGTAATCATAGAATCAAAGGGATTATGGGGTTTACTGCCACCAACTACGCAGTTAATGTGCAATAACTCAGGAAGCACCATGCGTATGTTGGCCGGTATTCTTGCCGCGCAGCCTTTTACCAGTAAACTGATTGGTGACAATTCACTGATGAAGCGACCTATGCAAAGAGTCGCCGACCCCTTACGTATGATGGGTGTTGATATAACTCTTTCACCTTCAGGAACGGCACCAATTCGTATCAATGGCACTAAAGATCTAAAGCCGATAGAGTATCGCCTTCCGGTCCCTTCTGCACAGGTGAAGTCACTAGTTACATTTGCTGCACTTCATGCCAATGGTGAATCAAAGATTATAGAGTCAATTCGTTCGCGCGACCATACAGAATTAATGCTCGGTCTTGAAACATTTGAGCAGGAAGGTGAGCGAGTCATTGTAGTACCCGGTAAAACACGTATTGCCGCAAAACCGTTCTATATTCCAGCAGACCCTTCTGCCGCATGTTTTATTGTCGCGCTTGGCCTGCTTGCACATGGATCAGAAATCATGATCAGAGATGTTTGTCTCAACCCAACAAGGGGAGCATTTTTCAATATCCTGAAAGACGCAGGCGCCGATTTGTCAATTGAAAACCTTCGCATTATCGGCGGAGAAAGAATCGGAGATATTCTTGTTCGGAATCATTTTGATATGGAACCGCTTCTCATTACTGATCCGCAACTTATAGCAATAGCCATTGATGAAATTCCTATGCTTGCAGTACTTTCCGCTTTTGCGACTGGACAGTTTGAACTGCATAATGCCGCAGAACTAAGAACGAAAGAAAGTGACCGGATTGCAGCTTTGGTTATTAATTTTCAGCGTCTTGGCTTTAATTGTGAGCAGTATCCAGATGGTTTCATCGTCAAAGAGTACAAAAAACCTCATTCAGGAACAGTCGTAATTGACAGTTTTGATGACCACAGAATTGCTATGAGTTTTGCCATAGCAAGCAAAGCAACCGGAAATGCCTTCCATATTACTGATACCGATGTGATCGGTGTTTCATTCCCTAATTTTTTTGAAGTGCTTGATACTCTCGAAAACTGATTATTCCAACACCTCTAAAATGTCAGACCTATTTAAGATTTGCGATATGATTAAGTAATGCCTGATTGAATGCGTCGGGCTGTTCCAAGTTTGCTATGTGTCCAGCTGCTGCAAGAACCAATAATTTTGCTCCTGCAATGTGATCGCTTATGTCTGCGGCTGTTTTCCATGTAGTAAGTTTGTCATCTGCGCCGTTCATTACTAACACAGGGCAATGAATTCCCTTAAGAAGCGAGGTTGCATCATTTCGGAGCATAATTGCCCGCATTGCCGCATTGATCGCTTGTGTAGTCTGGTTTCTGATCATAGCCTCAGCTTGCTCAACCACTTTTTCCCTCAAAGTGTAAAGACGATCAGAAAAATAGTTAGGTATCATGCGTTCAACAGCCTCTTGAACTCCTCTCTTTTCCACAGCAAGTATAAACTTTTCACGTATAGCCAGCGCTTCAGGAGTATCCTTATTAGCTCTGGTATCACATAACACAAGAGAGGATATTTTCTCAGGATAAAGCCGGTAGAGTTCAAAAGCCTGGTATCCTCCCATTGAAAGGCCGACAACCGTTACTTGCTTTATATCAAGCAATTCAAGGAGCGCCGCAAGCTCATGGGCGTAATCGGTAAAAGTCCAGTTTTCTTTTTTTTCTGATCCCTCAACTCCGTAAGAATTAGGAGCTATAACTGTATAACTAGCATCGCCAAGAGCATGAATTTGAGCTTGCCACATGGCTGCTGAAAGCGGAAAAGCGTGTAACAGAAGCACTGTATGATATCCTCTGCTCTCTTTAGCCATGTTAACACTGAGATATGTCAGCATCAATCAGTTGTCTTGGTTTTTTGGATAGCCCTTGATTTCGCGAATAATGCTATTAGCTTCGCTTAGAATTATTTTCGCTTCATCACGGGCAGTATCTATAATTTCCTGGGAGCGTTTTTTCGCTTCGTTGCTGTATGCAGCATCGTGCTCACTGGATTCGTATAACTCAGAAGCTTTCTCAAGAGTGTGTTTTACCTTACCCGAAATAATCTTCTGGGTATCTGTTCCCTTATACGGGGCAAAGAGTAATCCCATAATCGTTCCGGCAATTGCTCCAAGCATGGCACCGAAAAAAAGCCCTTTATAAAACTTGTCCTGCTGTTCCATAATGCTATTAGGTTTTGTTTTACAGTAAGTAATGCTAATATAATATACTTTAGCGCAGTAACATACTCATAATCTCTTCCCGGGATTCCACGATTCGCTCTACCAGATTAGGACGACATAGCAGTCTAAATTTTTTTGTATAACGCTCAAAAGAAAAAATAAAGTCCGAACAGAAAACCGATTCTTTTAAATTGTCAAACCGGATATACTCATCCTCAAGCTGCATCAAGTAGTGAACATGTTCAGAACGAGTAGGATAAACTCTCAGTTCCTTAAGGTCAGTATAATCGAAAATATCTTTTTTAGACGGTGGATCAATCAACACCTCATGACCATGTAATTTTATATGATACCGTTTGTCCAGGAAGTCGCAGATTTCCAGCTCCATGTGCCGGCGCATCCTCGTATCACCATTATACACGAACCACCGTTCATCAGCCTGTAGGCTCCCCTGCAGGTAAGGTTGAATAGTTATTGCTCGTTTATAAACTCTCCGCATGAGTATATCATCCAGCAACTCACTAAGAGGGTGTTTTTTATCAGGAATAAGTTGTTTCAATTCATGCAATACTCTGTCATCAGCATTGTCATAAAAAAGTTCACGCAAGATTCGAGCAGAAAGCATTCCGTCACTAACAATATCTTCCAGAAGCCTTCTTAGCATTGCAGAAAAAGCTCTGCTGGTGTGATGCCAATAAACATTGCGCATCATCATGTATTTTGCAAAAAGAAGACTTTCGAGCGGCGCAATGCCTTTTTCGGTAATGGCAAACCGCTCACGTTGCGGATCGGGCACGAACGATTCTATCAGTCGTTCAATATCAATACTACCATAAGGAATGTTGCAGTGATGAGCATCACGCATAAGATAATCCATCTTATCGGGGTCAAGCGTACCACTAATAAGTTTTCCGTACCGGCTTTCTGAACCGCCCTTAATGAGTTTTATCACATCACTGGGAATAACTTTCCACTCTTCCTGAAGAATTTCAGCTATTGTAGGAATACCCGTATGTTCCTTATAAATGAAATGGCTACAAAGTTCTTCATGATGCGAAAATACCGGCTCCGTATCGCAAAGAGGAATCTGCTCTTCGATAACATGAGCATGTGGAAAATGACCAATATCATGTAGTAAACTTGCCGAAAGCAGTATCCGGCAAGTGTAGTCATCAAACCTAAACGAACTATCTTGAAGGCTCAAGGCAAACGGATTTGTCAGCATGCGCTGCAAAATGAGCTTCATGAGATGATAAACCCCGATTGAATGCTCAAAACGCGTATGTGTAGCACCAGGATAAACCTGTTGTGAAAAAGAGAGTTGTCTGATTCCCTTGAGTCTCAAAAACGATGGATGCAAAAGGATTTTTTTCAACGACCCACTGAGGGGAATATGACCCCAAATTGGAATGCGGATAAATCCGCCATCGGACTGAAAAAGAAGGTGTTCAGCTATCATAAACTGATTGTAATGATTTACCTGTAAAGATAAACAACAATTATATCTAATACTAACTGTAAATAACGCAATAACTATATATAAAATATATGCTTAATAATTGCTATCTGCACTCAAGAACTCTAAAGGTGATTAGATTATCTTAAATCCTTCTAAACGATGGACAAACGAGCTTGGAACACAGAATACTAACTGGTAATTCTGCAAGAGGCTGAAGCGAATGGGATTACTGTGAAGTTACCCCCAACCAAGAGACAAAAAAGTACCGAGTTTAAGTTAGTATCTTGACCTGTTCATGCCGCCGTTCAGCATCGCTTTTTGTCGGCAATGCACCTGTTACAGCACCTACGATCACAATTTTTGGAGCTAAGTAACCTTTCGTGTTGGGGCCGCTTACCGGAAAGCATTATTTAAAAGGGATTTGCGGTGTATTTTTGATACGATTAAAGAAAGACCTGTTTAATCGGATAAAAAAATTCTCATAAATCATTTTTGAGTAATAAATTCTGGCAAAAATTACCAACACAAAAGGTTACTTAGCTCAATTTTTGCCTCAGTGAACAGGCTTTTTCGTATGTTAAGCAATGGCCGTTATTGTTGTTTCGTTAGCGTTTTGGCATTTGTTTACAATAAGTTGTTATAAGTTATAAACTATACTTAAATATAATGAAGGATACTGGGTATGGGTAGTTTAAAAAATGAAAAGAAAGTTGGTCAGGGAAAAGATGTCGCAATTAGTGAATTGCTGGCAAAACGATGCGCAGAACTGGTGCTGGAGAAAAAATGTGATGATATCAAAATCTTGGATCTCAGGGGTTTGACTTCGGTAACGGATTTTTTTGTGATTATAACTGCTGATTCAGAAAGGAAAGCAAAAGCTACAGCAGAGCATATCATTGATGAGCTTAAAAATGATGATGAGCGTCCGTTACATGTTGAAGGTATGGAGTTAATGCATTGGATCCTGGTGGATTATGTTGATGTTGTCGTGCATATTTTTATGCCTGATGATCGCCGTTTTTACGATCTTGAATCCCTCTGGTCTGATGCGCCTGTTGTTGCATTTAGTTGATATTTTAGACTGCTATTGCTACTTTTTTCCTTCTTGGTGCTTTCTGACCTTACGTATTCACGACGAATTTTATACATTACGTCGTTGAGTTCCTTTATCTAATTATCACCTAAGATTTACCTATGCAGCGCGAAAGAATAGTTCCGATCAGCATTGAAGAAGAAATGCGGGGTTCTTATCTCGATTATTCGATGTCGGTCATTGTCAGCCGAGCGCTGCCTGATGTTAGAGATGGCCTGAAGCCTGTTCACCGGCGAGTGCTTTACGGTATGCATGAGCTTGGCCTGCAGGCAGGCAAGCCACATAAGAAGTCAGCCCGCGTGGTTGGTGAAGTGCTCGGAAAGTTTCATCCTCATGGTGATACGGCTGTCTATGACAGTCTTGTACGCCTTGTGCAAGATTTTTCGTTGCGTTATCCTCTAATAGATGGGCAGGGAAACTTTGGATCAATTGATGGTGACTCTCCTGCGGCCATGAGGTATACCGAGGTGCGTATGAAGAGTATTGCCGGTGAAATGCTCAAGGACCTCGAAAAAGAAACTGTTGATTTTGCCTTGAATTTTGATGATTCTCTTGAAGAACCTACCGTATTGCCTTCGGCAATTCCTAACCTCCTAGTGAACGGAGCATCAGGTATTGCTGTCGGTATGGCTACCAATATTTCACCCCAAAACCTGAGAGAAGTTGTTGATGGCATAGTAGCTCTTATTGATAATCCGGAACTGGAAGTCAGCGATCTTATGAAGCATGTGATCGCGCCTGATTTCCCGACTGGCGGTATTATTTATGGTTATGAGGGTGTCCGTCAGGCTTACCTGACGGGTAGGGGAAAGGTAGTGATTCGTGCACGGGCTCTCATTGAGGTTACCCAGAAAAACGGACGCGAATCCATTATTGTCACTGAACTTCCATACCAAGTCAACAAGGTTCGGCTCATTGAGAAAATTGTCGAATTGGTACACGATAAAAAGTTGGAAGGCATTGCCGATATTCGTGATGAATCTGATCGGGATGGAATGCGCTTAGTAATAGAACTGAAGCGGGATGCTGTAGCTAAAGTGGTTCTCAACAACCTATATAAGCATACTCCGATGCAGGATACGTTCGGGGTGATTATGCTAGCACTGGTTGATGGTGTTCCAAAAGTCCTCAATCTCAAAGAGATGATGGTCTTTTATATCAAGCATCGAAATGAGATTATTTTGCGTCGTACTCAGTTTGACCTTGCTGCAGCCGAAAAGAGAGCTCATATTCTTGAGGGATTGAAGATTTGCCTTGACAACCTTGATGAGGTTATTACCACTATTCGGGAATCTCCTGACACTGCAACAGCACAAGAGAAGCTGATAGAGCGTTTTGGTCTGTCTGAATTACAGTCAAAAGCTATTCTTGAAATGCGTTTGCAACGTCTGACTGGTATGGAGCGTAAGAAAATCGATATTGAGTATACGGACGTACTTGTTCTTATTGAGGAATTGCGATTTATTCTCAGCAATCCAATAAGGCAGATGGAGATTATACGAGATGAGTTGCTGAAGGTCAAAGATGTCTACGGTGATGCACGCCGAACCGAGATAGTACCGCAAGAAGGTGATTTTTCTATTGAGGATATGATTGCCCAAGAGGATGTTGTTATTACCATTACCCATGATGGTTTTATTAAGCGGTTTCCAGTTTCAGGTTACCGCCGTCAGGCGCGGGGAGGCAAAGGTGTAACCGGTGCACAAGCAAAGCATGATGATTTTATTGAGCATATGTTTATCGCTTCAACATATAATTATATTCTCTTCTTTACGAATCAAGGTCGTTGCTACTGGCTGAAAGTATACGAAATTCCTGAGGCAGGAAGATCCGCAAGGGGTAGAGCATTGGCAAACATTATGGAGTTGCAGCCAAGAGAAAAAATCAGGGCTTATATCAATATCCGCAATTTTGAGGAGCCGGGATTTATTGTCATGGCTACTACGAATGGTATTGTAAAAAAAACAGCACTTGACGAGTTTTCACATCCAAGAAAAAATGGTATAGCTGCCATTACCATTGAGGAGCATGATGAACTTCTTGATGCCCGTTTGACTGATGGTGATCATCAGATTATACTTGCCAAAAGCTCAGGTTATGTTGTCCGTTTTCCTGAAGCTGAAATTCGCTCTATGGGCCGGACTGCTATGGGCGTCAAGGGTATTTCGCTTGATAGTGATGAGAAATGTATATCAATGGTGACAACTAAAAGATTTGATACTTCATTACTTGCTGTTACGGATAACGGGTTTGGCAAGAGAAGCCGTGTAGAGGACTACCGCCTGACAAGGCGTGGTGCACGGGGAGTTATAACACTTAAGGCTCATGAAAAGGTGGGAGCGCTTGTTGGGCTGCTGGATGTCAACGATGATGATGATCTTATCATTATTACAACACATGGTATTGTCAATCGTCAGCATGTGTCTGACATTCGGCTTACTGGTCGGAACACCTCAGGTGTAAGGCTTATAAGGCTTATGGCCGAGGATATGATTTCTGCTTTAGCTCGAGTGCCAAAAAACGCCGGTGAGGAAAATTCTGATTTTCCCATTGAAGATGTAGATGGCCAAATTGATCTTTTTGTTTGAAAAAAATCAATTAGCTTCAGAAACATGACTTATTTAACATTTAACGTTAAACCAACGAATAACTATGGAACAGAAAAAACCTTATATCATCAGGGAGCAGTCTGGCACAAAATATTATTGTGCCTGTGGTAATTCAAAGAATTTACCTTACTGTGATGGCTCCCATAAAGGTAGTGATTTTCATCCGATAAAGGTCGAGATTGATGAGGAGAAAACGATAGCAATATGTAGTTGCCACCGGTCATCAAACCCACCTTATTGCGATGGTTCTCACAAGGCGCTGAAGTAAATTTACCATTAATCAAAGAGGAAGGTTTTAATGGCTCGTCCTAAAAACGTCAAACATATTTTTGTTACCGGAGGGGTTATTTCTTCACTCGGCAAGGGAATCTTGTCAGCATCTTTAGGTATGCTGCTCAAATCTCGAGGATTGAGGGTAGCAATCCAAAAATATGACCCCTATATAAATGTTGATCCAGGAACCATGTCTCCTTACCAGCATGGTGAAGTCTATGTAACTGATGACGGTGCGGAAACCGATCTTGATCTTGGTCACTATGAGCGTTTTCTTGATGAGTCGACGTCGCAGGCATCTAACTTAACTATGGGTCGTGTCTATAAATCAGTGATTGACAAGGAACGCCATGGAGAATATCTTGGTGCAACAGTTCAGGTTGTCCCGCATGTAATTGACGAAATCAA
>JBAXLG010000033.1:0-19890 GCA_037134935.1 Chlorobiaceae bacterium | reverse complement strand
TTTGAGTAATAAGTTCTGGCAAACATTACCAACACAAAAGGTTACTTAGCTCGAAATTTGATTTTATCCCTTCTCCGACAGACCAGTTCCATATGCACCTTTTGCTCAAGGATATTCGTAAGGCCATAACATTAACCACCTGAGGCCAGAATGCACAGCCATGCTGCTTTATGGGCGGATTGGCCTGTTAGTTCATGTCAGTATTCTATATTGAAAATATGGCAAGGTTTTGAGATGAAAAACCATAAGGAAACCCTAAGGATCGAGCAGGGAAAATAGATAAGGTTTGATTAAGGGTTTCAGCCTGAAAAATATAGCAGGTTATAGCAAGGATGCCTGCCACCGATCCCCACACCGCAGCACTTAGCAAGGTTAGGGCAAGGTTTCAGCTACAATGGATGACCTGACACAAACACCAAGGTTTTACCAAGGGTTGCAGAGCTGATTACTGCAATAATAGAACCCAAGGTAAAAAGCCTGCACGGTCAGGAAGTTCGCATAACCATGCCTTACCATTGCAATAGCAAAGGCTTTTCTGATATCACTACGCGAGGCACGACAGAAGAGAAAACAGATTGCAAACGAACAGCATTTGAAACAGTGGAAAATGCCTCGTGATTTTAACTGAATGTATGCCATACCTCAACAAGCAGCTGAATAATCTCAATTATGGTTTTGATCAGTTTGAGTAACGCTATGATGTTCATGGAAATCCCCTTTTGTGTTTGACCGTTCATTTCTTTATCCGTGACAGATCTCTGATTTTACAAATGTCTTTATAATCAGCACGAAAAGTATCATTAGGAATCATTGTGACATGAATACACTTTATTGTTTTTTTATGCATTTTTTATATTTTTCCTGTAGCGTTGTTGATGAACATGAACCACCGGAAACATGGAAGCCATAGCCTTACACACCACAACGGGAGCCCTGCAGCAAACTACACAGGGAATTATTGCCCCGATACCTTGAAGAGCTGGACGTGAAACCCCGCAGCCGTGATGCATACCGGAAAGCATTAAAGAATTTCACCGGATGGATAGCGGAAAGGCAGAAAGCGGCAGCCGACAAAACCGATATTTTAGCCTATAAGGCACACCTGCAGGCGACTTATAAGGCTGCAACAATTTCAGCCTACCTGACCGCCGTCAAAGGCTTTTACACCTATCTGGAAGCAGAGAAGCTTTACCCGAACATTGCCGCCGGAATAAAAGGGGCCAAGAACTCGAAAGGATTCCGAAAGGATGCACTGACTACAGAACAAACCCGCACCCTGTTAACCAGCTTGAACGGCAACGGCATAGAGAGATTACGGGATTATGCCATAGTCAATCTTCTGGTGAGAACAGGCTTAAGAACCGTTGAAGTACAACGAGCCGATATAGCGGATATACGGCAGGAAGGTGGAGCAGCGTTGCTTTACATTCAGGGTAAGGGACGCGATGAAAAAGATGCTTTTGTGTTACTGACAGAGGCGACACTGCAGCCCATCCGAGCATATGTGCAAGCACGGGAAACGGTGAAACCACTCAACACAACTCACATGGACAATCCACCGTTATTTGCTGCCCATAGCAACAGGAACCAGAGCGGATGAATGACCACACGAAGCATCAGCCGCATTGTAAAGGCAGCATTGAAGGGTGCAGGCATGGATAGCGACAGGCTGACCGCCCACAGTTTACGGCATACGGCAGTAACCCTCTCCTTACTGGCAGGAGCCAGCATACAGGAAGCCCAGAGCATGGTACGGCACAGCAACATAAACACCACGCTTATTTATGCGCACAATATCGACCGCATAGGAAAGGCTGCGGAACGCCGGATAGATACGCTGTTAGCTCTATAAGTGAGACTATACACATAATACACAGTATACGGATAATACATATAACGCGCACAATACATATAATACACATCATGCGTATACTCACGATAGCCCTGCAAAAAGGCGGGACAGGTAAAAGCACCACAGCCCATGCATTAGGGCAAGGGCTGCAGCAGCAGGGCAAGAAAGTGCTGTTTGTTGACCTTGATCCACAGGGAAATCTCTCCTATACGATGCGTGCCGATCCCGATCAGCCCACAAGCTTTGAGGTCATGACACGGCAGGCGACAGCAAAAGAGGCGATTCAGCAGACCGCACAGGGGCACCTTATACCAGCCAGCCCGCAATTATCAGGAGCAGATCTGGAAGTAACCCAGACAGGAAAAGAGTACCGGATGAAAGAGGCTTTGCACTCCGTACGGGGACTTTACGATTTCGTTATTATCGACACACCTCCAGCATTAGGAACATTGACCGTCAACGCCCTGACAGCCGCAACAGGGGTCATCATCCCTGTACAGGCAGAAACCTACAGCATACAGGGCATAGCCCAGCTATACAGCACAATTGAAGCGGTTAAGCTCTATTGCAATCCAGCCCTTAACGTGGAAGGCATATTGCTCACCCGGTACAACGGTCGAGCCATATTAAGCCGCGATATGGCCGACACAATAGCAGAAACAGCCAAGGATTTAGGCACAAAGCTGTTTAAATCAATGATACGGGAAGGCATAGCCGTAAAGGAAGCACAGGCACGCCCCCTCTGCACAGTTACGCACCGGAAAGCAACCCTGCACAGGATTACAGACGGTTTATTGATGAATACCTGCAGAACCAAACAAAGGACGTGATCAATGGGAAAGAAGAGCTTTAAGGACATCAATCCGGCAGCCGCCTTCATCAGCAGCGCACACCCGCCGACAGACACGGAGTATACACATAATACAGATTATACACAGTATACGCATGACGTGCATGATATGCCCATAGCGAGAAGCGAAAATCCTGCCCCTTATGGAGCAACCCGAAACGAGACCAAGAGCAAGCGTTTAAATCTCTTGATACGGCCAACTTTGTTACAGGACTTCTCAAAAGTTGCCCACATGAAGCGGGCAAGCGTGAACAGCTTATTGAACATGCTTATAGCGGACTACGTAGCAAAAGAGACGGAAGCTATCCAGCAGTATAACCAGACCTATAAAGGAGTGAGATAACATGGCAGTGGAAAAAATGTACACCCTGACCGAAGTCATAGAGATGTTGAAGATCACCCGGCGGAGTTTTTACCGGTACATAGAGGCAGGATCACTGAAAGCAGTCAAGATAGCACGCCGATGGTATGTAAAGGAAAGCGCCCTGCAGGAGTTCCTGGACAGGGGAACCAGCACCCAAGAAGCAGAGCGTAAATGATTTCCATGTCCGTTAAATGGTATTGCTGTGGCAGAATTACTCTGCTTTCAAACCAAGTCTTTGTTTATTTTATAATAACCTGCACTAAGATTTTGGCGTTTTGCCATACTCTCTTCTGAAGAGCTTATGAAGATTGGGCATTTTTGGTGCAGCTGCAAACAAGTTTGCCAGTTCGTGCTGTTTCAATTGCCTCCGTTCCTTCCTTCCATGCAAACCAGGCAATGCCTATTGATCCTATGACATCAATCAATCCAACATGCAGCCATTCATACAGAACGCTACTGGCAAAGAGCAGCATGGAAAGCATTAGACAGGTTTTTGTGCAATTCGCATCGGCAATAATTGCATCAGAATGCAGTGCCAATCCTGTTTTCATTTTGGCGCGCATCAACCACCACATGGAGACAATCGAAATGACTGATACAAAAATCCCGAAAACGGTTGTTTCTGGGTGCTTTTTCTGAAACACATTTATTACAGCCCCAAAGCTCAGTGCAACCGTTAGAAGATAAAATCCCCAGCCAGTTGTCACCAATGCCTGCCGTTCAAATTTGTCGAGAGATTTGATAGAGCTTTTTCGCATTCTCAGTACCATATGAACAATGCCTGCACCGGAAATCACCTCAACAAAACTATCTACACCGAAACCAAGCAGAGCAAGCGTCTCGTCGTTCCATCCGAACCATATACTGATAATACCTTCAATTATATTGTATCCGATAGTTACAATACCAAGCGCCAATGCCGCGTTAAGAAGAGATGTTGTTGATTCTGCTTTTATACTATCCGATGTAAATGGTCTAGTAAACCTTACCATTCTGAGTGTATTAAAATCGGCCAATAGGTTATTGTTACATAATCAGATATATTTTTCAGACACTGATTATGATGTTACTTCTGTAATTGGAAAAGAAGCTTTTACGGTAAAAAGATGATAGTTCATACTGTCCTCAAGTGCCCGCAAACTTGCTTCAATGATGTTGGTCGAAACGCCGACCGTACCCCAGCTTTTGCGGCCATTGCTTGTTTCTATTAGCACCCTCACTTTTGCGCTGGTCCCACGTTTTTCTTCAAGAACACGCACCTTATAGTCTACCAAGCTGATAGTTTTGATTTCAGGATAAAAGTGGATCAGAGCCTTGCGTAAAGCCTTGTCAAGCGCATTTACTGGGCCATCACCATCAGCGGCAACATGTTCAATTTCTCCTCCAACTTCAACCTTGAGTATGGCCTGATCTACATTTTTTGCATTTTTGCCAGATTCGATATGCACTTTGGTTTCAAGAACTTCAAAAAAAGGCTTGAAGTTTCCGAGTTCCTTTTGCAGTATCAGTTCAAACGAGGCTTCAGCTCCATCAAACTGGAATCCTTTGTGTTCGAGCTCCTTAACATGAGTTACTATTTTTTTTATATGCGAGCTTTTTTCCGGGATGCTGATGCCCAACTCATGTGCCTTGTAGCGGATGTTGCTCTGACCAGCAAGTTCCGATACCAAGACCCGCTGACGGTTTCCGACAAGTGCAGGGTCAATATGTTCATACAAAAAGCTGTCTTTCATGACCGCACTGACGTGAATGCCTCCTTTATGGGCAAATGCAGATTTACCGACAAAAGGGGCTTTGGTTTCGGAAGGTAGGTTAAGGATCTCGTAAACAAATTTCGAAAGTGATGTCAGATAATTGAGATGTTTGATGCGGGTGCTGTTGCCATCCAGTTTCAGTATGATATTTGGAATAATGCTTATGAGGTTGGCATTACCACATCGTTCGCCTATACCGTTAATGGTTCCCTGAATGTGCGTTGCGCCCGACATGATGGCTGCGATTGAGTTTGCCACCGCGAGATCTCCATCATTGTGGCTGTGAATTCCAACAGGGACTCCGGTAACAGCTACAACCTGCTGAACAGCTTCGGCTACTTCATGTGGCAGTGATCCACCATTAGTGTCGCACAGTACAATTCTTGCAGCTCCCGCTTGAACAGCCGATAGAAGCATTTTCAGTGCGAATTCTCGATTATCTTTGTAGCCATCAAAAAAATGTTCAGCATCAAAAAAAACTTCTCGCCCCTCTCGTTTGAGGAATGCAACAGAATGGTAAATCAATTCAGCATTTTCCTCATCTGAGATACCCAGACTTTTTTCGGAATGGGCTTTCCAAGTTTTTCCGAAAATCGTAATAACCGGAGTCTCCGAACTAAGAAGACCGAGCAGGTTGGAATCGGTTTCCACGTTTTTTGAGAAACGGGCAGTTGAACCAAATGAACACAGCTTTGCCTGTTTGAGATCAAGCGTGCATCGCGCTTTGCTGAAAAACTCCTTATCTTTGGGGTTACTGCTTGGCCATCCGCCTTCAATATAATCCATGCCGAATTCATCAAGCTTTTCGGCAATAATCAATTTGTCTTGTACCGAAAGGTTGATATGTTCACCCTGTGTACCATCTCGCAGGGTGGTGTCGTAAAGTTCTAATTGAACAGTCATAAATCAGGGTTCAGCCATTAAATTTTCTTTCCTGGCATAAGCGAAAATACCGCCAGCGTCTATAATGCTGAATACATCGCCGAGAGCATTGAGTTTGTAGGTAAACTTTTTGCTTAGATTGTCAATGGTGTTTTGCTTTACATCAATTTTCAATTCATCACCGCTATTGATTAGCAGATTGAGATTTTCAGTAGTTTCATAGGGAATAACAAAACCTCCATCAACACAGTTACGGTAAAAAATCCGTGCATACGATTCAGCAATAATGGCTTTAACTCCAGCTACTTTAAGCGCAAACGGAGCATGTTCTCTTGATGATCCGCAGCCGAAGTTTGGGCCTGCAATAATGATAGTGAACTCGGATTTAAACTCACCTTCACGGATAAATGGGATATTGCCTGCTGGTAGTCCACCCTGTTCAGGCGGAACGCCTGACAGGGCATACTTTCCGTATAGTTTGACCTCTTCTGGATTTGAGAGGCTGTAGACAAGATGTTCGGCTGGAATAATCTGATCGGTATCAATATTTCTCCCTAAAACATAGGCTTTTCCCTGAATGATGGTTTCCATATTGGTTGTTTTCCTTACAAGTTCATTCGGTTTGTTAAGTTATTCATTGTGCGATCAGAGGAAATCTCTCGGATCAGTAAGTTTACCAGTAACAGCAGATGCCGCTGCAGTCAGTGGAGAGGCCAAGTAAACGCCGGCATGTTTGCTACCCATGCGTCCGGGAAAATTACGATTTGTAGTAGAGACCACAAGGTCATTATCAACCGAACGTCCGATCGTGTCGGAGGGACCACCGAGACATGCTGCGCAAGAAGGCAGTGCAATACTGCATCCCGCATCTTCAAAAATCTGTTTCAAGGTCTTCCCATCGTAAAGTGTAAATGCAAGGTCATGAGCCACTTTTACTGTTGCCGGAACAATATTTGTTGTAATTGAAACCTTCTTGCCTTTCAGAATTTTTGCTGCGAGCATGAAATCAGTCAATTTGCCGCCAGTGCAGGAGCCGATATATGATTTGGTTATTTTTGTCCCTGCAACACTTCTGACAGTAGTCCGGTTATCGGGGCTGTGTGGTTGGGCAACAACGGGCTCAATGTTACAAACATTGTAACGTATCTGAGTGTGATAACTGGCATCTGGATCACTCTGAAACACTTCGTATGGTTTGTCGGTTTTTGCCTTCACATACTTTTCGGTGATCTGGTCAGCAGCAATGATACCATTCATTCCTCCGGCTTCAATAGCCATGTTGGTTAGTGTCATTCTCTCTTCCATAGGGAGAGAATAAACAGCTTCACCATCAAATTCCATAGCTCGGTACGTTGCTCCGTCTGTACTGATATCGCCAAGAATCTGCAGAATCAGGTCCTTTGCTGTAAGATATTCGGGCATTTCTCCGTCAAAGGTGAACTTCATGGATTCCGGAACTTTTTCCCAAAGCTTTCCGGTGCCAAGAATGAATGCAGCATCAGTATTACCTATACCGGAGCCAAACATACCGAATGCACCAGAGGTACAAGTGTGCGAGTCGGTTCCAAAAAGCACTGTACCGGGCAGATTGAATCCTTCCTCAGCCAAAGCAACGTGGCAAACTCCCTTGTATCGTTCAGAGCCTACATCATAATAATATGGCAGGTTTTGTTCACTGGCAAACTGCCGCAACAGATCAATGTTGCGGTGCGCATGCTCGTTGGCTGTAAAAATATAGTGATCAGGCAGTACCACAACTTTTTGCGGATCCCATACTTTTGCATTGGCACCAAACTCCTGTTTGAAAATATCAAAAGTCGGTGGGCCGCACACGTCATGAGTAAGCAGAATATCGACATTAAGCCAAACATTTTCCCCCGCATCAATAAATTTACGGTTCGCTGCCCTCGAAAGGATTTTCTGAGTAATGGTTTGTTGCATGAGTTCTTAAACCCCGTTGTCTATGGTTTCAGAAGTATTGTTTTGAAAATGATGCTGGCGTAGACCGAGTGCTTGCAGATAAGCCTTGGCACTTGCCTCAATAATATCAGTCGATACCCCTCTGCCGTTAAATGAAACATTGTTTTCCCTGATTCTGACAAGTGCTTCCCCGAGCGCCTGCCTGCCAGCAGAGGTTGAGCGTACAGTATATGAAGTGACCATTGACTCAAAACCGAGCGCCCGTTCAATAGCCCTAAAACACGCATCAACAGGGCCATCGCCGGTTCCCGATTCTTCAAATATCTTGGAGTTGTGTTTTATCCTCACTGTTGCAGTTGGAATAGAAGCAGTACCACTGTTGACGTGAAGATATTCCAGTTCAAAATCATTATCGGGTCTGGTCAATTCATCTCCCATCAGCACTCTCAGATCGTCATCATAAACTTCTTTCTTTTTATCAGCGATATAGACAAATCGTTGATATACTGTTTCAAGTTCAGCATCCTGTAGTTTGTAACCAAGAGAACGCAGGCGGGCTTGCAGACCATGCTTGCCTGAATGACGCCCGAGTACGATGTTTGTTTGTGGTACTCCTACCGATTCCGGTGTCATTACTTCATAAGTTTCCCTGTTTTTGAGCATACCATCCTGATGAATGCCGGATTCGTGCGAGAATGCATTGTCACCAATAATGGCCTTGTTTGGTTGGATAATGATACCGGTAAAAGTCGAGACCATACGGCTTGTATTGTAAAGTTCTTCGGTAACAATGCCGGTGTAGAAATTGTGCAAATCACTACGGACTTTTAGCGACATGACAATTTCTTCCAGTGATGCATTTCCAGCACGTTCTCCAATACCGTTCATGGAACATTCCACCTGTCGTGCGCCATTCTGAAGAGCGCTAAGTGTATTTGCTACCGCCAGCCCAAGGTCGTTATGACAGTGCACACTGATTACGGCTCTTGAGATATTGGGTACTCTTTTATAGATAGCCTTTATTTTTGTACCGAATTCCGATGGCCAGGTATAGCCTGTTGTGTCAGGAATATTGACCGTTGTTGCTCCAGCAGCAATAACAGCCTCAATGACTTCTGCAAGATAACAGGGATCGGTGCGGCCGGCATCTTCAGCCGAAAACTCAACATCGGATGTAAATGTTTTTGCGAAAGCTACAGCATCAACTGCCATTTTGAGAATGGTTTTACGTTTTTCCTGCATGTTTATACCGTAGCGTGCACTACCAAACTTTCCGGCAATATGAATATCTGAGGTACTGACAAAGGTGTGGATACGAGGTTTCCGTGCCTGCAACAAAGCTTTCCATGCCACAGCAATATCAGTTTCAACTGCTCTGGCAAGTGCAGCTACAACTGCTCCGGATTCCGCGCCAACGCGTTGCACCGCTTCCAGCTGTAGCGGAGATGAAGCAGGAAAACCTGCTTCTATGATATCAACACCAAGCTTTTCAAGCTGCCGGGAAATTTCCACTTTTTCCTGAACATTCAGGGAAGCTCCAGGAGATTGCTCTCCGTCGCGCAATGTTGTATCAAATACCAGAATTTTTTCTTTCACCAATCCTCTCCACCTTTATCTTGATCAAGCTCCAAGACACCTAACAATTGCCTCAGTCATCTCTGTTGTTGAGACTACCGGCTTTCCCGGATTAGCAATATCAGCTGTCCGCAGGCCAGATGCAAGTGTTGTCTCAATCGCCTGCTCAATTTCCCGAGCCATTTCCGGTATACGGAAGCTGTGTTCAAACATCATCGCTACCGATGCAATGGTTGCAATAGGATTCGCCTTGTTCTGTCCTGCAATATCTGGTGCACTGCCGTGGATCGGTTCGTATAGAGCATGGTTTATGCCAATACTTGCTGAAGGGAGCATACCAAGACTTCCAGTAATCATACCTGCAATATCGCTCAAGATATCGCCGAAAAGATTACTGGTAACAATAACATCAAACTGTTTTGGATTGCGAACAATTTGCATTGCGGCATTATCCACATACATATCGCTCAATGCAACATCAGGGAACTTTTTCCACGTTTCATGTACAACATTTCTCCAGAATTGAGAAACTTCAAGAACATTAGCCTTATCGATAGACATCACTTTACCCTTTCGTTTCCGGGCAGCTTCAAACGCAAGACGGGCAATACGCTCTACTTCATAGCGTTCATAAACCATGGTGTTCCAACCCTTGTTCTCATCAAATCCCCGTGGCTGGCCGAAATAAATACCGCCGGTAAGCTCCCTAAAAACAAGAAAATCCGTTCCACGAACTACATCGGCTTTGAGGGAGGAGGCCTCAAGCAATGCGTCATAGACTTTTGCTGGTCTCAGATTGGCAAAAAGTTCGAGCGATTTGCGAATCTTGAGAAGAGCGGCTTCAGGCTTGTGTTCGTGCGGCAAATTTTCCCATTTTGGCCCCCCAACAGCTCCAAGCAGGACAGCATCACATTTTTTGCACGCTTCAAGTGTTTCATCGGTTAACATTTCACCATGAAGGTCGTAAGAAGCTCCGCCAAACGGGTGCTCTTCAATCACTACATCAAACCCATGTTTCTTCGAAAGCTGCTGTAATACAGCGACAGCTCCGGTAACAACCTCCGGGCCGATACCGTCTCCTGGAATTGATACGATTTTGTACATGCTTCTATCAGATGAATTATTTTTTAATCAGCCAGCTCATCATGTCGCGCAGTTTTGTACCCACCTTTTCAATTGCATGACCACTGTTTTCTGTCCGGAGCTGGTTCAGTTTTTTATAACCGCTGTTACATTCATCAATAAACTCTTTTGCAAAATGGCCGTCCTGAACTTCCTCAAGGATTTTTTTCATTTCAGCTTTCACTGCCGGGGTTATAAGACGGGGGCCGCGAGTCATGCCGCCATACTCTGCTGTATCACTTACAGAGTAATTCATTCTCGACAAACCACCTTCATAATAGAGATCAACAATAAGTTTCAGCTCGTGCATACATTCGAAGTATGCAAGTTCTTCCGGATAGCCCGCTTCAACAAGGGTTTCAAAACCCGCCTTGATCAGCTCGGCTGAGCCGCCGCAAAGCACAGCCTGTTCTCCAAACAGATCAGTTTCCGTTTCGTTCTTGATTGTTGTTTCAATGACGCCAGCTTTAGTACCGCCAAGAGCTTTGGCCCATGCAAGTGCTTGCTGTTTTGCCTCACCAGTATAATCCTGATGAACAGCAATAAGGCAGGGAACACCGTTACCCTGGGTAAACGTGCGGCGCACAAGATGACCCGGGCTTTTTGGGGCAATCATGATTACGTTGACTGTTTCTGATGGAACAATCTGCTTGTAATGAATATTGAAACCGTGAGCAAAGGCAAGAGTATTGCCTTGTTCAAGGTTCGGAGCTATTTCATTTTCATAAATAGATTTCTGGTACTGATCAGGCAACAGAACCATTACAATGTTTGCCCATTTGACTGCATCAGCAACGGTGTTGACCTGCAGACCAGCTTCCCGTGCTTTGGCAGAGGATGAACTATCGGTACGAAGGCCAACGCAAACTTTAAGACCGCTATCCTTGAGGTTCAGCGCATGAGCATGACCCTGACTTCCGTAACCAAGTATGGCAATATTTTTTCCCTGCAGATAACCGAGATCGGCGTCCTGCTCATAATAAACGTTCATCTGTTAAAAAGGTTTGGATTGATAATGCAGTCTAAAATGGTGTTATTCTCCCCTATGGATTGCAACAGCACCGGAACGGGCAAGTTCCTTAAGACCGTACGGTCTTAAGATATCAATAGTTGTGTTAATCTTGTCTGGAGTACCGATGACTTCAATAGTAATTGATTTTTGTTTTATATCCACGATTTTCCCCTTAAAAACATTGACCAGTTCAAAAATCTCATGCTGCAAGGTTTTGTTGAGTTTCAGTGTTATCAGCAACAGCTCCCGTTCAACATGGGGTTGCTTGGTCAGATCAATGACCTTAATGGTATCAACAAGTCGGTTGAGCTGTTTCAGTACCTGACTGATAACCTGGTCGTCACCTCGTGTTACAATGGTCATGCGTGAAATTTCATTGTCTTCGGTTTCGCCAATGGAAATGCTTTCGAGGTTAAAGCCTCGTGCGCTGAACATGGCAGCAACCCTGTTGAGGGTGCCGAACTTGTTCTCAACCAGTACAGAAATAAGGTGTTTCATGAAAAAATACCTGATAAAAACAATTAACTTTCTTTGTTTATAAGAAGTTTTTTTGCTTAAAAAGCATTAAAAAAAGCTGAAAACTTTACAAGTTAAATCGAAAATTGTTTTTATTGACTCTGTTTTCGATATGGTAACCTATAATTAAAATAATCTTTTTTTTCAGAAGCCTAAATACACTACACAAACATACATAATAGTGATACTGGATATCTCAATACAGATAATAATATAACCATTATAACTAATAGCCAATCAACCACGTATCAGTTTGAAACTAATCTGATAAAGGTAGAAAGTTACTGATGGAACTGACATCAATGCCTACCTGAGTTTTTGGTCATCTTCAAGGGCAATAATAACCCCATGTAACGCAACAGCTGTCCCACGACAACATCGGACACTCTACCTCTTTTTAGTTCAACAACAAGAAGCTTTTTTCGGTCATTGCTGATTGCCAAAATATCTATTGTACCCGCATTAGTAGTGTTCGGTAAAAAATAAAGCTGGTCTGAAAACCACTTGAGAAACAGCGATATTAAAAGTGAGCAAACTTTTTCTATCACCAATTTTTTCAAGGAGTTTCAGACCAGCTTTATTTTTTACCGAACACTACTGATTCACGACCAATATTATCATTTAAAATGGGACTGCTCGGTTTACTTTTATTTCCGTTTTTTTTCAAAAGCATTGCCTACATCCTTAGGAGCTGAGGTTTTTCCAACAAAACAGGCAAGCACCACAAGTGTTATAACATAAGGTAGCGATTGTACTAGCTGAGAAGGAATCCATCCTGTCTGGAGCCAGATTTCCATGGACTCAGCTGCAGCAAACATCAGACCTGCAAGTGCAGCTCCAAGAGGAGTCCATTTACCGATTATCATGGCCGCAAGTGCAATATAACCTCGACCAGAAGACATATTATCGGTAAATGTATGCTGCTGAAAAACCAGAAAAGCTCCGGCCAAAGCAGCAAGTCCACCGGAAACTAGAACGCCGGAGTAACGCATGCGGTTAACACTGATTCCTGAACTGTCAACCATTGTGGCATTTTCTCCTGTTGCCCGAAGTCTTAATCCGTAAGGGGTTTTGAAAAGTAGTAAATGACCGATTAACACCGAGAAAACCGCAGCAAGAAAAAGGGGGTCCATAAACAGAACAGGTATATTGATACCCGCAATACGCTCGGAATTCATTGAACTGCTGAAAAGTAAATTGAGTCCGAAACGCGTACTTCCCATTACAAGCATATTCATAGCAATACCAACAACAATTTGGTCAGCTTTCAGAGTAATGGTAATAAATGCAAAAAGTAAAGCTACGCACACACCAAAGAGAAGAGCCATTGCAATTCCTGTAAATGCGGATCCCGTCCAATACTGTCCCAAAAAAGCACCGAAAGCTCCTGCAAGAATCAGACCTTCAAGTGCAAGGTTGACTACTCCCCCACGTTCTGAAAATGTTGCTCCAACAGATACCAGTACATAAGGCACAGCAATACGCAAAATCTGCAAAAGAATAATTGTCAGCTCTTTTCCTGTCATGAAAATGTCTTGGAATAATCTCTGTTCTGAAAGTTTTTACCTGCGTTTTTCTACGTTTTTTTATTAAATTAATTAACAGTTAATATTAGAAATGTCTTAATTTTTTTCACCATCAACCTTTTGGCTGATTTTGTGAAAAAAAATAATTACTATTTAAAAACATGCCAAAATCTGAAATTAGTAACGAACAAGCTGCCTGTAAACAATACATTTATCGTTTTTCGGATGGATCTGCTGAAGGTGATGCGTCGATGAAACACTTGCTTGGCGGCAAAGGTGCCAACCTTGCAGAAATGGCAAACATCGGTTTACCGGTACCTCCGGGATTTACCATTTCAACGGAAGTTTGCACCTATTACTATGATCATCAAAAAACTTATCCCGTAAATCTTTTCGAAAAGGATATTCCTGACGCACTCAATAAAATTGAAAAGACTTTGGGAAAGAAATTTGGAGATCCCCAAAACCCACTGCTGCTTTCAGTCCGATCAGGCGCAAGGGCTTCAATGCCTGGCATGATGGATACTATTCTCAATCTTGGCCTGAATGAAAATACTGTAGCTGGTCTTGCCAAAAAATCAGGTAATCCAAGATTCGCTTGGGACTGCTATCGCCGTTTTGTGCAGATGTATGGTGACGTTGTGCTTGACTTGAAACCGGCAGATAAAAAAGAGATTGATCCATTTGAAAAGATACTGGAAGCTAAAAAACACGAACTGAACATCAAACTGGATACCGAGTTCAAGGTTGAGGACTTGCAGGATATTGTCAACAAGTATAAAGCTGCTATTCTTGAAAAAACAGGGCGGCTGTTTCCCGAAGATCCTCATGAACAGCTTCGTGGAGCAATCGGCGCAGTATTCAGCAGTTGGAACAACGATCGGGCTATTGTGTACCGTAAGCTGAACCATATTCCTGGTTACTGGGGAACGGCATGCAACGTTCAAGCCATGGTGTTTGGTAACATGGGCGAAGATTGCGGAACTGGTGTTGCTTTTACTCGTGATGCAGCTACCGGTGACAACATTTTCTATGGTGAGTTTTTAATGAATGCACAAGGCGAAGATGTTGTGGCTGGAACAAGAACCCCACTTGAAATTAAACAGCTTAAAGCTGAAAATCCTGATATCTATAATCAGCTCGAAGATATCCGTTCAATTCTCGAACGTCACTATCGTGACATGATGGACATTGAGTTTACAATAGAGAATAACAAGCTTTTCATGCTTCAATGTCGAGTTGGTAAAAGAACCGGAATGGCCGCTGTAAAAATTGCCGTGGACATGTTCAATGAAAAGCTGATTGATGAAAAAGAGGCGTTGTTGCGCATTGAGCCCGAGCAGCTCAACCAGCTTCTCCGCCCTGTTTTCGACCTGCAGGAAAAAAAGGCAGCCATTTCCTCGGGGAGACTTCTTGCAACAGGCTTAAATGCAGGGCCGGGTGCTGCAACAGGAAAAATTTATTTTAATGCTGTTGATGCCTATGAAGCAGGGAAACGCGGCGAAGATGTTATTCTCGTCCGCATCGAAACTTCTCCTGAAGATATCAAAGGCATGGCTGTTTCGGAAGGTATTCTCACTGAACGAGGAGGCATGACCTCCCATGCGGCACTTGTTGCTCGGCAGATGGGCAAGGTTTGCGTAGTTGGATGTGGCGCTCTCAATATTGATTACCAGAAAGGAGAGTTGCGTGTTCATGGTAGTTCTACCATCCTGAGTGAAGGTGATTATATTTCGATCGACGGTAGTACCGGTGAAGTTATTGCAGGAAAAGTAGCAACCAAAAATTCTGAGATCATCGAGGTACTTGTTGATAAAACTCTGAAACCTGAGGATGCACAAACTTGGCCGATTTACAAGCAACTTATGGAGTGGGCCGACAAGTACCGCAAGCTCAATATTCGTACCAATGCTGATCAGCCCGATCAAGCTGAGATTGCTATCACCTTCGGAGCAGAAGGTATCGGTCTCTGCCGTACTGAGCACATGTTTTTTGGCGGTGAACGCATTGTTGCCATGCGTGAGATGATTTTGGCCGAAAATGTCGAAGGAAGGGAAAAAGCACTTGAAAAACTGCTTCCCTACCAGCGGGAAGATTTCTATGGACTTTTCAAAGTTATGGGTTCCCGCCCGGTTACCATCAGGTTGCTTGATCCTCCTCTACATGAGTTCCTACCACACACGGACAGTGAAATCGAAGTATTGGCGAACAAGATTGGTAAACCAGTTATTGTAATAAAAGAACGAATCGGTGCTTTGCACGAATTCAATCCTATGCTAGGCCTTCGCGGGTGCCGTCTTGGCATTCTTCACCCTGAAATTACGGTTATGCAAGTCAGGGCAATTATTGAAGCTGCCTGCAAAATCAAAAAAGAAGGGAACGAAGTGGTACCTGAGATCATGGTTCCGCTGGTAAGTACAGTAAAAGAGCTTGAGATTACTAATGAATTAATTCACAAAACAGCTGCGAGAGTAATAGCCGAACAAGGCATTGTCGTTAATTACCTTGTAGGTACAATGATTGAGGTGCCACGTGCAGCAATCACTTCCGATCAGATTGCTACTGTTGCCGATTTCTTCAGTTATGGTACCAACGATCTCACACAGATGGGACTTGGCATGAGTCGTGATGACTCTGGGCAGTTCCTGCCAATCTACCAGCAACAGGACATTTTTGCCCGTAACCCCTTTGAATCGATCGACAGGGAGGGTGTAGGTCGTCTTATAAGTATTTCGGTAAAAGATGGCCGGGCAATAAAACCAGACCTCAAACTTGGTATATGCGGTGAACACGGTGGTGATCCATCGTCGGTAGAGTTCTGTCATCAGATAGGGCTGAATTATGTTTCATGCAGTCCTTTCCGTGTGCCTATTGCACGGCTTGCCGCTGCAAGAGCTGCACTCCAAGGTTGAAGCAACACTCTGTTAGTTATGTAAAGAAGGCGGCTGCGGCTGCCTTTTTTACATTAATACTGTTTAGTGATTCCAACATTGTTTAGCCCGCTTCTGGTAAATAATTACGATATTAAATACCTTGCTTGTTCTTTATGTTCTTATCATTACAAGAAGAAAAGTTTATGCCCGAACGATGACCATTCTGAATGGTGCAAAGAAATAACGTGCAGCAAACAGTTGTTTAATGTTTTAATTAAGGAAAGTATATACGATTTGACTTAGGACTTATTCGTAAATAAGCTCATCTGGACAACTCTATTGATGTTACTTTGTTCAAAAAGAAATAAGCCTTATCGAAATGAAAAATATTGAGTAAAACCGATTCTATTATAGCCGTCAAGTACCAATAAAGAATCCTCACAACAGAGCTACGAGTTATTTAATTCAATGTATTATTGATTATTTACGAAGTAGAGCTTCGGGGAATTAAACCCTTAGAGATTAAAAGTATTTATGGTTAAGTCATTATATAATAATACGTTGAGATAGTTTACAGACTGAGAGGTTGTGCATTTCCACTATTTAAATACCGCCAGTTACCATTTTCAGTAAAAGAGAGTATAGACCAAATGGAGTTCAGCCATATCACAGTCAAGGGCGCACGAGTTCACAACCTCAAAAACATCTCTGTCGATATTCCTCGCAACCGGTTTGTTGTCATTACCGGCCTGTCGGGTTCCGGGAAGTCCAGTCTTGCTTTCGATACGCTTTATGCTGAAGGGCAGCGTCGCTTTATGGAAACGCTTTCACCTTATGCCCGTCAATATATTGGCAGTATAGAACGTCCTGATGTTGATTTTATCGAAGGTCTTTCGCCAGTCATTGCCATTGACCAGAAAAGCACCAACCGTTCTCCTCGATCAACGGTTGGTACAATTACGGAGATTCATGACTTTATCCGCTTACTCTACGCCAAAGCAGGGCGACGCTACGATCTTGTAACTGGCTATATGCTGCAAAAACAAAGCGAAGAAAGTATCTGCGAAACTATTTGCATTTTTCCGTTCGGCACAAAAATCCAGATTTTATCCCCTCTTGTTTCAGGGCGAAAAGGGCATTATCGGGAACTCTTTGAACGTCTTTTACTCAAAGGCTATCTCAGGGTACGTATTGACGGTCAGTACCATGAAATAGTGAAAAATATGCAGATCGAACGCTATAAAAGTCACTCCATTGAATTAGTTGTCGATCGTATGGTAATTGACTCCGATTCCAAGGAGCGTGTGAAAAAAGCTGTCAATCTTGCAGTAAGTATGTCGGAGCACAAATCATCAGTTATCTGCGATCCTGTTGAAAGTGAACTGAAAGAAATGCTTTTCAGCACACGCTACGCTTATTCGGATGGCTCCGTTCCGCTTGATACGCTTGCTCCGAACCACTTCAGCTTCAATTCCCCTTATGGTGCATGCCCTGAATGTCATGGCATCGGAGAAATCATGCAGCTTTCAACCGAACTCATGGTTCCCGACCTGTCACTTTCCCTTAACGAAGGAGGACTTGATCCATTTGGCAAACCAGGAAAACGAAACCTCTGGCAAGTCATCAGGGCCATTGCAAAAGAATTCAATTTCACGTTCGATACTCCGATTGCTGACATACCGAAGCAGGCAATGGAAATTCTGCTTAAAGGATCGGGTAGCCGCACATTTAACGTCAGCTATGCCTATTCTGGTCGCGAAACTATTTACCCGCAGCCGTTTTCCGGAGCATTTTCCTATGTTGATGAGATGCGCAGGAATGCAAACTCTCCAAAACAACGTGAGTGGGCCGAAAGCTTTATGATTCGTCAACCATGTCCCGAATGCAAAGGAGCCAGACTTCGCAAAGAGAGTCTCTCAATCAAGATCAACAACCTCAACATTGCCGAGATCGAATCCCTTTCTTTATTGGAAGCTTTTGACTTTTTTACTGCTTTATCACCAAATCTTACAAAAAAAGAGTTACTGGTTGCCACACCAGTATTACATGAAATCATCAAACGGCTTGAATTTCTTTTGAATGTTGGGCTCAGCTATCTCTCATTAAACAGAGGCTCGCACACACTTTCAGGCGGTGAAGCCCAGCGTATCAGACTTGCCTCGCAGCTTGGGTCGCAACTCAGCGGAGTGCTTTATGTGCTTGACGAACCAAGTATCGGACTTCACCAACGCGACAACCATAAGCTTATTGACTCTCTGAAGCGTCTCCGAGATATCGGCAACACCGTACTCGTTGTGGAGCACGACAAGGATACCATGTTCGAAGCGGATGAAATCATCGACCTTGGGCCAGGAGCAGGGGAGTACGGTGGAGAAATTGTTGCTAAAGGGCCAGCAGATTCTCTTGGGCATCAATCACTTACGGCGGAATACCTCAGCGGTGCACGGCAAGTTTTTTTCGAAGGAGAAGAGAAAAATGAAGTATCAAAGCAGCCGTTCATCCAGCTTAAAGGGTGCAGGGGCAACAACCTGAAAAACATTGATATCACTATTCCTCTTCGATCGCTTGTCAGCATTACCGGTGTTAGCGGTTCCGGCAAATCCACCATAATAAACGAGACGCTTTTCCCGATCCTTGCTCGTCATTTCTACCGTTCCAAACTGCTTGCCCATCCCTATGGAAGCATCAAAGGTATCGAAAATATCGATAAGGTCGTTAATGTCGACCAATCCCCTATAGGCCGAACGCCCCGTTCAAACCCTGCTACATATACGGGCGTATTCACTTTTATACGCGATTTCTTTACCCGTCTTCCCGAAGCGCAAATCCGGGGCTACAAAGCAGGGAGATTCAGTTTCAACGTCAAAGGCGGTCGATGCGAAGTCTGCCAGGGTGCAGGCACACGGAAAATCGAAATGAACTTCCTTCCTGATGTCTATGTACAGTGTGAAAACTGCAAGGGACACCGCTACAATCGCGAAACCCTGCTGGTCAAGTATCACGGAAAATCTATCGCTGATGTGCTTGAAATGACCATTGAAGAGGGATTGGAATTCTTTGCCGACTTTCCGCGCATTCGCCGTATTTTTACCACTATGCAGAGTGTGGGGCTTGGGTATCTCAAACTCGGCCAGCCATCGCCAATGCTTTCCGGTGGCGAAGCCCAGCGTATCAAACTTTCAGCAGAACTTGCTAAAATACAGACAGGCCAAACACTCTATATTCTCGACGAACCAACTACCGGATTGCACTTTCAGGATATCCAGCACTTACTTGAGGTTCTGCGTAAACTGGTGGACAAAGGGAACAGTGTTATTATAATCGAGCATAACCTCGACATCATTAAAAACAGCGACTGGATAATAGATCTTGGACCAGAAGGTGGACATGAAGGAGGGAAAATAATTGCAGAAGGCACACCCATACAGATTGCAGCCACAAAACAATCCCTCACTGGCAAATTTCTGAAAATGGATATGCACGGAATGAAAGAATAAGCCTGAATGGTATACCTGATAAGTGATTTCCCAATAAGAAATTGTGAACTTGCAACAATAAATTGAACACCCCATACTTGAACTTGCTACAGTTTAAGAGACAGAGCGGAAAGCTGTCTCTTAAACTACAAGGAGATATGAGCAATG
>JBAXLG010000032.1:0-21709 GCA_037134935.1 Chlorobiaceae bacterium | reverse complement strand
ACACCCTTGGCTGGATACTCTTCAAAATGAAAGAGTATCAACAAGCACAGGAACACCTCGAAAAAGCCGCCCAGCTCGACCCCCGCGAACCCGAAATACTCGACCACCTCGCCGAAGTCTACGACCAGCTTGGCAACCCGGAAAAAGCAAACGAAACACGCGAACAATCCACCAAGCTCAAGAAGAAGTGAAGGGGAATGGCTGAAGTCGGCGCAGGAAATACAAACACATAAAACAAGGAATTATGCCATGCTCACCGTTGAACTGCTGAAAAGATCAGTAACAGAGTGGAATGAAACACGTAAAGCACATCCAGAACTACGTGTATACCTCAGCTGTGCAGACCTCAACTTCGCAGACCTCATCGAAGCAGACCTCACCGGGGCAAATCTCGGCGGGGCAAATCTCAGTGGTGCAAACCTCAGCTGTGCAGACCTCAGCAATGCAGACCTCAGGTTTGCAAACCTCAGCAATGCCAACCTCAGCGGGGCATACCTCCGTACTGCAGACCTCAGCGGTGCAAACCTCAGTGGTGCAAACCTCAGTGGTGCAAACCTCGACGAAGCAACACTTTATAGTACAATTTTCGCCAATGTAGACCTGAGCAATGTCAAAGGGCTTGATACTGTTAAACATCTTGGCCCATCAACAATAGGTATAGATACTCTTTACCTATCCAAGGGAAACATCCCCGAATTCTTCCTCCGCGGCTGCGGTGTTCCTGATAGCTTCATTGAGTACGTCCATTCACTGACGGGAAAAGCCTTTGACTACTACTCCTGCTTTATCAGCCATAGCACTGCGGATAAAGCTTTTGCAGACCGTATTCATGCCGATTTACAAGCAAAAGGAGTTCGGTGCTGGTACGCACCACACGATATGGAAAGTGGTGAACATATTGATACGCAAATAGATAACGCGATACGAGTCCATGAAAAGCTACTCCTCATTCTTTCAGAAAACAGCATTGAAAGCAATTGGGTAAAAAGGGAGATCATCAAAGCCAAAAACCGAGAAAGCAAAGAAGACAAACGAGTACTTTTTCCGATAAGCCTTATCGAATACGGCAACCTTGAGAATTGGGATTTTGTTGATAGCAAGGGCAGGGATTTAGCGGAAGAAATAAAAAAATATTATATCCCGAGTTTTAAAGGGTGGGAAAATAATAATGCCGCATATACGAAGGAATTTGAAAAACTGTTAGCATCATTCAAGGCAAAGAACG
The DNA here is from genome assembly GCA_037134935.1 of Chlorobiaceae bacterium. Lineage (GTDB taxonomy): Bacteria > Bacteroidota > Chlorobiia > Chlorobiales > Chlorobiaceae > Chlorobium. The sequence goes on along the minus strand of JBAXLG010000032.1, from coordinate 20,484 downwards.
ACAAAAAGACAAAATAGCCAACAGCCATAAATCTATACATAACTCAGACAAACTCAAGGAGAAGTGAAGCCCCTAATGGATGGGATTGTATTTTTAGTGCAGTTGTCAGATAAAACAGAAAACGGCTGATAAACCGCCGTTTTCTGTTGATGCTCTCTTTTGATGCAGGTAACCTTCTACGATAACTCGTCAAAGGTGCGTGCTGCAAGATATTCGTAATGAGCCCATCTTGCATCCACCTCTTTTTGGATTGCGGCATAATACTCTTCGGCAAGAGCCGGATGGCTCTTTTTGAGCATTCTGAAGCGGTTTTCCATATTCAGGAACTGCGCAACCGGTATTTTCGGCTTTTTTGAATCAAGAATGAGTGGATTCTTGCCTTCTTTCAACAGATCGGGATTATAGCGGTACAGTATCCAGTGGCCTGAATCAACGGCAGCTTTCTGGTTTTCAAAGCCATTGGACATGTCAATACCGTGAGCTATACAGTGTGAATAGGCAATAATGATTGAGGGGCCGTTGTATGCTTCAGCTTCAATAAATGCTTTAAGCGTCTGCTCATCGCGGGCACCAAGAGCAACCGAGGCAACGTAAGTATTTCCATAGGTCATGGAGATCATGCCGAGATCCTTTTTCGTCACTGTTCGGCCAGCTGCTGCAAATTTTGCTACTGCGGCTTTTGGTGTGGCTTTTGATGCCTGCCCGCCGGTATTTGAATAGACTTCAGTGTCGAGTACCAGAAGGTTAATATTTTTGTTTCCGGCTGTTATATGGTCAACACCGCCATAACCAATATCATAAGCCCACCCGTCTCCACCAACTCCCCAGACACTTTTTTTGACAAGCATGTCGGCCACTGAAAGCAACTGTTTTGCATCGGATGAATCCAGTTGACGAAGCTTGTCTTTAAGCAGTGCAACCCGCTTTCTCTGCTCAAAAATATCAGGTTCAGTAAGTTCTTTAGCCTCAAGGATTTCCCGTGTCAGCGTGTCACCGATCAGCGACCCTATTCTCTGTAAAATCTCTCTGGCGTATTCTCGCTGTTTGTCGATGGATATTCTATAGCCAAGTGTAAATTCGGCAGTATCCTCAAAAAGCGAGTTTGACCATGCTGGCCCGAGACCCGCTGCATTGGTAGTGTATGGTGTTGTCGGAAGGTTACCTCCGTAGATAGATGAACATCCTGTTGCATTGCCTATCAACAGGCGGTCTCCGAATAGCTGTGTCATGAGCTTGATATACGGTGTTTCACCGCACCCGGCACATGCCCCTGAAAACTCGAACAGCGGTACTTGCAGTTGCTGTTCCTTTATCAGCTTTGTATTGATTTTTGAACGGTCGAAATCCGGAATGTTGAGGTAGTAGTTCCAGTTATCGATTTCGGCTTCACGAATCGACGACAGCGGTTGCATGGTCAGTGCATGGTTTTCCGGGTTGTTCCTGTCTTTTCCCGGACAGATATGCGTACATGCCACACAGCCGGTACAATCCTCAGGCGCAACCTGGATAGTATAACTCATTCCATTCCAACTTGCTCCCTTTGCTTGTGTTGATTTAAAGGTGTGCGGTGCGTTTGCCAGAAATTTTGCGTCATAGACTTTCGCTCGTATGGCAGCATGGGGGCAGACTGCAGAGCATTTTCCGCACTGAATGCAGAGTGTGGCTTCCCATACCGGAATGTCGTCGGCAAGGTTGCGTTTTTCGAATTGTGCTGTCCCTGTCGGGTAGGTGCCGTCATCGGGAAGATCGCTTACCGGAATGTTATCCCCGTCACCGGCAATAATTTTTGCCAGCACGTTGCAGACAAAATCAGGCGCCTCGCCTACTATCGGCGGGCGCAGCTCTTTTTTGCTGTCGGCAACAGATCCGATAGTAACCAGATGCAGGTTGGCGAGTGTATTGTCTACAGCCTGAATGTTCTGCCTCACAACCTCATCGCCTTTTTTGCCATAGGTATATCTGATGGAACTCTTGATTTTTTCAATCGCTTCGTCTCTTGGCAACACTCCGGATATGGCAAAAAAGCAGGCCTGCATGATCGTGTTGATGCGTTGACCCATACCGCTTGCATGAGCCACTTTGTATGCGTCAATGGTATAAAGCTTTGCGTCTTTGCGTATCAGGTGTTCCTGAACGATTTTTGGTAGTTTGTCCCAGATTTCCTCATAACTATACTGAGAGTTCAGGAGCAGTGTTCCACCTGTCTTCAGATTTTTTACCACATCAATCATCTCAAGGAAAATCCAGTGATGACAACCGATAAACTGGGCTTCTGTAATCAGGTAGGTGGAGTGAATTTCATTTGGTCCAAACCGTAGATGCGAAGTGGTTATTGACCCGGATTTTTTCGAGTCGTAAACAAAATATCCCTGCGCATAGTTTGGAGTGTTTTCACCGATAATTTTGATACTGTTTTTGTTTGCACCAACGGTGCCGTCTGATCCAAGACCATAAAACAGAGCTCTGAACATTTCATCCGGTTCAATTGAGAATGTCCGGTCATATTCAAGGCTGAGGTTGGTCACATCGTCATTGATGCCAACGGTAAAATGGTTTTTAGGTGTTTCCGAACTCATGTTGTCATAAACGGCTTTGGCCATTGCCGGAGTAAATTCCTTGGATGAGAGCCCATATCTTCCCCCGGTAATATTCGGAAGGGTTTTAAGCAAGCCTTTCTGTACTCCTTCAAGCAAGGCGTTTACCGTATCAAGATAGAGTGGTTCTCCAGCACTTCCGGGCTCCTTCACCCGGTCAAGAATGGAAACTGATTTGACCGAGGCCGGAAAAGCACTGATGAAATGTTCAATATCGAATGGTCGGAACAAGCGGGAATTGATGACACCGACTTTTTCACCCTGCTTGTTGAGATATTCAACAGTTTCACGGACGCTCTCAACTCCTGATCCCATCATAATTATAACTCGCTCAGCATCGGTTGCTCCGTAGTATTGGTAGAGTTTATACTCTCTTCCGGTAAGCTGCCCGAATTTCTTCATCAGTTTTTCGGTAATACCGGCGCAGGCATTGTAATAGTTGTTGACTGTTTCCCTTGCCTGGAAATAGACATCAGGGTTCTGTGATGTTCCACGAAGAACTGGGGCATCTGGACTCAGGCGACGATTGCGGTGTGCTATGACAAGATCATCACTGATCATCTCTTTTATGATGTTATCAGGAATAATTTCGATTTTTGCAATCTCATGAGATGTCCTGAACCCGTCAAAGAAATGAAGGAATGGAATTCTTGATTCAAGTGTTGCGGCTGCGGCAATGAGAGACATGTCCATCGCTTCCTGAACAGAGCTGGAGGCAAGCATGGCAAAACCTGTTCCGCGCACAGCCATTACATCGCTGTGATCACCAAAAATTGAGAGTCCCTGTGCCGCAAGAGCTCGAGCCGATACGTGGATCACGCAAGGAGTGAGTTCTCCGGCAATTTTATACATATTCGGAATCATCAGTAAAAGCCCTTGCGAAGCTGTAAAGGTGGTCGTTAGAGCACCTGTTTGCAAGGCTCCGTGAACTGCGGCTGCAGCGCCGGCCTCACTTTGTAATTCATCAATCTTGGGCGTAGTACCCCAGATGTTTTTTCTTTCTTCGGCTGCCCATGAGTCGGAATATTCACCCATCGGTGAAGCTGGTGTGATCGGGTAAATACAGATAACTTCACTGGTGCGATAAGAGATATGAGCTACAGCTTCATTTCCCTCCATTGTTTGATAAATCCGACTCATACTGGCTTTCAATGGATAAGTATTGATAAGAAAGGTTTTGCTCAGAGCATGATATGATAACCCCGAAAAAGCTTAGAAAGTTGGCATTGGAATTAAATATCAAGGCGATGCCAAATTTATAAAAAAAATCGGTTTTTGATAAATTTAATTACATTCTACTTTTCTCCGAAGCTGGCTGCTGATATTTCCTATAGTACGTCAATTTTAAGGTTTTTTATTAACCTGTGGATAAGGAATACGAGGCGTTATGGAGGTGGAACATTCCGAAAATATTGTTTATGGCCGGAACGCGGTACTTGAACTTCTTCAGCAGAAACCTGAGAGTATCGAAAAAATTTATTTCCAGTTCAATACTAATCATCCGAAACTTAAAGAGATTATAATTTCTGCAAGACGGCAGAAGCTGGTAACAGGTAAAGCCAGGCTCGAAAAATTATCATTGATTGCGGGAACAACAAAGCACCAGGGCGTTTGTGCGCTCATCAGTACAGTTACCTATTATTCTCTGGATGAAGTACTTTTTACTCCCCGTAATACTTTTCCCCTTTTTGTAGTTCTTCAGGGTTTGGATGACCCACACAATATAGGAGCTATTATCAGAACCGCTGAAGCTGTGGCGGCAGATGCTGTGGTTCTTGTAGAAGGAAAGGGTGCTCCAGTCAATGCCGTTGTACACAAGGCGGCAGCTGGTGCACTCTCTCATATGAGGATCTGCAAAGTAAAAAGCCTTGTGCGTTCATTGGAGTACCTGCATGAAAAAGGCCTTCAGGTTATTGCTGCTGATATGGATGCTGAAATCAATTATACTGATATTGATTTGAAAAAAGCTACAGCTGTTGTACTTGGTATGGAGGGTAGTGGGATTGCTCCAGAAGCACTCAAATTTTGTGATTTTGTCGTCCGGATTCCTATGGCCGGCGCCGTTGAATCCCTTAATGTCAGTGTTACAGCAGGGGTTCTGCTTTATGAATCCATGAGGCAAAGGCTTTCATAAGGCATAAGTGAACAGCGGTAAAATTGGTTTTTCTCGGAAAGTTTTAAAGGGTAATGTGAAGGAATACTTTTTCGGCTGTTTCAGCACTTTTAAAAAAAATATTACCTTTCTTGCAATGAACTATGACTTGTCTTCGAAAACTTCTTACAACACTCATATTCCTCTGCCATGAATATTCCTGATGATCTCCGCTATACCAAAGACCATGAATGGATCAAACTGCTTGAAGACGGCAGTACTGCACTGATCGGTGTTACAGACTTTGCTCAGTCAGAACTTGGTGATATTGTTTTTGTAGAGTTGAAGCCTGTTGGTACAGGGCTTAAAGAACATGATATTTTTGGCACCATTGAGGCGGTGAAAACTGTGGCCGATCTTTTTGCTCCGGTAGCGGGAGAAATTCTTGAGCTGAATACTCAGCTTGATAGTGCTGAAATTGTTAATCAGGATCCGTATGGAAAGGGGTGGCTGGTCAAGATGAAAGTTGCTGGTCCAGTAGCACTTGAGGGACTTCTTGACGCTACGTCATACAGTCAGTTTACAGGAGAGTAGTCATTATGCCATTCATTGTTAATACTCTTGCCGAAAGAGAGGAAATGCTTCGGGTCATCGGCGTTGATTCATTTGATGATCTTATTCAGGACATACCTCAAGAAATACGGCTCAAAAAAGCTCTTGATCTTTTTCCTGCCTCCGATGAACCTCAGGTACGAAAATTACTCGAAACACTTGCCTCAGCCAATTGCAGCACGGCAGATTATGTCAGTTTTCTTGGTGGGGGAGCATATGATCATTTTATTCCGGCGGCTATCAATGCCATTGTTTCCAGAAGTGAGTTTTATACAGCTTATACGCCTTATCAGGCAGAGGTTTCCCAGGGTACCTTGCAGGCGATCTATGAATACCAGAGCCTTATCTGCCGTATCTATGACATGGATGTGGCAAATGCTTCCATGTATGACGGTGCAACGGCACTTGCCGAAGCGGTTTTGATGGCCATGAACGTGACTGGCCGATCTCAGGTTGTTGTGGCTGGCAAGCTTCACCCTTATAACAGCGATGTTCTGAAAACCTATCTTGAAGCTTCTGGTCATAATGCACTCATTCAGAATGAACTTGCGAGTGGTGTCGGCTGTCTCGCTACATTGAATGCTCTTGTTCATGAGGAAGTAGCTGCAGTTGTTGTTCAGCAGCCGAATTTTTATGGCTGTCTTGAAGAAGTTGAGGCTATACGTGATATTGCACATAAAAAAGGAGCTTTGTTTATTGTATCAGCTGATCCTCTTTCTCTCGGCGTACTTTCAGCTCCCGGAAGTTACGGAGCAGACATTGCGGTAGGAGAGGGTCAGCCTCTTGGAAGTTCTCAAAATTTCGGAGGCCCTTACCTTGGTATCTTTACAGTGAAACAGGAATTTGTCCGCAAGATTCCCGGTCGTCTGGTAGGTCTGACCAAAGACAGGGACGGTGAGGATGGTTTTATTCTCACCTTGCAAACCCGTGAACAGCATATCCGTAGGGAAAAAGCAACTTCGAATATATGCAGCAACCAGGCACTTAATGCATTGCAAGCAGCGGTATACCTTTCATTGCTTGGCAAACAGGGTCTCCGGCAGGTTGCCACACAATCAGCAGAGAAGGCACACTATCTGGCAGGAAAAATTGCTGCTATTCCGGGCTTTTCCCTGAAGTACCAGGCGCCATTTTTCAGAGAATTTGTTGTTGAAACACCAATTCCTGCCGCTGACATAATCAACCGTATGCTTGAAAAAAAGGTTTTTGCCGGCTATGACCTTGCTGCCCATCATGAAACAGGTTTGCTTGTGGCTGTAACTGAAAAGCGGACATGTCAGGAACTTGACAGTTTTGCCGAAAACCTTGGGGCTCTTATATAAGCCCCAAGGTTTCCATTTCACTGTTCATCAACGCCTTGTTGTCTGCTGACAGAGGTACAAGCGGTAACCTGTAAATCTCTTTGATCATCCCCATTCGGGCAAGAGTGTATTTTACCGGTACTGGGTTACTCTCAATAAAGTTCAGCTTGAACAGTCTGCGATAAGTACGATTCAGTGACCGTGCCTCATCAAGATTTCCGTGTTTTACAGCATTAACCAACTGCTTTACCTGAGCAGGTATCTGGTTTGCTGCAACAGAAATCACGCCATCGCCTCCCATTGCCATGAAGGGTAGAATCATCGAATCCTCTCCAGTAAGTACTGAAAAATCAACTGGGCGCTCTTCCAGTAGCTCCATAATCTGAGTGATGTTTTCCGAAGCTTCCTTAACCGCGGCAATGTTTCCAAAATCACGAGCCAGTTTCAGAATTGTTGATGCTGCAACATTACACCCAGTTCTTCCCGGAACATTGTAAACGATAATCGGAACGGAAACTGCCTGCGCAATCTGCTTGTAGTGCTGGTAAATACCTTCCTGCGAAGGCTTGTTGTAATAGGGTGCTACCGAAAGAATAACTGAAGCTCCAGCTTTCTCTGCGTTTTTTGCAAGTTCTACGGCTTGTTCAGTTGCATTTGTTCCTGCGCCTGCTGCTACAATTATCTTGTTCCCGGCTTCTTCCTTTACTGTGCGGATAATTGCAAACTGTTCTTCTCCGGACAATGTTGGTGACTCGCCAGTTGTTCCGCATGGTATGATAATATTGGTTCCAGCTTCTATATGAAATTGTACGAGTCTTCTCAAAGCATCGGTATCAACTGACCTGTCCTGCCTGAACGGAGTTACCAGTGCTACGGCAGATCCTGAAAGGTATCGTGTGGGCATACGTAATAAATTCCTTGTTGAATGGTAAACTTCAGATATTTTAAGAATAATAAGGCAAACTTTTCGGATTTTCTAAACTGATTCTGCGCTGGCAATAAGTTCGTTGGCAAGAGTGAGTGATGAGGGTGATATCCTGTTCCCACTGATAAGTGCTGCAATGGCATGAAGTCGGCTTTCATGGTCAAGAACAGTTACTTCCGTAACTGTTCTTTCCTTTACTATACCCTTTTTAACGCTGAGATGCAGATTGGCCATTGCAGCTATTTGCGGCAAGTGGGTGATTGCAATGATCTGATGCAATCGCGAAAGGCTTTTCAGACTTTTTCCTACGGCCTCTGCAATTCGGCCGCTGATGCCAGTATCAATTTCATCAAAAACAAGAATAGGCAACTGCGAGGACTCTGCCAGCGTACTTTTCAGGGCGAGCATGATCCTGGAAATTTCTCCTCCTGATGCCACTTTTACGAGCGGCCTTGGTTTTTCACCAGAATTGGTTGAAATAAGGAATTCAATACAGTCGTAACCACGTTCGAATGCTGTATAGTTTTTCCCCTCACAGAATACATCGCCGTCAGAATTTTCTTCATGCGTTATCTTGACGATGAAAAGTGCATTTGGTATGCCGAGATGAACAAGCTGCTCCTGAATCAAAATTTCAAGACGATGTGCTGCTTTCTTCCGTTTGTTCGACAAGCTTTCCGCCTGGAGAGAAAGTTTCGTTTTATGAATGGTGATTTCATTATTTAGAAGGGAGATTTCTTCTTCAAGATTGTCTTCATGCGCAACCCTTTCGTCGAGCTCGTCTCGAAACTCTATCAATTCCGGGATGGACCGGCCATATTTTTTGCTGATACGCTGAAGTTGAAGTTGACGGTTACGCAATGAGTCAAGCTTGCCAGGACTGAAATCAATATTGGTGATATAGCTGCGATTGAAACGAGAGAACTCATCAACAATGCTTTTTGCCGTACGGATCTCCTCAATGTAGATTGCAAAGTGTTTATCAATGTCAGCAAGCTTTTCAAGGCTATGAAGCGCCTCGCTTATGGACGAATAAACCGAATGTTCGCACTCATAAAGCTGGTCGTTCAAAGCAGTGCTCAGAGTGAAAAGGGTTTCGGCGTTTTCAAGCAGTGTTATTTCAGTTTCTACAGCCTCTTCCTCACCTTTTTTAAGGTCAAGAGTGTTGAGTTCGTTGAGTTGAAAATCAAGAATCTCTTTTTTTTCGCGGCTTTCAGCAACCTCTTGATCAAGCAATGCCATCTTTTGCTGAAAAGCCTGAAGTGCTTTGCGTATTTCTCTATATGTGGTTACCTCTGGTGCTGTTCCTGCAAAATCATCAAGAAGAGTTTCATGTGTGTCGGCATGCAGCAGCAACTGGTGTTCATGCTGTCCATGCAAGTCAATCAGCAATTCTCCAACCTGTTTAAGAATCGCTACTGTGCAAGGAGTGTCGTTGATAAAACAGCGTGATTGACCGGTTGATGACAGTTCCCTCCGGAGAATGAGTTCCGGTGACTGTTCAATATCCGTATCTTTCAGCAGGGTGTTGATCTTTTTTATACCAATTTCTTTGAATACAGCTTCGATAATCGCTTTGTTTGATCCCGACCGTACCAGATCGCTGCTTGCTCTTTCGCCAAGAACAAGACTCAACGCTCCGATAAGAATAGATTTGCCTGCCCCAGTTTCACCTGTAATAATGGTCAACCCGGGTATAAACTCAATTGATAACTCCTCAATCAGAGCAAAATTTCTGATATAAAGGCTGAAAAGCATGACTGGAGTATGTTGATGTGCGTTATTACTTACAAAGATAAATCTAATTACCAGTAATAAAAACCGTCATGTTTACCTTTCATGAACAGACAAAAAGCCCTGTCGAGGGCTTTTTACTGAGCGGTTTTATAAACCGTAGTCCAAGAATTGTTTATTGCTCCTTTTTGGGTGTTTCATCAGTTCCCTTTTTGAGTTCCTCCTCAGTTTCATGCTGGGCATTTTTGAACTCTTTCATTCCTTTACCAAGCCCACGTGCAAGTTCCGGAAGTTTTTTTGATCCGAACAACAGCACAATGATAAGCAGAATAAGAATGAGTTCCTGTGCACCTAATCCAAACATGACCTTTCCTCCAGAAATAAATAAAATGACGAAAAGTTCCTTTTCAAGTAATGAACAAGTATAGTAATAAGCATTTTTAAACCAATTTTTTTCAGTGATTCTCGGTTGGTTTTTCTGTTTTTTTCAATACCGGGCAATTATAGTCTGGCCAGCACGGGTGATCTGACCGACATGAACCGTTGTTTTTGCGCTGGAAGGAAGTGTGATATCTACTCTTGAGCCGAACTTGATCATGCCAAATCTGCTGCCAGCCTTGACCTTTTCGCCATCATGAAGAGTACAAACTATTCTGCGGGCAAGAAAACCTGATATCTGACTGAAAAGCATTCGGATTTCACCATTGTCAATACCGATTTCCATTTTTTCATTGCTTTCCATACTTCGATGGTCAAATGCCATCAGGAATTGGCCGGGTTGGTAACGCAAATGGGTTACTGTGCCGCTAAGTGGAATCCTATTGACATGAACATTGAAGGGAGACATGAATATACTGACTAAAATAGATGATTGGCCGGTAGAGTGATCTTCCTGCTTCTGCACCAAAACGATTTTCCCGTCGGCAGGTGCCAGGATTATCCGCTTTTCTTCGGGCACCTTTCGTTCAGGGTCACGAAAAAAGAAGAGGGTAAAGGTAATTATGCTGCATGCGGTAAAGAAGAGTACAATTTTTGCGCTTGGAGGCAAAAGCAGGGCAGCACCGATGCAGAGCATACAAACAAGCAGAACTTTTATTATGGTACTGTAGCCATATGATGTAACCATGTAACTATTTTTTTATGTCTTAATGTTATTTAGACACTTCATTAACATTTTCTTTGATTTGAGTGCTTTATTGAAAAGCTTCTGGAGCTCCACCCATTTCGTTTCCCACATCGCCTCTAACCTGTTTACAGGTAGCTGTTCATGATAAGCAGACCGCCATGATAATTATTTATCTTGTACATAAAAAATTCATAGTCGAAACTGGATGCAGTGGTAAGCGAAATAGTCAATGGGTTGTTAGTTCAATACATAATCAGCGGTGAAACGTGAATACATTAGAAAAACAGTTTCTCAGTCAGGTAAAAAGCAGGCGACTTGTTGAAAAGGGTGACAAAATTCTCGTTGCTGTTTCCGCAGGGCCGGACTCTATGGCCATGCTTTCATTTTTCTGCGCGGTACTTCCCGTTTTGCAAAGTCAGCTTGCCGTGGTTCATTGTAACTTTCAGCTTCGAGGCAGCGAGAGTGATGCTGATGAAGATTTTGTAAAAAACCATTCTTTGTCGCTGGGTCTGGAATGTTTTGTAGAACGGTTTGATACCATGCACCATGCCCGGAAATGGAAAAAATCTATAGAGGAAACTGCCCGAATACTGCGTTATCGTTTTTTTGATATGGTGCTGCACGAAAAGGGATTCACAAAGATTGCCACCGGTCATCACATCAGCGACAATGCTGAAACGATTCTTTTCAATCTTTTCCGAGGAGTGTCACTTTCGGGACTGAAAGGCATCAGAGCCCGGCATGGTACCATCATTCGTCCGATGCTTTTGCTTCATAAAGCAGATATTTCAGCTTATATAAAGGAAAAAGGTATTGCCTATAGAAGTGACAGCAGCAATATTACCGATGACTATGATCGCAATTTTATAAGGAACCGCGTTATCCCGCTGATTGAGGAGCGATTTCATCACAAACTGATGCCATCACTCCAGCGAGTGTCGGAACAGGCAGGGGAGCTTGAAGAGTTTCTTGAACTCTATTTTGAAAACCTTATGGCTCGGGAACCTGGGCTTTCCCTTATTGACGGAAAGCTTGATGTTCGGGCGGTGAAGCGACTGACGATTTTTGAGCAGAAAGAGATTTTTAAAAGGGCTTTACGCGATATGGATGCACCGGTTGATGCTCAGGCGCTTCAGAAGCTGGTTGACCTGTTGAACAGCCAGCCGGGGCGAGTAGTCATGGCCGGCCGGCAGTTACGGGTATTCTGGAAGGGGGGTATGCTCTGTTTTTTGAAGGACTCGTTTTAAATAATGGTTTATTGAAAAGAAGAGAATCGAATAAGCCCGGAAATTTTTTGATAAATTTCTTTACAACGTTGTTTTTGAAAAGGTCAGGTATGAAGTTGCAACCGATTTTGATACACTGATAAAATTTTTGCGTAAAAGGAATCACCACCAGATATAAAAAATAGTTGAGATGCCGGTTCGAAATGTACAGGTTCTTATTGTTTCACCTCCGGACGTAGCCGAAGAGCGGAAGATTGCCGAAGAGCTCATCAAAGAGTGGAATGCCCAACACTCCCGGGAGTATAAGCTGGTGTTGTCGGTTGCATCTGCAAGCTCTGTTGATGAGTGTGATGTTGCCATTGGTATGTTCTGGACAAGGATTGGCACTTCTGACGATGTTGTTTCCGGTGGGACGGTTGAGAACATTCAGAGTGTGATGCATGCAGGAAAGAAGGTGATGTTCTATTTTTCAAATGTAGCCTATCGGCGGAAGGATGTTGATTCTGAGCAGATGCGTCAACTTGACGAGTTCAGGGAATCAGTGCAGTCGCATGGCTGGAAATGGGAGTATGATGAGCGGCATGAATTTCGGGAATTACTTGCCCGTCACCTTGATATGCTGGTCCCCCAATGGTTTTTTCCTCTTGAGACAGAAGCAGCTATGAGTGCGCCGAAAGCTTTTATTGCTTATTCCTGGGATGATGATGTTCATAAACGCTGGGTTGCCGATCTGGCTGCTCGCCTGCGTGGTGATGGTGTTGAAACCATTCTTGACCAATGGCATGCAATGCCCGGAGATCAGCTTCCGGATTTTATGGAAAGAGAGATTCGCGATAATGATTTTGTACTGATTGTTTGTACTCCCCGCTACCGAAGTAAATGTGACAACCGTGATGGTGGCGCAGGATATGAGGTCGACATTATGACCGCTGAGGTCTATACACAAAAAAATCACAGGAAATTTATTCCGGTACTTGCAAAAGGTAGCTGGAACGAAGCAGCTTCCTCATGGCTCAGCGGTAAATTTTATATTGATTTAAGTTCACCAGCACAATACAATTGCAACTATCCTCGTTTGCTGGAAGCGCTTCTTGGTTCACATCCTTCACCGCCACCTGTTAAGCCAAGAATACCCGAACCTTCGGTTCAGGCAATTTTTAAAGGGCCAGAGGTCGGCAAAGTCGAACAGCCCCCCATATTGTTCTGTAACAAGAATGAAGAGCAGGCAGAGTATATCAGGATACCGGGTGGAAGCTACCGTTATTCCGTAACCGGCAAAGAGGAACATGTGCCGGATTTGGAAATGGCAAGGTATCCGGTAACCAACAAACGGTACCGAGCGTTTATTGCATTTTTGCAGAAAAATGATATTAAAATTGAACAACCGGGGTCAAGGATATCAGCTTCATCTATCAGGGAAGAGTTGAAGGCTATTGCGAAACGTGAGTTATGGTGGCCAAAATTTGGCGATTATCTGCATGAGGGCAAGAACGATCTTGTGGAACTATTTTGTTCAAAGTATGATGAAGATCAAGAATTTGGAGGAGATGATCACCCTGTGGTTGGCATAAGCTGGTATGCCTCCCGAGCCTATTGCCTGTGGCTTTCGATGCTGGAAGGTAATACTACTCGTTATCGCCTTCCAACTGAAATTGAATGGGAGTGGGCTGCAGGAGGAAAACGGGGCGCAGAGGTTGATGTGGTGCGTACCTGGCCGTGGTCGGAAGAGGAAGGTGAGTTGTCTCCGCGATTGGCTAACTATAATAACACAGTTGGAGCAACCACTCCGGTTGGCAGCTATCCTGATGGCGCTACGCCGGAAGGGTTGTATGATATGGCAGGGAATGTGTGGGAATGGATGGATAACTGGTTTGACGAAAACAATACGTTTCGTTCGTTGCGCGGTGGTTCGTGGGTCAGCAAATCTGATAATCTGCGTTGCTCTGCCCGGAACAACCTCAGTCCCGGCTACATGAACGACTATATCGGTTTTCGTGTTGTCCGCTCCAGTCATTCTTCATCTTTCTGAAGATCTGGCAATCTGATCTCTGGACATCTGAACAAATAATTGCTATTACCTTTTTTCCTTGAACACCATTGTTTCAGGGTGAACGGTCAACTGGATTCTCCGATCGCTGACCTCTATCAGTTTGCCCAGTGTGGTTGCTTGCCTGGTTGGTCGCAGAATCAACTGATCGTTCGATTTAAGCAGGAAAGCCTTCAGTTCATTGTAGCTGCTTGCTGAATCGAGAAAGGTGGTTAAGCGGCGGAAGAGTTTTGGCAGTATTACAATGTCGTCGTTGATGGTTTCGCGGTTCCAGAACATGAAATCCATTGTTTTGTCGAGTGTCCACAGCCCAACTTTACCTGCTCGTGCAAGAGCTGTTTCGCTGGTAAAGCGATCAATCAGCTCATCCGGCATGGAGGTGTAAAAGGTCGGGTAGGCAAGTCCAAGCCTGAGCAGCTGCAGATTGACTGACTGCTCAATCCCAAGCTCTGCCAACGTTACCTCAGCGCCATCAGGCAGTACGGTGCTGCCGCTGAATACCAATGAAATTGGGCGGTCATAGATATCAAGGGCAAAAACGGCAAGATACCCCGGTGTGCCATCTTTGGCCGATACTATTTTTGTGATATTCAGGTTGTAAACGATATCCGTAACACCGATCATGCCGAGCATGGCCTCCATCGCAGCCAAACCAAACGATCTAGGTTGGTGCGACTCCTCATAATGCGTTTCAAGAGCATCAATTGCCTCAAGCCGTAACTGCTTGTTTTTTGCTTTTTTTGTAGCTTGGCTTTTCCATTTGAAAAGATTCCACAGATTCGGGTTACAGGCTTCAAACCGGACAGAATCTCCATCAGGAGAGTATCCTGCAACGTGAAAAGACCCTTTAATGATACGGTAAGCCATAGCAACGATCCTTCCGGCTGATGAGTGAGGCGAAACAGCTAAACACTATGATGTAAAATAATGTAATGTTTTATGGATTTCAAATAAAGTCGCCGTATCAGAAAGATACCAACAGGAGTTTTGTACTCATATAGAGCAACATCTCAATAAGAATTATTTTACGTCCAAACTATCCGTTTAAGCTTCTGTTAATGACTTATAGGTTTTATTGTGTTTTTAGTTTGGCATTTTGAAACATTTCAAAAGGAAGTTTTGTGTGGATAATGATTGATTCAAGGTTTTGCTGAATTTCAATTTTTTCAAGCAGTTGTTTTGTTTGCCTGCTTGTTCTTGTGTTTGAGAGTTCTGAAAGCTTGATTGCTCCCCAAAGAAAGGTTGAGGAAAAATAAGCGGCCTGCCGTGTTGAATAGACCCATTCGCTTTCTCCTTCGATTCCATCATTCAATTTCAGTGAAAGAGCCAGGCTCTGTATCCTTTTAAGGCTTCCGAGGTTTTTCATGTCGCGGTTTGCGGAGGTCAGGCTTTGCAGGGCTCCTGTGGTCCAGGATGCCGAGGGTAGTGCAAACCAGAGATGTGATTTATAGACAGCTTTGTCGATAAGAGTTGCAGTGAGAGAATCCCTTTGGTAAAAGCTGCCGTATGGTATAAGGAATGCTTGAAGCATTTCCCTGCTGTTTGCCAATGCTATTCGCTTCGAATCAAGCCGGCAGAGCCAAAGCGTGCTGTCAAGAGCGTAACATTGATGGCCGGCAATGTTTTCAGCTTTCGTACTCTGGGTTCTGAGAAACGATTCCGGAAGCTTTTTTGAAAAGGCACCCCAGGCAATTCCAAGAAAGTTCTGTTCTTTGTAGTTTTTACGTCTGAAACTGATAAGCAGTGTGTCAATATCTTCTGATGGATTGATCTTTGCGGCTGCTATGATAGTATTCAGTTTGCCTTTTGCTTGGAAGAGCGGTGCTTTTTTCAGTGAATCCGGAATAATCTCCTGCCAGAATCTGCTTTGCCGTATATCTTTAAGACCTATGTAAATCAAGGCATCGGATTTGCCTGGAATCCGATTAACAATTTCTTTAAGTTCCCGGTTTAAGGCTTCCGGCTGAATTCGTGTTTTGGGCCAGTTGATCCATATAACCGTGGCAAGAAAACTGAGCATGCTGAGAGCACTGATCATCAGAAGGAGTCCTGCCCCTTTTCTGAACGAGTTTTTTTCGGGTTTTACCTCGGGTACGCTTTTCCTCGGCATACTGCAACTGTATTATGGATGTTTTTTGATAGCTTCGCGTGCAAGGACATCGCAGCGATTGTTGTATGGATTATCGCTGTGGCCTTTTACTTTGTGGAAGGTAACATTATGTAATTTAATCAACGTCAGGATTTTTTGCCATAAATCCGGGTTTTCGACATTTTTTTTTGTGGCGGTTTTCCAGTTATTGATTAGCCATCGTTTCAGCCAACCCTCATTGATGGCGTTGACCAGATAGCTGGAATCGCTGTATAGGTCAACCATACAGGGTTCCTTGAGTGCTTCAAGCGCTTCTATAGCAGCAGTAAGCTCCATACGGTTGTTAGTGGTGGCTGGCGAAAAGCCTGATATTTCACGGGTGGATGAGCCGTATATGAGAAGTGCTCCCCAGCCACCAGGACCGGGATTTCCACTGCATGCTCCGTCGGTGTAGATGGTTATTTTTTTTTGCATCGACAAAAAAAGCTCAACCTTGGATTGATTGAGCCTTTGTGAAACATTGAAAAATCTTTTTATAGAGCTGAAGCTACCGGGTATTATGACAGAATTTTTGCGAGCGAAGCTGTTCCGGTTTTGGCTATAATTCTCATTGCTTTGGCTGAAAGCTTAACCTTCACAAACCGCTTTTCTTCTTCTATCCAGATTCTTTTGGTATGAAGGTTCGGTTCAAAACGGGTCCGAACGTGGTTGTTCGCATGAGATACCGTATTGCCGTACTTAGGTCTTTTACCGGTCAGTACACAAACTTTGGACATGGTGCAATCAATTGGTTAAAAAAGAAGACGAATATAAACAATAGTTCAATAAACCGGAAACATATTGTTAATTATGGCCGGATGCCAAAAGCACAGACCATCATGGATAAGACATAGAGCAGTGTGCCAAATGCGTTGTACCAGATTGCTTTTTCCTGTGGTTTTGCAATAAGAATTTTCTGCATTGGCAACTGGGCAATCAGAAGTATCAGTGCAATTGCAGGTGTTATGATGGAACCTTTGGTAAGCAGAATGGCAATGGCTGCAAGCTGGGCAAGATCCATAAGAATAGCGGCAAGAATTGCTGCTTTTTTCTCGCCGAGTTGTACTGGTATGGATGAAACTTTGCGGATATTGTCGCCAACAATTGATTTGAAATCGTTGAGTGTCATGATGCCGTGTGCACCAAGAGAAAAAATAATGGCGAGGTAAATGGTTTCAGTCGCAGGTATGCCTTGTGTAATGGCAAAGCTCCCTGTCAGCCAAGCAACGCCTTCATAAGCAAGCCCGACAATAAGGTTGCCAAACCAGCCGTTTCTTTTTGCTCTGATTGGTGGCCCTGAATAGGCGTGTGACATCAGTACTCCGACAAAAGCAATGACGACAACGTAAGGGTGAATGGAGAGGGCTACAAGAAAACCACTGACGATCAGTCCGAAGGTAATCAGCCAGCTTGCCGATTTTGAAATTTTACCAGCAGGGATAGGGCGTTCGGGTTCATTGATGGCGTCAACCTCGCGGTCAAAATAGTCGTTCATGGTTTGTGACATGGCGCACATGAGCGGACCGGCAAGAAGAATACCGCGAAGCAGAATAGACCAGTTTGCAGCAATACCTTCTCCCGTTGATACCACGCCACAGGCAAAAGCCCACATGGGTGGAAACCAGGTGACAGGTTTCATGAGCGGAAGAATGGCTGAAGGCTCAATCCTGAATCCAGGCTTGTTGACATTTTCAAGTGCCTGGCGGATGGTTTTTTGCCGTGCCTCGCTCACTCCTGACAGACAAAGCTTTTCGCTGATGCTTTGATGCATTTCAGTGTTTAGCGTATTGCGTCCGTTCATGGGTATAATAATTCTCGTTTCGGCTTAAAAACAAGGGAGATAGTATACAAGTTTTTTGGCATAAAAATAAGCATTTAGTTTATGCAGGACTTGTATTGATGATTGAGTTCAGCGTTTATTTTTAGAATTTCATTGAATTTTGTTTCGGCTCGACCACTTTTTAGTGCATCTTTTGCCATGTTAAATCCTTCATGAATACTTTTGGCTTTCCCTGATACGTAGCAGGTCATGGCTGTGGTAAAGAGACTGGCATCAATTTGTGCGGTAGATGCTGTTCCATCAAGAATTTTACGAATAATAACCGCATTTTCATGCTTGTTTCCACCTTTGATATCAGAGAGGGGGTGTCGGGTCAAGCCGAAATCTTCAGGATAAATAGTATGTTGCCGGGTAATGTTGTCCAGAATCTCAATGATATAGGTAGGCCCGTTTAGGCTTGGTTCATCAAGTGCAATACCTTCTGCAGTCATGGAGTGAACAACCATGGTATGCTTAGTTCCTGTATGTATCAGCACTTCAGTATAGAGCTCCATCAGTTCTGGCGTGAAAACGCCTACAAGTTGCCGTTTTGCCTTTGCGGGATTGATCAAAGGCCCTAGGATGTTAAAGATCGTTCTAATACCCATTTCTTGGCGGATATGGGCGACCCTTTTCATTGATGGATGGTAGAAGGGGGCAAATAGAAAAGCAAATCCAGTTTGTTCAAACAGTTTTTTTGTCGCTTCAATAGGCAGATCAACTGCAAAACCGAGTGCTTCGAGAACATCGGCACTTCCGCAATTGCTCGTTACTGAACGATTTCCATGTTTTGCAATAGGGACTCCTGCACTGTTGGCTATAATTGACGCTGTCGTTGAAATATTAAAAGTTCCAGCATGATCACCCCCTGTACCACAGGTGTCGATTGCTTCTTCATCAAGGTTGATGCTGTTGGCTTTTGCCATAAGGCTGTCATATGCTCCGACAACTTCGGTAGCTGTAACCCCTTTTTTTTGAAGAAGAACTAATACTGCAGCAATGATGATGTCGGAAAAAAAACCGTCCATAATACTATTCATGCAGAAAGTCATCTCTTCCTGCGAAAAATTTTCTCCGGCAAGCAACTTATGAAGTAACTTCTTTTGGGGCATAAAGGGGATTGATTGGCAAATAAGTTCGAATATTTTTAAATGTAAATTTAATAATGAGAATTGATATAAATCTAAATAATAATGGATAATAGGAAAGCAACGCTTTACCGGAATGAAGCTGTACGGATGGTTCTGGAAAAAATGATGAGCTTGGCTTTTGATGCTTGTATTGTGACTGATCTTTTTGTTATCCGCTGGCTTACAGGTTTCAGTGGTTCCAGTGCAAAGCTGATTGTTACTAAGGAAAAAAGGTGGCTTTTTACAGATTTTCGTTATCTGGAGCAGGCTACCCATGAGGTAGATATGGCTGAAACGGTTCTTACTTCGGAAGGATTTGAGACTGAGCTTCTTTCTGGGCGTTATCCCTTAGGGAAGATTGTTGCACTGCAATCGGATCATGTTACCTGGTACGAGGCTACCATGTTGATTGAAAAGTTGAATGGTCGGTATCGGGTGATTCCAGTCAAATCTTTTTTTGATGAGTTCAGGATGATCAAAAATGAGATTGAATTGATGAAAATGCACCGTGCTGCCGAAGTTAGTGAAGCAGTGTTTAACACTGTACTTCCTCTTATTTCGCAATCTGTTACGGAGATTGACATTGCTGCAGAAATTTCGTATCAGCATAAAAAACTTGGAGCAGAAAAAGATTCCTTTGAACCAATTGTTGCTAGTGGCATCCGTTCTGCAATGCCTCATGCAAGGCCTTCGAAGTTACAGTTTAAGCCTGGCGACTTGATTGTTATTGATATGGGATGTGTTTATGAAGGCTATGCTTCCGATCAGACAAGAACTGTTGCACTTGGTCATGTTTCAGAGGAGGCGCGTAATGTTTACCGTATTGTTTTTGAGGCTCAGGAGCTTGGGCTTGTTTCGGCGAAATGCGGTATGACAGGTAAAAAGCTTGATGGTATAGTTCGTAGCTATATTACAGCTCATGGCTATGCAGATGCGTTTGGCCACGGTCTTGGGCATGGGGTTGGACTTGAGGTGCATGAAGAACCTCGGATTAGTCCGAAAGGGGAGCTGGTATTGCAGGAAAATATGGTTTTTACAATTGAACCTGGCATTTATCTACCCGGTAAATTCGGGGTTCGTATTGAGGATACGGTAGTGCTCGGGCAGAATGGTGCCATACCGTTACAGCGCAGCAGTAAAGAACTGATTGAATTGTAACACTTAAACTTGTATTCAAGATGGTGGAAAGTTTTTATTGCATGGTTATTACTACTGCTCCGGATCGGGCGGGAGCCGAAAATCTTGCAGACGGTATCCTGCAGAACCGACTTGCGGCTTGTGTACAGATGGCTGATATCCGGAGTTTTTTTTATTGGGATGGAGCGTTGCAGAAAGCCGATGAAGTTGTTCTTTCCATTAAAACAACAGAAGCCAGATACCCCTCCCTTGAAGATTACATCAGGGAATACCATACTTACAATGTGCCTGAAATTATAAAGCTTCCAATAACAGGTGGGTTGCCTGGTTATCTTAACTGGCTTGATTCCTCTACCGGAGGGCGTTCGGATTCCGATTTGCTATCAAGATAATCAATAATGCAATTTCTGTTTGTGCCAATTATTGTTCATAATTTGACTGGACTTGTTCTGTTTTCGTAGACAGTAAGAGAAGCCGTACCTTACAAATAAGGAGGTATGCAGATGAATGATGCAATGCAACGTCGACTGTACAGGAAAGAGTATAAAGAAGACGCGATCAAATTGGTGCTGAAGGGAGAAAAAACCTGCAGAGAGATAGCTGAATATCTTGG
>JBAXLG010000031.1:0-22148 GCA_037134935.1 Chlorobiaceae bacterium | reverse complement strand
AAGACCAGGGCAAGTATACGGCAGCAGAGCCGCTCGTTCGCCGAGCGCTGCAGATCTGTCAAAAATCATTGGGAATGTCGCATCCCAATACGATACTTATAAGCAAAAATCTTAAAACCTTACAGAAGAATCTGAACAAAAAATCTGTTTTTTGATGTCCTGACGGTTTTTGTTATTAACCAGACAAAAAATATTCTTTGATCTCAACCCGCCAGAAGTCCGCAAACCAGCATGGTTATCAAGTAATGAAAATGTGCTGGCCACATCCTCAACGGTTTCGACTGTCTACCCTATGTATAAGATTGCTTATTGTGTATAGAAAGCATATTATCAGATATTAACACTATACAGTATAGAATCTATCTAATGTTTTATACCCTAGGGCAAGCCGCAAAAGCAACAGAAAAACACAAGGCAACCATAGCCTTAGCCGTTAAATCAGGCAGGATTTCCGCTAATCGTGACCAGTCAGGGCAATACCAGATTGACATATTCATCTTTTCTGTCGTAAAAAGCTATGCACCACAAAGTGACTCAAGAAAGTCCAATTGGCATTTTTGACTCGGGTATAGGAGGCTTGACCGTAGTAAAAGCCATCAGGGCAGCGCTGCCATCTGAGCGAATCATATATTTTGGTGATACGGCAAGGGTTCCCTACGGTACGAAATCCCAGATTACCATCCGCAAATATGCTGCTGACAATACCAACATACTCATGCGGTATCAACCGAAAATGATCATCGTCGCCTGCAATACTGTATCGGCACTTGCATTAGATGTGGTGGAGAAATCATGTAATGGAATTCCTGTTATTGGCGTGCTGAAAGCCGGTGCAGAGCTGGCGGTTCAGGTAACAAAAAATAATCGCATCGGGGTTATTGGAACTCAAGCAACCATTTGTTCCAATGCTTATGCTCGATCCATTTATCTGCTTAATCCGAATACACAAGTCATCTCGCAGGCATGTCCTCTGTTTGTTCCGCTAGCCGAAGAAGGGTTTATAGACCATCCTGCAACCAAACTTATCGGCCATCAATATCTGGCAGAAATCAGGAAACAAAATATTGATACACTGGTACTGGGCTGTACACATTACCCGATTCTTCGCGGGGTAATTGAAGAAACCGTTGGTTCTGATATCCGTATTATAGATTCGGCAGAAGCCGTCGCCCTCAAAACAAAAGAACTGCTTGCAGAGTCTGACCTGCTCAACCCAGTCGAAAATACATTTGCGCCACACCTTCTTGTAAGCGATCTACCTCAAAAATTCAGCACAATATATCAACTTTTTATGGGCACCGAACTACCGGATGTCGAACTTGTGGAAGTATAAAAACCTGAAATCCTGCCGTGCAAACCCAATAGAAAAAGACCCGCCTTACTTTTCGCCTTTGTCTTTTGCTACCATACTTGTTACTTTTGACTTTTCATTTTGACTTAATTGTACATAACGTGAAAGTAAACCTCGACAGAACTTCATCGGGTTTCTGCATAGGAGTGCAGGGAACCATCAATGTTGCCGAAGAAAAACTCCGGGAACCAGAGGAATTATATTCTCTTGGTGATGTCGTACACAATGAAGCCGAGGTAAAAAGACTGGAAGCTCTCGGCCTTGTAACTATTGATGAAGCAACCTTCAAAAAACTTAAACATGCCAGGATACTGATCAGGGCACATGGGGAACCTCCATTAAGTTACAAAATTGCTAAAGAGAACTGTCTATCCGTTACGGATACGACCTGCCCTGTCGTCTCGAGGCTTCAGCGTACAACAAGAGTTTTGTACGAATTAGGATATCAGATCATTATTTATGGCAAACCCACTCACCCGGAAGTTATCGGTATCAACGGACAGTGTCATAACACGGCCATTATCATCAAACATGCCGACCTCAGCGATCCCGAAGAAATAAAAGTGCTTGACCTGACAAAAAAAACTGCACTTATTTCTCAAACCACTATGGATGTTCCTGGCTTTTACACGCTTAAAACTAACCTTGAGAAATTGTTTGCTCCCGAAGGTTCAGGAACGCCTGCTCCTTGGATGGCAATCCGAGATATTGACATTACCGCAGATATAACCGGCGTTTGCCCCATGCCTGCGCATCTTTTCAAAGATACAATCTGCCGTCAGGTATCAAGCCGTAACCAGAAACTGCATGACTTCTCACTTGCCAATGAGTGTATCATATTTGTAGCCGGAAAAAAAAGTTCAAACGGTCAAGTACTTTACCATATCTGTAAAGATGCCAATCCCCAGAGCTACTTTATCGAAGATATCAATGAGATACAGGAAAAATGGCTTATTGGAATAGATGGCAAAGTTGTTGAGAGCGTCGGTATATGCGGTGCCACCTCAACACCAATGTGGCTTCTGGAAAAAGTGGCACTCCATATTGAAAACAGCTTTGGCAATAATCACAATACTCACGACATCAAACAGTAATATTTTGCGCCTCGGAAGGCGATCATTGAAAAGCTGATGAAACCAACATGAATCATCTCACTCTCACCATCAACCGGCAACAGGTTACCGCCGCATCAGGAACATCGATTCTTGAAGCTGCGACTGGCGCAGGTATCGTTATTCCTACCCTGTGTTTTCATAAGTCTCTTGATGCAACGGGTTCATGCTGGATGTGTATTGTCGAAATCAAGGGTAAAAACCGTTTTGTTCCGGCATGCGATACTCTTGTAACTGAGGGTATGGTTATCGAAACCGACAACGACGCCCTTAACTCCATGAGGCGTCAGAATCTTCAGCGAATCATAGAACAACACAGTGGCGACTGCATGGGCCCCTGTGAACTCTCCTGCCCTGCCAGCTGCGACATCCCTGACTTTATAGCAGCAATAGCCAGTAATGATGAGAGGAATGCCATAAAAATCATCAAGGAAAGCATTCCACTGCCAGGAATTCTCGGGAGAATCTGTCCTGCACCTTGCGAAGATGAGTGCAGACGGCATGGTATTGATCATCCAATCTCAATTTGCGCCCTTAAACGCTATGCCGCGGATAAGGACATGCAAAAGCTTGACCGATTTATCCCTGAAACTCTTGAAAAAACAGGGAAAAAAGTTGCAATTATCGGTTCCGGGCCAGCCGGTCTGACTGCTGCTTATTTTCTTCTTAACAAAGGACATGCAGTCACAGTAGTTGAATCCTCAGCACAAGCAGGAGGAATGATGCGTTACGGTATTCCCCGCTTCAGGCTGCCTGAAACTGTTATCGACAGCGATATTGCAATCCTGCACAACATGGGTGTGGAGTTTCGTTTCAACACCGAATTCGGTAAGGATATCGGGATTGAAACAGTAAAAAAAGAATTTGATGCCCTTTTTCTTGCTATTGGGGCACAAAAAGCATCAACAATGAACATTGTTGGTGAAAAAATATCTGGAGTTACAAGTGGCATTGAGTTTCTGCGAAAAGCGGCAACCAAACCGCAACCACTTTCTGCTCAACGGGTAGTAGTCACCGGTGGAGGCAACACTGCTGTCGATGCAGCAAGAACGGCAATCCGCCTTGGAGCATCAACAGTGACGATTCTCTACCGCCGTACCATCAAGGATATGCCGGCAAACCGTGCTGAAATTCAGGAAGCTCTTGCAGAAGGAATATCTATTGTCGAAAAAACAGCGCCAACGGCTATTCACAGAGTAAACGGAACTATAGAAATAACTGCGGTCACTATGCAGCCGGGTGAACCCGACAAAACCGGTAGAAGAAAACCAGTCCCAGTTGCAGGTTCGGAATTCACCATAACAGCCGATACAATCATCTCAGCCATCGGACAACAGATTGATCCATCAGCAGCTCATGCCGCAGCAATTGAAACAACAAAAGACGGCAGACTGCAAGTAAATTCCGACACACTGCAATCAGAAAAATTATGGGTTTTTGCGGGTGGCGATTGTGTAACCGGCCCTGATATTGCCATCCGTGCCATTGAGCAGGGAAAACGGGCTGCTCGCGCCATAGACCTCTTTTTAAAGGGAGAAATTGTAGCTCTACAAAAAAAACCTTTCAACTCTTCCTATGGAGCAAGGGATGAAGCTCCGCAAGCATTTTACCAACAAAAACAACCGGCAGAAAGAGTCCCTGTACCAGAGTTGTCACCAGAAAACCGTACAAAGAGTTTTCTGGAAGTTGTTTCAGGTTATACCGAAGCTTCTGCCCGCAAAGAAGCAGAGCGTTGCCTTCAGTGCCGATGCAATGCCATAAACGAGTGTAAACTGCGTGAACTTGCGTCCCTTTATCTACCCTTCCACAAAGGAGAAGAACATGATTATACAAGTTATTACATGATGGGAAGTTCAAAAATCAGCATGGAACGAGAAAAATGCGTGGACTGCGGAATCTGTGTGCGTATGATTGAGCAGTTTAACGGAAGTATTGACCTTACTGTCATGACCAAAAGTTGCCCAACAGGAGCACTCTCTTTGCCCGTAAAAGGATAATACACCTCTCAGCTGGCAATTGTACAGTAAGAATCGTCGCCAAGCACATGCAAACATGGTGCTACAACCCAATCATAGAACAGATTGTCATTATAAAACAAGTTGTTCAGCGGCTCATACTGCCTCCGGTTGATCGTATCGGTTTTTACATGGATGCTCTCCATCCTGTGACCGATGCTGCCTATCGACGTTGTATTATTGCTTCGGCAACTATAGATAACAATGTTGTATCTCAAGAATGCCTATCAATAAAGGGTTTTTCATTGATATAGCTTGATACCTATAATTGCCGGAGCAATAAGCGAACCATGTTGTCAGTCCGCAAGTTCACCGAACTGTAATGTTGATGAACAAAAAGACCGTTTTATAAGTTGACTTACTTTTTTCTCAATCTTGGCCATGAACAGTTAGTATTATTCACCTGAATAGTAAATGATTTATATTTTATTTTTGAGAGAAATGATTACCATCAGTTTTTTTCATAGTTCAATTAAGGTGTGAACGGAAGAATGAAAATATATAAGTTTGGGGGTAGTTCTCTGAGATCGGCTGGGCGGATCAAAAAAGTAGCTGACATCATTGCTGGAGAGTTGAGTGATGATAAGCTTATTGTTGTTGTTTCGGCTATTCAAAGCGTCACCGATCTCTTGCTGGAATCTGCTACGAAAGCCAGAATTGGGGACAATGGATATAGCTGTATTCTCGAAGAGCTGGATCAGTTGCATATGGCTATATCGGGAAAACTTTTTTCAAATGAAATTCCAGACACGCTATTGTCCGCAATACGATTTGAGTTTTCGGAACTTAAGGATATCCTTCATGGCGTTTTTCTTCTCAGGGAGCTTTCTGAAAAAAGTCTTGCGCTTGTGCTGGGATTCGGCGAACGTTTTTCAGCTCGGATTGTCAGCAGTTACCTTAATGAGCGGCATATTGATTCGTATTATCTTGATGCTCGCAAGCTTATTGTTACTGATGCTAATTATGCTGATTCAAAAGTTGATCTCCATGCGTCAGAACTGCAAATTAAAAAACAGCTGTTGTCTTTTGATGGTGTACCGGTTGTGACTGGTTTTATTGCTGCAGCGGAAGATGGTACAGCAACAACATTGGGACGTGGAGGTTCTGATTATACAGCGTCGATTATTGGCGCAGCTCTTGGAGTTAGGGAGGTATGGATATGGACGGATGTTGACGGCTTTTTCAGTGCAGATCCAAAAAGGGTTCATGATGCCCGGGTTTTGCCTTTTATCAGTTATGTTGAAGCTATGGAACTTTCTCATGCCGGAGCCAAGGTTCTGCATCCACATGCTGTTCAGCCGGCCATGAGGGCAGGCATTCCGCTGCTGATCAAAAATTCATTCAATCCTTCGGCTAAAGGCACAAGAATTGATCGTGATTCATCAAATAAAACAAGCCACACACTTCCAGTTACAGGTCTTACATCAATTAATAATGTGGTATTGCTGAATATGTCGGGTAGCGGTATGGTGGGTGTACCGGGAATTGCTTCACGCCTTTTCAGCTGCCTTGCTCGCCACAGTATGAACATTATATTTATATCACAAGCTTCATCCGAACAATCAATCACTCTTGCAATCAATCCTGTTCAAGCTTTGCATGCAAAAAAAATCCTCGAGAAGGAGTTCAGTGTAGAGGTGGATTCCCGTCAGGTTGATCCGTTTGTTATTCGTAGAAATCTTGCAATGATTGCTGTAGTTGGCAATAACATGTCCGGTCATCCGGGTGTTTCTGCCAAATTGTTTGAAACGCTTGGCAAAAACGGTATTAATGTTATTGCTGTTGCCCAGGGCGCCAATGAAATGAACATCTCAATCGTCGTTGACAGCCATAATGAGGATAAAGCGTTGAACTGTATTCACGAATCATTTTTTCTTTCACAGCGTAAAGTGCATCTCTTTATTGCTGGTACAGGTACTATTGCCAAAAACCTTATTGCTCAAATCAGCGCCCATCGTCGAAATCTACAACAGGAAAATGATTTGGATGTGGTGGTTTGTGGAATGGCGAATACCAGCAATATTGCACTGGATAATAACGGTATTGATCTTCAATCTTGGCAAAAAGCTCTTGTACCGAGAACCGGACAAAAAGGCATTGAAAGTTATGTTCAGCTCATCAAGGGAAAAAACTTGCACAATACAATTTTTGTAGACTGTACAGCCAGTGCGCAAGTATCAGAAGTTTATCCTGATTTGTTACGTGCCAATATTTCCGTGGTGACTGCTAACAAGCTTGGAATGGCTGGATCTTGGTCTCTCTATAACAGCATCAGGGATGCCGAGCGGAAAAGCAATTCGCGATTTCTTTATGAAACAAATGTTGGGGCAGGCTTGCCGATCATCAATACCCTCAACGATCTTAAAAATAGTGGCGATAAGATTATCACTATTCATGGAGTTCTCTCCGGAACATTGAGTTTTATTTTCAATGAGCTTCGAAAAGGTGGCAGGTTCAGTGAAATTGTTCGCAGGGCAAGAGAAGCCGGTTATACTGAACCTGATCCGCGGGATGATCTTTCGGGTGCCGATTTTGCTCGGAAGCTTCTGATTCTTGGACGTGAACTTGGTTATGCGCTTGAGTATCGTGATATAATCTGCGAAAGTCTTGTACCTCCGGAATATTTGGGTGAGATGCCTGTTGCAGAATTTCTTAACCGTTTATCGAGCGTTGACTGTTGGTATGCTGCTGAAATCGACAAGGCCGCCGCAGAAGGAATGACTCTCGCCTATGCTGGTGAGATCAGAGATGGAAAGGCAAGTATCGGAGTGAAAAGAGTTTCACTTTCAAGCCCTATTGCAGGGCTAAGTGGAACCGAAAATATGGTGGTTTTCAATACTGACCGCTATCGGGAAACTCCTCTTGTTGTTCGTGGTCCGGGAGCAGGTGGAGAAGTTACGGCCGGCGGCGTTTTTGCCGATATCCTGCGTGTTGCAAGCTATCTTGTTCGATGAGGAGGATCTATGCGTGCAGAAATTATTACAGTCGGTGATGAATTGCTCAAAGGTCAAAGGGTAAACACCAATGCTACCTTTATTGCCGAAGCTCTTGCGGGTATAGGCATTCCCGTAAACAGAATTGTTGCTTGCTCCGACATAGAAACAGAGATTGTCTCAGTGTTTTCCGAATCGCTTGCCCGTTCAGAGATTGTTCTTGTTACCGGAGGTCTTGGACCTACCAGGGATGATCGGACACGTAAAGCAGTACAACTGCTGCTTGGAAAAAGGCTGGTATTGAGCGAGGAAGCATATGCAAATCTGGCTGACCTCATGACAAAAAGGGGGTTGACAATGTTGGATGCCCTTCATGATCAGGCAATGGTGATCGAAGGATCCCATGTTATAACCAATACCAAAGGAACTGCCGCAGGCATGATTATTGGGTGTGGAGAAAGATTCGATAACCATGATCTGGTTCTTATGCCGGGAGTACCGTCTGAAATGAAAGCTATGATGGAACTTACAGTTCTGCCTTATTTTGCAACCCGTTCATCTTCTTTCATCCGTCATACCCCAGTTAAAACTTTTGGTATTGGTGAGGTGATGCTTGCCGATATGATTGTTGATATTGAAGACAATCTCCCAGAGGGAACGACCTTGGCCTATCTGCCACATGCAGCAGGAGTTACCCTGATGATAAGCTCTATCGGCTCCGATCAGGATAGAGTTGAAAATGATAATCGCACTGTTGTTGATGCCATTATCCGTAAGGCAAGCCGATTCATTTATGCGACCAGCGAGTGTTCTCTTGAAGAAACAATAGGAATGAAACTTTCTCGGTTAGGGATGACTCTTGCCGTTGCTGAATCCTGTACTGGAGGCCTTGTTGCACACCGGTTAACTGATGTCCCTGGTTCGTCGGCCTATTTTCTTCAAGGGTTTGTAGTATACAGTAACCGGGCAAAAGAGGAAACGCTTGGCGTACAAAAGAAAATCATCGAAAAGTTTGGGGCTGTGAGTGAAGAGGTCGCCCGTGCAATGGCAACTGGTTGCCTTGAAAAAAGTGGCGCCAATATCGCTCTTTCTACAACAGGTATTGCTGGCCCTTCGGGAGGTTCTCCTGAAAAACCAGTTGGTATGCTTTGTCTTGCACTTGCGGCAAAAAATACAGGTATAATACTTTCAAAAACATTGTTCATGCAAGGAGATCGTGAACTCAACAAACTTCGTTTCAGCGAAGCTCTCCTGCGTGAACTGTGGGAGTACCTTAGATTGCTCTGATTAATTTGTTTATACTCACCACCATATCAATAAATTAATTAAAGTTTTTTTTCGAACAGAAAATCGTGCTCACGGTAGCGTATGGCAATAATTGTAAGATTATCTGATGTAGTTGCTAACAAGATTTGTGCCGGAGAAGTGGTTCAACGTCCTGCATCGGTTGTCAAAGAACTTCTCGAAAATTCCATTGACGCCGGTGCAGATAAAATAACACTTTCTATCAAGGATGCTGGAAAGGAGTTGATAAGGATTGTCGATAATGGCGCCGGCATGTTGAAAGAAGATGCTCTTATGTGTGTTGAGCGTTTTGCCACCAGTAAAATTACCGGAGTTGATGACCTGGACTCCCTTAAAAGTTTGGGCTTCCGGGGGGAGGCTCTGGCAAGCATCTCTTCGGTTTCACACTTTGAGTTGAAAACACGTACACCTAAAGAAACTCTTGGCTTGCGATTGCGGTATGATGGCGGTGTTTTTATAGAAGAATCTGAAGTTCAGGGAGAGCAGGGTACATCCATTAGCATAAAAAACCTCTTTTATAATGTTCCGGCCAGGCGGAAATTTCTGAAATCCGATGCTACGGAATTCCAGCATATTTTCGACCTTATCAAGTCATTTGTGCTCGCATATCCGGAAATTGAGTGGCAAATGTATAACGATGATGAAGAGCTTTTTCATTTCCGAACTCCTGAAATGTCAGAACGGCTCGATTTTTTTTATGGTAATGAATTTGCTGCAAGTCTGATTGAGCTTTCAGAAGAAAACGATTACTTGTCTATCCGCGGTTTTCTTGGTCAACCAGCAATGCAGAAACGAAAAAAACTTGACCAGTATTTTTTTGTTAATCGCAGGGTTATTCAGAACAGGATGCTTTCTCAGGCAGTTCACCAGGCATACGGTGAACTGCTTATTGAGCGGCAAACACCCTTTGTGCTTCTTTTTCTCGAAATTGATCCATCACACATTGATGTAAACGTTCATCCGGCAAAGCTTGAAATCCGTTTTGATGATGAACGTAATGTTCGCAATATGTTTTATCCTGTTATTAAACGTACGATTCAGTTGCACGATTTTTCCCCAGATTTGGCCACTGCAGAAAGCGACGACTACCCTCTTGCTTTACATCAGAAATCCGTATTCAGAAAACTTTCGTTTCAGAATATTCCCCATTCTTCCATGACTACCAGTGACTTTTATCGGAATTACCGTGAAAGTGCACTTCAGGAATCATCCGTATCACAACTTTCAAGCCTCAAGCAAAGTGAGGTTTTTGGAATCGAATCAGACCGCTCTGAGGCTCGGTCTCTAAAAGAATTGCGAGAAGGGAGTGACGGACTGTCTGCTGTTCTGTTTCCTCCGTTACAGGGAGATGAAGGTATGCCGAATCCGAAAGAACCTGAGCCGAAAATCTGGCAGCTGCATAACAAGTACCTGATTTGCCAGATCAAGACTGGGTTTATGGTTATTGATCAGCATGTTGCACATGAACGTGTTTTGTACGAACGTGCGGTTGATGTTATGACTCAGAATGTTCCAAATTCCCAGCAGCTGCTTTTTCCCCAGAAGGTTGAGTTTCGCCCTTGGGAGTACGAGGTGTTTGAGGAGATTCGTGATGATCTTTATCGGCTTGGCTTCAATTTGAGGTTGTTCGGCAATAAAACAATCATGATTGAGGGAGTACCCCAAGATGTGAAGTCGGGTACGGAAATCACTATTCTCCAGGATATGATTGCCGAATATCAGGATAATGCATCAAGGCTCAAGCTCGACAAAAGGGACAACCTTGCAAAATCCTATTCGTGCCGCAATGCCATAATGGCAGGTCAGAAGCTTACTCTTGAAGAGATGCGTTCATTGATTGATAACCTTTTCGCGACAAGAGAACCTTATTCATGCCCGCATGGCAGACCTGTTATTATCAAGATTTCTCTTGACCAGCTTGACAAAATGTTTGGAAGAAGATGACACCATCAAGATTTCAACTTTGTCCAGACTTGCCAATAGGTTTGCGGTCATGAGTGAAATAAGTGTCAGAAAAACTTACTTACATAGAGCTTGTTCATAAACAAATTCACTCAGTAGTGTCCGTTAAAAAATAGACACTACAACATTGCTTCAAACTCATCCTCAGAAACAACCTTGACACCGAGCTTCAGAGCTTTTTCAAGCTTGCTGCCGGGATCATGACCAGCTACAAGAAGGCTGGTTTTTTTACTTATTGAACCAACAACCCTTCCCCCCCGCTCAACCACCAGTTGCGAAGCTTTCTGGCGGTCATAGCGATCAAGACCTCCAGTAAACAGTACGCTAATCCCTTCAAAATTTCGATTCACCTGTTCTGTTGGCTCAAACGCACTCAACTGCAATCCCGCAACCCTGAGTTTTTCAAGAAGAGAAGATACTGATGGCTTTAAAAAAAAATTGTAAATGCTCCGGGCAACGACAGGCCCCACATCAGGTACCGTTGAAAGCTCTTCCTCACTTGCACTCCGCAGTGCATCAAGCGAAGGATACGCTCCCGAAAGCTCACGGGCAGTTGCAAGGCCCACATGACGAATACCGAGAGCATAGAGCAACCGATCATAACTTTTTTCACGGCTTGCATCAAGGGCATGTAAAAGATTTTGCGCCGACTTTCGCCCCATACGTTCAAGGTTTTCAATCTGAAACTCCTGAAGTAAATAAAGATCGCCAACATCCTTCACCAACTTGATCGCCACCAGCTGATCAACCAGCGATTTACCAAGAGTCTTGATATCCATAGCATTGCGCGAGGCAAAATGAAGCAGCCTTCCCCTTATCTGTGCAGGACACTCCTCTTCATTGGAGCAATACCAGTTAACTTCATGTTCAGGCTTATCAAGAGGAGTACCACACTCCGGACACAATGAAGGCGTTTGTACAGGTTCAGCATCAGGAGGTCGCTCTTCAAAAACAACACTGATCACTTTAGGAATAACCTCCCCTGATTTTTCAATAATCACCCGATCATGCAACTTGAGACCAAGACGCTGGATTTCATCGAAATTATGCAAAGTAGAACGAGAAACTGTTGAGCCGGCAAGTAGTACCGGCTCAAGCTCTGCAACAGGAGTAATGGCTCCAAGACGTCCAACCTGGAAAACAACATCGTTCAAAACAGTTTTAGCCTGCTGGGCAGGATATTTGTAAGCAATTGCCCAGCGGGGGCTTTTAGTTGTTGCGCCAATCTGTTTCCAAAGCCGTATATCATTGAGTTTCAGCACTACGCCGTCAGTTTCGTAAGGAAGCTGCCAGCGGCTTTCAGCCCACTTTTCTATAAAACCGTTTATCTCATGCAATTCCCGGCACAACCGATAATGACCTCCGGTATAAAACCCAAACCTTTCGAGCAGTTTAAGCCTCTGAATCTGTGGAATGGATTCATCATGTATTCCTTTGAGATAGTAGGCAACAAAACAAATTTTACGACTGGCAACTTCAGTGGAATCCTGTAGTTTGAGGGTACCTGCAGTTGCGTTTCGAGGATTGGCAAACCGGTCTTCCTCCGGACGGGCGTCGTTTAACCGTTCGAAATCCTCCTTGCGCATGAAGGCTTCGCCGCGAACTTCAATCTCAGACACTCCACCACCAACTAAAAAGCTCCCAACATCCGCCAAACGCAACGGCACAGTTTGAATGGTTTTAATATTTGCCGTGATATCGTCACCCAGCAAACCATCACCCCTTGTTGCACCACGAATGAGCAACCCATCAGAATAGAGCAAGCTGACCGCAACACCATCAAACTTCAGTTCAGCAACCATTTCCTGTTCATGAACCCCTTCGAGATACAGGAGCTTCTTTACTCTATTGTAAAACTCCTCCACCTCGCCAAGCGAATAAGTATTTGACAAGCTCAACATCGGCTCACGATGTCGGACTGAAAAAAACTCCTTCGTAATTGTTCCTCCCACCCGTTGCGATGGACTATCAGGAGTAACAAAAGCCGGATACTGTTTTTCAAGCGCAAGAAGCTTCTCGAGCAGTCGATCAAACTCGTAATCGGAGATTTCAGGCTTTGCCTCAATATAATAAAGGTGATTATGACGCTCAATCTCCTCGCGAAGCAGCTTAATCTCTTCAGAGATTCGGATCATATCGCTTATAACAAGTTATCTGAAAGGAGAAAAAGCCCATCCGGCAAGGTTTTTCAGAAAACCAAGAGAGCCATGAAAACCAAGCTTCTCCCATGTAGCCGTTAACACTTTCGGATATCGCCAGGCAACACGAAGCATCACCATAATCAACTCCTCAATCTTCATTTCATCACGAAACATTGCCTGACGATACCGCTGGGGTAATTGGTCAAGCACAATCATAACCTCGTTCATCATATCGTTGACAAAGTTCGGTTCATCTGTTGCAGAGTTATAACACATATACTTCATGAGATTGGCCATCGACGCAACATTAGGTTCGTAAGCACTTATCTTTTCCAGCTCTTTTTTCGAAAGATTATTTTTACTGATCGCTTGATCAAGATCCGCCGTTAAATGAGCAAGATTACGAACCATTGAACCAAAACCGCAAAAGGTCAGAGGTGAACCGAGCGAAGCAGCATCGCCGAAAAGAAGGATACGGTCATCGGCAATTTCTCGGGTACGGCTAAAGCCATCATGAAAATATGCCGGAATAATACCGTAAACGGGGCGATGGATAACAAACTCCTTGCCTGGCTTTTTATACTCCGGCAGTGTCCTGAAATAAGTTTCAAATAACCCGAGCAGGGATTTATCGTTTGGGGAATCTACGGAATCATAAAAGAAAAGATAAGTAATATAGCGAGTATTGTCAGCCGGAAATCCTTCCCAGATAAGTTGCCGTCCGGTTCCCGAAACGGTATCAGCCGGTCCTGTACTGACAAGAATTTCACCGATATCAAAATCAACATTTTCATAGCCACTTGCAATAGTGCCGACTGTCGGGCAAACATGGGTATGCGGATCTCCTCCATTCAGCTGCAAAGCAACAGGCGAAAGAATCCCCATAACATCTATCAGGACTTTTGCCTTGTAATAGAAAGGGTAACCTTTGTTATCCTCAACCCGGACAATAATATAATCATCAAACTGGTAGCACCCTGTAAAAACTCTTTCGGCAAGAACAGTGCATCCCGGAACAGCCAGCACTTTCTCCGAGGCCATACCAAGCAACCTGTCTGCATCAACAGCACAATCAAGCACATTATCTATGTACAGCCTTTTCTGGCTTCCGTCCGGCTTGTAAAACCCGACCCACCCTGTTTTATAACGCCGAAGAATGAGCGAATCAACCTCACTGTCAGTAAAAAGACCAACTGAAGAAAGAGTGGAAAGCTCCTGGCGTGAAATATTCCAATCCCGGGTAGATTTCCCCGGTACACGACAATCAAAAATCATAACCTTACGTCCATACTTGTCCGCCATCACCGCAGCATGAAGAAGGCTGAGGGTTCCACCGGCATAAATCACATCATATTCACCGCTTATACAGGCATCTGCAGGAAGCTGCCCTCCGGGCATAATAACCTCCCTGACAGGATGCTTCAACAACCCCCAATACCTGTCGAGCTCAATGATACGTTCAAGATGCTTCTCGCCTTCCGCAAGTATTGAAAATGCCTTGTAAAGAAATGGATGAGAAAGTCTGATCTGTTCAAGTAATAAAGACATAGAAAACAATAATAAAAAAGACGTGAATGATCAATTCTGAATCTCACGATCGCTCTCAATCGCACCATCTACAAGATTAATCCGCCGTCTGGCACGGTTGGCAAACTCCTCATCGTGGGTAACAACAATAATAGTTTGATCCAACTCCCTGTTCAGCCGGTCAAAAAGCTTATAGACATTGTCTGCCGAACGAGAATCAAGGTTACCGGTCGGTTCATCACCAAGAATCACTTTCGGTTCATTGGCAAGCGCACGTGCAATGGCTACCCGCTGCTGCTGGCCACCCGAAAGCTGACTGGGCTTGTTAGTATATTTGTTCTGGAGCTCCACCATATCAAGCAACTGCATTGCCCTGTCCCGAATTTCCTTACGGCTTCTCCGGCCATTAATCATCATCGGCAGACTGACATTTTCAAGAGCATTGAATTCCGGCAGTAAAAAATGAAACTGATAAATAAAACCTATTTTTTGATTCCGGATACGGGTCATCTCAGATTCATTCTTTGCAGTAAGCTCATCACCATCAAGCCAAACACGACCAAGGGTAGGTTTATCAAGCCCGCCCATAATATAGAGCAATGTCGATTTTCCTGAACCAGATGGCCCGGTAATTGCAATAAACTCCCCCTTGCAAATTTCAAGAGAAAGATTTGGAATTATCGTCTGGCGAATATCCTTGGAAAGTTCCAGCTCCCGATGAATACCCTCAAGGCGCAAGATGGTTTCACGCATATCGTAAACCAGCCTTGTATAGAATTATTGGGTTATTGGGCAGACACAGCGGCATGATCATGAATAGTTTTAAATACATGGAAACATGATTGGAAGTATAATAAAAAGTCAGGAACAAAGAGGCATGAACCTGAACAAGAAACACAGGCAACGCTACTCAGGAAATAACTCTCTGTTTATTTATTACTTCTTACTTGCTCATCAAACACCCTAAAACAGATTATTTGTCAACAGCTCCTTATCATGATTTTTCACGTAATACATTTATTTATCAACAATAAAAAGGTAAATAATCCAATCAAGTACATTAATATTCGGATATTTTTAATAAAATTAAGAGCTTTAATTTTAACTGTGAGTTCATTACATACATTACTGACTTAAAAGAGCATAGCAAGAACAACAGTATACAGCAGAAATACACTTTTCTGTAATTTGTCTGCTTATTGCTTTTTGTGATGCCGTAATAAATGTATAAAAAAACACGGACTGCCTGTAATGATGAGGAAAATGCCATTTGCGTCTCTTGTGTCGCTCTGTTTAGTCTCCATTCTGCTCTGGAGTAACGAAAGTTTTGCAATAGCAACTTGGGCAAGAAAATATAATTTGGGCTGCGACATGTGCCACAGTGCAATGCCGCAAAGGAATCCTGTGGGCGAAGCCTTCAAAAACAACGGCTACCGCATACCCGGCGGAGCTGACGAGTTATTCACCAAGCAGCTAAATATTAAAATCGGCGATGATGACTGGAAAAAAGGACTGAAAGCCCCTGCTACGGGATCGTTCCCCGAAGTCAATCAGTTAGGTATTGTTCTTAATGGCAACCTTATCAGATATGCCGACCCTACCCGCGATATACTTTCGGGTGCTGAAGATAGACCAAGAGAATTAACATTGAATGCGCCAAATACAGCCTCACTTTTTTATGCTACTTCCCTCGGGAATCACTTTACGATTCTTGGTGAGATAGCTGGGTTCGGTGTTTCTGGAAATACAATTATTAATCCCAATGTAAGGGCTGTTCTTCAGTTTTCTCCTGGATTCAACCTTGCAGTGGGCAATAAATTCAGCAATGTCACCTATAATGGCACCACTGTGGGCGGTGTAGCGAACGTTTCGGCTGTACTGCCTGAGCCCGGAACCTATGCGGAATTGAACTACACCGTAGGTGAGGAAAGCGGCGGCTACACTATTGTTGCCGGCACCTGCATGGCTCGGAAAAACGCAACCATCAATGCAACAGAGAATAAAATTAATGATGTCCAATATCTCCGTGCAAAGGTAAAGCTGTTTGGCGCAGGCCTGCTCAGCGGTTCAGGCGGAGAATCTGGTAACCAGTATAACAACAATAACAATCAAGTAACCTTAGGTGCCGGGCTCTCTTACGCCGGTAAGCTGAACACTGGCGATACCCCTTCCACCCCTGCCTCACCAAGAGGTTTTATTGGCAACTGGCAAGGTGAAACACTTGTTTTCGGATTCGATATCCAGGCAACCTATAAAGATATTCTTTTTGGCGGTGCATATAGCAGAGACAAGGATCTTGGTTTGAACAACTTCATCACTGAAGCGGGCTACTTTATCTATCCATGGCTCTATGCAAAGGTTGGCTATGCGGATATAGCACGTGCCAGATACGCATCCTTTGGTAAAGACATCCACCAGCCACAAATAATTCCGGCTGTTTCCGCATGGATTGCACCTAATGTTTCGCTGACTGGAACCTATACCTATTTCACAAAAAGCGTAGAAGCAATGAGTGATTATACGAACCAGAATAATTTTGCTCTCACGGTCAAGGCAAACTTCTGATCTGGAATTAATGTGTTTTTTTTCATCCAGCACACTCAAGAAAACATTGTTTGAGAAGTTGGGATCATGAACCGCCATATAATACGCTAAATTCACGAATAAAAATGAAAAATATCTTGTTTTATAAGAATACACATACTTAATATTTGGATATTTTTAATAAAAGTCAGTACTTTATTTATGTACATTAGTCAAGCTACAATATATACATTGACATAAGTTTACATCGTTTGTGCCAT
This sequence comes from Chlorobiaceae bacterium, assembly GCA_037134935.1. Taxonomy (GTDB): domain Bacteria; phylum Bacteroidota; class Chlorobiia; order Chlorobiales; family Chlorobiaceae; genus Chlorobium. The sequence goes on along the minus strand of JBAXLG010000031.1, from coordinate 4,998 downwards.
GCCGTAACCCAATCAACAGCGCAACGCAGTGAATTGTGGTGTAAATGACAAGGATGTAACTTGTTTTTCCCTTTTTGTATTTTTTGCTATCATAACACAACAACTACTCAATCAAAACACGGAGAATCTGTCTTATGAAGAAAATGACATTCGCGTCCATGGTATCGCTCTGCATGGTTCCTTTTGTGTTCTCAAGCAACGAGAGCTCAGCCATACCGACTTGGGCAAGAAAGTATCAGGTATCCTGTTACATGTGCCACTCGGGCATGCCGCAAAGAAACGCTGTCGGTGAAGCATTCAAAAACAACGGTTACCGCCTGCCGGGTGGACTTGACGAACAGTTCACCAAGCAGAAAAACGTAAAAATTGGAACTGACGACTGGAGAAGTGGACTAAATGCACCAGCGACAGGCTCCTTCCCTCAGTTTGATCCGTTAAGCGTCATTCTCAGCGGTAATCTTGTCAACTACAAGGACCCAGTTTACAGGGAAAACACATTGACAGGGGTACGTACTTTTAATGCTGGAAAGGAATTGTCGTACAACGCTCCAAATACCGCAGCACTCTTTTATGCCGCAACAATAGGTGATCATCTTTCGGTTTTTGGCGATACATCGTTTGCTAATAATGTAGCCGGTGCAGCTGGTGCCGACGTTGATAATGGAGTCACATCGAATGTTAGGGCTGTGCTGGAGATTTCTCGCGGATTCAACATTGCGATTGGAAATGCTTACAGCCTTGTCAATTATAATGGCACAGGTGGCGGCGGAGTAACAAACGTTTCTGCACTGCTTCCTGCTCCTCAAACCTATGCAGAGGTAAACTATACCCGTGGTGATAAAGGTGGCGTTGTCATTGTTGCCGGCACCAGTATGGCAACGAAAAACACAGGCATCGTACCAGCAGAGAACAAAATTAATGATCTCCTCTATCTTCGTGGAAAGGTCAAATTGTTCGGCGCAGGTCTGCTCAGCGGTAAAGGCGGAAATACCGGCAACAGCTATAATGGCAACGACAACCAGGTAACAATCGGTGCCGGTCTCTCTTACACCAATAACAACGATCTTACGCACAGTGCCACTGGCGCTCCAACAGCTGTTGGGGTAAAAGGCTTCACTGGCACTTATCTTGGTGAATCACTTGTGTACGGTGCTGATGTTCAGGGCACCTATAACGATTTTCTCGTCGGTGTTGCTTACAGTAAGGACAGGGACCTCGGTCTGAATAACTTCCGCGCTGAAGCAGGATACTTTGTTTATCCATGGCTTTATGCAAAGGTTGCCTATGCAGATCTGGCACTTGGTCAAAATTATGGCTATAACCCAATTGCTCCTGCAGCTATTGCAATGCATGGAGACACGCACCAGCCATCAATCATTCCATCAATTACTGCATGGATTGCACCAAACGTATCGCTTGCTGGTACCTACACCTATTTCACAAAGTCAATGAAAGCCACTACAACTGCTAATCAAGAACAAACCAATCAGAACACGTTTGCTCTTGCCGTCAGAGCAGGCTTCTGATGCCCAGTTGATGCAGGTTTCCTGATTTGAACAAGCAATTCAGCTAACAATCGGCATGATTATCACTGATTATCATGCCGATTGTTTTTTGTACTCTACTGCTCACAGAGAACCTTGGAAGTCAAGCTGTTTTCACAGAAATAATAAAAAGGTTATAACCACAAACACCCACGAAGTTCGACCAAGATTATTAATAACCTGCACATTTCACCATTATTCCGCGGCATGCTTTACTGCTGTTTTAGTTGTACATATTTTTTCTCTGATAATAAAGTACCGTTTACTACTGATTATTTCGGAACCTTACCTCCTCAACTACTCTTTTCTCCCATAAAGATAACGCAGGCATCCTTAAAGAGATGTTAATCGCTGCTAAAAAAATGCTTAAAACTTATCAATATTACGTGCAATCGGCAGGTCAGGGGCATCGTTATAATCAGGAAAAGCCGCAAACGGTTGATTCCGGATTAATCTCATTCAATGAAGCAGCAAAAATCTGAATCCACAAGATGCGACTGTTTGTTCAGCTTGCGGTAAACTGCTCATCAAGATTGGAACTCCGTTGTAAAATATTTGCTCCTGAACCAAAGGGCAACATTCACCAGAACAATCAGTACCGGAACCTCGACAAGAGGGCCTATAACAGCTGCAAAAGCTTCACCGGAACTGATACCGAAAACAGCTACTGCAACAGCAATAGCAAGCTCGAAATTGTTGCTGGCAGCAGTAAATGCAAGCGTTGCTGTTTTAGGATAATCCGCTCCAACCTTACGCCCCATATAAAACGAAAGCAGAAACATAATCACAAAGTAGATCAAAAGAGGAATTGCAATGCGCACCACATCCATTGGGATTTTTACGATATACTCCCCCTTCAGCGAAAACATAACCACAATTGTAAACAGAAGGGATATCAGTGTCAACGGGCTGATACGTGGAATGAATTCAGACTCATACCACTCTTTTCCTTTCAGACGGAGCAGCACAAAGCGGGTCACAAAGCCAGCAATAAAGGGAATACCAAGATAGATAAAAACCGACCCTGCAATATCTGCAATGGAGATGCCCACAGCAAACGAAGGCAGCCCAAACCACTTTGGCAAGAGGGTAAGAAATATCCATGCGTACAATGAAAAGAAAAAGACCTGAAAGATTGAGTTTAAAGCGACAAGTCCTGCTGCATACTCCGTATCCCCTTTAGCAAGCTCGTTCCATACTATCACCATCGCTATGCAGCGGGCTAAACCGATAATAATGAGACCGGCCATATAATGGGGCATATCGGAAAGCAGGAGTGCGGCAAGTACAAACATTAAAACCGGACCAATCACCCAGTTCTGCACAAGCGACAGAGCAAGCACCTTCTTATTGCGAAAAACATCACCAAGCTCCTCATATTTCACCTTCGCCAACGGAGGATACATCATGACAATGAGCCCCAGTGCAATCACTATATTCGTTGTACCCAACTGAAAATGGTTCCAGATGCCCGCAATACCCGGATAGAGATAGCCGGAAAAGACGCCTGTTCCCATAGCCAAAAAGATCCAGAGCGTCAGATAGCGGTCGAGAAAAGAGAGCTGTTTTGATGAGATATCCATATTGTTATGTTTTATGTTCCCGATAGATTTTCGTTATAAAACTGCCTGAAGCGATGATTGATAGCATTGCGAACGCGTCTGAAAACAGCAACTACCTCTTCTTGCGTACCTGTTGCCTCTGCAGGGTCATCAAACCCTATATGCATCTGATGCTCCACCTTGCCGGTAAAAACCGGACAAGACCCTTTTGCCTCATCGCACACTGTAATCACATAATCAAAAGACTGCGAGAGAAATTCATCAACACATTTCGGCTTGTGCGTACTGATATCAATCCACTCTTCACGCATCACCTGTATTGCAAGCGGATGAACCGAGTTTGCCGGTTTTGTTCCGGCAGAATAGACCTTGATCGAACAATCAAATGAACGCAAAAAAGCTTCAGCCATCTGGCTGCGGCAGGAATTGCCTGTACAAAGTATCAGAATTGATTTATTCATGGTTCTCAGAAAATTATTTCACAAAACAAGATTGAACACAAACCCAACCAGCATGATTCCTGCAGCCACAATACTGACAAAAACCACAATAAGCCTGGGTTGAAGCACTTTTCGGAGAATGATCATTTCGGGAGCGGACAGGGCAATAACACTCATCATGAAAGCCATCACTGTACCGAGTGCTGCTCCCTTGCCAAGAAGTGCCTGTACAACAGGGAGTATACCGGCAGCATTTGAGTACATGGGAACCCCAATCAACACAGCAACAGGAACCGACCACCAGACGCTTTTGCCCATCAGAGAGGCTATAAAATTTTCCGGCACGTACCCATGAATTCCAGCCCCAAGACCAATTCCAAGCACAATATAAAGCCATACTTTGCCAACAATGTCCCGCACGTGACTGATACCTTCCTGTATCCGCAACGACCAACTCATCATTTCACTATCCGCTTCAGGAACAACAGTCTGCTCCTGAAGTCTCTGTACCCACTCTTCAAGATATCGTTCCATATTAAGCTTACCGATAACCATACCGGCAACAATCGCTACAGCAAGACCCATAGCCATATAAAGGAAAGCCACCTTCCAGCCGAACATACCAAAGAGGAGTGCCAAAGCAACCTCATTGACCATTGGTGCCGATATAAGAAATGAAAAGGTAACACCAAGAGGTATCCCTGCCTGGAGAAATCCAATAAAAAGCGGAACAGCCGAACAGGAGCAGAATGGTGTCACAATACCAAGAGCAGCAGCCATAACATTTCCAATTCCTGTACGCTTTCCGGAAAGTAGTGCACGGGTACGCTCGGCTGAAATAAAGGTGTGTACCACTCCGATAAAAAAAACCACCGCTGTGAGCAGCAGAAGAACTTTCGGAAATTCATAACAAAAGAAATAGAACGCCTCACCGAAACGATTTGCCCGATTAATACCAAAACCCTGAAGCAATAAAGTTGCCAACTGTTCGAGATTACTGTATAACAGTACCCACACAGCCCCTGTTGCAAAAAAAACTGACAGCCATTTCAGATTTTTCACGAACAACATCCTCCACTATTTTTCTCCTTGCTGCCATGAGTTCCGCAACAGCATCCCTGCAATGGAGTAGTCAACAACTCCTTGATCTCATCATGAGAAGGCATACGCCCTTTGCAGACAACCTTTTCGTCAACAACAAGTGCGGGAGTTGACATAACATTGTAAGCCATGATGTCCTGAATATTCTCAACCTTCTCAACAGAAGCATCAATACCTTCAGCCGCAATAACAGCATGTACCGCATCAGAAAGCTGATTACACTTTCCACATCCGCTCCCAAGAATTTTTACTTTTTTCATTGTTTTCTTATTTATTTGTTTATCGCAAATGAACGATTAATAAAGATCCCCGCCGCAAGCAGCGGGGTATTGAAGATTTCCTCTTTTAGAA
>JBAXLG010000030.1:0-26650 GCA_037134935.1 Chlorobiaceae bacterium | reverse complement strand
ATCAGGATCCTCTTTCCATCCTCTAGCCAGCTCCTGAACAGCAGCCTGTCGTACAGTCCAGTGCTCATCGTTTTGTGCTCGATGCTTGAGAATCGTCAGGGTATCAGGATCCTCTTTCCATCCTCTAGCCAGCTCCTGAACAGCAGCCTGTCGTACAGTCCAGTGCTCATCGTTTTGTGCTCGATGCTTGAGAATCGTCAGGGTATCAGGATCCTCTTTCCATCCTCTAGCCAGCTCCTGAACAGCAGCCTGTCGTACAGTCCAGTGCTCATCGTTTTGTGCTCGATGCTTAAGCCATTGTTTCGTAGTGTCAATGCCTGGCCAGCAAGAAACTCTTGAGCGAATAACAGATTGCCTGATATTCTTGACCTGAGAGATTTCTTCGAAATACAAAAAGTTGTAGTAATATGGTAAATCAAAATGCAGCAATGCATCAAGTTGTTTTTCAAGTTTTACGGCCAGTATCTGTAAGGGTTTTTTGTTTCGCAGAACAGCAAAGCAACTTGCGACGAGAAAAATATTTCGGTGCTGATTTGTTGAGTCCTTTTTGTCTAATATTGGAAGGAGCAGTTTTTCTGCCGATTCGGGCTGTAACTGCGCAGCAATCAGCCGTAATACTTCGTGCCACTTTTCATCCTGCCAGTATTTGTCAAATGTTGCCGCCCGAATTTCCTCCAGTGTATAACGATCTCCTTTTTCTCCTTCTTTATATTTAGAGACCCATGCAGAGGCACAGAAAAATTCAAGAAATGTTCTGTGGACGAACGCATAATAGTCATCTCCAAGGAGGCAAAGGATATAGTTTCGCTCTCGCAATTGTTGTACCAGACGTTTGGCTAACCGTCTATAACTTTCATAACCCTGGCTCTCCAGATAATTGGACAGAATATTTTCAAGTTCTTTAGAGGCAATGGCATTGCCGGCGAGACCTTTTGGGCTGCTCTGCATTGTAAACGCAACAGCCTTCAGCATTGATTGCTTGTCTATATCGTCTATTGTTTCTTGTGCAAGCAGGGGGTCGCTTTGTAAGGCTCTTGCAGTATCCCATTGATGGAGCATTAGCTTTGAAGCTTCTTCGTAAAGTGTGTTACGGTCACGAGGCAGCTCCTTGTACCTGTTCAACAGGGCCATAAGAGTAAGTAACAGAGGATTATCCGCGAGTTCTCGAATTGCCGCAGTATCTCGAATTGCCGTTTGGAGACGGTCATGTTTTGATTTTCTTTCATGTGGATCGGGATAAGCCAGTTCATGCCATTTTTGTAAAAAAGAGAGCTGCTGCTCAGAGTCCAGTTCCTGCAGCATAAAATGGTGGAACCCAGCATCACGAAGAATTTGAGCGACCAGATCATAACCGATAATCCTTGAGGTTACCACAAAACGCGAAAGAGGATAGCGGATACTGAAGCGCACCAGTTCATGAGCAATATTCTGGCGAAGAGCATTATCAAAAACCTCATCAAGTCCATCAAGCAGAAAAAATGCCTCTCCCTCCTGAAGGCTGTCATCAAGGTTTTTTTTGTTCAATTGGGTAACACAACTTGGCCCTTGTTCTATGTATTCCAGAAAGTCTCGGCAGGCTCCTTGCTGACAATCCCTGACATATGCCTTGAATTCAATCAATAAAGGAATCGGGTGCGTTGCTCGCCCGACTGGCGGCAATTCGGCCCATTGTAATGCGAGCTGGTTGAGTAACACAGATTTGCCTGAGCCCGGATCACCAAGTATGACAACAAGACGTTGTTTAGGGTTACGGAGCACTTCCAGTACTGGCAGAGGCGGTTGCTGAAAAAAAAGTTCCCGCTGTCGAATAACTCTGTCGTCATCCAGTTCTTCCTGCAATGCCCCCTTTTCTTTTAATGACCGTCGTCGTTCCAATGGCAGTTCATGAATGCGAGGATTGAACTGCTGGCATGACCTAACAGTTTGTTCAACAAAGACTTTAGTCAATGCTATGGAACGGTTATCGGCTGCAGGATAAAGGCTTTCGACTTTCAATAACCCATAACGATTGCGTAGTGCCAAAGCATAGGTTGTAAGATTAAATCCCGGGTCAATACCTGAAATTTTCTGCACTCCCTCCGCAGTTGTTTGTGCAGATTTCATGCTGATGATTTCACGTAATGTTTTATCATTCTCAAGAATCTTGTTTGCAGATTCTTTGTAACGTTGTGAAAGTTCAGTCCACTCAAAATTGTCGGGTAACTGTTCAAGGTTCAGGGAAAGCCATTTTTTTGCAAGTATTGTAAATCTTACAGACTGATTTTCCGTAATAGCGCTTCCAATTAGTGTGGCAACCGAACGATCTTTGATAAATGTTTTTAGTGAATTATGATAGATTCTACTCCCTTCTTCGTTGACTCCTGCGTTATCCAGTGCGATTTTGAATTCTTCTAAAAATGCTTTTAATGACCGCGCTATGGCTTTTTCCCAATCTTTCTGTGTTTCTTTCCGCGCCAAAAGCCCCTTAAACTTTTCAGAAGTCGCATTTTTAACAAAATCTTCAAATATTTGTTTAGTAATGTCATCAAAAACCGGTTTCATAAAAAGCCATGCAGTGGTTACAGCTGCAGTTGCTGCTCCGGGTTCAAGTAACTGGGAAAAGTCAAACATTGTTAGCATGATATTGTTTGAATTGATTGATAGGATATTTCAGCGCTTTAAATTTCTTATACAGCAGTCTGTCAGACTTTGTAAACTGATCGCGAATTAGTCTTTACTGAAAGTAAGGACTAATTTTTACCGGCGGCTCTCATCAGTCGGTCTCTGATCGCTCTGCCAAGTCCTTTTGCTGAAGGGAGTTCGCAAAAAATAACACTGATACCTTTTGCATCACACAATCGGAAAAAACTGAACAACTCCTGTCCGTATTCTTCAGAGTTGCGGCAGATCTTTGCCAGCACAATCCCTTTTGGAGGTTGAGACAGACCTATATATGCTGAAGCAGAATCAGCATTATTTATTCCCTCATGTGTATTGTACAGCACTATTGATGCTTTTGGAGCATAATGCGGATATTTAAGGCCTGGGCTTTTTGGAGCATCCTGCTCATTGGTAACACTATTTACGATGATCTCTGGAACAACGATCTGCAGTTTTTCCAGAGTAATAGCACCGGCCCGAAGCAGAATCGGCCTTGATACGGAACAGTCAACAATAGTGGACTCCAGTCCTATGGTGCTTGGATTGCCCTTCAAAATGCAAGCAATTTTTCCGTCAAGATCTTCGAAGACAGCTTCCCAGCTTGTAGCACTCGGCAGGCCCGAAATATTCGCTGATGGAGCTGCGACAGGGCAGAGCGCAAGACGGAGAAACTCTCTTGCTACTGGATTTGCAGGGCAACGTACCCCTACAGTATCAAGTCCAGCTGTAACGGAGTAAGGTACACGTGAATTTTTTTTCAATACCAGAGTCAGTGGTCCCGGAAAAAAACGCTCGATAAGCTTTCTTGCGCACTCATTAATTTCATCAGCAACATTGTCAAGTTGATCAATGCTGTAGATATGCACGATTAAGGGATTAGCTTTCGGCCGGTTCTTTGCTTGAAAGACCTCTTTAATAGCGTCAGGATGGCAGATATTTGCCCCTAAACCGTAAACAGTTTCGGTAGGAAACGCAACAACTCCACCCGCATTAAGGATTCGGGCGGCATCTTCAACTGAGTCGGTAAGAGTAGTTTTTATCATACCTTAGAAGTAGAACTAATGGCAAATGGAAAGCAGTGCGATTTTTTCGGGCATAAAAAGCATATAACAAAATGTTCCAACAGTTGCGCTGAACAACGGTATAGTAAGATTGTCATCTATTTTGAAACTGCCTATCTGTACAACAAATGCCTCTGTTACAGTAGCAGCAGCGGCCATAACAAAACCGATCAACAGATTAATTCCGGGTACGACAATAACGATGGCTATTGCAGAGATAAAAAATACGACACTCCCCTCAATACTTTTTCGCCCGAACCGGTGTTTTCCAAAAAATTTCCCAACAATTGCGGCAAGGGTATCTGAAACAGCAACCATTGAAAAAGCCACAATGGCGATAACTTTCGGAAAAAAAAACACGAGAAGAAGTGCTGACATTGTAATGAATGTTGCCCCGTTCAAATGTTTTTTTTCTCTCTTGACTTCATGAGTTCTCAGTATCGCATCGAAAGTATTGTAATACCATGCCGATACCGGTTCAACAAAATTTTTAAGTATATCAACCAGGAAAAAAACAGAAAAAAGCGGTACAAGCAGAAACAGTGTGAGCTCTCTGTTGACATAATAATAGAGTACCGAAATTGACAAAGAGGAGAGATGAATGGCTTTTCTTGCAATTTCATAACGAAAAGCTAACCGATCAATTTCTTCCATGCTAAAATATGCGGTGTAAAAACCTTGAACAAAGTGATGTTAACAGTAAGACATAATCGTCAATAGTTCGAGGCAATAATGTACACCTAAATCTTCGTAAGACGAAAAGGAAGTCCTTACCTATATGGATTTACTTGCGTGAGTTTCTACTGCTGTCTGCTGGATCGGGCTTGGCGAAGATTGTAGGAGCGTTATCCACAAACTCCCGTTTCCACGGTTTCATATGACTGGAATGCCGGTCGTGTTGTTTCGAGTCCATTTGAACAGACCTGATGTTACAGTGTGATCAATGCTAAGTGATAGACAACGAAAGAAAGTATCCAGGCAACAGAGAGAGAGTAAGCTGCGTAGAAAATTACAGGTTTCCAGTGGCCAACCTCTTTTTTCATGACTCCAATAGCTGCAACACAGGGTAAATAGAGCAGAACAAAAACCATAAGGCTTAGAGCTGTTGCCGTGCTGAATGAATGGTCATGCCTGAGAATGGATTTCAGATCTATTGTTTCACTATCACTTTTTCCTATGGAGTATATGGTGCCCATGGTTGAAACAACGACCTCTTTTGTTGCCAGCCCAGAAACAAGCGCAATACCAATTCTCCAGTCAAAGCCAAGTGGGCTTATGAGCGGTTCAAGCATTTTTCCTGCACGGCCAGCAAGAGAGTAGCTTAGCTGCTCGGACTTGATGCGATGCTCAAGCTTGTTCTGTTGCATTTTTTTATCGGCAACATTCAGGGAGCTAGTTGCAATACGTTTAGTTTCAGTTGAAAACGCTGAATCAAGGGCGGTATTTCGAGGATAGTTACTTATAGCCCAGATAATGATGACTGCACTTAAAATGAGTGTTCCTGCTTTTTTTAAATACATCAAGGCGTTCAGTTTTGCCTGGAAAAATACTGAGCCCAGTGTCGGCCAGCGATAAGGTGGTAATTCCATAACAAACGGTTCGGAATCACTTTTTAGTATGGTGGATTTCAGAAGCCAGGCAGTCCAGAGTCCAACTGCGATGCCAAGAAAATAAATTCCGAACATAACGTTAGCTGCAACCTCAGGGGCAAAAAAAGCTCCTGTCAGGAGCACATACACCGGAAGTTTTGCGCCACAGCTCATGAAAGGAATAATCATGATTGTTGCGAGCCGGTCTGTCCGACTTTTAAGCGTACGAGTGGCCATGATAGCCGGTATAGAACAGCCAAATCCGGTTATCATGGGAATGAATGATTTGCCGTGTAATCCAAAACGGTGCATCAGCCGGTCAATCACGAAAGCAGCTCGAGCCATGTAACCTGAAGCCTCAAGAAACGAAAGGCCTATAAAAAGTAATACAATATTTGGAAGAAAAACCACAACGCCACCGACCCCTCCGATAATACCGTCAATGCAAATAGAACGAAGCGTTTCATTCGGTAGAAGAGGCCTGAGGGCTGAAGCAATGGCTTTGAAAAGAAATTCAAAACCACCTTGAATAGGAGTACCAAGAGTAAAGGTAAACTGGAAAATAGCCCAGACAATAAGTAAAAAAAATGGCAGGCCAAGTACCCTATTAAGTACTACCATATCAATATAGTCTGTAAGCGTAGCCTTTACGTTTACCTGTTGCCGGACACACTCTTTCATTGCTCCGCGGATGAATGCATGCCGGTCTTCGGTAATGAGCATTTCCGGATCAGAATTATGTAACCGTTCCGCATTCCGGAGCGAATCCTGAAGAGCAAGTTCAACTTTTACCCAGACCGGATACTGCTGAACTTCATGATAGATTTCACGGTCGTTTTCCAGAAGTTTGATAGCCAGCCAACGGGCATTAAACCCATCAAAATCTTTTTGATGATTGATAAGCAGTGCGATTTTTTCGATTGAGGCTTCAAGAGAGGAACTGAAAAAAAACTTGTTCTTGCTTATTTTGATCTCTTTTCGGAAAACGTTAACGATATGCTCAAGGAGTTCCTCAATGCCGCTCTTTTTTTTTGCCGATGTAGGAATAATATGGCAGCCAAGGAGCTGCTCCAGTTGTTGTATATCAATAGCAATACCCTGCTCCTCCACCTCATCCATCATGTTGAGTGCAACAAGGAAATCAACCCCCATTTCCATTAGCTGCGTTGTCAGTAAAAGGTTTCTTTCAAGGTTTGGTCCCTCAATAACATTAACAACAACATCAGGGCATTCCTTAACAAGATAGGATCTTGTTACAAGCTCTTCAGGAGAGTATGGAGTAAGTGAATATGTTCCTGGAAGATCTACTACCTTTATCCGATAACCTTGGTAGTCAATATATCCTTCATGCTTTTCAACAGTTACCCCGGAAAAATTTCCGATTCTCTGATGAGCTCCAGTAAGCACATTAAAGAGAGAAGATTTTCCGCAATTCGGATTCCCGACAAGCACTACACTGATTTCTTTGTTCTCACTCATGACTAATGTCCATGTTATTCATAAAACCATAAAAAAATGAATGAGATGTTATCTTTAGTAACGGAGTTCAACGTGTATGTACAATTACTGCTTATAGAATAAATGATAAAACAAGTTTTTGCAGTAAGATGCTGCTTTACATATTAAAATTATTGTGCTGGATATTTGAAACAACCAAACAGCCATAGTATCGTTTAGAGATGCAAGAAGGGATCAAGCATTCTGAGATGATTACTTTTTTATATCTCTATTGTTGCACTTTACTATCAGAATAAGCAAATATCTCAGAGCGATCTTCGACTTTACGCACCATAATTCCATCGGCTTCATTTTTTCTGATTGCAAGGTAAAGCCCTTTAAAAAAAATCTCTATTGGATCACCCAGAGGTGCAACCCTTAGTATTCTGAAGCTGGTTCCTTTTATCAAGCCCATATCCATCAACCGGCGCCGAATGGTACTTTCCGCTTTTACTGCAGTCACTTCCGCTATGTCGCCAACCTGCAATTCTGATAATTTCATAACACGATCTTGTTAAAAAAGATAAAGGGATTAAATATGTCCTATATGGCGAAACTGATAAAATTTTACGCATTTTTTTTGCGTTGACTAAAAAAACTAAAATTTTTACTATTCTTTCACTGCTATTGATTCGGGAAAAGGAGGCCAACCGAACTGTTTTCCACCGATCAGATGCGCGTGTATATGAAAAACACTCTGGAGGGCATCTTTTCCGGAATTAAACACCAGCCGATAACCGGATTCTCTTATACCAAGAATTTCTGCGACTGTTGAAGCGCTAAGAAGAATATTGCCTGCTATAACTATGTCTTCCGGAACAAGATCGTTTAACGAGGCAATATGCTTTATGGGAACGATCAGTACATGTTGAGGAGCTACAGGTGTTATATCCTGAAATGCCACAACGTGTTCATTTTGATATACTATCGTTGCAGGAATATCTTTCTGGAGTACCCGACAGAAAAGGCAGTCTGATTCGTAGTTTGTCATAAATAGGTTGTTTTTGTGACTACTTTATGATTTTTTTATTACTGTCGTCAGAAACGTAGGAAAATGTTTTTTTTATGTCTAAGGGTTAAATTCCCCGCCACTTGCGGCGCGGTTCTTTATTAAAATTAATAGCAAGCAACTCTTTTTTCCCTCAGAAACTATTTATTCTTCCGATAAATTTTCAGTAGCAAGTGCTGTTTTTTGCACTTGATTGTCCGAACGCCGTGAAGCCAGTACTTTATCAATTCTTTGACCATCCAGATCAATAATTTCAAGATTCCAGTTTTCCCAGAACATAATATCACCCGTCTTTGGCATCCGACCAAGCAACCACATCATAAGTCCACTCAATGTATGATAAAGGCCTTTATCCTCATCAGGTACGGATTTAAGCTCAAGCGTATCCTTCAGCTCTGGTACAGGAATAAGACCGTCAAGTAACCAAGAACCATCTTGACGTTTTACTGCCCACGAATCCTCAATATTGCGTGGCACAAACTTCCCTGTAACAGCTTCAAGCATATCTTGAAGAGTTACCAGCCCCTGAATCTCGCCATACTCATCAACAACAAAAACCATCTGTGTACCAGAATTTCTGAAGTGATCAAGCAACTCCATGCCAGTGAGTGTTTCTGGTACATAGACACAGGGCTGCAGTTGCGAAGTAAATTCCGTTAGACCACCTTTCAGAGTTTTTGATAATAGCTGTTTAGAATTGACGACGCCAAGAAGAGATTGAAGACCACCGCTACAGACTGGAAATCTTGAATGTTCTGATTCTGTTACCCTCAGTATATTTTCGTCCAGGGGGCGGGTAACATCAAGGTAAACAATATCAGCTCTTGGAACCATTAGCGTTCCAAGTTGGCGGTCATCAAGCCGAAAGACATTTCGTACCATTTCATGTTCATTCTGTTCAATAACGCCAGCTTCAGAACCTTCTTCAAGCATGGCATGAATTTCTTCTTCCGTAACGCTTGGGTAAGCATAAGGGCTTTTTCCCATAAGCCGAAGAATAGTATCAGTCGAAGTCGACAACAGCCGGCCAAACGGACGGGTTATCTTGGAAAGGGTCAGCATGGGGCGTGAAACCAGACAAGCAATTCCTTCAGGGTCAAACTGACCAAGACGTTTTGGGACAAGCTCCCCAATCACGATAGTTACATAAGTAATCAGCAAAACGACGATAGCGGTGGAAACAATGTGGCTGATTTCCGGATCCATACCAAGCAGATTAAACCTGATTGCCAATGGACCTGCAAGAGCACCCTCTCCGACTATACCATTAAAAATACCGATTGACGTAATACCAATCTGTATGGTCGAAAGAAAACGGGTCGGAGCCTGACCGAGCTTAATTGCTGCCGCTGCAGATTTATTTCCACCTTCAGCAATTTTTGTCAAGCGTGAACGTTTTGCCGTCACAAGTGCAATTTCCGACATAGCAAAAATACCGTTAACAATAATCAGTGACAACAGAACAAGTATTTCCATACATTTAAATTTGAGCCTTGCAGTATGAGGAACAGTTATTGTGTAAAGCCTCAATGGAATATTTCCATATAGATTTCTTCTATACAATATTAGAATTTTGAAACTATTCACAACGTCTGTTCTCTGCACTCAAAAAAAGAGTCTTAACAAGCTTCGTTGTCTACCCAAGTTATCAGAGAATGACGTATTTAAGTCATTGTTCCGGTAATAGTCTTTAGTACACCAGATAAATAAAGATGGTACTCTTTTTTTATTGACATCTATAGTTGCCGTATCAAATAATTAAGGAGACCTCTAAAAATAGATTTTTGGCACATCACAGCAATCGTCTCAAACGGTATAGGCCATGATTCTGATTTTCATGATCCTGTCACCATGTTTTTTGTTATCAGTTAAACGTAAACGGCTTTGTTTTGCTTACAATCAAAAGCGTACTTATCCCATTATCGCATTGGCTTTTTTGTTGAGCGGCGTGGTGCGTATGAATGTTGTAGGTCAAATTTGTCATCCCGATTTTTGCTGCAACTTTTGAGGTGTTGATAGTGCGAACATGCATCATTTACCTTATTGGATATATGTAACCTCGGTAACAAAAGCGTTTCTGGCAGGCAGACGCAATTATTGAAAACAAAAACAAGACAATTGGGCAGTCAGCAAGATCTTCGTAAACTGTACCGGTAATTTCATCACACAAATGGAACTGTGATGTATTATTGAAAACCGATTTTGCAATCTTATTCCAAAATCGCACAGTCAAGTTATTTTCATACGCATTAAAAATGCTAAATCGCATAAAAATAAATCGGTCATTCAGAAAAATTTTCGCAAGAACATTGCAGTTGCTTGTGCACAAAGATAGCTCAAATCAACATTTTACAGGACAGCTTAACTCTGTTGTGATTCTTGCCCAAGAAAAGATCGGTGATTCAATTTTGCTTACACCATTATTGCGCAATCTCCGCTATCATTTTCCAGCTCTTGAGATCTACATTATTTGCTTTAATAAAGTTTCAGCGGATTTTTTCAGGCATGATTCGCATATCACAGCGATATATCTTGCGAAACATAGTATTATCAAATATTATCGTCATGTTCTTTCAAAAAAATTTGATTTGTTGTTCAACACTAAAGACAGTCCCTCAACAAATTTTCTCTTACAGACGGTACTTATTCGTGCTCGCTTCAAGGTTGGGCATCAGAATTCTTATCATGAGGGTTTGTTCAATCATCTTCTTGAGATAAAATATCATACTCGAATGGTAATGAAAAATTGCTCATTACTGTCGTTGCTATCGGTATATATTACAGAAAAAGAATGCAGACCTTATTTGCCCCCAGCGCCGGTGTCAGAGGCTATATCTTTATTTTTAGAAAAAATGGAGAAGGGCAAACTAATCGGTATCAATATTAGTGCTGGAGGGAAGCTTCGATACTGGCCTGAAGTGAAATGGTCGGCTCTTATTGTGAGTTTTCCCAATCAGCAATTTATAATTTTTTCGGCTCCAGCTGAGAAAGAAATGAAGCTACGTTTGGAAATGATGCATCATAATGTTACGGTGTCGCCTCCAACATCAAACATCTATGAAGCAGGACTGCTCGTAAAGCAGTTGCGACTGTTGGTAACACCTGATACCGCACTTATTCATGTCGCATCTTGCTACAGTATTCCAGCAATTGGGCTTTATACTCATGCCCCCCAAGATCTATCGCGGTTTGCTCCATTCCTGATTGATTGTGAGCTTGTCGTGTCTTCAACTTCGCAGGTAAGTGACATAGATGTTGCATCCGTAGCAGCTGCGTTACAAAAACAGTTGCTGAAATAATTCTTTTGTAAAAAGAAGGAAACGTGATGATATGCTACATACATTTCAATAAATATTGCTATTTCAACAATATTCGGAAAATACAGAAAAATCCCTGGCCGCATATTTTATGAATATTCTCTTTATTAATTCCATTGGGCGTGACAAGTTCGGTGGTGGCGAAAAATGGATGGTTAATGCAGCCAAAGGGTTGGTAAAACGAGGTCATGTTGTAGTACTTGGAAGTAAAAAAAACTCAAAAATTCTTGAGTATGCAACGTCAAGAGGCATCAATACAGCCGTTTTTGAAATACATAGTGATATCAGCCTATTTGGCACCATAAACATTGCGGCATGGCTGAAAAAGCATGATATTGACATTCTGATCTGCAATCTCAACAAGGATGTACGGGTAGCAGGTCTTGCTGCCCGTCTGATAAAAAAACCAGTTGTTCTTGCTCGGCATGGTATTAGGCTTTGTGGGAAAAAATGGACACACAAACTCGCGCTAACCAAACTTACTGACGGTGTAATTACCAATAGCACCACTATTAAGGAGGCATATGCTGGTTACGGTTGGTTCGACAATCAATTTGTTAATGTTATCTATAATGGGGTTGAAATTCCTGAACAGGTCACACCCTATAATTTTTCAGAGCGATTTCCGGGTAAAAAAATCATTTATAGCGCAGGGAGACTTTCTGAGCAGAAAGGGTTTACTTTTCTTATCGAGGCAGCTTCGTTGTTGAAAAAAACAAGAGACGACCTTGTTTTTGCTGTTTCTGGTGAAGGAAAGCTCGAAAATGAACTTAAGAAGCTGGTTTCTTCAAAAGGTCTTGACCATGCTTTCATCTTTCTGGGTTTTACTAAAGATATTTTTCCTTACCTCAAAGGATGTGATCTATTTGTGCTTGCTTCACTTTTTGAAGGTATGCCGAATGTGGTCATGGAAGCTATGGCCATGAAAAAACCGGTTATTGCTACCGATGTAAATGGTGCCCGTGAACTAATTATTGATAGTAAAACAGGTCTTATTGTTCCCCCAAAAAGTCCGCAAGCTATTGCTGATGCAATAACTGCCCTCATTGATAATAGTGACTTACTCCAAAAATTTGGCGAGGCAGGATATGATAGGGTAAACCGTGAGTTTACCATGAAGGCGATGGTTAATAATCTTGAACTTTTTTTACAGCAAAAACTCAGGGAAAAAAATGGCTTCTAGGGAGACTCTGAACAAGTCATCTAAGCACAATTCCGACTTTGATATTTCAATTAATTTAAAGTAAAACAATGTATTATAATCATGAAAAGATTATTGACAACGATAGTAAACATGGCCGAACCAGATTTGAAGAAATGACTTTAGGCTTAGGGACGAACACATGAGACGCTTGTTTGTTGTATTGGAAGCCTTTACGCTGAATCAAGAGGGCTTGACAAATGCAGCACAGTTGACAGGCATCCTGATTTCCTAAAACATATTTGACCTTCAATTGACGTTTTATGCAATACTGGGAGCGCAGTATTAACGTATTGTTGTTATGTCAATTGTTGAAAAATTTCGATAAAAATTCATTACTTTGTAAATAGTTTTATCTTTCATGTAATTAAAAATACTAATGATAGTCTCGTTTTTTATCCATCAAAAATTTGAGTACGAGCGTGATGAATGATTAAGAAACTTGATGATGAAAGGTTTCCAGATCAGTTTGGTCGTTCAGTTCGGGCGTTATCTGATTATATAGGCTTAGGCCTGCAAATTGCGGCAAGTTTTGCTTTTTTTGTATTTCTGGGATATTGGGCGGATAGTCAATTAGGAAGTTCTCCTTTTTTACTTCTTTTTGGGGTTATGATCGGCATGGTTGGTATGTCGCTGATCCTAATTAATGTCGTCCGGTCTGCGAATAAGCAATAGAAACAAAATCCTGCTATGAGGCCTTCACTTGATTTTCTGATAAAGTTATGTATATTATCGCTCTTTTTATGGTGGGTTATTTTTTCATTATTACCACCTATAGGTGTTGATTATAAGTCTATATTTATTGCTTGGGTAATGGCTACAGCAAATGCTGTCGCAGGTTATCTTATATTTGAATACGCATTTGATAAGACATCGCAGGTGTTCACCATTGCAGTGTTCGGTGGCTTGGCTGCTAGATTGCTTATTCTAATGACTCTTGTTTTCGTTATTATATTTAGGCATTTGGTGGCGGTGGACGACTTTGTTTTTTCATTTTTTGCTTTTTATTGTATCTATTTGATTGTTGAGATTCTTGGGTATCAAAAGAAAAACAAACAGAAAAAGAATATTACATGAAAAGGTTTAACATCATCCAGCCGAAGACTTTTTTCAAAGTAATTGCGGTTTTCGCATCCTTTCTGCTGAGTGTTAACAGTTTTGCTGCTGAATCAATTGAGCAGGCAGCTCCCATATCTCATACTACCATTGCGGGAATGAACGGTAAGCAAATTCATGAGCCTGCTGCTGTAGCTGCTCATGAAGAAGAGAGTGCTGGTGAAGTTATCATGCATCATATTCTTGATACAAATGTTCTCGCCTTTGAACCTTTTGGCGAAATAGAATTACCCAAGATTGTTGTGGGTGGTTTTGATATTTCTATCACCAAGCATGTGGTGATGCTTTGGATTGCTGCTGCGCTGGTTCTCGTTATCTTCTCCGTAGTAGGGGGTAAATACAAAGCAGTCACTGCTCGCCAGGCACCAAAAGGTATTGCCAATGCTATGGAAGCTCTTGTGGAATTCATACGGCTTGACGTTGCAAAAACTAACATTGGTCATGGATATGAGAAACATCTTCCATACTTACTGACAGTGTTCTTTTTTATTCTGCTCTGTAATCTTTTAGGTCTTATTCCTTACGGAGCAACTGCTACAGCCAACATTAATGTTACGCTTACTCTGGCAATCTTCACTTTCTTCATTACCCAGATTGCCTCTCTAAAGGCACATGGACTCAAAGGATACCTTGCACACCTTACGGTTGGAACACATTGGGCACTATGGATCATCATGATACCCATTGAAGTCATCGGACTTTTCACCAAACCATTTGCACTCACAGTCCGATTGTTTGCAAACATGACCGCTGGCCACATTGTCATTCTCAGTCTTATATTTATAAGTTTTATTTTGAAAAGCTATGTTGTTGCTGCAGCAGTTTCCGTTCCGTTTGCAATTTTTATCTATCTGTTAGAGTTGTTTGTAGCTTTTTTACAGGCCTTTATCTTTACTATGCTTTCCGCTCTTTTTATCGGTCTTGCAACAGCGCATGAAGGGCATGATGAACATGAGGCTACTATGGTCCATCATTGATATATGATATTCAGGATTATTGATAAATAAGTAGTACTTTATATTTCTTACTGAACTGTTTTAACCGTGCTGATTACTCTTTAGCGAAAAACTTATAATACTTACAACAAATAAACGGAGGTAACTACAAGATGGAAAGTTTGGGTCATTTAGGTGCCGCTCTGGGTGCTGGTTTGGCTGTTATTGGTGCAGCTCTTGGTATTGGAAATATTGCAGCCGCAGCTGCAGAGGGCACAGCTCGTCAGCCGGAAGCAACTTCGGAAATCCGTACTACCATGATTATTGCTGCTGCTCTTATTGAAGGTGTTGCTCTATTCGGAGAAGTTATATGTGTACTTCTTGCTCTTAAATAACATTGAATTGTTTGAAGAGGCGATACAAAAGATATCCCAATTGCGCCTGATTTCCCCAGATCGCAATTGGGTTTTATTAACCCGTTAAAGGAAATATTGTTCATGCTTACGTCGGGAATTATACTTCTTGCCGGCAGTCTTTTGAGCCCGAATCCCGGCCTTATTTTTTGGACTGCTTTGACATTTTTGCTTGTGCTGCTTATTCTGAAAAAGGTTGCATGGGGTCCAATTATTTCAGCTTTGGAAGAAAGAGAAAAGGGCATTCAGTCATCCATTGACCGTGCTCATCAGGCAAAGGATGAATCTGAGGCTATTCTTCGTAAACACAAGGATATGATTTCCAAAGCAGATATTGAATCTGACAGGATTATTCGCGAAGCGAAAGATTTTGCTGATAAACTTCGCGCTGATATGTCAGAAAAAGCGCAAGCAGAAGCACAAAAAATGATCAGAACGGCAAAAGATGAAATTGAACAGGAAAAACGCCGCGCACTCAATGAGCTGAAAACTGAAGTTGCCGATCTTGCTGTCAGGGGAGCCGAGAAAATTATCAGGACAAGCCTTAATTTTGATCTGCAAAAACAGATAGTTGACAGTATGATTCAGGATCTTTCTACAAAACGTAACTGAAAACGCTTACGACATGTCAAGTTTAATTGCCAGCCGTAGATATGCATCTGCTCTTCTTTCAGCTGCTGAAGAAGGTCATTTTCTTGATCAGGTTATCGAAGAGCTCAAGCAGATCAGGGAGATTCTCGCTAACTCCCGTGACTTGGTTCATGCTTTGAGAAGCCCGCTGATTAACGTAGATAAGAAAAAGCACATTCTTGAGGAGGTGTTCAAAAATGTCGTTGGTAAACAAATGCACATTTTTCTGACACTTACCGCTAAAAAAAAACGTGCAGGTCTTCTTCCGGAAATCATTGATGAGTTTCAAATTCTTCTTGACGAAAAAAGAGGGGTACTCAATGTTGATGTTACCAGTGCTGTAGAGCTTTCTGATGATCAGGTATCGGAACTTGTTAACCGACTTAAGCTGTCGACAGGTAAAACAATCCGGCCAACTATGGTGGTTAATAAGGAATTGATTGCTGGTGTTGCTGTCAAAATTGGCGATACCATTTTTGATGGCAGTGTAAGTCATCAGCTTCAAATGCTTAAACATACCCTGATTTCGGAGGTAATAGCATAAGTAAGCGGTATACTTTTTATTAATAAGTAAATTGCCTGCGTTTGAGCAGGCTTTTTTTATCAGTGAAAATTTGTATTATTTAGAGCAAAAAGGGGGCTTTAGCTCAGTTGGTAGAGCGTCTCGTTCGCAATGAGAAGGTCAGGGGTTCGACTCCCCTAAGCTCCACCAATATTTTGTAGTTGCCGCTTTTATTATCAAGCTTCCGCAATAATTTACATTATCAGTATAGATTAGATTCTTTATGTTTGTATCTGCTCTGTTTATCTCTATTTGGTGTAAATGCAAATAAGATACCGACGACGTTCCTTTGTATCGAAAATGAACAACTTGATGCTATTATAAGCATTCAGAAACAAGTCATTCTGTAATCCATTCCGAAATTTTTCAGCATTTTGCTGACATCTTTTTCAAAGGTTTTGGTATTTCTTTGATGATTTACCAGTTTATATGTTTACTGTCTAACCTTTTATTACGGAGGCATTTCTTGTGGGGCGTTTAAGCTAACTCATTATCAAAGAATAACTAATGTTATGCATACAGGTGAATAGCTGGATATTCAAAATAAACGGCAACTCATATTAAAACACTCTTTTCCAATAAATCCATTTTTTACACTCTTCATTCATAAGTTAAAGCTCAGGTTTAAAATATGATTGCAAAAAGTGTTAATGGATGTGTCATTTTTTTGATGTTTTGTATTATAAGATTTTGATTTTCAATAAAAATGGATAATGGAGTTACTCTATGTCGTTGACAAGATTGTTTTTATGTGCATTACTGCTGGTGCTCTTTGCTACAGACACATTTCTGCTATCAGGGTGTTCGTCTACCAAGCCAGCAACTACTGCAACAACCCTCATCAATGAAGGGTATGCAAAAGCAGTGAAGCTCTACGATAAAAAGGATTACTCTAATGCAGCGATAACGCTTGAGTCACTGATTTTTACTTCTCGAGGAACAGCACTTGAGGATAAAGTGCTGTTCCTGCTCGGACAGGCCTATTATAATTCGGGGCAATACCTGCTTGCTTTGGACATATATTCTCGGTTGCTGCAACAAATTCCCTCAACGCCGTTTGCAACAAGTACGCAGTTTATGCTTGCGAAAACCAATGAGAAACTTTCTCCGCATTATAAACTTGATCAGCATTTTACAATAAAAGCCATAGAACAATTCGCTGCGTATCTTGATCTTTTTCCTGTAACAGATTCTTTGAGAATTTCAGGTGAAGTCAAGACATATAGGGAACTTCTTAAGGTCAATCCTGATAACCCTTCGTATAAAGAGAACTACAACAAGGCATTAGCGCAACTATCTCGGCTTGATAGCATTCAGTATGCATCAAAGGCGATTCCTCGGTTAAGAGATAAATTGGCTAAAAATGAATTTTCAATTGCTCACCAGTATGTTCAACTTGGCAAGTATAAAGCAGCAACGATCTTTTATGACGAGCTTATAAAGCACTATTCCGATACAGGATATGTTCATCAGTCATGGAACGGAAAAATCGACGTACTTATAAAAAGGAAAAAGTGGTTTGACGCAGCACAGGCGATTGAGCAGTATTTGCAGCTTTATCCAGCAAAAGAGAAAGAGATGGCTGGGGTCAGGGAAAAAATAATGCAAAATTTAAAACACATCTGAACGGAGGCTTTTGTGCATCTGGCAGTTTTCGGAGGAACCTTTGATCCACCACACAACGGCCATCTTGCTCTATGCCTTTTTGCAAGAGAGCTGCTTAACATCGACAGGTTCATTGTATCTGTCTCAAACAATCCTTTTAAGCACAAAAGATATGCTGACGATGAACACCGGAAGCGTATGGCCGGTTTGCTTTCTTCAGAAATAAATCTTACAGGGTGTTGCAGTGAGGTCAGTTGCTGGGAAGTCCGAAAACGGCAATCTTCTTATACTGTTGATCTCTTGCAGTATATTCATTCCATTTACCCACACAACCGTCTGACTCTTCTTATTGGTGAGGACAGTTTCAGAACATTTAACTCATGGAAAGATTATGAGCAACTTTATTTACTTTGTAACATCGTGGTATTTGGAAGAGCATCATCCATTGTTCATGTACCCCAATCTATTATCCCGCAGAGTAATGAGACTATTAGATTTATCGATTTCTCCTATCCCGTTTCGTCTACAACTATAAGGGAACTTGTTGCATCAGGTCAATCTATAAAAAAGTTTGTACCACTCTCAGTGCATCATTACATTATGCAGCATGGACTTTACCAGTTGCCAGCACTACCTACATTGTCTCAGGCGCAGAAACACCGAGAATCCTGAACCCATTACGCAATACTTGACGAGTAGCCAAAGAAAGAAATAGTCGTGCGCTCGATATATCGGTTTCAACCTTAATAATAGGACATTCCTGGTAAAATCGGTGAAAAAGTTCTGCCAGAGAGTGTAGATATTCGACCATTTTTTGTGGCTCAAGCATACGCAGGCTTGCTTTTACAATATAAGGATAGTCAAGTAAGGCCAATGCAAGCTGTAATTCAACGGGAGAAGTGAGCAGCTGCAGCTGATAGGAGAGTGTCTGCCTACTAGCAGGGTCGAAACCGGAAGATTGTTTAGCCAAACGCAGAAGACTGCAAATTCTTGCATGGGCGTATTGCAAATAAAAAACCGGATTATCCTTGGACTGTTTTTTTGCAAGCTCCACATCGAAGTTCAAGTGAGAATCTTTGCTGCGCATGATGAAAAACAGCCTTGTGGCATCAGCCCCAACATCATCAATAAGATCATCCAGCAGATCAGCATTACCTTTTCTGGTTGACATTTTAAGAGTCTGTCCATCAACAGTTGTCGTAACAAACTGATTAATGGCTATCTGGATACGGCTTGTATCTTTACCAAGAATTTTCAGAGCTTCTATCACATCAGGGTATTCATCAATGTGATCAGCACCAAAAACATTGACGATCCGATCAAAAAAACGGTCAAATTTAGTGATATGATAAGCAATATCTGGTAGCCGATAACTCGGCTCACCTGAGGATTTAATAAGTACCTTGTCTTTTTCCTGTCCGAGCTTGGTAGTCATAAACCAGGTTGCACCATCGTATTCCGCAATAAATCTTTTTTCTTTCAGCGCATCAATTACTCTTTGATTAGCGCTTATACCAAATTTATCGGGTATATAAAGCGTATGTTCATTAAAGAAAGAGTCATACCTGATGCCAAGTCTTTCAAGTGTAGCCTGGATTGATGTAAAAATGATGCTTTCTGCCGTACTTTTGAAGGTTTCTATTTCATTGGTTTCCACAAAGGCTTTTTCATGATCGTTGAAAAACCATTCCGCAATTTCTTTTATATACTCTCCTTGGTAATGGGTCGCAGGAAAGGCTATCTCTTTGCCGCAGAGTTGCAGATAACGAAGCCTTACTGATTCTCCGAGAATTTGCATTTGACGACCAGCATTGTTGAAATAGTATTCCCGAGTGACCTCATAGCCTTGTGTTTCAAGGAGATTAGCAATACAGTCGCCTAAAACTCCTCCTCTTCCACGACCAATAGTCAGCGGTCCTGTCGGGTTAGCGCTTACATATTCCACAATAGCTTTTTGCCCCTTGCCCTTATCCCCTTTACCATACTCATCCCCCTTATGCAGTATTTTTTCGACCGCCTGCATGATAAAAACCGATGTGAGATAAAAATTGATGAAACCTGGTCCTGCAACAGCTACTTTTTCTACGGTATTTGACGGAAAAACCAAATGCTGAATAATTTCCTGAGCCAATTCTCTCGGGTTTCTTTTGCTCTCTTTTGCGGCAAGAAAAGCTATGTTTGTTGAAAAGTCACCAAACTTTTTATCTACAGGCTTTTCAAGCAGGATCGGACTATCGGTAACAATACCTGCTCCAGAGAGTGCTCTCTCTATGAGAGGCAGAAAAAAATCATGCATGTGATTCGTTGATAATTAATGATTTTGTTAACGCGTATGGAGTGTTTTACAGAGTTCATCAGGACAAAGCTGCACGAAATCGTGAATGATCTGGACAACATTATCGAAATCACTAAACGCCTCAGGCTGGTTTGTCGTGGTCACAGCAACACATTTCATGTTGGCGCTTCGTGCAGCTTCAACACCTGGAAGGGCATCCTCAAAAACAATGCATGCCGAAGGAGGTACTTCAAGAAGCTCTGCGACCCGCAAAAAGATATCAGGATGTGGTTTGCCCCGCATCACCTGAAAAGGATTGACGACCGCCTGGAATTTTTTCGAAAGATTAAGTAGTCCGAGCACATAATCGATATTTTTTTGCCCCGCACCAGTGCCTATACCAAGTAAAACATTTTTTGCTGTCGCTTTGTCAAGAAACGATTCAAGACCAGGCATAGGTTTGATGAGTTCACGTGACATGATCCTGTAAAGGAAATCCTTGAGCTCAGTAAGTCGGTCAGCTTCTGATTCACTGATCTGCGGGTCTAGGAAGTAACGCAGAACATCCAGACCTTTCATTCCTGCAGTTTCGACAAGATACCGGTTAGCATCCAGTCCTTCAAGACCAAAATCCCTGAACAGTTCAACCCAAGAATCTGCATGAAATCGCATGTTGTCGGTCAATACCCCATCCATATCAAAAATAAAAGCGTATCTCTTGTCGTTTAACATTTGGATTACAGGTGGGTTTAACCAAGTTTCATGGCCATTTGTACTTCATGCATGGTCTGGCTGGCAATAACCCCGGCCTTTATCTCACCTTCACGAAGAATTTGCTTTACCATATCCATATGCGTTTCATAATAATGACGTTTTTCAATAAACGGCTCCAGCTCTTTCGAAATATTAGCGGCACACAGTTTCTTGCAGTCCACACAACCAAGCGAACCAGCTCGACAATCCGCCTCTATCTGGCGAAATTGTTCCAATGAAGCGAATTTCTGGTGGTAACTGAATACCGTACAAGTTTCTGGGTGTCCCGGATCGTTTTTTCTGATTTTTTGGGTATCGGTTAGAGCTGTTCGCATTTTTCTCTGAACCTCATCTGCACTATCTGCAAGCAGAATGGTATTACCGAGAGATTTGGACATTTTTGTCTTTCCGTCAAGACCCAGAAGTCGCGAAAATTTTGTAATTTTTGGGGCAGGTTCAGGGAATACACTTCCTATAAGCGGGTGCTGATAAAGATTATTGAATCTGCGCGCAATTTCTCTGGTGATTTCCAGATGGGGAAGCTGATCTTCTCCCACAGGAACAACGTTCCCTTTGTAAAGAAGAATATCTGCCGCCTGCAAAACAGGATAACCCAAATGGCCGTAAATCAGCGAATCCATATTCAGGTCACGCACCTGCTCCTTCAAGGTAGGGTTTCTTTCGAGACGCGCAGCCGTAATCAGCATGGCAAAAAGCAGAAACAGCTCTGCATGCTCCTTAATCTTTGACTGACGGAAAACAGGGCTTTTTTCGGGATCAACACCAACTGCCAGCCAGTCAATCAGCATGTCAAGCGTATGCGCATAAATATCAGAGGTTTCAAGAGAAGTTGTCAGATTGTGATAATCTGCAATCAGAAAATATGTTTCATAGACTCTTGAGCCATTTTTGGCAATCAAATTTTGTTGTTCAATCCAGGTTTCAAGTGCTCCGGTATAATGACCAAGATGGAGCTTGCCGGTGGGCCGCATCCCGCTTAATATTCGCAGTGTTGCCATAAGATTATTGTTTCCGCATCACCCATAAGCAAATACGGTTGTTTCACGCAGGATCATGTTTTTAATTAAGAAAAAAATGCCCAAGAAGTTATAACAGTTGAAAGAAAGATAAAAGGCCTTTGTTTGTTTTTTATTTTCCTTGCGCTATATTGCACAACTCGTTTCGATTTCTTGATACAAAATAAGAATTCGAAAACCGATATATTAGGAGAGTAAGTCCTATACAACATTCAGTTACCCAACCATGTCAGATCCGGAAGGAAGCAGCATCCGGTAATATGAGTGTGTGATATAGTAAGCTTACTCTCTTTTTTTATTTACCCACTTTTAACAGGTCAGGAGTTGAAAATGGAATCAGGAATCAGAAAAGAAGATTTACTGAGCACGCCGGTCAGGCATATTGATATCAAGCAGCTTAATATTGTGCCTCTGATTGACCAGATGAGCGAAACGGCTTTTCAGGCAAGGAATCTGTCCCGAGCTGCTTCGATTGTTGATCTTATGCAGCAGGATAAAGAGTGCGCAGTTATTTTAACCCTCGCCGGTTCGCTGATCAGTGCAGGATTGAAACAGGTCATTATCGACATGATCGACAATAATATGATCGACGTTATTGTGTCCACTGGAGCCAACATTGTCGATCAAGACTTTTTTGAAGCTCTTGGATTCAGTCATTACAAGGGTTCTCCCTTTATTGACGATGCCATTCTTCGCGAAATGAGTATTGACCGCATTTACGACACGTATATTGATGAGGATGACTTAAGGGTATGTGATGATACAACAGCGATTATAGCCAACTCCATGCAGACGGGAAGCTATTCTTCACGCGAATTCATTGTGGAAATGGCCAGATACATCGAAGCAAACAACCACAACAAGAACTCTGTTGTCTATAAAGCCTATGAAAAAGGTGTACCGATTTTCTGCCCAGCCTTTTCGGACTGCTCGGCAGGATTCGGACTGGTGCATCATCAGTGGAACAATCCCGACAGTTATGTTGCCATTGATTCAGTAAAGGATTTTCGTGAACTGACCAGAATAAAGATCGCGAACGACAAAACCGGTATTTTTATGATTGGTGGCGGCGTACCAAAAAACTTCACACAGGATATTGTTGTTGCGGCGGAAGTACTCGGTTACGAAAACGTCTCCATGCACACGTACGCAGTCCAGATTACTGTAGCTGATGAACGTGATGGTGCGTTGTCCGGCTCAACGCTCAAGGAAGCAAGCTCATGGGGCAAGGTTGATACCGTTTATGAGCAGATGGTCTTTGCCGAAGCAACCATTGCCCTGCCGCTCATAGCCGGTTATGCCTACCACAAACGCAACTGGGAAGGGCGCAAGGCTAAAAACTTCAACGCTCTGCTTGATCGTCAACAAATAAACGACTGAGGAACTACCATGAAATTTTTTATTGATACGGCAGATCTTGATGAAATTCATGCCGCCAAGGAACTTGGCGTGCTTGATGGTGTAACCACCAATCCATCGCTCATCGCAAAAATCGTTGCGGACCCGGAGACTTTTACCTATCAGAAGTTTAAAGACCATATCGCCGCAATATGCAATATTGTCGATGGCCCGGTAAGTGCCGAAGTAACAATGCTCACGGCAAAAGAGATGATTGCCGAAGGAGAAGATCTTGCAGCAATTCATGAAAATGTGGTGATCAAATGTCCGCTGACCATTGCTGGTCTTCAGGCTATCAAACACTTTTCAGAACAGGGAATCAGTACCAATGCAACCCTTGTGTTTTCACCGAACCAGGCACTGCTTGCCGCCAAGGCAGGAGCAAACTATGTAAGCCCTTTTGTAGGACGGCTGGACGATATCAGCACAGCCGGCATGGCACTTGTGGAGCAGATTGCAACCATTTACGACAACTACGGCTATATGACTGAGATAATTGTTGCAAGCATTCGCCACCCACAGCATGTAGTTGATTCAGCCATGCTTGGTGCAGATATTGCCACTATACCATTCAGTGTTATTCGCCAGCTCGTCAATCATCCGTTGACAGATCTGGGGCTTAAAAAATTTATGGAAGACGCTTCGGTTATGAAAAAATAACCTCATCCCTTAGCGGCGGATGGACTCTATTTTAACTTTGGCTGTACCCTTTTCAAAAAAGCCAAGTTTTTTTGCCGCTGCCGCACTCAAGTCAATAACCCGGTCATCAACAAAGGGCCCTCTGTCGTTGACTCGGACAACAATTGATGCTTTGGTCTCAAGATTAGTGACCCGTACAACAGCCGGTAAAGGGAGATACTTATGCGCCGCACTCGGTCTTGACGGGTCAAAAATCTCGCCGTATGCTGTCGGCTGCCCGTTATGCTGGTCAAGGGTTTCCTTTCCGTACCACGAAGCTGTTCCAACCTCTTCGTATGCAAGAGCTTCTTCATAGCTCATGGGCTCATAAACTTTTCCATTGATCATATAAGGAGTGTTCTTGATTTTTCCCAACCGGTATGCTTCTTCGGGTGAAATACCTCCATAATCAGGTGTTCGTGTCGATGTGCACGAACTGAGCAGGAACAGTACAAATCCTGTTAATAATACCTTGCGACTCATTGTGATCATTGCTGTCATTTCTTGGCAAATTGTTAAAAGCAATTGATTTGTTTAAACAGCTTTTCCCTTTTTATAGTTTGATGATCTCTGTAATGTTTAGCATAAAAAGTCCTACGTGTTGAACTGATGTGCAAGTTTGTATCCACTTTTCAGTCTTATAGGTTACCCTGCCATTGTTATATCGAAAAAGGAAATCGCTTCCTTAAAAGTTTATCTACAATTTTCTCAATACCTTCAGATACATTTTTCCATGCTGAATCTTCATTTTCCCAAAGTTTAACTGCTTTTGCGTCTTTAGGTAAAGCCTGCAACTCAGCAAAAGGAGCCCCCTTCCAATTAACATCCCTCACAATTATTGGAATTACAGTTGCTTCACCAGCTTTACCACGTTCGAGAGCCCGCGCCATTTCCTTTTCCCAGCAATAATCTGATGCGATGAAATCAGCACTTACAATAAGCAAGATGATATCTGCCCGTTCAAGGTTTTCATCAATGGTTGATGTCCCATCATCACCAGCGTCAATATTCCGGTCATGCCATGAAGAAATTTTTCCTGTACGCTCCAGAATTTTCAGATGCGTCTCAAGCTTGTTCCTGTAATATTCATCTTTATGTGAGTAAGAATAGAACAGCCTCACTTTTGGCTGATCTGTTGGGAGCTGTCTTTTATTTCTTGTACCGGACAGGTCAACACCATTCAACAGTTCCTTGACATTAAGTGTAATACTTTTTCCATTATATGCTTCAGGGAACTCTATGATATGATCTTTCTCGAACGTCAGCAATTTTGAATACATAACTGACATATCAGGAGTTCCTGGAATTGGCACCATTTCATTTGGACTTAGTTTGCTGATCTGGGTATGAATACGCTCAAAATCTGAACGGATAACGGCAAGCAATCGGCGACGACTTTCTCCATGCCCATTCACTGATATGAATACACGTTTATCCTGTAGATCGGCTTTGATCAGTGCCCGATTTCCTTCAAATGATAGAATCACCCCGGTACGCCATCGCGGTTGCCCCTCGCTCAGCGCATGGGTACGCACAATAAATCGCGGAAGAAGTCCTTCCGGCAAAACCGAATATCGATATTCAAAATTCAGAGATTCAGAACGGTCAAAGTCAGCCGCTTCTTCCGGTTCCTGCTTGTCGAGCAACTCGGGAATCAAATAATGGGTATCGTCATCGGTAAAAGTAAAACACAACTCAAACTTCTTCATTAAATCCATTAAAAAACGGTGCATGTGTCTTGGATATCTCTTTTTATCCAGCATGCGCCCAAGATCATCCAAGCGGAGCTCTCCATTCCGCTTCAGCAAAAACTTGTCGTTAAGAATATCGTAAACCCCATTTGTCACCCAGCGGGGATTAAGGACATGGGTATCACGTAATCGGGGATCATCCTTGTAATTCAACGCAACACCAAGGTTGTGCATATGTGTTGCAAGATCTTCCTGACTCTCAGCGTCCTTTTCCCCACACTCTGTGCACAACGCTCTGTACTGATCAAAAGAGATGAAATTATCAGCCATTGAAGCCAGTTTCTCTTTGATGGAGAACCAGCTTGAAGGAAAAGCAGCTCGAAGATAGGGTAACCTGTCAATCTGCTCTGCTATGGCAGCATGTAACGTCATAATCCCAAAACCTGTTTCACAATCTGTAGTAATAAAACCCTTGATAAACGGATATTTTTGCCTAAGCGCCCTCTGGTTCAAAGCAAACGGATTCAGTGAGGATTTGTTCAGTACAACGATAACCGGAGCGCTATTTCCATCATTCTCAGTTCCGAAACTCTCGATAAGTTTCAGCCAGTATTCCGCATCGGCATCTTCAGCACCCTGACGACCTTCCAGCACGAGCAAGTAAAGACTTCGCTGTGTAAGAAAAAACTGGTGCGTGGCGTGCATGATCTCCTGGCCGCCGAAATCCCATAGGTTCAAGCGAATGTTTTCTGAATTATGCAAGGGTAGCAGCCACTCCGAAATGGCAATGCCTTCAGTCTTTTTTTCATCTTTATCAAATTGCCTGAAGAGCAACTGTTTCACTAATGAGCTCTTGCCAACCCCGCCTCTTCCAACCAGGATTAGTTTGGCTTCATTGAGCGGTCGTTGACCTGAACGGAGTCGAAAATAATAGTCAAGTATTGAAGCTGGATTAGCTGCTTGAGCATTCCTTTGATGAACGTCATCCCATGTTGGGCCTAATATTTCCTGAGGAATATTCAGTGCTTCAAGACCATGCAGATAAAGTTCTTCAATGTTTTTTAATTGTTTTATAAACTTAGGTAACTTTTGTAGTTTTGTACTGGAAAGGTTAAGATGCTTCAACTGGGACAACTGACCAATTGATGCAGGTAATTGCTGCAGTTTAGTGGCGGAAAGGTCAAGAGACTTCAACTGGGACAACTGACCAATTGATGCAGGTAATTGCTGCAGTTTAGTGGCG